>NZ_JBNRLQ010000008.1:0-267886 GCF_055804875.1 Enterobacter sp. K510 | reverse complement strand
TGTGGCATCAGTACCGGTACCATCATTAATCCCGCTGTTGTTGCCGTTGTTATTGATGGTGTTGTCGTTACCGTCAACGTCAGTACCGGTGGAACCTGTGCCATCGCCGGTGTTGTCACCGTTGTTGTCAATGGTGTTGCCATTGCCGTCTACATCGGTGCCGGTGCCGCCATTGGTGCCGCTGTTGTTGCCATCGTTATTGATGTCGTTGGTGTCGCCGTTAACGTCAGTCCCGGTGCCGCCATTGGTGCCGCTGTTATCGCCGCCGTTATCAACGGTATTGCCGTTGCCATCAACATCAGTACCGGTGGAACCTTCGCCGTCGCCGGTATTGGTGCCGTGGTTATCAATAGCGTTGCCGTCACCATCCACTTCGGTGCCGGTGCCGCCATTGGTGCCGCTATTGTTGCCGTTATTATCGATGGTGTTGCCGTCGCCATCGACTTTTGTGCCGGTGCCGCCATCGTTACCGTTGGTGTCGCCGTTATTATTGATGGTGTTATCGTCACCGATGGTAATAGAGCCGTTATTACCCTCGCCTGAGGCCGTGCCGCCGTTTGTATCGATCTTGTTATTGTTGCCTTCATGCCAGTTCACGGCGTCAGTGAAATTGATCTCACCGGTGATATCCAGATACCAGACTTTGCTGCCATCCGCAGAGGTGCCTTTCATAGTGACGGCATTGCTGGCCTCATCCAGAGCCCATTTATCCAGCACAATGGTTTTGCCGGTCGCCGGATCGGTCAGGGTGTAAGTACCGTTCTGATTGGCGGTGTAATTCCAGGTAATGCCCGCAAAGGCCACCGTTTTTTTGGTTTCGTTCCAGGTTACGCCGTTGTTGTAGGTTTTAATAATATCGCCAGTCGGCGTGGAAGAGCCGTCATCCCCGCTATCACCACCATCACCACCGCCGCCACCGCCCGCAGCCAGGCCGACTGCCGCCGCGACAGCGGCCACGCCTCCGGCAACCCATTCCCACTGTTCTTCCAGAAAAGAGGGCTCTTTAAGGCATTCAGGAGGCAGTTTTGCTTTTTGGGCTTCGCTCAGCGCGCTGATATTTGCCGGACACGCCTGCGACTTGCGTTCTTTTTCGCTCAGATCTGTTCCGGCATAACTATTGCCGCTCAGCGCCATCGCTATACAGAGGGATAATACGGATTTTTTTTGCATGATGAATATTCCTTATTCAACAAGAGTCAATATCAACAATGTCAGACGGACACGATAGCGTCGTCAGGAGAGAACATTAAATACAATTTTCGCCGGTTTTATAGGGTAAAGTTGATTTTTATTCAAGGACAATTTAATTAAAAGAATATTAATTAAGGATAACCGATTGAATTAGTTAGAATTGAATTTGGAGGAAAATCTTAGGCAATTTTATTCATTTTGTGAAACACATTCACTCAAAAAATATAAAAAAGCAAAAACCATTCACCAAGATAATAAATTAAGCCATGAGAATATTTATTTTTATGCGGAGATGTCTTTTATTAATATATCCATTAATAAATAAGATTAAACTTATAAGACAGGTAAAACAAAACAGCCTCCTGAACAGGAGGCTGCTAACATTAGCGAACTAATGTGAAAAATTAATTAGCGGCGCAGTAGCAGACCCAGCACCAGGCCTGCAGCAGCACCAATACCTACGCCCTGCCACGGTTTTTCATGCACGTAATCATCTGCACGGTAGGCAACCTGCTTGGCGCGCATGTAGTAGTTGTCGGAAGCCTGGCTCACGCGGGACTTCACGTCGTGCAGCGCTTGTTCGGCGCGTGCTTTCAGTTCGATATATTTCTGGTCAGCAGGATCGCCGGAGGAACGTAACACCTCTTCCAGCGTTTCGCTCAGCAGGGTCAGGTCGTCGTCAACGCGTGTTTCTGTGAATTGGTTAGTCATTTGTTTTCTCCATGTTTTGCACTGGTTTGCTAACTATAGTCAATGACCTGCGGTTACGCCTGGCGAACTTCCCGCGCCATACCGATGTGCGGGATACCGTCTTCGTCATAAATATCGGTCACCGGCCGGAAGCCAAAATGGGCATAGAAAGATTGCAAATGTGCCTGCGCACCCAGATATATCGCGCGCTGCGGCCAGTTTTGCTGACAACTGGCAACCGCCCGATCCATCAGCTGATAACCCAGTTTCTCCCCCCTGACCTGTGGGCTGACGATGACCCGGCCAATCACTACCGGGGCGAAATCATCCTCATTTTTCAGAATCCTCGCATACGCCACCAGCTGGTTATCACGCCAGCCAAGCAGATGGCGGTTCTCACCGATCAGATCTTCACCGTCTACATCCTGATAGACGCAGTTTTGCTCCACCACAAAGACTTCGCAGCGTAATTTGAGTAATTCGTAAAGCGCGCTGACGCTCAGTTCGCTGTGGTGCAGATCTTGCCAGTGGATCATGGTGCTCTCCTTAATTGATTCGCCTCTCGCTATACTAATGGCTTTTCATCTTCCGGAAAGGGCGTAACGCACATATGGAACTTCTCTTTCTTGGCACCTCGGCGGGGGTGCCGTCGCGCTCACGAAACGTTAGCGCGCTGTTGTTGAACCTGCAACACCCAACGCAGCCCGCGCTGTGGCTGTTTGACTGCGGCGAAGGTACACAGCATCAACTGATGAAAACCCCGTATCATCCCGGCAAGATTGAGAAAATTTTTCTTACTCATCTGCATGGCGATCACCTGTTTGGCCTGCCGGGGCTGATTTGCAGCCGTTCGATGGCAGGCATTACTCAACCGCTGACGGTATACGGCCCGAAAGGGATCCGCGAGTTTATTGAAACCACGCTGCGTCTGAGCGGCACCTGGACGGATTACCCGCTGAGCGTTGTTGAGATAAGCGCAGGCGAAGTCATTGATGACGGGTTACGCCGCGTGACCGCTTATCCGCTGGATCATCCGCTGGAATGTTACGGCTACCGTATCGAAGAGCATAATAAGCCCGGCGCGCTGGATGCCCGTGCGCTTCGGGATGCAGGCGTCGCGCCCGGCCCGCTGTTTCAGCGTCTGAAAGCCGGAGAAAGGGTAACGCTGGATGACGGGCGTGTGATCGACGGCCAGGACTATCTCTCCCCCGCCACGCCGGGTAAAAAGCTGGCGATTTTTGGCGATACCGCCCCCTGCCCCGCCGCGCGCGACCTGGCGCAGGATGTGGATCTGATGGTGCATGAAACCACGCTGGAGGCGGCAATGGAGGCAAAAGCCAACAGCCGTGGTCACAGCTCCACGCGTCAGGCGGCGCAGCTGGCCCGTGACGCCAATGCCGGACGGCTGGTGATGACGCATATCAGTTCACGCTACGACGCCGTCAGCAGCCAGAAGCTGGTGGAGGAATGCCGGGCCATCTTCCCCGAGAGTATTCTGGCTGAAGATTTCGTTGTCATCACAGTTTGATGTAAAACGTTCCTCCATTTTTCCCCCGGCGTGCCGATAACAGTGTTAACGCACGCATTCCACTCCGAGGGCACGATGGATAGTTTCCAGAAAGATATTGATGACAGGGCTAATCTTACCCTGTCCAACCGCTTTGAGCTTTTGCTGTTCCGTCTTGGCGCGTCGGTGCATGACGCGAAGTCAGAGCTCTTTGGCATAAACGTTTTCAAACTGCGTGAAATTGTGCCCATGCCCACCTTCACCCGCCCTGCCGGGATGAAGCCGCCGATGATGGGAATGGTGAATATCCGCGATCAAATCATTCCGGTGATTGATTTGACGGCGGTGGCGGGCTGCAAACCCACTACCGGACTGAATATTCTGCTCATCACCGAGTACGCCCGTAGCGTACAGGCGTTTGCCGTCGAGTCAGTGGAGAACATTATTCGTCTGGACTGGAAACAGGTGCACACGGCTGAGAAGGCCGTTAATGGTCGCTACATCACCAGTATCGCCTGTCTCGACGATGAGCAGGATTCCAATAATCTGGCGCTGGTGCTGGACGTTGAGCAGATCCTTTATGACATTACGCCGCCGGACCACGATCTGCATGCCAAAAATCTGGAGAACACTAAAAAGTTCAATATGAAGCCGGGCGCGGTGGCCATTGTCGCCGAAGATTCCAAAGTGGCGCGCGCCATGCTGGAAAAAGGCCTGGAATCCATGAACATTCCGAACACCATGCACATCACCGGTAAAGATGCGTGGGAGCGCATTCAGGTGCTGGCGCAGCAGGCGGAAGCGGAAGGCGTGCCGATTAGCGATAAGATTTCGATGGTGCTGACCGACCTGGAAATGCCGGAAATGGACGGCTTCACCCTGACGCGCAAAATCAAAACCGATGAGCGTCTGAAGCATATTCCGGTGGTGATCCACTCGTCTCTGTCCGGCAGCGCGAACGAAGATCATGTGCGTAAAGTGCAGGCCGATGGCTACGTCGCGAAGTTTGAAATCAACGAGCTTTCCTCGGTGATCCAGGAAGTGCTGGACCGCGCCACGCAACACGTCAGCGGGCCGCTGATTAGCCATAAGCAGTTTGTGTAAGATGAATGGTTGCCGGGTGGCGCGATGCTTACCCGGCCTACAATGCGACCAGGCCCGGCAAGCTTGCGCCGCCGGGCAATGTCCAGGTCTGATAATAGTTTTTTCAGCTATCCATTAAAAAATAGCGATAGCTGAAGTCATCAAGGACATCCTTATCTTTATCACGCTGCAAATAACGTTTTAGCTCTTGCTTGCGAACGGCGGGTCGCTGATCAACATTGAGGCCATAGAGCTTAATAGTTCGTTCTGCCCGATATTGATTCGCTGCGGAAGCCAGAGGGTTGGGTAATAATTCACCAGTTACATAATCGACCATAAAATAATCATTGAAAACGTACCCTTCTTCATCAGCAATCAGTAAGGCATCTTCATACTGCTCACCTTTTTCGCTCTGGCAGCGATCGCAGCAAGGATATAAGTTCTCCCACTGGTAAGCCACGCGGTGAAATTCCGTTCTACTTTTCGGACGAAAATGCTCTACGGTTTCGCGACTCATTACGCCTAAATGTCCTCCATCGCAAAACGCACAGTGCCCTTTAGTCATGGCGGTCAGCTTCTTGCGCGTTTCGTCATAGCGAAAATCAGCATACCAGGTGAAATTGTATTTGGGATTTTGCTGTTTTGACTGCTCGTAGCGCAGCCCTAATATTTCCCAACAATTTTTTAAATAATCAGGGCATTCCGGCCGTAAAAAAGGATACATAATGAAGCCCTTATTTTTTAGCCAGCAACCGCGCCATCTGCCGCAATTCCATACTTACCAGCGTTGTCAGCTCCTCGCTTTTAACACTTAGCGTTTGCGCCAGCGCCATCACGCACGTGTCATCCCGAGGATTAAGCAGATGCAGCCTGATGGCCTCTTTAAACCTGCTAAGTTGCTGCTCCGTTTCGACGTCAAATTCCTCTTCCACATCGAATATTTCAGCCAGGATCAGTTGATAACTTTTCCCTGCGCCCGATTTCACCGCCTGCACATTCTCTGGAACACTCGCATCACGACAGATATTTCGCTGTGGCTCAGGCAGACGATAGACAAAAGCATCCTCTACCGACCCAACGACGAAGGGTGAATGCGTTGAAACAAAAACCTGTGCGTTAGGCAGAAGTTTTTGGATCGCAGGAAGAATTCGCCGCTGCCATTTTGGATGCAGATGGATATCAACTTCATCCAGGAAAAGAATGATTGGTTGAGAGAAAATATCGCGCGGTTCTTTCCAGGGGATCGCTTCGAGGCGTAATGCCATATCCGCAATCCAGCTAATAATCGATTTAAGTCCTTCCGGAAGCGTATCAAGGCTGACCCGTTCGCCATTAAGCCCCACTTTTACTTCCAGCGGATTACGTTGCAGATGAAACGTGAGGCCAAGCTGACAAATATCATTCACAAAATCAGTGATACGCTTTATCGCGGCATCAAATTGCTCCGCCTCTTCCTTTGCGTAATCAGCTTTCGCCAACGCTGCCTGAGTGCGGTTATTAGCAATCCACTGCGCCAGCAACTGAGGCCGAACAGTTTTATCGAAAGAAAGCGCATTTTCAAATGGGGATTGTGTGATGTTTTGGATGGCAGAAAAAACATAGCCAGCCTGAGATGCGCGACTACCTGAATAAGCCAGAGCAACATAATCGAATGTTTTAGTGGTTACGCTCTGATTTGGAGTCAAATAGGGTTTGTTTTTCCAAATCATACTTTCGCTCATGTCTTGTATGCTAAAATAGTAAGTATCACTATTAATTAACAAATTTGATGATTTTTCGTCTGGATTAACACCATATCCTCCAGCAACTCCATAGAAACGAAAATCAACTTTACTGCTAATACCGTGATAACGCTTTCTGACCAACGCATCGCCACTGTGTTGGTCAGGGTTCAAAATACCCGCCAACGCATACAACACGGTACTTTTACCGCAACCGTTCGGCCCGGTGAAAATATGAATTTCCGCTTTTTTTGCATCCTCATACTCACTGGCTATGCGTGGAAAATCAAAATGCGTATGTTCAAATACGCCAATATCTCGCAGCGTGATGCTCTCTATCCTGTAAGGCTGACGCATGGTTGATCCCTGAAATGATTTAACGATTTTCAGCATATTACACCCCATGCGCCGAAAGCTGTCATTAGCGGCTCAACTATGCGTAGCACTACGCAATTTACAAAATACAAAAAAAAACCGCCGAATCATCGGCGGTTTTTTTATGGGCTAACGCGCTTACATCAGCGGCTTCGCGAGCTGCACGATGTCGATCAGCGGCTGCGGGTAGACGCCTAACAGCAGCACCAGCAACGCGGAGATCAGCACCACGATACCGCCTGCGCTGTACTGCCAGTTAGACGGCGCATCGCGGTTCAGCTGCTGCGGGGCGTTCAGATACAGGCTCACGGCCACGCGCAGGTAGTAGTAAAGACCAATCGCAGAGCCGAGCACAACGGCAGCGGTCAGCCACCACAGGTTCGCCTGCACACCGACGGCCAGCACGTAGAACTTACCGATAAAGCCGAGGGTCATCGGGATACCCGCCAGCGACAGCATCATCACCGTCATCACCGCAGACAGAACCGGACGGTGCCAGAACAGACCACGATAGGAGTACAGGGAATCCGCGTCCGGGCCACGGTACGGGCTGGACATCAGGCTCACCACGCCGAACGCGCCGAGGCTGCTGAACAGGTAACCGGCCAGATACACGCCCACCGTTTCCATCGACATCTGACCGCTTTGCAGCGCAATCAGCGCCACCAGCAGGTAGCCGAGGTGTGAGATAGAGGAGTAACCCAGCAGACGCTTGATATTGCTCTGGCTCAGCGCCATCAGGTTGCCGAAGATGATGGAAGCCGCGGCGATAATACCCAGCACCATGCGAACCGCTTCGCTGTCGCCCACCGGCGCATACAGGAACAGACGCATCACCACGCCAAAGATGGCAATTTTGCTGGCGGTTGCCAGGAAGGTGGAAACCGGAGCAGGCGCACCCTGGTAAACGTCTGGCGTCCACAGATGGAACGGCACCAGCGACAGCTTGAAGCCCAGACCGACGATCATCATACCCAGACCCGCCAGCAGCAGCGGCTGGTGCAGCATGCCGTCACCCAGGCTCTTACCGAGGCCAGGGAACGACAGGTTGCCCGTCTGCGCATATACCAGTGCGATGCCGAACAGCAGGAACGACGAGGCGGCGGCAGACAGAATGGTGTATTTGATACTGGCTTCCAGCGAGCGTTTCTGACGGAAGGCATAACCTACCAGGCCGAACAGCGGCAGCGAGATAAGCTCGATACCGAGGAACAGCGAAGCCATATGGTTAGCGTTCGCCAGCAGAATGCCACCCAGGGCGGCAATCAGCACCAGCAGGTAAAACTCTTCTTTGTTGTCGTAGTAGCCCTCAAGCCACGGATACGCGAAGGTACAGGTTGCGAGGCTCGCCAGCAGCACAAGGCCGGTGTAGAACATTGCATAACCGTCTACGCGCATCAGCGGCGTGACATCCATGGCGCCCGCCTGGCCAACAAACCAGAGCGACACTAACGCGGCGTTAAGCCCAATGACCGACAGCGTGGCATTGGTAAAGTGGTTGCGTCGCCACGCAATGGAGAGCATCACAACCACCACCGTCAATCCGACGATCAGCAGCGGTAGCAGCGCAATCAGGTGTTGTGGAGTTATTGTCATGGCGATTTACGGCCTTGTAGTAGAAACGGAATTAACAAACCACTGCTGGATATTGCTCATCGCAGAATGCGAGGTATCCAGAATCGGCTGCGGATAGAAGCCAAGCAGTACCAGAAGCACGACCAGCAACAGAATGATAAACAGCTCGCGCAGTGACATTCCCGGCAGTTCTTTACTTGCGATCTCGCTCTTCGCCTGACCGAAGAAGGCGCGGTGCAGCATCGCCAGCGAGTAAACTGACGCGAAGACCAGACCGAAGGTCGAAATCACAGTGATCACCGGCACAACCTGATAGCTGCCGAACAGGATCATGAATTCACCGACGAAGTTACCGGTGCCCGGCATCCCGAGAGTCGCCACGGCAAAGAACATCGACAGCGCTGGCAGCCATTTAATTTTGCTCCACAGGCCGCCCATCATGCGCATATCACGGGTATGCAGACGTTCGTACATCTGACCGCAGATAATAAACATACCGGCGGCAGACAGACCGTGCGCAATCATCTGGATCACCGCGCCCTGGAACGCCAGCTGGCTACCGGTATAGATCGCGATCAGCACGAAGCCCATGTGCGAAACGGAGGTGTAAGCAATCAGACGTTTGATGTCGGTCTGTGCGAATGCCATCCATGCGCCGTAGAAGATGCCAATCACACCCAGCCACATGGCAATGGGGGCGAACTCAGCGGAGGCGTTCGGGAACAGCGGCAGCGAGAAGCGCAGCAGACCGTAGGCCGCGGTTTTCAGCAGGATCCCCGCCAGGTCAACAGAACCTGCGGTTGGCGCCTGGGAGTGCGCGTCCGGCAACCAGCCGTGCAGCGGTACTACCGGCATTTTCACCGCGAAGGCAATGAAGAAGCCCAGCATCAGCAGATATTCAACGCCATGGGACATCGGCGTCTTAAGCAGCTGCTCGTAGCTGAAGGTCCAGACGCCGGTCGCATTGTAGTGCACGAACACCAGCGCCAGGATGGCGATCAACATCACCAGACCGCTCGCCTGGGTATAGATGAAGAACTTGGTCGCGGCAGTGATACGCGTCTTCCCGTCGGAGGCTTTATGGCCCCACAGTGCGATCAGGAAGTACATCGGCACCAGCATCATTTCCCAGAAAAAGAAGAACAGGAACATGTCGATGGCAAGGAACACGCCGATAACGCCGCCCAGGATCCACATCAGGTTCAGATGGAAGAAGCCCTGATATTTCTCGATTTCGCGCCAGGAGCAGAGTACCGCCAGCACGCCGAGGAATCCGGTCAGCACCACCATCAGCAGTGACAGGCCATCCAGCGCCAGGTGAATGCTGATGCCAAAGCGTGGGATCCACGGCAGCAGGAATTCAGACTGCCACTGCGGTAAACCAGCCGATTGGGTCAGAGAGTAGCCGCCCTGCAACCACAGTTGCAGGGAAAGCGCCAGCGTCAGTCCCATTGTGACCAGCGCGATCCAGCGCGGCATCTTCACGCCGAAGCGTTCGGTCTGCCAGCACAGGAAGCCGCCAATAAACGGGATAAGTATTAACCAGGGTAATAACATAGCTGCGTATGTCCCTTATATTCTAAACACTTCACAAAAAATCAACGCAATACCATCAACAGCGCGAGGACGACCACCGCACCGATGCTCATGGATGCCACATACCAGCGCAGATAGCCGTTCTCGCTAAACAGCAGACCTTTACCCGCCAGGCGGGAGAGGATTGCCGGGATGTTCATCAACGCATTCAGCGGGTCACGCTTGATAAGCCAGGCGATACCCAGGAATGGTTTTACGAAAATTTTGTCATACAGCCAGTCGAAGCCCCAGGCGTTGTACCACCAGGTCCCCAGCAGGCGGCCCGGCGCGCTGTTGGCGATTGAGGTCACCAGAGTGCGCTTACCAAGCCACAGCCAGGCGGCAATCAGTATCCCGGCAATGGCGATCACGCCCGATGCGATTTCCAGCGTCATCACGCTGCCATGCTCAAGCTCGGTGGTTTCCGGCAGAACACCCTGCAACGGCGGCACGATCATCGCGCCCACAAAGGTGGAGAGCACCAGCAGAACAATCAGCGGCAGATGGTGGGTGATGCCCTTCCCTGCGTGTGCGTGAATTTGTTCTTTACCGTGGAAGACGATGAAAATCATGCGGAAGGTATACAGCGAGGTCATAAATGCGCCCGCCAGGCCTGCCACCATCAGATTCATGTGTCCGTTCGCCATGGCACCCGCGAGGATTTCATCCTTACTGAAGAAGCCTGCGGTGATCAGCGGCAGTGCGGAAAGCGCCGCGCCACCCACCAGGAAGCAGACATACACCAGCGGGATAGACTTACGCAGGCCGCCCATTTTGAAGATGTTCTGCTCATGGTGGCAGGCAAGGATCACCGAACCGGATGAGAGGAAGAGCAGCGCTTTAAAGAACGCATGGGTCATCAGATGGAAAATCGCCGCATCCCACGCCTGTACGCCGAGCGCCAGGAACATGTAGCCAATCTGGCTCATGGTGGAGTACGCGAGTACGCGTTTGATGTCCGTCTGCACCAGCGCGGCAAAGCCTGCCATCACCAGGGTAACAGCACCGACAATCCCCACCAGATGCAGGATTTCCGGAGTCATCAGGAACAGACCGTGCGTACGGGCAATCAGGTAGACACCGGCGGTAACCATGGTTGCGGCGTGGATCAGCGCGGAAACCGGGGTCGGACCCGCCATCGCGTCTGCAAGCCAGGTCTGCAACGGCAGCTGTGCCGATTTACCGACCGCACCGCCCAGCAGCATCAGCGTCGCCCAGGTCAGCATATTATTGCCAGCCTCGAAGTGCGCCGGTGCCAGTTCCACCATCTCGCGGAAGTTGAGCGTACCCAGTTCGTTATAAAGAATGAACAGCGCGAAGGCCAGGAACACGTCACCGACGCGGGTCACCACGAAGGCTTTCATCGCCGCCGCGCCATTCTTCGGATCGGTGTAGTAGAAACCGATCAGCAGATAGGAGCACAGGCCCACGCCTTCCCAGCCGAGATACATCAGCAGCAGGTTGTCCGCCAGTACCAGCACCACCATGCTCGCGATGAACAGGTTGGTGTAGGCGAAGAAGCGGGAGTAACCCTCTTCACCGCGCATGTACCAGGAGGCAAACATGTGGATCAGGAAGCCAACGCCGGTTACCACGGAGAGCATGGTCAGCGACAGACCATCCAGCACCAGGTTAAAGCCGATGTTGAAATCGCCCACCGACATCCAGGTCCACAACGGCTGGCTGTAGGCCTGTTGACCGTTATTAAAGAAGTCGAAGCCGACAATGGCGGTCACCAGCGCCGCCAGACCGACTGAACCCATTCCAACCGCGGCGGAGAGGTTTTCCGACCAGCGACCGCGCGAGAAGGAGAGCAGTAAAAAGCCAATCAATGGCAAAATAATGGTTAAGGCAAGCATGTTCATCCACGCAACTCACTTACTGAATCGATATTCAGGCTCTGGCGACGGCGATGCAGTTGCAGTAACAGCGCAAGACCAATACTGGCTTCTGCTGCCGCAAGGCTGATGGCGAGGATATACATCACCTGACCATCGGTCTGGCCCCAGTAGCTACCGGCGACGACAAAAGCCAGTGCCGCCGCGTTAATCATGATTTCCAGCCCAATCAGCATAAACAGCAGATTGCGTCGGATAACCAGACCGGTCAGACCGAGTACAAACAGTATCGCGGCGAGGATCAGTCCATGTTGTAAGGGGATCATGCGTGCTCCTCCGTTTTTCTTTTCGCATCGCCAGGACGGTTGCTGAGCACTTCGCCCGCGCGTTCTTCACGACCCACGTGGAAGGCGACGACCAGACCCGCCAGCAGCAGCATGGACGCCAGTTCAACCGCCAGAACGTATGGCCCGAACAGGGTAATGCCCACCGCTTTCGCGCTGATTGGCGTCCCGTCGATGCCCTGGTCGTTGACGCCGAGAATGGCGTAGATCATCACCGCCAGCAGGATGGCTGACAACGCGCCAGGGCCAATCCAGATTTGCGGTTTCAGCCACTGACGTTCCTGCTCGATTTCAGCGCCGCCGAGGTTCAGCATCATCACCACGAATACGAACAGCACCATAATGGCCCCGGCGTAGACGATGATTTCCAGGGCGCCCGCAAAATAGGCGCCTAAGGAGAAGAAGACCCCGGCAATCGCCAGCAGGGAGATAATCAGGTACAGCAGCGCATGCACCGGATTGGTGTGGGTTATCACCCGCAGCGTCGTCAGGATGGCAACCAGGCCACAGATATAAAAAGCGAACTCCATTGCCCCTCTCCTTACGGTAACAGGCCTTTGACGTCGATAGGTTTGGCTTCGTTTTCCGCTTCACCTTTATCTTTGCCGTCGATTGCCATACCTGCCATCCGGTAGTAGTTATATTCCGGGTATTTGCCCGGACCGGAGATCAGCAGATCCTCTTTTTCGTAGACCAAATCCTGACGCTTGAACTCGCCAAGCTCGAAGTCCGGCGTTAACTGGATCGCCGTTGTCGGGCAGGCCTCTTCGCACATGCCGCAGAAAATGCAGCGTGAGAAGTTAATGCGGAAAAACTCCGGATACCAGCGGCCGTCTTTCGTCTCTGCTTTTTGCAGAGAGATACAGCCAACCGGACAGGCAACCGCACACAGGTTACAGGCTACGCAGCGCTCAGCGCCGTCCGGATCGCGCGTCAGCACGATACGGCCACGGTAACGGGGGGCCAGATAAACCGGCTCTTCCGGGTACATACGCGTTTCGCGTTTGGCGAACGCGTGCAGGCCGATCATCCAGATACTGCGAACCTGGGTGCCGAAGCCCACAATTATTTCTTTTAAAGTCATGGTCTTTTCACCCCTTATTGCGCCTGCCAGAGAATGACAGCCGCGGTGCCCAGCAAGTTGAGTAGCGTCAGCGGCAGGCAAACTTTCCAGCCGAAGGACATCACCTGGTCATAACGCGGACGAGGCAATGCTGCGCGGATCAAAATGAACATCATCATGAAGAACGCGGTTTTCAGTGCGAACCAGATGAAGGGCGGTAAGAACGGGCCATGCCAGCCACCGAAGAACAGGGTAACCATCAGCGCGGAAATGGTGACGATACCGATGTACTCGCCCACAAAGAACAGACCGAATTTCATACCGGAATATTCAATGTGATAACCGTCGGCCAGTTCCTGCTCGGCTTCCGGCTGGTCAAACGGGTGACGGTGACACACTGCCACGCCCGCGATAGCAAAGGTGATAAACCCGAAGAACTGCGGGATCACGTTCCAGATGTCGGCCTGGTTGTTGACGATATCGGTCATATTAAATGAACCGGCCTGCGCCACCACGCCCATCAGCGAGAGGCCGAGGAACACTTCGTAGCTCAGGGTTTGCGCAGATGCACGCATCGCACCGAGCAGCGAGTATTTGTTGTTGCTCGACCAGCCTGCGAACAGCACCGCGTAAACCGCAAGGCCTGCCATCATCAGGAAGAACAGGATGCCGATGTTCAGATCCGCCACCACCCACGACGGGCTGACCGGCACAATAGCAAAGGCCAGCAGCAGCGAGGTGAAGGCGATCATCGGGGCCAGGGTGAAAATCACGCGGTCAGTGAATTTCGGTACCCAGTCCTCTTTAAAGAACATTTTGATCATGTCCGCGACCAGCTGGAGTGAGCCACCCCAGCCTACGCGGTTCGGTCCGTAACGGTTCTGGAACAGGCCCAGCAGGCGGCGTTCACCGAAACTCATGAACGCGCCGCAGGTCACCACAACCAGCAGAATAACCACCGCTTTGAGAATGCTGAGCAGGATGTCAATCAACTCCGGGGTAAACCAACTCATTGCTGTGCCTCCTGCAGATCCTCAACGCGTGCGCCTGCCAGTACCGGCGCGATGCCCGGCATACCCATCGGCAAGCCGACCTGCCCTGCCGTCAGTCCTTCAGAAATCACCAGCGGTAAGCTGACCGTCTGACCTTCATAACTGAAGGCAAGTTTCGCACCGGCATTCACGCCCAGTTTCGCGGCGTCTGCCGGATTGAGCGCAATGTACGGCTGCGGCATACGTTGCTGGAAGACCGGTGAACGCTGGGACATTTCGTCACTGCCGAACAGATGGTAGTAAGGCGCTACACGCCATTTCCCCTCTTCCGCCTGGAAACCAGCCGGTACGTGATCGAAATAATCCAGCGCGCTGTCAGAGGCTTCGATCAGACGTACGCCCGGATCGCCATGACGCAGTTTGCCGCCCACTTCGGCCTGGAACTTGTTCCATGCCTGCGGGGAGTTCCAGCCCGGCGCCCAGGCAAACGGAATTTGCGAGCGCGGCGCGGATGGCTGGTTGTTCCCTTCCATAGAGAAGGCAAACATAGTGTCTTTGTCCTGCGGCTGACGCGGTTCATGCACGCTGATGTTGGCGCGCATGGCGGTACGGCCACTGTAACGATGCGGTTCACGGGCCAGTTTCTGACCACGAATGCGGAAGCTGGCATCCGGCGCGGCATCTTTAATACCGGCCAGCTGCGGCAGCGCCGCAACTGCGGCGTCGATCACGTGATCGAGCTGCGTCCAGTCCACTTCGCGGCTCTGCACGGTGCTGTGCAGCGAGTGCAGCCAGCGCCAGCTTTCCAGCATGATGGCGTTGCGGTCGTAGTAAGACGGATCGTAAACCTGGAAGAAACGCTGTGCGCGGCCTTCGTTGTTGATCACCGTACCGTCGCTTTCGGCGAAGCTGGCGGTAGAGAGCACCAGGTGCGCTTTGTCCATGATCGCCGTGCGCTGATGGTCGATAACCATCACCAGCGGCGCGCGGGAGAGCGCGGCGTCAACGCGGGCGGCAGAAGCATGACGGTGCAGATCGTTTTCCAGGATCACCACCGCATCAGCACGACCGGTTTCCAGTTCGGTCAGGGCGTCGTCCAGCGAGCCGCCGCCGATCATACCGAGGCCGACGCTGTTCACTGCGCGGGCAATCATGGTCACGCCGACGTCTGCGCCACGGCCTTTCAGCGCTTTGGCGACGTTAGCGGCGGCCTGAATAACCGCCGTGCTGCCGGCGTTAGTACCGGAGATAATCAGCGGTTTTTTCGCGCTGGCCAGCGCCGAGACGATCACGTCGATCTTGTTTTGCAGATCGCGATCGATGCCTTCAACGGCCGGTGCGCTGGCGTCGAGCGCGTTCGCAATGGCAAAGCCCAAACGCGCCTGATCTTCAACCGGCGCGCGATAGGTCCAGGCGGCGATGTCGTCCATACGGGTGCTGTCAACGTTGGTGACAAACAGCGGGTGTTTGGCACGCTGACCGATGTTGAGGATAGCGGCGATCTGCCAGTCCGCGACTTTCTGCGCGGCGGCCATTTCACGGGCTTTCCCTTTCACGGCCTGGCGGACAGCCAGCGCGACGCGCGCGCCTGTCTGGGTAATGTCTTCGCCCAGCACCAGCACGGCATCGTAGGATTCGATGTCACGCAGCGCCGGGGTATGAATGCCGCTTTCGCGCAGCACTTTCAGCATCAGCTCCAGACGTTCCTGCTCGCCGCTGGCGATACCGGTATAGAAGTTTTCCGCTCCTACCAGTTCACGCAGCGCAAAGTTGCTTTCCACGCTGGCGCGCGGGGAACCGATACCGATCACTTTCTTCGACTGGCGCAGAATATCCGCCGCGCCCTGCATCGCCTGTTCAGCGTTGAGGGTGATCAGATCGTCGCCACGACGCTGAACCGGCTGACGCGGACGGTCTTTCAGGTTCACATAGCCATAGCCAAAACGACCACGGTCGCAGAGGAAGTAGTGGTTAACGGTACCGTTGTAACGGTTTTCGATGCGACGCAGCTCGCCGTAACGCTCACCCGGGCTGGTGTTACAGCCGAGGGAACACTGCTGGCAGATGCTCGGCGCAAACTGCATGTCCCATTTACGGTTATAACGCTCGGAGTGCGTTTTATCGGTGAACACGCCGGTCGGGCAGATTTCCACCAGGTTGCCGGAGAATTCGCTTTCCAGCACGCCGTCTTCCGGGCGACCGAAATAGACGTTGTCGTGCGCACCGTACACACCCAGGTCGGTGCCGTCAGCATAGTCTTTGTAGTAACGCACGCAGCGGTAGCAGGCGATGCAGCGGTTCATTTCATGGGAGATGAACGGCCCCAGATCCTGGTTGCGGTGGGTACGCTTGGTGAAACGGTAGCGACGGAAGCTGTGACCGGTCATTACGGTCATATCCTGAAGGTGGCAGTTACCGCCCTCTTCACAGACCGGGCAGTCGTGCGGGTGGTTAGTCATTAACCACTCCACCACGCTTTCGCGGAACTGTTTCGCTTCTGCGTCGTCAATAGAGATAAAGGTGTTATCGGTAGCCGGTGTCATACAGGACATGACCAGGCGGCCGCGCGTGTCTTCCGCGTTCTGATACTGCTTCACCGCACACTGGCGGCAAGCACCCACGCTACCCAGCGCCGGATGCCAGCAAAAATACGGAATATCAAGACCTAACGAGAGACATGCCTGTAGCAGGTTGTCCGCCCCGTTGACCTCGTAATCTTTGCCGTCTACATGGATCGTAGCCATTAGCATGCTTCCAAATTAAAAAAATCGTTACCACTTCCTCATTCAGGCTGCCTCTGCGTTGGCTGCCTGGATGAACTTGTGGGCTTCACCAGCGGGCTTTCAACAGGTTCGGCTGAATACCGTTGATTGCATGGGTATTGCTGAACGGCTGTTTGATGCCAGCTTCGAATTCTTCGCGGAAATATTTAATCGCGCTTTGCAGCGGTTCAACCGCGCCCGGCGCGTGTGCGCAGAAGGTTTTACCCGGCCCGAGGAAACGACACAGTTGCTCAAGTGTCTCGATATCCCCTGGCTGGCCTTCGCCACGCTCAATGGCACGCAGAATTTTCACGCTCCATGGCAGACCATCGCGGCACGGCGTACACCAGCCACAGGACTCACGGGCAAAGAACTCTTCCAGGTTACGCACCAGGCCAACCATGCCGATCTCGTGATCCACCGCCATCGCCAGCGCCGTACCTAAACGGCTGCCCGCTTTGCCGATGCTTTCGAATTCCATTGGCAGATCGAGATGCGCTTCGGTTAAGAAGTCAGTTCCCGCGCCGCCCGGCTGCCAGGCTTTGAATTTCAGGCCATCGCGCATGCCGCCCGCGTAATCTTCGAGGATTTCACGCGCGGTGGTGCCGAACGGTAGTTCCCACACGCCCGGATTTTTCACGCGGCCGGAGAAGCCCATCAGTTTGGTGCCGGCATCTTTGCTGGTCGAGATGCCCTGATACCACTCCACGCCGTTCGCGAGGATCGCCGGTACGTTACACAGCGTTTCAACGTTGTTAACGCAGGTCGGTTTACCCCATACGCCGGAACTTGCCGGGAACGGCGGCTTGGAACGCGGGTTCGCGCGGCGGCCTTCAAGGGAGTTAATCAGGGCGGTTTCTTCACCGCAAATGTAACGCCCTGCCCCGGTGTGCACGAAAAGTTCGAAGTCAAATCCGCTGCCCAGGATGTTTTTACCAAGCAGACCGGCTTCGGTCGCTTCGGCAATCGCACGGCGCAAGTGCACGGCTGCTTCGATGTATTCGCCACGCAGGAAGATATAGCCACGGTATGCTTTCAGCGCGAACGCGGAAATGAGCATGCCTTCCACCAGCAGGTGCGGCAGTTGCTCCATCAGCAGGCGGTCTTTATAGGTGCCCGGCTCCATTTCATCGGCGTTACACAGCAGGTAACGGATGTTCATGGATTCGTCTTTCGGCATCAGGCTCCACTTAAGACCGGTGGAGAAGCCCGCGCCGCCGCGTCCTTTCAAACCTGAGTCTTTTACGGCGTTAACGATATCGTCCGGCGCCATGCCGGTCAGCGCTTTACGCGCCCCTTCATAGCCATTTTTGCTCTGGTATTCTTCAAGCCATACCGGCTGTTTGTCATCGCGCAGACGCCAGGTCAGCGGATGGGTTTCGGGAGTACGGATAATGTTTTTCATTTATACCGCTCCAGCAGCTCAGGGATCGCCTCCGGCGTCAGATGGCTGTGAGTATCCTCATCAATCATCATGCTCGGGCCTTTGTCGCAGTTACCCAGGCAGCAGGTCGGCAGCAGCGTGAAGCGACCGTCGAAGGTCGTCTGCCCCGGCTTGATATTGAGCTTCTGCTCAATCGCCGACTGAATGCCCTGATAGCCGGTGATGTGACACACTACGCTGTCGCAGTAGCGGATCACATGGCGGCCAACCGGTTGACGGAAGATCTGGCTGTAGAACGTCGCCACGCCTTCCACGTCACTTGCCGGAATATCCAGCACCTCTGCGATCGCATAGATCGCGCCATCCGGCACCCAGCCACGCTGTTTCTGAACGATTTTCAGCGCTTCAATGGACGCCGCACGCGGGTCTTCGTAGTGGTGCTTCTCGTGCTCAATGGCATCGCGCTCGAGGGCACTCAGCTCGAAAGCCTCGGTCTGTGGTTGTTGATTCTCGTGCATAATTAGCGGTCCACATCTGACATAACAAAATCGATACTACCCAGATAGACGATAAGGTCGGATACCAGGCTGCCGCGGATCGCTGACGGGATCTGCTGCAAATGCGGGAAGCTTGGCGTACGCACACGGGTGCGGTAGCTCATGGTGCTGCCGTCGCTGGTCAGGTAGTAACTGTTAATACCCTTGGTTGCTTCAATCATCTGGAAGGATTCGTTGGCCGGCATGACCGGACCCCAGGAAACCTGCAGGAAGTGAGTAATCAGGGTTTCGATATGTTGCAGCGTGCGCTCTTTCGGCGGCGGCGTGGTCAGCGGGTGATCCGCTTTGAACGGGCCTTCCGGCATGTTATTGAGGCACTGCTCAAGGATGCGCAGACTCTGGCGCAGCTCTTCAACTTTCAGCATTACGCGGGTATAGCTGTCGCTTACCCCGCCGCCTACCGGCACTTCAAAGTCGAAGTTCTCATAACCGGAGTACGGACGCGCCTTACGCACGTCGAAGTTGATGCCGGTCGCACGCAGGCCCGCGCCGGTGGTGCCCCACTCCAGCGCTTCTTTCGCGCCGTAAGCGGCCACGCCCTGGGAGCGGCCTTTCAGAATGCTGTTACGCAGCGCGGCTTTCTCATAGGAAGCCAGACGCTTCGGCATCCAGTCGAGGAATTCACGCAGCAGGCGATCCCAGCCGCGCGGCAGATCGTGCGCGACGCCGCCAATGCGGAACCAGGCCGGGTGCATACGGAAGCCGGTGATCGCTTCCACCAGATCGTAGATTTTCTGACGATCGGTAAAGGCGAAGAAGACCGGCGTCATCGCGCCCACGTCCTGAATAAAGGTCGAGATGTACAGCAGGTGGCTGTTGATGCGGAACAGCTCAGAGAGCATTACGCGGATCACATCGACGCGCTCAGGCACTTTAATGCCCGCCAGTTTTTCAACCGCCAGCACGTACGGCATTTCGTTAACGCAGCCGCCGAGGTATTCGATACGGTCGGTATACGGAATGTAGCTGTGCCAGGACTGGCGCTCGCCCATTTTTTCCGCGCCGCGGTGGTGATAGCCGATATCCGGGACGCAATCGACGATCTCTTCGCCGTCGAGCTGCAGGATAATACGGAATGCACCGTGCGCAGACGGGTGGTTCGGACCGAGGTTGAGGAACATAAAGTCCTCGTTATCGGTACCGCGTTTCATGCCCCAGTCTTCCGGCTTGAAGGTCAGCGCTTCCATCTCCAGATCCTGTTTGGCTTTGGTCAGCTCAAATGGATCGAATTCGGTGGCGCGCGCCGGGTAGTCTTTGCGCAGCGGGTGGCCGGTCCAGGTCTGCGGCATCATGATGCGCGTCAGGTGCGGGTGGCCTTCGATATTGATACCGAACATTTCCCAGGTTTCACGCTCATACCAGTTGGCGTTCGGGAAAAGTTTGGTGAAGGTCGGCACATTCAGATCGTTTTCTGACAGCGCCACCTTCAGCATGATATCGCGGTTGCGATCGAAGGAAATCAGGTGATAGAAAACGGAAAAATCCGCGGCGGGTAACCCGTCACGGTGGGTGCGCAGACGTTCGTCCATGCCGTGTAAATCGAACAGCATGACGTACGGTTTCGGCACTCTCTTTAAGAAATCGCCAACTTCCAGCAATTGTTCACGCTTCACCCAGACAACGGGTACCCCGGTGCGGGTCGCCTGAACGGTAAAGGCATCCGGCCCAAAACGGTTGCGCAGTTCGCCGATGATCGGGTCATCGAGATGGTCCCTGGTCTGCCATGCGGCGTCTTGCGCGGTTAAGTCGGTCATAGTGTTCACCATTGCAAATGGTCCGTGGTGACTGTCGGGCGTGGCTTCGCGCTATTTGTTTTGATATGCGAAGGGTTTCTCCACAGCCCGCAGGCGCAAATTAAATCTCGTCAGGAGAACGCAGATTGGTTACAGCAATGCGTTCACCGCGTTTGCGCTCGCGCTCTGACTGCATGTTGGCGCGATAAACGCCCTGATCGCCAACCACCCAGGAGAGCGGACGACGTTCTTTACCAATCGATTCCTGCAACAGCATCAGTGCCTGCATATACGCTTCCGGGCGCGGCGGACAGCCAGGGATGTACACATCCACCGGGAGGAATTTGTCAACGCCCTGCACCACGGAGTAAATGTCGTACATGCCGCCGGAGTTGGCGCAGGCACCCATGGAGATCACCCATTTTGGCTCAAGCATCTGGTCATAAAGACGCTGAATGACCGGGGCCATTTTGGTGAAAGGTGTGCCGGCGATAACCATCAGGTCAGCCTGACGCGGGGACGCACGCAATACTTCAGCGCCGAAACGCGCCACGTCGTGCACCGCCGTAAAGGAGGTCACCATTTCAACGTAGCAGCAGGACAGGCCAAAGTTATAAGGCCAGATTGAGTTTTTGCGGCCCCAGTTGACCATATCGTGCAGGACATTTTCGAGCTTGCCCATGAACACGCTACGGTTCACTTCCTGCTCCAGGGGGTCTGTTACGATCTCCTGTTTTTGCAGGGGGTAACGGTCGTTCTCACCGTTAGGATCTATGCGGGTGAGCGTGTAATCCATCTTATTGCCTCGCGGTTAGCCTTGACGGTTAGTGTTACCGGTGATTTCAGGGTTCATACGCTCGCGACGCGAACGCACAGGTGTCCAGTCCAGCGCGCCAATACGCACCAGATAAACCAAACCCGCCAGTAGCACTAAAATGAAAATTGCGGCCTCGACAAAGCCGACCCAACCGCTTTCACGGATAGAGGTTGACCATGCGTAGAGATAGAGCGCTTCCACGTCGAAGATGACGAAGAACATGGCTACCAGATAGAACTTGGCAGACAAGCGCAGGCGAGCCGTGCCGACGGAATCGATACCCGATTCAAACGGCGTGTTCTTATGCCTGGCGCGGGCCCTACCGCCCAAGAACCAGCCGCCTACCAACATCAGGCAGCACAGGCCTATAGCAACAATAAGAAAGATAGCGAATGCCCAGTGATGAGCGATAACTTCAGTGGATGTTGACATACGCATTGCTTAACTCAAAAAGTAGCGCTGAAACCTCTGCTCTTGCTGGCAGATGAACGCCACATCGATTTAAGGGAGGAACAAAAAAAACCATACATTTACTGCGAGTAGTGCCGTAGACAGTAAAATGATGTGGTTTTTTACTCCTTTCTATAACCTTTTGTCAACTTTAACAAAAGTTACCTCACATTAGTTTACATCCAAGACATTTCATTAACATTTAATGCCTTTTTATTCGCCAGTGGTAAAACACCGGGAGCGTTTTTACCCTGTTGAATCGTGTCCGTTGTGAGGTTAAACAAAAATTACCCTCTTATTTTGACAGGATTTCCCCAGGATTCCTCCCCCTAAATGGGAGTATTTTCTTGATCTGTGACACGCTTTTGTTAATTCACCCAAAAAAACAGCAACAAACCAGCTCGTTTTTTAACATGAACAGCAGCTATGAATAAGACCATTACGGGCTGGGATATAGCAAAACGCCAATCATTAACATAATGATATATATAGATATAAATGATGATTTAAGATTAAAACTGATGGGATAGTGAGGTTTTCAAACCAAAGGCGGCATTATTGCCGCCATTGGTTTGTTTTGCGTAATTACATTTTGTTACGAGTTTACAGCACAGTTGTTACTCAAGATCCTGCTCGACAATAAAGGGATCCCCTCCCTCTTGCGGAGTAACGGTGCTGTACTGCCAGGGCGTGTGATAATTTTCCATCGCCTGGAAGACAACCTGCGCCAGTTCGCTCTCTGCCTGCGGGTTATGGCAGAGTACGTATTCCGTGTCGGCCAGCGGCGGCAGACCGTCGGCCGGGCCAAGCACGCGCAGATCCGGACTCATCATTTCTACCGGCCGGGCAGTGACCCCCAGTCCGGCTTTCACCGCGGCTTTGACTGCCGCAAGGGTTGAGGCCACATACGCCATGCGCCAGGGAATATCTGCCGCATTCAGCGTGTGAATAACCGTATCGCGCAGTACGCTCGGATCCTCCAGCAGCACCAGCGGCAGCGACTCCCCTTTTTGCAGAACGTATTCCGCGGCGCAGTACCAGTGGGTTGGCGAACGTCGCAGGGTCAGGGATTCGAATTGCGCAGGCCGGTGGGTGCTGACCACCAGATCCACTTCGTTACTTTCCAGCATCTCCAGAATATAGGGCGTGCGTTTAACGCGCACATCCAGAGCAATTTTCGGATAGACCGTGCTAATGCGATTTAACAAAAACGGCAGTATGGTATCTGCGGATTCGTCAGACGCGCCGATGGTCAACACGCCCTGGATATTACTGAACATCAACGAGGTGCAGGCTTCATCATTAAAGCGCAGAATTTTTCGCGCATAGCCCAGCAACTGGATGCCATGTTCAGTCAACAGTTTGTTGCGACCATGACGGGCAAACAGCTCTTTCCCCACCAGCTGCTCAAGGCGTTGCATTTGCTGACTGACCGCTGACTGTGTTCGGCAAACTGCCGCCGCTGCCGCTGCGAAAGTGTTAAGATCGGCAACCGCAACAAAAGTTCTCAGCAGATCGAGGTCGAGATTTAGTATCGGACGATTTGCATTTATCATATTTTTTCACTCCCAGGTCGCCCTCGATGAGCCGCCCGGTATTTGCTGTATTCGTAAGAAAGAAGTAATTCCATTTAAAACATGCATCCAGCAACGTCATGGTCCAGGGTGGATTTGACGCAGGTTAGGGCATCTATTTTGCGGGCTTATCTGGCAAATCCCGCTTATGGTCTTATTTTCGACTGCTCGGGTTAGCATTGATATAAGTAAACAAACATTTACCGGTAAAATCTTTATCTCAGTTTACATTCGTTTGCGTTTTCACGCGGGTACCGCAATACCTGAACCCCAACGTTTTTATTATCGATTACAAAATAAAATCCTGTAATAACAATGAATTGAATTTTGTAATAGATATGACAACCAAAAAAAGCCATACGTATCCGGCATTTGTTACAGGCATCTTACCGCAAAAACCTTATTTTCATAAGTGTTATTGGGAATGTTCTGATGCTAACGAAGACCGGAGACGTAGCTTAGACTTATTGATATTTACCGTCACCCTGATTTTTCAATCATAATATTAAATAAATATTAATTGATAAATTGAGAATTCATTAATACTGCTGAACAATAGCGGGCGCACGGTTTTGATTCCGTCTCATCCAGTTCATGCCGCAAACACGCTGATATAACGGCCTCAACGAATATCAGACTAAAACTCCCGTGATTTCCTTTAAGGCAAGATCAAGCGCTTTCACTGCAAATTAAACAGGAATTTTAACTGGACAACCACTCCCCCGCGCAGCGTTAACCTCTGCCAGCGACTGACAAAAGGCCGCAAAATCTTCTTCTGTAAAGCCTTCTAAACTGCCACCCGGCGGAGTACATTATTCCGTGCTGACTTCCACGGCAGGGAGTGGCCAATAACAGCTAAAAGGTCAAAGGTTCATGTCACCCATCGAAAAATCCAGCAAGTTAGATAACGTCTGTTACGACATTCGTGGCCCGGTGCTTAAAGAAGCAAAACGCCTCGAAGAAGAAGGCAATAAAGTTCTTAAGCTCAATATCGGTAACCCCGCGCCTTTTGGCTTTGAAGCGCCGGACGAGATCCTTGTTGATGTTATTCGTAATCTCCCGACCGCCCAGGGATATTGCGATTCCAAGGGATTGTATTCCGCCCGTAAAGCGATCATGCAGCACTATCAGGCACGCGGCATGCGCGACGTCACCGTGGAAGATATTTATATCGGCAACGGCGTGTCTGAACTTATCGTGCAGTCCATGCAGGCGCTGCTGAACAGCGGTGATGAAATGCTGGTGCCCGCGCCTGACTACCCATTATGGACCGCCGCCGTCGCGCTCTCCAGCGGTAAAGCCGTGCACTATATTTGCGACGAGTCTTCCGACTGGTTCCCGGATCTGGACGATATTCGCGCGAAAATCACGCCCCGTACCCGCGGCATCGTGATCATTAACCCAAACAACCCGACCGGCGCAGTTTATTCAAAAGAGCTGCTGCTGGAGATCGTCGAGATCGCCCGTCAGCATAACCTGATCATCTTCGCCGATGAGATCTACGACAAAATTCTTTATGACGAGGCAGAACACCACTCCATTGCGCCGCTGGCGCCGGATCTGCTGACCATCACCTTTAACGGCCTGTCCAAAACCTACCGCGTGGCGGGCTTCCGTCAGGGCTGGATGGTACTGAACGGCCCGAAAAAACACGCTAAAGGTTATATCGAAGGGCTGGAGATGCTGGCGTCAATGCGCCTGTGCGCCAACGTTCCGGCGCAGCACGCCATTCAGACCGCGCTGGGTGGTTATCAGAGCATCAGCGAGTTTATTGTGCCGGGGGGACGTCTGTACGAGCAGCGCAACCGCGCATGGGAGCTGATCAACGATATTCCTGGCGTCTCCTGCACCAAACCGAAAGGCGCGCTCTACATGTTCCCGAAAATTGATGCGAAACGCTTCAATATTCATGATGACCAGAAAATGGTGCTCGATTTCCTGTTGCAGGAAAAGGTACTGCTGGTGCAGGGAACGGCGTTTAACTGGCCGTGGCCGGATCATGTGCGCATCGTGACGCTGCCGCGTCTTGACGATCTGGAAATGTCCATCACCCGCTTTGGTCGCTTCCTGTCGGGTTATCGCCAGTAACATGTGCAAGGGGGAAGTTTGCATCTTCCCCCGCTCTGCGGGCACAATGGCTTTACGTTGTTGCCACCGGCAGGTTACCCATGAGTCAAAGTCATTTCTTCGCCCATCTTTCCCGTCTTAAATTAATCAATCGCTGGCCGCTGATGCGCAATGTGCGCACGGAAAACGTCTCTGAGCACAGTTTGCAGGTGGCGATGGTTGCCCATGCGCTGGCGGCGATCAAAAACCGCAAGTTTAACGGCAACGTCAATGCCGAGCGTATTGCGCTGCTGGCGATGTATCACGACGCCTCGGAAGTGCTGACCGGCGATCTCCCTACCCCGGTAAAATATTTCAATACGCAGATCGCCCAGGAATACAAAGCAATTGAGAAAATCGCCCAGCAGAAGCTGGTGGATATGGTGCCGGAAGAGCTGCGGGATATTTTTGCGCCGCTGATCGACGAGCACCAGTACAGCGAAGACGAAAAGCTGATCGTCAAACAGGCGGATGCCCTGTGCGCCTACCTGAAATGTCTGGAAGAGCTGTCTGCCGGAAATAATGAATTTTTGCTGGCGAAGTCGCGGCTGGAAAAAACCCTCGCCGCGCGACGCAGCGAGGAGATGGATTATTTTATGGCAGTGTTTGTGCCGAGTTTTCAGCTGTCGCTGGATGAGATCAGCCAGGATTCTCCACTCTGACCGCCCTGCCCGGCGGCGCTGCGCTTGCCGGGCCTGTGATTTCACACCAAATCGTAGGTCGGGTAAAACGCAGTCGCCACCCGGCAAAATATCCCCACATACCTCAAAACGGGAACAACACCGGGATCAACACCACGCACACCACCATCACGATCAGGGTGAACGGCACGCCAATCTTCACAAAATCGCTGAACTTATAATTCCCCGGTCCCAGCACTAAGGTATTCACCGGCGAGGAGACCGGCGTCATAAAGGCCGCCGAAGCCGCCATCGCCACCATCATGGCGAACGGGTACGGAGAGAGTCCCATGGATTTGGCGGTCGCCAGCGCAATAGGCGCCATCAGTACCGCCGTGGCGGTATTGGAGATAAACAGGCCAATAGTGGCGCAGAGGACAAACAGACAAAGCAGCATCATGTGCGGCCCGTAGCCACCGCCGAACTGCATCAGCCCTTTTACTGCCAGATCCACGCCGCCGGTCTTTTGCAGCGCCAGCGCAAAGGGCATCATGCCGACGATAAGAATAATGCTCGGCCAGTGAATGGCTTTCCAGGCGCTTTCCGCGTCGATACAGCGGAACTTGCCCATCAGCAGACAGGCGATAATGGCCGCGATGGGATTGGGGATCTCATCGGTCAGCATCAGGGCGATCATCAGCACCAGACAAAAAATGGCGTGGGGCGCCTGGCTGTGCGCGGGGGAGGCATCGCTCTCCTCCACCGGCATATTCAGCACCACAAAATCGCGGCCCTTCTGCCCCAGCGCGGAAATCAGCTTCCAGTTGCCGATCACCAGAAAAATATCCCCCAGCGCCAGCGGCTCATCGACGATGGCCCCCTCAAGAGCGCTGCCGTCGCGCTTGATACCCACCACGTTCAGGCCGTAACGACTGCGAAAGCCGATTTCACGTACCGTTTTACCGATAAGCTCGGAATTGGGGATCAGCGACACTTCCGCCATGCCCACATCCAGCGCCTGGTCGGAAAAATACTCGCCGCGCAGGATCATCGGCTCCAGCTGCTGCTCGCTGCAAAACTCACGCAAATCGACATCCGCCGCCGACATATCGATCAGCAGCACGTCACGGGCGCGGAATTCCGACACGCCGTTAACGTTGACCATCACGCGGCGAAAATGCCGCCAGCGCTCGACGCCGATGACGTTCGCGCCGTAACGCTCGCGCAGTTTCAGATCGTCCAGCCGCTGGCCGATCATCGGCGAGCCGGGGCGGATCGCCAGACGCCGTGCGCGCCCGGTCAGGCGATACTCTTTGATTAAATCGCGAAAGGTGCGGCGCTTCCAGCCGTCGCGCTGATGCTCCGGCTGCTCGCCTTTCAGCGCAAAGCGCATTATCAGCATGTACAGGATGCCAAGCCCGAGGATCGCCAGCCCCAGCGGCGTGACGCTGAAAAAGTTAAAGCCCGCCAGTCCCTCGCGCAACAATTCGCTGTTCACCACCAGGTTCGGCGGCGTGGCGACCAGCGTCATCATGCCGCTGATAAGCCCGGCAAAGCTGAGCGGCATCATCAACCGCGACGGCGAGATTTTCATGCGTATGGAGACGCTGAGCACGACGGGAATAAATATGGCGACCACGCCGGTTGAGCTCATAAAGGCGCCGAGGCCCGCAACGGTGATCATCAGCATCACCAGCATTCTGGTTTCGCTGCTGCCCGCCACCTTAACCAGCCACGCGCCCATACTGGTGGCGACGCCGGTACGTACCAGACCGTCGCCCATCACAAAGAGCGCGGCGATAAGAATGACGTTAGGATCGCTGAAGCCGGAAAAGGCTTCGCTGAGCGTTAAGGTTCCACTGAGTACGAAGGCGATGATCACCAGCAGCGCGACGGCATCCATGCGCACCTTGCCGGTAGCAAAAAGTACAATGGCCACGCCCAGAAGGCACAGAACCCAAATTAATTCCCCGTTCACCCTATATCCTTATTCGTTGAGAGGGTAATTATTGTGCCATAAAAAAGCCTCGTCGGAACGGGGCTAAATCATGGGATCAGGCGTTAATTTGTACCTCTACCTCGCCGTCCGGTCGCCGGGTGATGACCAGCGCCTCCAGGCTTTGCAGCGCAAAATCCACTTCATCAAGACGCGGTGAGTTTTCCGGGGCGTTAACGGAAATGACATGGCAGCCCGCCGCCTGCCCGGAGAGGATCCCGGCGGAGGCATCTTCCACCACCACACAGTTTTCCGCTGGCAGGCCGAGCAGCTCCGCTCCCAGCAGATAGGCGTCCGGCTCCGGTTTGCCGCGTTTCACCTGTTCGGCGGTGACAAACACTTTCGGCGAGGGTAAACCGGCGGCCTGATGCCGCGCACGGGCGACCGGCATCGATCCGGACGTCACGATCGCCCAGGGAATGTCCAGCGCGTCGAGATGTGTCAGCAGCGCCACCGCCCCCGGCAGCGCGATGATACCAGTGGTATCGCTGGCTTCGATGCCTTCCAGACGAGTGAATTCCGCGGCGATCTCCTCTTCACTGCGCCCTTTCATAAAGTGACGCAGCGAGGTGATGGCCTGTTTGCCGTGGATGAAATTCAGCACCTCGTCATGCGCGATGCCAAAACGGTCCGCCCAGTTACACCACGCCCGCTCAACGGCTGGCAGCGAGTCCACCAGCGTGCCATCCAGGTCAAACAAAAATCCTTTACACAGCACAGGCAGGTCCTCAGGCGTTAATAATCTGGTTAATTTCGTTGGCGCTCAGATGGTACTGACGCGGGCAGGCATGCCATGCGCCCAGCATACGCTGGTATTTTTCCCACATCGGGGTTTGTGCATTGAAGCCATGCGTACCGGCATCGAAATCGGTGTAACGCCCTTCGGTGTTCACCATAAAGCGGACATAGCTGAGGTAACGGGATTCTGTCGCCGCATCGAAGCCGAGAAAAGTGACCCGACGCTCGTCAATCGTCTGCGCGTCTTTCAGGTTGGTCCAGGATACGTGCAGCGCGTGATACATCTCCATAATGTCGATCACCACCCGGCAGGTCTCTTCCGACAGCTCGCCGAATTCACGATCCAGTTCGCGCATTTGCAGGCCAAAGCCGCGTTCCACGATGGTTTGCAGACGGCGGTAACGCTCGGCATTATTGGGATCCAGCATGGTCATCATTTTGTACTGATTCGACAGGATCAGGCGTTGGGCGTTGGTCATTTCCATTCGTTACTCCTCATTACTTCACGGCAAAAAAAGAGGCACATAAATTATGTGCCTTCTTTATATGCGTAATCATGGTCGAATTACAAATCATCCAGGAAAGTTTTATCCAGTTGTTTGAAGGCGCGCTTAAGCGTGTCAGCCAGCGCCTGATAATCGGGTTTGCCTTCAACAGGGGCCAGCGCCTGCCCGGCCTCCTGGAGTTTGCCGCGCACTTCATAAAACCATTGCAGAATGGAGGGCGGTAATGGCGTGACCGAACGCTTGCCCAGCCACCACAGGCCCTGCATCGGCAGGCTCAGCGCAAAAAGCGCGGTGGCCACCGCCGGACCAAGTTGACCGCCAAGGGCGATCTGCCAGCAAAGGGTGAATACCGCGAGGGGCGGCATAAAGCGAATGGCGTAGCGCGTAACGCGGATCGTGCGGTTTTCAACAAAAAGCGGAGCGAGGCTCTTTTCCATGGGCCAGGTTTTCGCATAATGCTGTCCCCGACGAAACAGGCTGAAAAAGCTCACATGGCGATCTTCAGGTGCAGACATGGCGTTACCTCAACTTCACATATAAAAATTAAAAAATTTGTGCAAAACAACAACTGCTCGGGACAACGTTCAAAATATTTTGTCATACCACGCTGCTATCAGGTATCCTGTTTCAGCCTGATTTGGCCATAGACGACGAAACAAACATCGTCAATTTAATGAATATTATGCCACTGCCTGAAATTTGTACAAAATGGCATAAAATTATCTGTATTCCCTTTCATCGTGCCAAAAAGTTAACTGAGCATGATGTTAATCATAAATGTCAGCGTCATCATACGCTACGCTGTGAGACTCACTGACGTTTTTTTAGCCACGTATCAATAATAGGTACTTCCATGTCGAGTAAGTTAGTACTGGTTCTGAACTGCGGTAGCTCCTCACTGAAATTCGCAATTATCGATGCTGTAAACGGTGAAGAGTACCTTTCTGGTTTAGCCGAATGTTTCCATCTTCCTGAAGCCCGCCTGAAATGGAAAATGGACGGCAATAAACAAGAAGCGGCTTTAGGTGCAGGTGCCGCTCACAGTGAAGCGCTGAACTTTATCGTTAACACTATTCTGGCACAAAAACCAGAACTGTCTGCGCAGCTGACCGCGATTGGTCACCGTATCGTCCACGGCGGTGAAAAATTCACCAGTTCCGTAATCATCGACGAGTCCGTGATCCAGGGTATCAAAGACGCCGCGCCGTTCGCACCGCTGCATAACCCGGCTCATCTGATCGGCATTACCGAAGCACTGAAATCCTTCCCGCATCTGAAAGACAAAAACGTGGCTGTGTTCGACACCGCGTTCCATCAGACCATGCCGGAAGAGTCTTACCTCTATGCCCTGCCGTACAACCTGTACAAAGAGCACGGTGTACGTCGTTATGGTTTCCACGGCACCAGCCACTACTTCGTGACGCAAGAAGCGGCCAAAATGCTGAACAAGCCGGTAGAAGAAGTAAATATCATCACCTGCCACCTGGGCAACGGCGGCTCTGTTTCCGCTATCCGTAACGGTGAGTGTGTCGATACTTCCATGGGTCTGACCCCGCTGGAAGGCCTGGTGATGGGCACCCGTACCGGTGACCTGGATCCGGCGATTATCTTCTTCCTGCACGATAACCTGGGCATGAGCGTTGATGACATCAACACCATGCTGACCAAACAGTCCGGCCTGCTGGGTCTGACCGAAGTCACCAGCGACTGCCGTTATGTTGAAGACAACTACGCAGAAAAAGCGGACGCTAAACGTGCAATGGACGTTTACTGCCACCGTCTGGCGAAATACATCGGCTCTTACACTGCGCTGATGGACGGCCGTCTGGACGCCGTTGTCTTCACCGGCGGTATCGGTGAAAACGCCGCTATGGTGCGTGAACTGTCCCTGGGCAAACTGGGCGTTCTGGGCTTCGATGTTGATCATGAACGTAACCTGGCTGCCCGCTTCGGCAAATCCGGTTTCATCAACAAAGAAGGCACCACCCCGGCGATGGTTATCCCGACCAACGAAGAGCTGGTCATCGCACAAGACGCTAACCGTCTGACTGCCTGATTCACCACACCGCCAGCCAACGCTGGCGGTGCTGTTTTATCTTCCGCCCGCAGCGGCGGTAACGAAAGAGGATAAATCGTGTCCCGTATTATTATGCTCATCCCTACCGGAACCAGCGTCGGCCTGACCAGCGTCAGCCTCGGTGTGATCCGTGCAATGGAACGCAAAGGCGTTCGTCTGAGCGTGTTCAAACCTATCGCCCAGCCGCGCGCTGGCGGCGATGCCCCTGACCAGACCACCACCATCGTGCGCGCGAACTCCGGCCTGCCGGCTGCGGAACCGCTGAAAATGAGCCACGTGGAATCTCTGCTCTCCAGCAACCAGAAAGATGTGCTGATGGAAGAGATCATCGCCCGCTACCACGAAAGCGCGAAAGACGCCGAAGTGGTGCTGGTTGAAGGCCTGGTGCCGACGCGTAAGCATCAGTTCGCCCAGTCGCTGAACTATGAAATCGCCAAAACCCTGAATGCCGAAATCGTGTTCGTCATGTCTCAGGGTACGGATACGGCTGAGCAGATCAAAGAGCGTATTGAACTGACCCGCAGCAGCTTCGGCGGCGCGAAAAACGCCAACATTACCGGCGTTATCGTTAACAAGCTGAATGCCCCGGTTGACGAGCAGGGTCGTACCCGCCCGGATCTGTCCGAGATTTTCGACGACTCTTCCAAAGCGCAGGTCAGCAATATCGATCCGACCCAGCTGCAACACTCCAGCGCGCTGCCGGTGCTGGGCGCAGTGCCGTGGAGCTTCGATCTGATCGCCACCCGTGCTATCGATATGGCGCGTCACCTGAACGCCACCATCGTTAACGAAGGCGACATCAATACCCGCCGCGTGAAGTCCGTGACTTTCTGCGCGCGCAGCATTCCGCACATGCTGGAACATTTCCGTCCGGGCTCCCTGCTGGTGACGTCCGCAGACCGTCCTGACGTGCTGGTGGCTGCCTGCCTCGCCGCGATGAACGGCGTGGAAATCGGCGCTATCCTGCTGACCGGCGCTTATGAAATGGACGCCCGCGTCGCCAAACTGTGTGAACGTGCTTTCGCCACCGGCCTGCCGGTATTCATGGTGAACACCAACACCTGGCAGACCTCCCTGAGCCTGCAAAGCTTCAACCTCGAAGTGCCGGCTGATGACCACCAGCGTATCGAGAAAGTTCAGGAATACGTTGCCAGCTACATCAATGCTGACTGGATCGAGTCCCTGACCGCCACCTCCGAGCGTAGCCGTCGTCTCTCTCCGCCAGCGTTCCGCTATCAGCTGACCGAGCTGGCCCGTCAGGCTGGCAAACGCGTTGTGCTGCCGGAAGGCGACGAGCCGCGTACCGTAAAAGCGGCTGCCATCTGCGCAGAGCGCGGCATCGCCACCTGTGTGCTGCTGGGTAACCCGGACGAAATCAACCGCGTGGCGGCATCCCAGGGCGTTGAGCTGGGCGCTGGCATCGAAATCGTCGATCCGGAAGTGGTGCGTGAAAGCTACGTAGCCCGTCTGGTTGAGCTGCGTAAGAACAAAGGCATGACCGAAGCCGTTGCCCGCGAACAGCTGGAAGACAACGTGGTACTGGGTACGCTGATGCTGGAGCAGGACGAAGTTGACGGTCTGGTTTCCGGTGCGGTTCACACCACCGCGAACACCATCCGTCCGCCGTTACAGCTGATCAAAACCGCGCCGGGTAGCTCGCTGGTGTCTTCCGTGTTCTTCATGCTGCTGCCGGAACAGGTTTATGTTTACGGTGACTGCGCGATCAACCCGGATCCGACCGCTGAACAGCTGGCAGAGATCGCTATCCAGTCCGCTGACTCCGCCGTGGCCTTCGGTATCGAGCCGCGCGTGGCAATGCTCTCCTACTCCACCGGTAACTCTGGTGCAGGTAGCGACGTAGAGAAAGTCCGCGAAGCGACCCGTATCGCTCAGGAAAAACGTCCGGATCTGGTGATCGACGGTCCGTTGCAGTATGACGCAGCAGTAATGGCTGACGTGGCGAAATCTAAAGCGCCGAACTCGCCGGTTGCGGGTCGTGCTACCGTGTTCATCTTCCCGGATCTGAACACCGGTAACACCACTTACAAAGCGGTACAGCGCTCTGCCGACCTGATCTCCATCGGGCCGATGCTGCAGGGTATGCGTAAGCCGGTGAACGACCTGTCCCGTGGCGCGCTGGTAGACGATATTGTCTACACCATCGCCCTGACGGCGATCCAGTCTTCGCAGCAGCAGTAATGTTTTGCCGGATGGCGCTTCGCTTATCCGGGCAACAAAACGTAGGCCCGGTAAGCGCCAGCGCCACCGGGCAACAAAAAGGCGACCCCATACAGGGTCGCCTTTTTATTTACAACAACTCTCGCGCCGCCGCGACAATATCCTGCGCCGTCAGGCCATACTCTTTTTGCAGGAAATCCTGGGTTCCCACCTGGCCGTAACGCCCTTTCACCCCGACGCGACGCATCGGTACCGGGCAGGTTTCCACCAGCACTTCCGCCACCGCAGAACCCAGTCCGTTGTGAATACTGTGATTTTCACAGGTCACCACCCTGCTGGTTTTCTCGGCATAGTTTTTTATCAGCATACGGTCGATGGGTTTTAGCGTGAACATATCGATCACCGCCGCGCTGACGCCCTCCTGCGCCAGCGTCTCTGCCGCCTGTAGCGCTTCCGCCACCATAATGCCGTTCGCGATAAGCGTGATGTCGCTGCCATCGCGCAGCACATTGCCTTTGCCGATAGTAAAAACCGAGCCGGGCGCATAAACCGTCGCCGCCTGTTTACGGATGGTGCGCAGCCAGTAAAAGCCGTCGAGCGTCATCAGCTGGCGCAGCACATCATCGAACATCACCGCGTCGGTAACTTCCAGCACCACCGAGTGCGCCAGCCCGCGCACAATGCCCATATCCTCGAAGGACATGTGGGTGCCGCCATTGTGACAGGCGGTCACCCCCGCATCCGAGGCAATGACCTTCACGTTATTGCGCTGATAGTCCAGCGCCATAAACAGCTGATCGAAACAGCGACGGCTGGCGAAGGCGGTAAAGGTATGCACAAAGGGTTTACGGCCAGTGAGGGAAAGCCCCGCCGCGGTGCCGATAACATTAGCTTCCATGATACCGCAGTTGATCACGTGCTGCGGATAACGCTTGTGCACGCCATCCATCGCCATGGAACTCATCAAATCCGCTTCCAGCGCGATGATGTCGCTGCCGCTCTCAATCTGCTCTGCCACAAATCCGGCATACACTTTACGCATTTCAACGGCGTCTTTTCCCCCGACGGGTGCGAGCTTAATCATGGGCGGCCTCCAGCTGTGCGATAGTCTGATCCAGCGCCTGCTTCATCTCATCCGTCAGGCGTAAATGGTGTGAGTTGCCGAGCTGTTCCAGATAAGGCACGCCCTGGCCCTTGATGCTGTCGAGGATCACCACCCTGGGGCGCGCCTCCGCCGCCGGTCGCGGCGCGACCGCTTCCAGAATGGCGGCGATGTCGTCGCCTTTCACGGTGCAAACGTCATAGCCGAAGGCGCGGAATTTCCCCTCCAGATCGAAGGCGCAGATGATCTCGTCCAGCTCGCCGTCCAGCTGCTGTTTGTTCCAGTCGACAAATACCGTCAGGTTATTCAGCCGGTGATGCGCAATAAACTGGAACGCCTCCCAGCACTGGCCTTCGTTCAGCTCGCCGTCGCCGACAATGCAGAACACGCGGTTCGCGCGCCCGGCCAGCTTATGCGATAACGCCATGCCGCCCGCGATGGAGATCCCCTGCCCCAGCGAGCCGGTAGTCGCATCCACGCCGCGGGTTTTCAGCCGATCCGGGTGGCTTGGCAGGCGTGTGCCGTTCTGATTAAGGGTCTGCAACTCCTCAAGCGGGAAATAGCCCTTAATGGCGAGGGTGCTGTAGAGCGCCGGCCCGGCATGCCCCTTCGACAGGACGAAGTAATCACGCTGCGGCCAGTCGGGATCCGCCGGATCGATACGCATCACTTCGCCGTACAATACCGCCAGGGTTTCCACCACCGACATGCTGCCGCCGTAATGCCCGAAACCCAGCGTGGTCAGTGATTTCAGGGTGGCAATGCGGATCTCCCGCGCCAGCTGCGTCAGTTCTGCAATACTGCTCATAATTTCGCTCCGCTATTGGGCTGCGTGTCGCCAGCCGCAGGTTTTTTTCGTGCAAACAGATTCCACGCCACCAGCGCGGCGAACAGCGCCACCACCAGCCCGGTGATCGCCAGCGGCGAGAGATAGCGCGCCAGATTGCCCAGCACGATGCCGATCACGCCGAAATCCGCGTCCGAGAAGGTGGTGTTGGCGAAACCGATGGCCCCGAGCACCGGCAACAGCAGCACCGGCAGGAAGGTAATTAACAGCCCGTTGGCAAAAGCGCCCAGCATGGCACCACGCCGTCCGCCGGTAGCGTTACCAAATACGCCTGCGGTGGCACCGGTAAAGAAGTGCGGCACCACGCCCGGCAGGATCAGCACCAGTTTCATCTGACCGAGCAGGAACAGCCCTACCAGCCCGCCAAGGAAGCTGAACAGGAAACCGATCAGCACAGCGTTGGGCGCATACGGATAAACCACCGGGCAATCCAGCGCCGGGCGGGCATTGGGCACCAGTTTTTCCGAAAAGCCGGTAAAGGCCGGAACAATTTCCGCGAGGATTAGACGCACGCCCTGGAGAATGATAAATACCCCGGCGGCAAAGGTGATGGCCTGAATAATGGCGTACACGAGGAAGTTCTGTCCGCCGCTGATGGCGCTTTCGATATATTCACGTCCGGCACAAACCGCCATGATGAGATAAATAATGATCATGGTGAGCGAGATGGAGATAGAGCTGTCGCGTAAAAAGCTCAGGTTCTTCGGCAGGTTCATCTCTTCCGTTGAACGCGAGCCTTTACCGCAGACGCTGCCGATCCAGCCAGCCAGCACATAACCCAGGGTGCCGAAATGCCCAAAGCCGATATCGTCGGTACCGGTAATGCGCCGCATATAGCGCTGGGCAATGGCCGGGAAGAAGGCCATTACCAGCCCTAAAATCAGCGATCCGGTAAATACCAGCCCGACGCCTTCAAACCCGGCGACGGTGAGGATCACGCCGATCATACAGGCCATGTAAAACGTATGGTGCCCGGTGAGGAAGATGTACTTCAGCCGCGTAAAGCGTGCGACGATAATATTGGCGACCATACCAAAGGCCATGATCAGCGCCGTCGATGCGCCATATTTTTCCAGCGCAATGGAAACAATCGCCTCGTTATTTGGAATGATCCCCTGAATATTAAAAGCGTGTTCAAACATACCGCCTAACGGATTAAGCGATCCCACTAATACCGTGGCACCGCCGCCCAGCACAATAAAACCGAGAATGGTTTTAACCGTGCCTTTGACCACATCGGAAAAGGATTTTTTCTGCGCCACCAGACCAATTAAGGCAATTAAGCCCACCAGCACTGACGGCACTTTCAGTATATCGACAATAAAATTGAGCGTTTCAAGGATAAACATATCCGCCTCGCTTTATATGCAGTTACCGGTTGGCAAAATAAGACTGGAGCTTGGTTTCCAGCTCATTAATATCGATAATGTTATTGATGACCACCAGCTGGTGGTCCGGCACGCTGGCGCTGGCGGCGATGTCTTTCGCCATCACGAACAGATCGGCCGCCCCTGGCGTGGCGGAGGAGAGATCAGAGTGTTCCACCTCCGCCTCAATATTCAGCTTTTTGAGCACTTTTTTAATATTCATTTCGACCATAAAACTGCTACCGAGGCCGGATCCGCAAATTGCCATAATTTTCATTATTATCACCTTTCGTAGGGTAAAGTTCAGGCGCACCACGCAATATGGCGTGATGTTATAAAATCATTAGCGTGTAAAAATCTAAAAGCGTTGAATAATGTTTTCTATTTCCTCCCGGGTGGTTGCCTGATGTAATTCTGCTAAGTCCTGATCGCTGGAAAATAATTCCGCCAGGGTGGCGATCATCTCAATGTGACTGTGCTTATCGGCTGCCGCCAGCATAATAATCAGATCCACCGGATCGAATTCCCCGGCGTTAAATGAAACACCGTGCTGTAGTTTCAACAGCGATAACCCATGCGCCTTTGCCCCCTCTTCCGGCCGGGCGTGGGGCATCGCCAGCCCTGGCGCCAGCACGTAATATGCCCCCAGCGCCTGCTGCTGGCTGATGATGGCCGGTACGTAATCCGCCGTGATGACCCCTGCATCCAGCAGCGGCTGCGCGCAGATCGCCAGCGCCTGTTGCCAGTCATCAACCCGCTCGCGGCATTGAATGGTGGGACCGTTAAGCCATGTTTCCAGCACTCTGCTTCCCTCTTTAGTGGCAAAAGATGGACAAACTTTATGCAAGGATCCGCAGACTGACCGTGACGATAGTCACAAAGATAGCGCTATCAAAAAGCACTGTGCAGAATTGTGATAGCGCTATCAGATCACATTCATTGTTCTGAATCGCGGTAATAATGGGGTTATACGGCGTATACTTCTTTTGCCACGAATAAAATAAATCGAAAAAAGCCACTGAGATCATCGTCTTTACGCAGGAACGAGAATGTCTATTACCCGAAAACGGCGCAATACCGGAAAGGTGACGCTGGCGGATGTTGCCCAGCTGGCGGGCGTCGGCACCATGACGGTTTCCCGTGCGCTGCGGACGCCCGAGCAGGTTTCCGGCAAGCTACGTGAAAAAATTGAGGCGGCGGTACAGGAGCTGGGCTATCTGCCTAATCTGGCGGCCAGCGCCCTCGCCTCCGCCTCGTCGTGGACCATTGCGATGGTGGTGCCCAATCTGGCGGAGTCCGGCTGTTCGGAAATGTTTGCCGGGCTTCAGCAGGTGCTGCAACCGGCGGGCTACCAGATCATGCTGGCCGAGTCGCAGCACCGGCTGGAGCAGGAAGAAAAGCTGCTGGAAACGCTGCTGGCCTCCAACCTGGCCGCCGCCATTTTGCTCAGCGTGGAGCACAGCGAAACCGTGCGCCACTGGCTGACCAACGCCAGTATTCCGGTGATGGAAATCGGCGCGACGCGGACCGATCCCATAGATATGAATATCGGCATTGATAACGTCGCCGCCATGCAGGAATTAACGCAAACGCTTATCCAGCGCGGTTATCAGAACATCGGCCTGCTGTGCGCCAATCAGGAACAGTGGATCTTTCAGCAGCATTTGCAGGGCTGGTATAAAGCCATGCTGCGCCACCATATGTCGCCCAACCGGGTAATTAACGCCGCCGCGCCGCCCACCTTTTCGACCGGCGCGGTGCAGCTGCCGGAGTTTTTACTGGCATGGCCGGAGCTGGATGCGCTGGTGTGTGTGTCGGATGAGCTGGCGTGTGGCGCACTCTATGAGTGCCAGCGGAGGCGCATCAAAGTGCCGGACGATCTGGCGATTGTCGGCTTTGGCGACAGCGATGTCAGCCGCGTATGCCAGCCGCCGCTGACCACCATCGCCGTACCGCATCGCCAGATTGGTATTGAAGCAGGTCGCGCCCTGCTGGCGCGACTGAATGATGATGACTGGACGACACGCGCGCCTATTGCCTCGACGCTGTGTCTGCGGGAGAGTTGCTGAGGTTACTGCGCCGTTTCCAGCTTTGGCTGATCGTTGTTGGCATTGCGGGTCATCCACAGTGCCAGCGCTTTCAGCGAATCCGGGGTGAATTCATCGCAGCGGGCGGTGATCTCTTCCGGCGTCATCCAGCATACTTCGCTGACTTCATCTTCCTGAAGGGCAAAGGGGCCGTGGGATACACAGCTGAACAGCGCGCCCCAGACGCGGCAGTGTTCATCTTCGAAATAGAACTGCCCGTGCTCGGCAAGGGGCACGCCCGCAATACCTAATTCCTCTTCGGCTTCCCGGCGCGCGGAATCGAGCAAGACTTCATCCGCCTGCACCACGCCACCGGCGGTGGCATCCAGCATACCCGGCATAAAGTCTTTGGTCTCGGTGCGGCGCTGCACCAGAATTTTGCCCATGCCATCATGCACGACGATATAGGTCGCGCGATGACGCAAACACTGCGCGCGCATTTGTTCGCGGCTGGCCTGCGCTATCACCTCATTGTCTTCGTTGACAATATCTACCCATTCCGTGCCTGTAAAATGACGTTGTTCCACCATCAGGAAACCTTCTCTCTAAGCGTTCTTATGACGCGTTTTTGGTTGTCGGGTAAATTACGGATTAATCGTGACCTGTGCAATAACGCGTTGATCATTCAGTGCGATTACACGCAAAACCTTTTCATCCAGCATGCCGTAGCTGGCGACATTTCCGCCTTTAGGAATACTGACCGAGCCGGGATTAAAATGAATAATCTCATCACGCCGTTCCGCCACCGGCAAATGCGTATGCCCATAAACCAGCACATCTCCCGCTCCCAGCGGCGGCAGATTATCCGGCCCAAACAGATGCCCGTGGGTCAGAAACAACCGCTGATTATCCATCAGCACCTGTTGCCAGGGCGCGGTGATGGGAAAATTCAGCAGCATCTGATCCACTTCGCTGTCGCAGTTGCCGCGCACCGCAATAATGCGCGCCGCCTGCTCGTTCAGCCGCCCGGCCACCTGCGCAGGCGCATAGCCTTCCGGCAGCGCGTTTCGCGGCCCGTGATTCAGTATATCGCCCAGCAGCACCAGCCACTGCGCGCCGCTTTCGGCGAACCGTTGCAACACGCGTTCGGTAGCCGGTAACGATCCATGAATGTCTGAAGCGAACATCAGCTTCATTGCGCAAACCTCGTGGTAAAAATCCCGTCTAATGATAGCGGATCTCTGACCGTCGATCAGTCTGAAGGCTGCGCAGAAAGTGCGACATAACGCTGCACTGAGGAGCGCTGCCACTGGAATGTCGCGTATTCCACAAGCGCTTCGGGCACGTCATCGCCATTGAGCACCAGACGGTTGAGCATCAACGCCAGATCGGCATCGGCAATACACCATTCGCCAAACAGATTCGGCTTGCCGTGAGTAAGCAGCAGGCTGGCAGTATCGAAGAGTTTTTGCGCGCTTGCCAGACCGGCGGCGCTGAGCGGCGCTTTTTTCACACCAGCAAATACCACGTCGGTGGAACGCTCTTCGCGGATCGGCATCAGGTCGCTGCGCAGCCACGCCTGAATTTGCCGCGCGCGGGCGCGTTTTTGCATGTCGTGGGGATAGATGCGCTCCCACTCCGGCGCGGGGAATTTCTCGTCGAGGTATTCGGTAATAGCGGAAGATTCGCTCAGTTCAAAGCCGTCAATCACCAGCACCGGCACGCGGCGTGTCAGTGTATAGCCCTGCCAGCCGGGGCGCGTATTTTCGCCGCTATCCAGATCCACCGTTTTCAGGGTGAAGGGCAGGCCTTTTTCGTGCAGCGCCACATACACCGACATCACATAAGGCGAAAAGTAATTTGCATCAGACCATAACGTTATTGCCGCATCGCTCATAACAACCTCACGCACCAGGGAATTTACCTCCAAAATAGTGCTTTACGGCACGTCTGTCACTCAGGAAAACTCACCACGCCGGTGTTACGCCTATACTCCATTCTGCGACGCCACCGCTACGACAGGAGCTGACATGATCGATCTCTATTACGCCCCGACGCCGAACGGCCATAAAATCACCTTGTTTCTGGAAGAGGCTGAACTTGATTATCGTCTGATACCGGTAAATATCGGCAAAGGCGATCAGTTCCGCGCTGAGTTTCTGCAAATATCGCCCAATAATAAAATACCGGCCATTGTTGATCATACGCCTTCAGATGGCGGCGCGCCCCTGAGCCTGTTCGAGTCCGGGGAGATCCTGCTTTATCTGGCTGAGAAAACCGGCCTGCTGCTGAGCGGCGAGCTGCGCGAGCGGCACCGGACGCTGCAATGGCTGTTCTGGCAGGTGGGCGGCCTCGGCCCGATGCTCGGGCAAAATCATCATTTCAACCACTTCGCCCCTAAACCCGAACCTTACGCTATTGAACGCTATCAGGTGGAAACCCAGCGGCTGTATAACGTACTGAACAAACGCCTTGAGCAGGTGCCCTGGCTGGGCGGGGAACATTACAGCATCGCGGATATCGCCGCCTGGCCGTGGGTCAACAGCCATGAGCGCCAGCGCATTGATTTAAATAATTATCCCGCGGTTAATAACTGGTTTGAGCGCATTCGTAATCGTCCCGCCACCCAGCGGGCGATGCAAAAAGCGCAGCAGCTGTAGGGCCGCTGCGCGCGGCAATAATCCTCGTGTATGATGGAGCCATTCATTACAAGGAGAATTATTTCATGCCGCAACCTGATGCTGTTATTCGGATAAAAAACCTGCGCCTGAGGACTTTTATCGGCATCAAAGACGAGGAGATCGCGAACCGACAGGACATCGTGATCAACGTGGTGATCCACTATCCGGCGGAGAAAGCGCGCGCCAGCGAAGACATTAATGATGCGCTGAATTACCGGACGATCACCAAAAGCATCATTCAGCATGTGGAGAATAATCGCTTCTCCCTGCTGGAAAAATTAACCCAGGATGTACTCGATATTGCGCGGGAACATCGCTGGGTGACCTATGCTGAAGCAGAGATCGATAAACTTCACGCCCTGCGTTACGCCGATTCGGTATCCATGACCATGAGCTGGCGGCGCTGAGCGTTAACAGGAGGTTGCATGAGGGTCCTGATTACGGGCGGTACCGGGTTGATTGGCCGCCATCTTATTCCCCGTTTACTCGAACTGGGCCACAGCGTGACCGTAGTGACGCGCAACCCGCACAAGGCACAGGGCCAGCTCGACGCCCGCGTCACGCTGTGGAAAGGGCTGCACGATCGCACGGATCTGAACGATATCGACGCGGTGATCAATCTGGCGGGCGAACCCATCGCCGACAAACGCTGGAGCGAGACGCAAAAACAGCGCCTGTGCAACAGCCGCTGGACCATCACCCAAAAGCTTGTCGATTTGATCAAGGCCAGCGAGACGCCGCCTGCGGTGCTGATTTCCGGCTCGGCCACTGGTTATTACGGTGATTTAGGGGAAGTGGTGGTTACCGAAGAGGAACCGCCGCACAACGAATTTACCCATAAGCTGTGCGCGCGCTGGGAGCAGATCGCCTGCGGCGCGCAGAGCGAAGCCACCCGCGTCTGTCTGCTGCGTACCGGCGTGGTGCTTGCCCCCAAAGGCGGGATCCTCGGAAAACTGCTGCCGGTGTTTCGCGCCGGTCTTGGCGGCCCCATTGGCAACGGGCGGCAATACATGGCGTGGATCCATATCGACGATATGGTCAACGGCATTCTCTGGCTGCTGGATAACGATCTGCGCGGCCCGTTCAATATGGTCTCGCCTTATCCGGTGCACAATGAACAGTTCGCCCACTCCCTTGGCCATGTGCTGCATCGCCCGACCATCCTGCGCACACCCGCTACCGCCATTCGCCTGCTGATGGGTGAAGCCGCAGTGCTGGTGCTGGGCGGCCAGCGAGCGCTGCCTAAACGGCTGGAGGAATCAGGCTTTGGCTTCCGCTGGTTTGAACTGGAAGACGCGCTGGCGGACGTGGTGCGCTGAACAATGACGCGCTTATTAATAATGAATAAGCGCGTCATAATTAAATATATCTCTTCAACAGCTTTTCTTTATTCTGGTTATTTGTAAATCAGGGCACTACCGCAATAATTACTGTTATTAATCAATATAATAACCATAAATATATTCAGCCAAATCATCCTCTACCGTATACAAATAACATGCAGGAATTTTTAATACCGCTGCAAGTTTGCACGCCAGCGCAAAATCGGGCGTATGAATTCCTCTCTCATACTGGTTCATTCGGGCGCTGGCAGTAGCTTCATCTATACCTGCAAGGATACCCAGCTTCTGTTGCGATAACCCAGCCTTAAGTCTTGCCGCTTTTAGTCGATGAGGAAGCATTTTGACTCTTCAAATCCGGAAGTAGAGTCGTAATTCTGGTATCCGGTAGTTGAAATTGTACTAAGTATTACTTAGCATGAAGAGGATCAATCAGTGCAAATTCATCTATTAAGGAAAATGTATGAATCAATATCAGGATATGCATCCCGCTGACATCATTGCGATGCTTCATAAGCGTAAAATTTCACTTGCTGCGCTGTCGCGCGAGGCCGGTTTAAGCTCTTCGACTCTGGCAAACGCGCTAAATCGTCCCTGGCCGAAAGGTGAAAAGATCATTGCCGATGCGCTTGAGACCGATCCGGCAAGGATCTGGCCAAGCCGCTACTATGATCCACAAGGAAAGTATATTGATCGTACTAAAGCTATTCGTACTAAGCAGTAGCCCGCCAGAATCCGCACTCACTGACACAGTGCCTTAGCCTCATTCCGGTGATAAGGTAAACACCTGTCCCACCGGAATGACGACTCCTATGATCATGGTCACTCTCACCACCCCGCGCCTGACGCTTTCCACCTTTCAGGAGAGCGACTGGCCGTTCTTTTTACGTCTGCGTCAGGATCCTGACAACATGCGCTATATGGCGGATATTGCCGCCGAGGACGAAGTGCGCCATGTGTTTTTCACCCGCCTGAATAACTCCGGGGCCTTTGTCATCCGCCGTCATCACGATGAGACGCCGCTCGGCGATCTCGGGCTGCGTATCAGCTCGCAGAATCCGCTGGAGGCGGATGTCGGCTACAGCGTGGTAAGCGAGGCGCAGGGTCAGGGCATCGCCAGCGAAGCGTTACGGGCGCTGTGTGAGTATGCGTTTGCACAGACGGGCGTGACGGCGCTGAATGCGTATGTGCTGGCGGAAAACCGCGCGTCACAACGGGTGCTGGAAAAACTGGGATTTGTGCAGACGGACGTGCTGCCGAAGGTTTACAGGGTGAACGGCGTGTTTCATGACGACTGCGTCTATCGTCTTGAGATGGCGGATTTCAAATAAGCCCCTCACCCACAGGATGAGGGGCCAGAATTACTTCAGCGATCCCTTAAGGAACTGCTGCAAACGCGGGCTTTTCGGGTTGTCGAACAGTTCGGCAGGGGTGCCCTCTTCTTCAATTTTCCCCTGATGCAGGAAAATCACATGGGAGGATACATGGCGGGCAAAGCCCATTTCGTGGGTGACCACCACCATGGTTTTGCCCTCTTCCGCCAGCTGCTGCATGATGCGCAGCACTTCGCCCACCAGCTCCGGATCCAGCGCCGAGGTTGGCTCATCGAAGAGTAATACTTCCGGCTCCATCGCCAGCGCGCGGGCAATGGACACACGCTGCTGCTGGCCGCCGGACAGGTGCACCGGATATTTCCCCTGGGCGCGCTCGTCGATGCCGACTTTCGCCAGATATTTCACTGCCCGCTCGCGGGATTCCTGCTTGCTCAGCCCCAGCACCTGAATGGGCGCTTCCATGACGTTTTCCAGCACCGTCATGTGGCTCCACAGGTTGAAATGCTGGAACACCATGGTCAGGCGGGTACGCAGCAGGCGCAGCTGATTTTTATCGGCCACCTTCAATTGACCGTCTTTATCGCGCACCAGCGTGATGTTCTGCCCGCTGACCACGATCGTCCCTTCGCTCGGTTTTTCGAGGAAGTTAATGCAGCGTAAAAAGGTACTTTTACCGGAGCCGGAGGAGCCGATAATGGTGATCACATCGCCCGCATTCGCCTTCAACGACACGCCTTTCAGCACTTCGTGTTCGCCGTAGTGTTTGTGTAGATCGGTAACGTTTAGTTTGTTCTCAGACATCGTATTCTCAGTGCGTCGAAGAAGGTTTCACATGCTGTAACCAGCGCTTTTCCGCTTTGCGGAACAGACTGATCAGCACATAAGAGATAATCAGATACAGCACCGCCGCCAGCCCAAAGGCGGTAAAGGGCTGATAGGTCGCCGAGTTAATATCACGGGCAATCTTCAGCAGATCCGGCACGGTGGCGGTAAAGGCCAGCGCTGTGGAGTGCAGCATGAGGATCACTTCGTTGCTGTAGGCGGGCAGCGCAATACGCAGCGCCGACGGCAGAATGATGCAGCGATACATTTTCACCTGGGAAAAGCCGTACGCCCGCGCCGCTTCAATTTCCCCGTGCGGCACCGAGCGGATAGCGCCGGCGAAAATCTCAGTGGTATAGGCGCAGGTGTTCAGCGTCAGCGCCAGCACCGTGCAGTTCAGGCCGCTGCGGAAAAAGGCGTTAAGCAGCTCCGTACCCTTCACCACTTCCAGGGTGTACATACCGGAGTAGAACACCAGCAGCTGCACGTAGAGCGGCGTGCCGCGGAAAATATAGGTAAACAGCCAGATCGGGAACCAGATAAATTTGTTGCTGGAAACGCGTCCGATAGCCAGAAACAGCGCCAGAATGCCGCCCATTACCACGGAGGAGATCAACAGCCACAGGGTGATCGCCACGCCCGTTAAGCGATAGCCGTCCGTCCACAGCAGGGATTGCCAGTACTCCTGAATAATCTCGATCACAGGTCAGCCCTCTTCACACCCACGGAGTAGCGACGTTCGAGCAGAAGCAGCACACCATTGGAGACAGTGGTAAACACCAGATAAATTAATCCGCACACTACCGCGAAATAGAACGGCTCCCAGGTGCTTTTCCCGGCCAGCTGCGTGGCTTTTACCACGTCTTCCAGACCCAGCAGCGATACCAGCGCGGTGGCTTTTAAAATCACCTGCCAGTTGTTACCGATGCCCGGCAGCGCGTAACGCATCATCGCCGGGAACAGAATACGGCGAAAGATCTGCGATCCGGTAAAACCGAAGGCGGTCGCCGCCTCAATATGCCCTTTCGGCACCGCCATAAAAGCGCCGCGGAAGGTTTCGGTAAAATAAGCGCCGTAGATAAAGCCGAGGGTGATGATACCGGCCACCATCGGATCGATATCGATCTGCCCCATGCCAATGGCTTCAGTAACGCTGTTAATGGCAATTTGCAGACCGTAGAAGATCAGCAGCATCAGCACCAGATCCGGCACGCCGCGGATCAGCGTGGTGTAGCCTTCGAAGATGATGCGCAGCAGGCGGTTGCCGGAAAGCTTGCCCCCGGCCCCTGCCAGACCAATCGCCACCGCCAGCACCACGGAACTGAGCGCCAGCTCCAGCGTAACGATAGCGCCCTGTAAAATTACCTGTGAAAACCCGTACAGCATGCAGCCTGTGTCCTGTGTGTGTTGATGCCGGATGGCGGCTTCGCCTGATCCGGCCTACGAAATGCGCTCACCGCGTAGGCCGGATAAGACGCGTCAGCGACGCCATCCGGCGACCTGATAGCGATCAGCCACCGTAAACGTCAAAATCAAAATATTTCTTCGCCAGTTTTTCGTAGGTGCCGTCAGCGCGCATCTCGGCGAACGCCTTGTTCAGCGCCTCACGCAGTTCTGTGTCATCTTTGCGCACGCCCATACCGGTGCCGACGCCAAACAGTTTTTCATCTTTTACTGACGGGCCGCCGAATTTATAAGCGCTACCGACCTTCGTTTTCAGGAAGCCTTCGCTGGCGGCGACTTCATCCTGGAAAGCGGCGTCAATGCGGCCTGCGGTCAGGTCAGCGTAGATATTGTCCTGGCCCTGATAGGAGACGATTTCCACGCCCTTCGGCGCCCAGTGCACATTACCGTAAGTTTCCTGGGTGGTGCCCTGCAATACGCCCACGCGCTTGCCCTGCAACTTCGCCAGTTCAGGCACGATATCAGAATCTTTTGCCACTACCAGACGGGAATCTGCCGCATAGAGCTTGTCGGTAAAGGCAATCTCCTGCTGGCGTTTTTCGGTAATCGACAGCGACGACATAATGGCGTCGATTTTCTTCGCTTTCAGCGACGGGATCAGCGCGTCAAGCGGGTTCTCAATGAAGGTACATTGCGTATTAATACGTTTACAGAGTTCTTTTGCCAGATCGATGTCGAAACCCACTAATTCACCCTGTGCATTTTTCGATTCAAAGGGCGCGTAAGTCGGATCGGTACCGATACGAAGTTTTTGCGGAATGGCAGCGAAAGCGCCGGAGATACTGGAAACAGCGAACACCAGAGACAGAGATAACACCAGTTTTTTCATATTTATCCTCAACAGCCTGACTTTCCAGGGGGATTTATTAAATGAAGTTGACTGGTATCGTGCCATTGTTCGCCCCGACAAGGCAAAATATTCTGTAACAAGTTACGCTTTTTTTTGCATCGCTTTTGCTTAACTATGCATGAATGCTCCATTGCGGTGCATCAAATGCACCACGCTGAAGCATTCATGTCAGTTATGCACCACGGCGCAACAGGTATCAGTCGCCGTAGACGTTGAAGTTAAAGTATTTTTTCGCCAGCTTGTCGTAAGTGCCGTCTTTGCGGATCTCATCAAACGCTTTATCGAACGCAGCTTTCAGCTCGGCGTCGTCTTTGCGCAGACCAATACCGGTGCCGTCGCCGAAATATTTTTTGTCTTTCACTGAAGCGCCCGCGAAGTCGAAGGTTTTACCGGCAGGCTGCTTGAGGAAGCCTTCGCTGGCGGCCACTTCATCCTGGAAGGCGGCGTCAATACGGCCCGCGGTCAGGTCGGAGTAAATCAGATCCTGGTTCTGGTAGGCCACAACGTCGACGCCTTTGCTGCGCCAGTTGTCATTTGCATAGGCTTCCTGAGTGGAACCCTGTAGCACGCCCACGTGTTTGCCTTTCAGCGAATCGGTGGTCGGCTGGATGGGCGAGCCTTTCACCGCGATCAGACGGGCGTTGGCGGCGTACAGCGGTTGGGAGAAGGAGATTTCCTGTAAACGTTTTTCGGTGATCGACAGGGACGAGATAATCGCGTCGATTTTCTTCGCTTTCAGGGAGGGGATCAGCGCATCAAAATCGCTGCCGACCCAGGTGCATTTCACTTTGATACGGGTGCACATCTCGTTGCCAAGATCGATATCAAAACCCACGAAGTCCCCTTTCGCATCCTTGGATGAGAATGGCGCGTAGGTGGCGTCCGTACCAATGCGCACGGTCTGCGGCAGTGCGGCGTTAACGCTGGCGACACCGGACAGGCCCAGCAGTAAAGACAGAGCAACAACCGTCTTCTTCATACATTCCCCTCAAGTTTTCTGATTTTATTATGTATTGCGTTGTGTTGTGTGTTTGCTACCCGTCAATGCTTGCATGTCTTATGCCAGTTTGTTGCCGCTGCGATTTACCGCGTTGAGTATGTTAACAAAAGGTTGCAATACTGACGTACAGTGAAAGATAGCAGGTCTGCCGGACACACTCGCGGGTTACAAACCGAAAACGGGGATTAAATGTCGAGGATATGATCGCGCTTGCAGAATTGCCCCTTAACGGGGCAGTGCACTACTTTGAGGCATTGCCGCCCGACCAGCGGGTGAAAAGATCGGCGGGCAGTTCAATATCAAACTGATCCAGCACGCGGTTCACCGTCTGATTAATCACATCATCCAGCATCTGCGGACGATGATAGAACGCCGGAACAGGCGGCATGATCACTGCGCCTATTTCAGCGGCCTGGGTCATGAGACGCAGATGTCCAAGATGCAGCGGCGTTTCACGCACGCAGAGCACCAGCGGACGTCGCTCTTTCAGCACCACGTCAGCGGCGCGGGTGACCAGGCTGTCGGTATAGCTGTGTACGATGCCGGAGAGGGTTTTGATCGAGCACGGCAGAATGACCATACCAGCGGTTTTAAACGAGCCGGAGGAGATGGTGGCGGCGATATCGCGGGAGTCATGTACCACATCCGCCAGCGCCTGCACATCTTTAACAGAGAGATCGGTTTCCAGCGCCAGGGTCTGGCGGGCGGCATTACTCATCACCAGATGGGTTTCCACCCCGGCAACATCCCGCAGAACCTGTAATAAACGCACGCCGTAAATGGCGCCGCTGGCCCCGGAGATCCCTACTATGAGTCGTTTCATGTCCATCGCCCTTTCGCTAATTTGCTGAGGACTTTGCAGGATTTTGGCGGGAGTTGCAACAGCCCTCTCCCGGTGAGAGAGGGCCGGAGTGAGGGCGTTATCCCTCGTTATGCATCTCTAAACTTTCCACTTCGTTCTGACGCAGCAGCGCTTTGGTATCGTCATTACGCACGGCGTCGAGATAGTCGAGATACTGCTGATCCACGTCTTTGGTGACGTAGACGCCGTTGAACACCGAGCATTCAAACTGCTGAATATCCGGGTTCTCGGCGCGCACCGCGTCGATGAGATCGTTCAGATCCTGGAAAATCAGGCCGTCGGCACCGATGATCTGGCGGATTTCATCCACTTCGCGACCGTGAGCAATCAGCTCGTTGGCGGTCGGCATGTCGATGCCGTAGACGTTCGGGAAACGAATTTCCGGCGCGGCGGAGGCGAGGTACACTTTCTTCGCACCGGCTTCGCGGGCCATCTCAATGATCTGCTCGGAAGTGGTACCGCGCACGATGGAGTCGTCCACCAGCAGCACGTTCTTGTCACGGAATTCCGCGCGGTTGGCGTTCAGCTTACGGCGCACAGACTTACGGCGCAGCTGCTGACCCGGCATGATAAAGGTACGGCCAACGTAACGGTTTTTCACGAAGCCCTGACGGTACGGCTTATCCAGAATACGGGCGATTTCCAGCGCGATATCGCAGGAGGTTTCCGGGATCGGGATGACCACGTCAATATCCAGATCTTCCCATTCGCGGGCAATTTTCTCGCCCAGCTTTTTACCCATATTCACACGGGCGCTGTACACGGAAATCTTGTCGATAAAGGAATCCGGACGGGAGAAATAAACGTACTCAAACAGGCACGGATTGCTGACCGGGTTTTCCGCGCACTGACGGGTGAACAGCTGGCCTTTTTCGGTGATGTACACCGCTTCGCCAGGCGCCACATCGCGCAGGAATTCGAAGCCCAGCGTATCTAACGCCACGCTCTCAGACGCTACCATGTATTCGGTGCGGCCATCGGCGAGATCGCGTTTACCAAGCACCAGCGGACGAATACCGTTAGGATCGCGGAAGGCAACCATACCGTGACCGATGATCATCGCCACGCAGGCATAGGCCCCGCGGATCTGACGGTTGGTGGCGGCGACGGCAGCAAAAATGTTATCCGCTTCTAACGGGTAGTGGCGGAAGTTATCCAGCTCGCTGGCAAAAATATTGAGCAGGATTTCAGAATCGGAAGTGGTATTAATGTGGCGGCGTTTCTCTTCGAACAGACGCTTACGCAGCTCATGGGCGTTGGTCAGGTTGCCGTTGTGGGCAAGCGTGATACCGTACGGCGAGTTCACGTAAAAAGGCTGCGCTTCTGAAGCGCTGGAGCTGCCCGCAGTCGGGTAACGCACATGGCCAATACCCATGTTCCCCTGCAGGCGCTGCATATGGCGGGCTTCAAATACATCGTTCACCATGCCGTTCGCTTTACGCAAACGGAAGCAGTTAAGTTCATCAATGGTGATAATGCCTGCGGCGTCCTGACCACGGTGCTGCAACACCGACAATGCATCATAAATCGACTGGTTAACCGGCATGAAACCGGCGATACCGACAATACCGCACATACGTATATTCCTCGTTAAGCCACATCTCAGGACTTACGCCCTGGGCAAGAAACTTGACGAGCTTTGCAGATAGTCAAAGAACCATCTGATGATAAAACTAAACTGCGGGATCAGCTGCGACTTTTGCCAGTCTTCGCTTTTGGAAAAGCCGGTAAAGGTATCGAGAAAGAACAGAATGGCGGCGACAATCAGCGCACCGCGCAGCGCACCGAAGCAAATCCCCAACACCCGGTCAGTACCCGACAGGCCGGTTTTCTCGACAAGCTGACTGATAACATAGTTAACAATAGCGCCGACGATCAGCGTCGCGATAAACAGCACCGCGATAGCAATCCCATTTCGAACCAGTTCGTCTTCAAAGCCCGTGAACCAGACAGACAGGTAAGTGTAGTAATGACTGGCGACAAAGAAAGCACAACCCCATGTCACCAGCGACAACGCTTCACGAACAAAGCCGCGGATAAGGCTAACCAGACAGGAAAAACCAATTACCGCGATGATGGCGTAATCAATCCAGACCATATGTGTCCCACGATTAATCGCCCTGTCATCCAGTTCGGGGCGAATTCTAACAGAAAAAGAAAACGTTTGCGTAGGGATTTCCTTCCCGCGCGTAAATAAAAATGGCGCTGAAAAAATCTTCAACGCCAGCACAGGCCTGGCCTCTGCGGGCCGGGTTTTTGTGCGTTTTTTCTAATCAGTTCGGGGTATACCCCATCACCACGCCGCTTAAGCCGGAGATCTGCTTCAGCTCGCCAAGGGATCCCTTAAGCTTATCTTTCGAGGCGTCCGGGCCGACCAGAATACGGGTGATTTTACCCTGCACCGGCGTGCCTGGAATAGTGAATACCCGATAACCCGCGCTGCGCAGTTTGCCGGTAACTTCATTAACCTTATCGGCATTCTTCAGCGCCCCCAGCTGCACGACATACGCCTTACCCGTCGGCGCAGGCTTCTCTTCTTCGGCCTGCTTCGGCGGCGGCGTCGTGGCTGCCTGTTGCTGAGCGGTATCGCGCTGCGGTTTTGGTTTTTCCACCGGCTTAGGTTTAGGTGTTACCACCGGCTGCGGGTCAATATCCATTTCAGGATTGTTGGCCGCCTGACGCGAGGCCTCCAGCGACGGCGCTGCGGCGTTGCCCGCCCGCACTTCTTCAGCCGCGCCTTCCGGCGGCTGTGCCGGAAGCGCCTGCGTGGCCGCCGGCAGCATGTCCGGCTCGTCGCGATCGCCGGGTTTTGGCACCAGCGGGATCGCCGCAAACTCATCCTGGTAATGTTTTTTCTGCCCGTCCAGCAGCCCCGGCAGCACAATCACGCCCAGCGCCACCAGCACAATGGTGCCCATTAAACGGTTCTGAAACTTACTCGCCACCGGTTCTCCCCGCGTCCATCGCTTCCATGACATGTGCTACGGTGTGGAAGGAACCACACACCAGCACGGTATCTTCTGGTCTGGCATCCGCCATTGCCGCCCGCCACGCCTGTTCGACGCTGGCAAAGGCGCTGCCGCCGTTAAGGTGCGTCAGCAGCTGTTCTGCCGTCGCGCCCCGCGGCCCTTCCAGAGGGGCACAATACCAGCTATCGACCTGGCTCTCCAGACAGGCAAGCGTTCCGGCAATATCTTTATCATGCAGCATGCCGACCACCGCCAGCACGCGTCCGCTTTTCGGCAACGCTGCCAGGCGTCCGGCCAGATAAGCCGCCGCATGAGGATTGTGCGCCACGTCCAGAATCACGCGCGGCGACTGGCTCACTATCTGGAAACGTCCCGGTAAAATCGCTTTCGCAATGCCGTCGCGGATCGCCGTCTCGCTGATATTCAGGCCGCTGGCACGCAGGGCAGCCAGCGCGGTTGCCGCGTTGGGCTGCGGCACCTGCGGTAACGGCAGGCCAGTCAGCTCACCCTGAGCATCGCGAAAACGCCAGCGGTCGCCCGTGACCTCATACTGCCAGTCGGCATCGCGGCGCAGCAGGTGCGCGCCTTTCTCGCGTGCGACATCGGCGATGCTCTGCGGCATATCCGGCTCGCCGACCACCGCCGGTTTGCCCGCCCGGAAGACACCGGCTTTTTCGCGGCCAATGCTCTCGCGATCCGGCCCCAGCCAGTCGGTATGATCCAGCGCGATGCTGGTCACCACGGCGACATCCGCATCGACAATATTGGTGGCGTCAAGGCGCCCGCCAAGGCCGACTTCGAGGATCACCACATCCAGCGCCGCCTCTTTGAACAGCCACAGCGCCGACAGCGTGCCGTATTCGAAATAGGTTAAGGAGGTATCGCCACGCGCAGCTTCGATGGCGGCGAACGAGCGGGTGTGATCGCTTTCCGCCAGCTCTTCGCCCTGCACGCGCACGCGCTCGGTGTAGCGCACTAAATGCGGCGAGCTGTAAACGCCCACCCGTAGCCCCGCCGCCAGCAGCACAGACTCCAGCGTACGGCAGGTGGTGCCCTTGCCGTTGGTACCGGCCACGGTAAAGACAAAAGGCGCAGGTTTGAGCACGTCGAGCGTAGCCGCCACGGTCTGAACGCGCGCAAGTCCCATATCAATGGTTTTACTGTGCAGGTTTTCCAGATAAGAAAGCCACGTGGCCAGGGGCGACGTGGCTTGAGGAATGCTTTTCGTTTCCATGATGCCCGGCTTGAATGCAGTTGAAAAAGTAAAAAGGCAGAGCACCTGCGCTCTGCCCTTCGATTTTATCAGGCTTCGTTTTCCTGATCGGGTACCGGCGGCACCACGATGCTTTCACGCGGCGCATCCGGGTTTGGCGTCGGCAGATTCATCAGCTTCGCCAGAATGCTCGCCAGCTTCAGGCGCAGTTCCGGACGACGCACGATCATGTCGATTGCGCCTTTTTCAATCAGGAACTCACTGCGCTGGAAGCCCGGCGGCAGTTTTTCGCGCACGGTCTGTTCAATAACGCGTGGACCGGCAAAGCCGATCAGCGCTTTCGGTTCCGCGATGTTCAGATCGCCCAGCATCGCGAAGCTCGCGGAGACGCCGCCCATGGTCGGGTCGGTCAGCACGGAGATATACGGCAGACCGCGCTCCTGCATCTTCGCCAGCGCCGCAGAGGTTTTCGCCATCTGCATCAGCGACATCAATGCTTCCTGCATACGCGCGCCACCGGAAGCGGAGAAACAGATCAGCGGGCAATTGTCTTCCAGCGCCTGTTCAACCGCGCGAACAAAGCGAGCACCAACCACGGAACCCATGGAACCGCCCATAAAGGCGAATTCAAACGCCGCAGCGACGACCGGCATACCATGCAGCGTGCCTTTCATCACCACCAGCGCGTCTTTCTCACCGGTTTCTTTCTGGGCAGACGCCAGACGGTCTTTGTACTTTTTGGAATCACGGAACTTCAGCACATCTTTCGGCTCAAGTTCGCTACCCAGTTCCACCATCGATCCTTCATCCATCAGGCTATGCAGGCGGTTACGCGCTGACATACGCATGTGGTGATCGCATTTCGGGCAGACCTCAAGGTTACGCTCCAGTTCGGCACGGTAAAGCACCTGACCGCAGCTGTCACATTTGGTCCACACTCCCTCAGGAATGCTTGCCTTGCGGGTGGGGGTAATATTGCTTTTAATTCGTTCAATCCAGCTCATTGATGACCTTTATGCATGAACCTGGTAGCCCATAAATGGGGCACATTAAAACATAACGCTCGGCAACTTGGGACAAAAAAGTGGTCGAACCGCTGACGGGTTCTTATTTTGTCTGTCGGGCTGCTGCGCGTCGGTGACGAATAATTTCGATTACGCCTGGCAGGATCGAGAGCACGATAATTGCCACGATAAGCAATTTCAGGTTCTCCTGCACAACGGGCAGATCACCGAACAGGTAGCCGGCGTAGGTGAACAGTAACACCCACAACAGCGCGCCGATGACGTTATAGGCCGCGAAGTGACGATACGACATATGCCCCATTCCCGCCACAAAGGGCGCGAAAGTTCTGACGATAGGCACAAATCGCGCCAGGATAATCGTCTTGCCACCGTGCTTATCGTAAAACGCATGGGTTTTATCAAGATAGCTGCGACGGAAGATTTTTGAGTTCGGATTGCTGAACAGCTTTTCGCCGAACAGCCGTCCAATGGTGTAGTTCACCGCATCGCCAAGGATAGCCGCCACAATCATCAGCGTCACCATCAGGTGCACGTTCAGATCGTTCGTCGGCAAAGCGGAGAGCGCCCCTGCGACAAACAGCAGCGAATCACCCGGTAAAAACGGCGTCACTACCAGTCCTGTTTCGCAAAACAGGATCAGGAACAGAATGGCGTAAATCCAGACGCCGTACTGCGCGACCAGCTCAGCCAGGTGCACATCAATGTGTAAAATAAAATCAATGAGAAAATAAATGAGATCCATGTCTTACGCCTTTGTCTGAATGCATTTAGTCCGCTAAAAACAGCGGACCCATTGGCGGGCGCGGCAGATCGAAGCGGTCGGGATAATCCACCGCCACCAGATACAACCCTTCCGCTTTCGCCGTTGCTGCCGCGAGCGTTCTGTCCTTCGCCGCCAGCAGTTCTGCTATCCAGCTCTCCGGCTGGTTGTTGGCGCCTACTTCCATCAGGCTGCCGACAATATTCCTGACCATATGATGTACAAAGGCATTGGCTTTGATATCGACCACCACATATGCACCGTAACGCGCCACGTTAATGTGCATCACGTTTCGCCACGGCGTACGCGACTGGCACTGAACCGCCCGAAACGAGGTAAAGTCATTTTCCCCTATCAGCGCCTGGGCCGCACGATGCATCCGATCGGCATCCAGAGGATGATAGTAGTGAGTGACGCCGCGCCCCAGCACGGCAGGGCGCAAACGATGATTGTAGATGACGTAGCGGTAACGGCGAGCCGTGGCGCTAAAACGTGCATGAAAATCATCGGGCACATTTTTTACCCAGCGCACCGCGATGTCACCAGGTAAATTCGCATTTACGCCCAGCGTCCAGGCCGCATCTTTACGCTGTACGCTGGTTTCGAAATGCACTACCTGCCCGGTGCCGTGCACCCCGGCGTCAGTACGCCCGGCGCAAAACACCGTGATCGGCTCGTCCGCCACTTTTGAAAGCGCAGTTTCGAGCTTTTCCTGCACGCTGCGCACTTCATTCTGCCGCTGCCAGCCGTAATACTTACTGCCGTCGTACTCAATGCCGAGCGCAATCTTGCTGACGGGCTTTGCCTGCGCGTCGGACATTAGTACATGTACTCCTGCACCAGCTTCTCGGCGATTTTCACCGCCATCAGCGCGCCGCCAAAGCGGACGTTATCGGCCACCGACCAGAACTGGATCTGCTCCGGCATGCCGTAATCGTTATGCACACAGCCCACGGAAAGCTGCGGATTGCCGGAAGCGTCGCCCACCTGGGTCGGGAAGTCGTTAGCCGGGGACAGCGCAATATCTTCGCCGCGCTCGAAGGCATCGCGGGCTTCTTCCGCCGCCAGCGGACGCAGCCCTTCAAAGCTGACCATCTGCGCCAGACCGTAGAATACCGGCGAACGTACGCAGTTAACGGAGATCATCAGGCCATCGTCCTGGAGGATTTTACGCACCTGATCCACTACCACACGGGCTTCACGCACGCTGCCCTGGCTGTCCGGCAGCATCGGCAGCATGTTGAACGCCAGCTGGCGGCCAAAGAAATCGTCCTCATCAACGGGAATACCGTTGAGCAGTTTTGCGCTCTGCCCCGCCAGCGCATCCACGGCGACTTTGCCCTGGGAGGACGCAGACAGCAGGCTGGTTACGGCGATACGCGACAGGCCGCCTTCGTCGATCAGCGGCTTAAGGGCGGTCAGCAGCTGGCTGGTGAGGCTGTCCGCCACCGCCACGATATTGCGGTTACGGTAATCTGCCAGCACGAACGGATTGACGTCCGGGACCACCAGCGGCACGTCCGGCTCCATCGCGAACAGACCGCTGGCGTCGATCACCAGACAACCGGAGTTGGTGGCTTCCTCAATGTAACGGGCTGAGGCTTCAGGCCCGGCCACGAAGAACGCCAGCTGCGCCTGCGTCCAGTCGAATTCTTCGGCATCGGTCACGTAGACCGTTTTGCTGTTATAGCGCAGGGCCTTACCGGCGCTTTCACTGCGCGCCAGGGCGAAAATCTCGCCTGTGGGGAATTCGCGCTCTGCAAGAGTTTCGAGAAGCGCTTCGCCTACGGCGCCGGTGGCGCCCAGGATGGCAATATTCCAGCCTTCAGACATGGTGGTTTACTCCAGACAATAGCAATACGCTCCCCTGCCCGCAGGCGGGAGAGCGACAGAAAATGAGTTAGCGTGTCGGGTGATGAACGGCGTTAAAGCCGAGCTGTTGCAGTAAGGTCGCGGCCTGTGCGTCATCACACTGGATGTACAGCGAAGACCACTCGCGACGCTCAAGATAATTTTTGCGCAGCTTGTCAAATTCACCCGGAATGCCCGCCACTTTTCGCAGTGGCGCATCATCGCGGCGCACATCATACACTAAATGCACCAGTCGTTTCAGCGTTGGCTCATCAAGCGGGCCGTGCAGCGTGATGCGACCGAATTCCGGGGCGGGCAGCAGGGTATCCAGCGCCACCTGCTGACGCTTGCCGAGAAATTCGCTGTAGGCCTCAAACACCTGGGTGGTGCCGCGCGCTTTGCCTTCCAGCGTGTAACCCGCGATATGCGCGGTGCCGATGTCCACTTTATCGAGCAGCGCGACGTTCAGATCCGGCTCCGGCTCCCAGACATCCAGCACCACGCTGAGATCCTGACCGGCGTTCAGCCGCGCCAGCAGCGCGGCGTTATCCACCACCGGTCCGCGACAGGCGTTGATTAAAATGGTGCCGGGTTTAAGTCTGGCGATCAGCGCCTCATCGGCAAGGTGCAGCGTTTTGTACGGGCCGTCTTTGAACAGCGGCGTGTGGAAGGTAAGGATATCGGCTTCCTGCACCAGCTCGTCCAGCGAACGGAAATCGCCCTCCTCGCCACGGTCGGCGCGCGGCGGATCGCACAATAAGGTGCGCACGCCCAGCGCCTCCAGCCGCGCCTGCAAACGCGAGCCGACGTTGCCCACGCCCACAATGCCGACGGTGCGATCGCGCAGGCTAAAACCATCGCGCTCGCCCAGCATCAGCAGCGCCGAAAAGACATATTCCACCACCGCGATGGCGTTGCAGCCCGGCGCGGCAGAAAACGCAATGCCCGCCTGCGCAAGCCAGGCGTCATCGACATGATCGGTACCGGCCGTGGCGGTGCCGACAAACTGGATCGCGGTTCCGCTGAGCAGGGATGCATTGACCTTCGTCACCGAGCGCACCATCAGGGCGTCGGCATCGTTCAGTTCCGCCACCGGTATCGGGCGGCCAGGGACAGGTTTCACCTCGCCCAGACGACTGAACAAATCACGGGCATAAGGCATATTTTCATCAACGAGAATTTTCACGTTCCGGTACCTGTATGATAACGAGAGATAAGCGTGCAAGTGTGCCATAATCTCGCCGCCAGGCATACCGAGAATGCCGACCACCGTTACGAGGATTTTGAATGATGCAACCCATCCAGGGTGTGCCGGTGCGCCCTCCGGGGCAAGACCCAACTCCACCCGCCAGTGCTGCGGGCGAACAACCGCTCTCCTCGCAACAGCGCACCGTGCTGGAGCGCCTGATCACGCGCCTGATCTCTTTAACGCACCAGCAGGGCGCGGAAGTATGGGCGGGAGTGAAGCACGATTTAGGATTAAAAAATGATACCCCGCTGCTGTCGAAACACTTTCCGGCAGCGGAACAGAGCCTGAATCAGCGTCTGGAGAATGCCAGCCAGCAGCACGCTAACCGCCAGGTGCTTTCCCGGCTGACGGAGCTGTTAGGCCAGGGCAATAACCGTCAGGCGGTGAGCGACTTTATTCGCCAGCAGTTCGGCCAGACGGCGTTAAGCCAGCTGTCGCCGGATCAGCTGAAAACGGTGCTGGTGATGCTGCAAAAAGGCGAGCTGAATATTCCGCAGCCTCAGCAGCGCCCCGCTACCGACAGGCCGCTGGTGCCCGCCGAGCACAATGCCCTGAATCAGGCGGTGACTAAGCTGGCGGCCGCGACCGGCGAGTCAGGCAAACAGATCTGGCAGTCGATGCTGGAGCTGTCCGGCGTGAAGACCGGCGAGCTTATTCCGGCGAAACATTTTGCCCCGCTGATGACCTGGCTTCAGGCGCGTCAGACCCTCAGCCTGCAACCCGCGCCGACGCTGCATACCATGCAGGCCGCGCTCAAGCAGCCGATGGACAGCAACGAGTGGCAGCATATTCAGGATTATGCCCAGCAGACGTTCCAGCTCACGCCGCAAAGCGTGCTGACCAATGCCCAGGTGCAGGATCTGCTTAATTTTGTCTTCCTGCGTCGTACCGAGCGCGCGCAGGAAACGCTGGAAGTGCGCGATATACAGCCGATTTACAGCCCGCTGTTCGCGCCGGTGATGGAAACGGTGAAAACCCTTTCAGCCCGCCCGGGCCTGATGTTTGTTGCCCTGATGGTGGCATTGTTGCTGGTGTGGATCGTCATTTAACGACACCGCCGGGTAGATTTCCCTACCCGGCGTTCTGTTTAGCGCTTACACATTCTCGCCATTACTTTTTATAACGTCGCGATACCAGTCGAAGGATTTCTTCTTACTGCGCGCCAGCGTGCCTTTGCCCTCGTTATCTTTATCGACATAAATAAAACCGTAGCGCTTTTTCATCTCGCCGGTACCGGCAGAGACCAGATCGATACAGCCCCACGGGGTATAGCCCATCAGATCCACACCGTCCTCCACCACCGCTTTTTTCATTTCGCGGATATGGTTTTCAAGATACTCGATGCGGTACCGATCGTTTACCGTGCCGTCAGGCTCTTTTTCGTCGATCGCGCCAAAACCGTTCTCGACAATAAACAGCGGCAGCTGATACATATCGTAGAACCAGTTCAGCGAATAACGTAAGCCAACCGGATCGATTTGCCAGCCCCAGTCCGACGCTTTGACATACGGATTTTTCACCAGGCTTTTGGTTTCGTCATAATCGAGCTGCGGATTATCGTCCGTCGCTTTGGTGGCAAAAGACATGTAATAGCTAAAGCCAATATAATCCACACAGCCGCGGGTCAGGATCTGGCGATCCTCATCGGTAATATCCAGGTTAAAGGCTTTCTGCTCGAAGTAATTTAAAATGTGCCGCGGGTAATAGCCGCGCACATGGACGTCGGTAAACCAGTAGCGGCGATGCATGGCACGAACCGACATCATCATGTCGTTCGGATCGCAGCTTAACGGATAAATCGGGCACATGGCGATCATGCAGCCGATCTGAAACTGCGGGTTAATGGCATGGCCCGCTTCCACCGCCAGGGCGCTTGCCACCAGCTCATAATGCGCCGCCTGATACATAATTTTTTCGCGATCTTCACCGGGCTTATAATGCAGGCCGGAGTTAGTGAAGGGGGCAAAATCTTCGTGGAAATTGGCCTGGTTATTTATTTCGTTGAAGGTCATCCAGAATTTCACTTTATTCTGGTAGCGGGTAAATACCGCTCTGGCGAAACGGACAAAGAATTCGATCACCTGACGATTGCGCCAGCCGCCGTATTCGGTCACCAGATAATAGGGCATTTCAAAATGCGAGAGGGTGATCACCGGTTCGATATTATATTTCAGGCACTCATCAAACAGATCATCGTAAAATTGCAGCCCGGCTTCATTTGGCTCCAGCTCATCTCCCTTCGGGAAAATACGTGTCCAGGCGATGGAGGTGCGGAAGCATTTGAATCCCATTTCCGCAAACAGCTTAATGTCTTCTTTATAGCGATGGTAAAAATCGATGCCTTCGTGGTTGGGATAATATTTGCCTTCGATCACCCCTTCGGTGATCTCACGCGGCACGCCATGACGGCCTGCCGTCATCACATCCGCCACGCTGACGCCCTTTCCTCCTTCGCGCCAGCCCCCTTCCAGTTGATGCGCCGCGACCGCGCCGCCCCAGAGAAAATCCGCTTTAAATCCTGGCATGCTTACCCCCTTTTCCGTTGATAACGCAAAGAGAATAACAACGACGCGGCAGCTTTACCGGATCGACATCACATTATTGGCCAAGGCTCAGAAATGAAAAAAGGAGCCATCAGGCTCCTTTCAGATTCTTGCCGGGCGGCGGCTGTGCCGCCGGGCATGTTAATTACGCGTCGAGTTTACGCATCACCAGCGTGGCATTGGTGCCGCCGAAACCGAAGCTGTTGGACATGACGGTTTTCAGTTCGCGTTCGGTGGTTTTAGTCACGATGTTCAGGCCTTCTGCCTGCGGATCCATTTCTTCGATGTTGATGCTTGGGGCGACGAAACCGTGCTCCAGCATCAGCAGGGAATAGATGGCTTCCTGAACGCCAGCCGCGCCCAGCGAGTGACCGGTCATGGCTTTGGTGGCGGAAATCGCCGGGGAGTTATCGCCGAAGACTTCGCGGATCGCGCCCAGCTCTTTCACATCGCCAACCGGCGTCGAGGTGCCGTGAGAGTTCAGGTAATCGATCGGCGTATCCACGCCGTGCATCGCCATCTTCATGCAGCGCACTGCGCCTTCGCCTGACGGGGCAACCATGTCTGCGCCATCGGACGTTGCGCCGTAACCGACGATTTCAGCATAGATGTGCGCGCCGCGCGCCAGCGCGTGCTCAAGCTCTTCAACCACCACCATACCGCCGCCGCCTGCGATCACGAAACCATCGCGGTTTGCATCATAGGTACGGGACGCTTTGGACGGGTCGTCGTTGTATTTGGTGGACAGCGCGCCCATCGCATCAAATTCACAGGCCATTTCCCAGCCCAGCTCTTCGCCGCCGCCAGCAAACACGATGTCCTGTTTGCCCAGCTGGATCTGCTCAACGGCGTTGCCGATGCAGTGTGCGGAGGTCGCACAGGCGGAGCTGATGGAGTAGTTAACGCCGTGGATTTTGAACGGCGTGGCGAGGCAGGCGGAAACCGCAGAGGCCATCGCTTTGGTCACGACATAAGGACCGACCGCTTTCAGACCGCGCGGGCTACGCATGGCATCTGCGCCGAAAACCTGCGCTTTGGACGAGCCGCCGGAACCGGCAACGATACCCACGCGTGGGTTGTTCTGATACATCTCTTCAGTCAGACCGGCGTCCTGCACTGCCTGCTGCATAGACAGATAGGCATAAACAGAGGCATCGTTCATGAAACGGACCACTTTGCGATCGATCATGCCGGTGGTGTCGAGTTTTACGTTACCCCATACATGGCTACGCATGCCAGCATCAAGAAATTCTTGAGAGAAAGTGATCCCTGAGCGTCCTTCACGCAGAGATGCCAGGACTTCCTGCTGGTTGTTACCGATGCTGGAAACGATGCCCAGGCCAGTAATCACTGCACGTTTCATTCAATACCCCTGTAAGTCGAACTATTTTAATATTCGAGTGGCAAGATAGCGTACACTTGTACGCCGAACAAGTCCGATCAGCGAATTTATGCAGAAATTTGCACCAACTGACACTCCTCGTTAAGATCGTGACACTGCCCGCCACACGAGTAACTTACGTGAAACAAACCGTTATACAACCTGCCAACCTCGAATTTAATGCTGAGGGTACACCTGTTTCCCGAGATTTTGATGACGTCTACTTTTCCAATGATAACGGGCTGGAAGAAACGCGTTACGTCTTTCTCGGCGGCAATCAGTTGCCCGCGCGTTTTCGCACCCATCCCCGCGAATTAATGGTGGTGGCGGAGAGCGGTTTTGGCACCGGCCTGAATTTCCTGACGCTGTGGCAAGCGTTTGACGCCTTCACCGCTGTGCATCCCCATACTGGCGTACAAAGATTACATTTTATCAGTTTTGAAAAATTCCCCCTGCGCGCCGACGACCTGCAAAAGGCGCATCAGCGCTGGCCGGAACTGGCCCCCTGGGCGGAACAGTTACAGGCGCAGTGGCCGCTGCCTTTTGAAGGCTGTCACCGTTTATTGCTTGATGGCGGACGGGTAACGCTGGATCTGTGGTTTGGCGATATTACTACCCTGACCGACGCGCTGGACGATTCGCTGGATCAAAAAGTGGACGCCTGGTTTCTGGATGGTTTTGCGCCTGCTAAAAACCCGGATATGTGGACCCCGGCGCTGTTTAACGCCATGGCGCGGCTGGCGCGCCCGGACTGCACGCTGGCGACCTTCACCTCCGCCGGTTTTGTGCGTCGCGGGCTACAGGACGCCGGTTTTACCATGCAAAAAAGCAAAGGGTTTGGCCGTAAACGTGAAATGCTCACCGGCGTGATGAAGCAAACGCGTGAGCCTGCCCCGCGCGCGCCCTGGTTTGCGCGCAGCGGCGCATCCTGCCGTGAAGTGGCGCTTATCGGCGGCGGCGTGGCCAGCGCGCTGTTATCCCTTGCCCTGCTGCGTCGGGGCTGGCAGGTGACCCTTTACTGCGCCGATGCCGCCCCTGCCCAGGGCGCGTCCGGTAATCGCCAGGGGGCGCTCTATCCGCTGCTGAATGCCCACGATCCGGCGCTGGCGCGCTTCTTCCCCGCCGCCTTCACTTTTGCCCGCAGACTGTATGACACGCTGCCGGTAGCGTTCGATCATGACTGGTGCGGCGTGACGCAGACCGGCTGGGATGAAAAGAGCCAGCATAAAATCGATCAGATGTTATCTCTGGCGCTGCCGCAGGAGATCGCCGCGGCAGCCGATGGAGCGTGTATTGAAGCAACGACCGGCGTTGATACCGGCTGCGGCGGTATTCAGTATCCGCTCGGCGGCTGGCTGTGTCCGGCCCAGCTAACGGCGGCGGCCATTGAGCTGGGCGTTACTCAGGGCCTGAAAGTGCATTATCAGCGGGACGTTGCCGAACTGACGCAGGGGGAAAGTGGCTGGCAGCTGCGTTTTGCTGATGGCGCTCAGGCCGCCCATGCGGTGGTGGTGCTGGCGAACGGGCACCGGCTGGGGGATTTCACCCAGACCGAGGCGTTGCCGGTCTATCCGGTGGCGGGCCAGGTCAGTCATATTCCCACCACGCCGGGGCTGTCGCCTTTACGGCAGGTATTGTGCTACGACGGCTATCTGACGCCGCAAAATCCGGTGAATCAGCAGCATTGCATCGGCGCAAGCTATCATCGTGGCGATCGCGAAACGGCGTATCGCGAGGACGATCAGCAGCATAATCGCCAGCGCTTGCTGGACTGTTTTCCGGATGCCGCCTGGGCGAAAGAGGTGGATGTAACGGCTAAGGAGGCGCGCAACGGCGTGCGCTGCGCTACCCGCGATCATCTGCCGGTGGTGGGTAACGCGCCGGATTTCGCGGCGACGTTGAGGGAATATGCCAGCCTGGCAGAACAGCCGGAGCAGGCGGTCAGCGCGCCGGTGTGGGAAGATTTGTATCTGCTGGGGGCGCTGGGTTCGCGGGGATTGTGCAGCGCGCCGCTGGCGGCGGAGATCCTCGCCGCGCAGATGAGCGACGAGCCGATCCCGCTGGACGGCGAAACCCTGGCGGCGCTGAACCCGAACCGCTTCTGGGTACGGAAATTGTTAAAAGGCAAAGCGGTGATAACGCCCCACGGGGCGGGCCGGTAAACCTGCACGTATCGCCCGGCGGCGCAGGCTTGCCGGGCCTGCATGGCTGTTGTAGGCCGGGTAAGCGTCAGCGCCACCCGGCAAAACAGCGGGCACGGGACGCACCCCATCACCCGGCATATCACGCAAACGCCCCTGCCGCGACCTGTTCCGGCGTTACCACGCCCGTATCCAGCACCCAGCCGCTGATCAACGCCGCCGGGGTCACATCAAACGCCGGGTTGTACACCCGTACTTTTTCCGGCGCCCACTGCACCGCGCCAAAGCTGCCCGCCACGCCTGTCACTTCCTCTGCCGCCCGCTGTTCGATGGGGATGGCGTCGCCATCCGGACAGCCACGATCCAGTGTAGTGTGAGGTGCGGCGACGTAAAACGGAATACCGTGGAATTTTGCCAGCACCGCCAGCGAATAGGTGCCGATCTTGTTCGCCACATCGCCATTGGCGGCGATGCGATCTGCCCCGACCCACACCGCGTCCACCTGCCCTTTCGCCATCAGGCTGGCGGCCATCGAATCTGTTATCAGTTGGCAGGGCACGCCCAGCTCATTCAGCTCCCACGCCGTTAAACGCCCGCCCTGCAACAGCGGGCGCGTCTCACCCACCCAGACATTCGCCACCCGCCCCTGTTCATGGGCGCGGGCAATCACGCCGATGGCTGTCCCGACGCCCGCCGTCGCCAGCCCGCCGGTATTGCAGTGGGTCAGCAGGCGACTTCCCGGCGTTACCAGCGCGCTACCGGCGCGGGCGATGGCGTCACACAGCTGCTTATCTTCATCGATCAGCCGCAACGCCTCCGCCACCAGCGCCGGAACATAATTCTCCCGCGCCAGCGCCGCTTTCATGCGATCAAGATTATTCATCAGGTTCACTGCCGTCGGGCGTGCCGCGCGCAGCGTCGCCAGCGATTCAGCCAGTTCATCCCGCGTCAGCCCCTGCTCTGCCTGTAACGCCAGCAGCAGGCTGGCGGAAAGGCCAATCAGCGGCGCGCCGCGCACGCGCAGGGCGTGGATATGCCCCACCAGTTGTTCTGTGGTGCTGGCCGCAAGCCAGTTTTTCTGCTGCGGCAGCGCCTGCTGATCGAGGATAAAAAGCTGATTTTCGCTGACGCGCAGACTGGTGGTCTGTAATGGCTGCATATCGTTAAATCCCTGTTGCGTTGTTGTGACCTATTGTGTCAGGATGATTTCCGGAAGTATAGACGTCTGAATGGCTTTATTAACAGAAGAATGAGGATCAGGGCAATGTCGCAATACCGAACCTTCAACGCGCAGGACGCTGTCGCTTATGCACAACAATTTGGCGGTCTGGCCGATCCGTCCGAACTGGTGGATGCGCAGGAGGTCGGCGACGGCAATCTCAATCTGGTGTTTAAAATTTTCGACCGTCAGGGCGTCAGCCGGGTGATTGTTAAACAGGCGCTGCCTTATGTGCGCTGTGTGGGGGAATCATGGCCGCTGACGCTGGATCGCGCGCGGCTGGAAGCGCAGACGCTGGTAGAACATTATCAGCACTGTCCACAGCACACGGTGCAGATCCTGCATTTTGATCCGCAGCTGGCGGTGATGGTGATGGAAGATCTCTCCAGTCATCGCATCTGGCGCGGCGAGCTGATTAATAACGTCAGCTATCCGCAGGCGCCGCAACAGCTGGGGGAATATCTGGCGTATACGCTGTTCCACACCAGCGATTTTTATCTGCATCCCCATGAGAAAAAAGCGCAGGTGGCGCGTTTTATCAACCCGGAAATGAGCGAGATCACTGAAGATCTGTTCTTCAACGACCCTTACCAGCTCCACGAGCGCAATAATTATCCCGCCGAACTGGAAGCGGACGTCGCCGCCCTGCGTGACGACGCCCAGCTTAAACTGGCGGTGGCGGCGCTGAAGCACCACTTCTTCTCCCACGCCGAAGCGCTGCTGCACGGCGATATTCACAGCGGGTCGATTTTCGTCGCCGACGGCAGCCTGAAAGCTATCGACGCCGAATTTGGTTTCTTTGGTCCGGTGGGCTTTGATATCGGCACCGCCATCGGCAACCTGTTGCTGAACTACTGCGGCCTGCCGGGGCATCTGGGCATTCGCGATGCCGCTGCCGCCCGCGAACAGCGTCTGGCCGACATTCAGCAGCTGTGGCATACCTTTGCCGAACGCTTCCAGGCGCTGGCCACGGAAAAAACCCGCGACGCCGCGCTGGCGACGCCGGGCTATGCCTCGCAGTTCCTCAAAAAAGTGTGGACTGATGCGGTGGGCTACTGCGGTACGGAGCTGATCCGCCGCAGCGTCGGCCTGTCCCACGTCGCCGATCTGGATACCATCCGCGACGAGGAGATGCGCCACGCCTGCCTGCGTCATGCCATTGAGCTGGGTAAATCCCTGATACTGGTGGCCGGACGTATCGACAGCGCAGAGGAGTTAATTGCGCGGGTGCGCCAGTACAGCTGACCCGCGCCACTGCGCTTACGGAATGCGGGCAATGACTTTAATTTCAAAATCGAAGCCCGCCAGCCAGTTGACGCCCACCGCCGTCCAGTTGGGATAGGGAGCCTGCGGGAAAATCTCCTGCTTCACCGCCATAATGGTGGCAAACTGGTTTTCCGGATCGGTGTGAAAGGTCGTCACATCAACCAAATCATCGAACCCGCATCCGGCAGCGGCCAGCGTAGCCCGCAGGTTAGCAAAGGCCAGCCGGACCTGGGCGGCAAAGTCCGGCTCCGGCGACCCGTCCTCCCGGCTGCCCACCTGACCGGAAACAAACAGCAAATCCCCGGAGCGGATCGCCGCGGAGTAGCCATGCTGCTTATATAAAGCATGGCGATTGGCCGGGAATATTGCTTCGCGTTCTGTCATCACTCACCTCTTTTATCCAGTCAGAAAATCCGGGCGTCACGCGCCAGGATCATTTAACATACACGCTGTATGTGAAATTGAGTATCTTTGCATACGCCGCGTATGTCAATTTAAAATACGCGACGTATATGAAATGAAGGAGTGAAGAATATGGCCGTCGGTCGTCGTGCAGAAATGATGGAAGAGAACCGCAACAAACTGATTGCCGCCGCGCGTAAGGCTTTTGCGGAAAAAGGCTTTGCCGCGGCGTCAATGGATGAACTCACCGCCAGCGCCGGGCTGACCCGTGGCGCGCTGTACCATAATTTTGGCGATAAGCGCGGGCTGCTTGCCGCGGTGGTCGCGCAGGTAGACGGGGAAATGGCGCAGCGGGCAAAAGCGCGCGCCAGCAAAGCGGCACCTGGCTGGGAGCGACTGCTGGCCGAAGGCACGGCGTATATTGAAATGGCGCTGGATCCGGAAGTGCAGCGTATTGTACTGCTCGACGGCCCGGCGTTTCTCGGCGATCCGTCAGGCTGGCCCAGCCAGAACGCCTGTCTGGAAGCCACCTGTCAGGCGGTTGCAGAGATGATCGATCAGGGCATTATGAAAGCGGTGGACGTGGAAGCGGCTGCCCGTCTGCTGAACGGCGCTGCAATGAATGCGGCGCTGTGGGTGGCGGCGGCAGAGGCACCGGATGAGCGGCTGCCAAAAGCAACGCAGGCCTTCGTGCTGTTAGCTGAAGGCCTGCGTCGGTAAGGCGAGTGCTGGTTAGTTAACGGTCAGGGTGGTGGTTACTGTGTAATCCAGCACCTTTAAGCTATTCCATTCCTGACCGACAAAGGTGATCACGCCCCGATAAACGCCTGGCGGCAGGCCTGGGTTATCCGCACTGTTGTAGCTTAGCGATGCTGCATAACCCGAGCTTTCCCATCCCCCCTGCCCACAGGTGGCCGCCGAGTTAAAGATAGTTGGCCCACACGCTGAACTCCTCTGTCCCTTTATATGTATATCCCATGTTTTCCCCTCTTCATCGGTTGCTCTGAACATCAGCGGTGTTTCGCTATGGTCTGCAGACCAGGTCAGCTCATGAGGCCCCGAAGTGTTGCCGCTGGCAATAAAACCCAAAGATTTAAAGCCAAACAGTCCCTGCGTTTTAAACGTATCGCTGTCGCCGACGATATCCCAGTTTGCCTCGTAATGAGCGCCGAAGGTAATTTCTTCACTGGTCATGCTGGAACCCTCGATTGAGGCAGTCACCTTCGCTTTACCCGTCTCCAGTCCTGCCAGCTTGACTGTGGAGATGCCATCTTTACCCGTTGTACTGGTTGGTGCAGAAAGCTGGTTCAAAGTGGTCGTCCAACTGACGTTGACGTTCGGCACCGGGTTGTCATGGGCATCAGTAACGGTCGCGGTCATTTCCACCCTGTCGGTGTTGATGATGGCGATAGTTTTACTGGCGGTCAGCGAGATAATTTTCGCGCTCTTCACATCACCAATAAAAGAGACCGTTTTAGCACTTTTCTCTTTTACCGGGCTGGTCAGCGTCGCCGTGACCACCACGTCACCGGCTTTAAGGCTGGTGCCGCTGGCAGACACTTCACCGTTATTGCCGGTAGTGGCGTTTTCCGGCGTTAGTGTCACATCACTGCGATCCGCCTTCCAGTTTACCGTCACGTCCGGTAGCAGGTTGTGGTTTTTATCCTCCACTATCGCCTTCCAGGTGATAGCCTCAGAGCCATCCGCCACGGCCTCAGTTTTATCCGCCACGACATCGGCGAACTGCGCCGTTTCAACGTTGCCAATCACCGTCAGCGTCAGCGTCTTGTCACCGTGGGTATGCGAGGCGGTGACATCGACACTGCCCGCTTTCAGGGTTTTAAAGGTGGCTGTTGCCTGGCCGTTGGCATCGGTCACCGACGTCGCTGGCGTGAAGGTGCTGTTAGCGTCGTCGCTGCTGAGCCAGTTCACCGTTTCGCCCACCACCGGATGCTGGTTAGCGTCCAGCAACGTCGCCGTCAGCGTCACCACATCTTTATCCGCCACAATGTCAGCGGTCTTATCCGCCGTCAGGCTGGTAATCTTTGCCGTGGCGCTATCGGCGGTGAATCTCAGGCTGCTGATGGAGTCGCTGTTGCCATTGACCGTCGCCCTGACTTCATAGCTGGCGACAACGGCTGATTTCAGTGTTACCTGCGCCACGCCTGCGGCATTGCTGGTGCTGGTGCTCGCTGACAGCATTCCGCTTTCTGGCGCCACTTCCCAGGTCACATCCGTTGCGTCTAACGGGTTGGCGTTGGCATCCGTGACCGTGGCGCTGAGGGTGATCACATCTTTATCGTTCGCCAGCGCGGTAGTTTTGTCGCTGCTGACGGCCACGACTTTCGCCGTCGTCTTATCCGCGATAAAGGTTGCGCTGTTCGCCTGCATTGCCGTTTCCGGGCTGGTCTGGGCGGTAATGACTTTCTCACCGGCTTTCAGTGACGTTACGGTAATGGTCGATTTGCCGCTGCCGTCGCTGGTGGTCTGTGTGCTACTCAGAATGGCATCGGAGGTGTCTGCGGACCAGCTCACCGTCGCGCCATTCACCGCGTTGCCCTGCTGGTCGGTCACCGTCGCTTCATAGGTAATGCGATCCGTACCGTCGGCGATGGCCTCGGTTTTATCGAGGGCGATCGCGGTGACTTTCTGGGTACTGCTGTCGGCGATAAAAGTAATGTCTTCGGTCCGTAACGGCGTGCCGCCGTTGATAGCCGCCGAGACGCTGACCGATCCGGTTTTCGCAGATTTCAGCACGGTCGTCGCCACGCCCTGCGCATCCGTCTGCGAGGTGCGGTTGCCGAGGGTAGTGCCGTCGGTTTTATCCAACTTCCAGGTGACGCTGATGCCCGATAACGGATGATTATTCGCATCGGTGACTTTCGCCGTCAGCTTAGCGCTGTCGATGTTATTCGCCACCACCTGGTTTTTGTCGGGCTCCACTGATACCAGTTTCGCCGAGGCCGGGTCCGCCACAAAGTTCAGCGTCTCGCTGCGCAGGGCTTCCGCCTGGCCACGCTGGGCAGTGATCACCGTAGCGATAACGTCCGCGCTGGCCACCTGGATCTGCGCCTCGCCCTGGGTATTGGTAATGGATTGCGTTGCAGAGAGTTGCGCCTTGCTGTTATCCGCCGTCCAGTTGATCGTCTCCCCGGATACCGGATGCCCGCTGTTATCGATAACCTTCGCGGTCAGCGTGATAGCCGTATTGTTGTCTGCCAGTACCTCCGTTGACGATGCCGTCAGCGTATTAAGGTGCGCCGTGCCGCTGTCGACAATAAAGTACAATCCTGCCAGGGTTTCGCTGCTGCTGCCGGTGGAGGCGGTTACGCTGTACTGCGCCACGTCCCGGGAGCTGAGCGTCACCCGTGCCACGCCGGAGGCATCGGTTTTACTGCTGCTGGCGGAGAGCGTGCCGGTTGCCGGGTCTACCGTCCAGTTAACGTCTGCATTGTTCACCAGGTTGCCGTTCGCATCCTCGACCGTGGCGGTCAGGCTGATGGCATCGCTGCCGTTTGCCAGCGCGGAGGTGCGATCGCTTTTCAGCGTTTTAATGGTCGCGGTGGCGCTGTCGGCGATAAAGGTCGCTGGCTCCGCCTGTAGCGGCGTGGCTTCACTGGTCTGCGCGGTCACAACGATTTTCCCCGCTTTCAGTGAGGTGACGGTAATGGTCGATTTCCCGTCCGTGCCGCTGGTGGTGTTGCTGGCGCTTAAGGTAGCGTCCGGATTATCCGCCGACCAGTCCACGCTGGCACCGTTGACAGCGTTACCCTGAGCATCGGTAACCTGCGCTTCGTAGGTAATGCTGTCCGTGCCGTTTGCCAGCGCCTGGTTTTTACTTAACGTCAGGGTGGTGACTTTTTGGGTACGGGTATCAGCAACAAAGGTGATAGGAGCGGTTTCCTGCGCAGTGCCACCGCTGGTCGCCGCCATCACCGTAACCGTACCGGTTTTCGCGGATTTCAGTTCAAGCGTGGCTATACCCTCGCTGTCGGATACCGAGATCTTGCTGCTGAACGGCGTGCCGTCGGTCTTTTTCACCGTCCAGTTAACGGTAATGTCCGGCAGCGGATGATTATTGTGATCCATCACCTGCGCGGTCACGGTATCGGTGTCGCTGTTATTGGCGATCACCTTTTGCTTCGCGCTTACAATGGTCACCACCTGGGCGCTGGCAACGTCGGCGGTAAAGTTCAGCGCCGGTGTGCTGACGCTGTTGCCCTGCTCCAGCTGTGCGGTAACGATGGTGCTGATCACCTCGCGGCTGGTGACGTCGATCGTCGCCAGGCCTTGTGCATCAGTGGTGGTGCTGTCGGTGGAAAGCAGCGCTTTCGGGTTGTCGGCGCTCCACTGGATGGCGGCGTCTTTCAGCGGCTTGCCAAACTGATCCACCACGTGTGCGGTCAGGGTAATGGGCGTGATGCCGTCCGCCTGAACGCTGCTGGCCGAAACGTCGATCTGCGTCAGCGTCGGCAGAATTTCCGTGGCTTCGAGGATGATTTTTGCCGTCGCCAGTTTGGTTGAACCGTCGATCACTGGCTGAACGGTCACGCTCCCCGGCGTAGTGCCGCTGGTAAAGGTGGCAACATACACTCCGGCTTCCGTTTCCTGAAAGGCGCTGATGGCGGCCGCTTTGCTGTCGGTGGTGACATTTTTCGCCACGTTTGCCGGTGCCGTGAGCGTCGCGCTCAGGCGTTCCGCAAAGCCTGTGGCGTTTTCTCCCGCTGCCGTTTTCAGCGTCACGCGCACCGCCGAAGTGCTGACGCCATCCGCAGGCAGCGTGACCGGCGAGGCGCTGGTACTTGATACCAGAGTGGCGACATCAATGCCGCTGACGTTGACCTTCATCTGGCTGGAATTGGAAGCATTGCCCTTTTTATCCCACGCGGTGGCGGAGATGACATACGCATTAGCGCTGCCGTTCTTCCACGCCGGGAAAGTCAGCACCACCTGTTCCGGGCTGGAGGTCTCAGTGATTTTCCCGCCCTGGCGGAAGAATTCATCCCCCTGCCAGTCGATTTTTTCAAGGCCGTATTTGGTTTTGACTTTCGCCGTCACGGTTTGCTTTTCGCCTTCCGCGCCGGTGAGTTCGGGCGGCAGGCCCAGCGAGATCAGATCCTGCTTACGATACTCCAGCACGATGTTATTGTTGCGATCCACCAGATCCATGCGGCTGCCGAGCAATGAGCGGCGCAGTGCAACCTGGTCCGGATCGAGCTGGGTGCTGAGCGGCACGCCAGGGGTCCAGGAAACGCCCAGATTCACCTGCGTATCATTTTTACCGCCCTTACCGAATTTCTGGTTAACGCCCAGCGTCATCATTGGCACCGGGGTGTAATTCAGCCCGAAGGTAATAGCATGCGGGTTTTTCTGCCGGTCGTCTTCGTCGTCGCTGAACAGGCCGACGCTGTCGCCATAATATTGTTCGTAGACCAGCGTGGTGCCCAGCTGCGGCCAGGCGGGTAAATAACCATTGGCGCGAATGTCAAAGCCGTTGGCGACCCGCTCGTCATAATCGGCGTACTCTTTTGATGCCATCCAGTCGCTGAGACGGAAATAGCCGTTAGCCGATAGCTTCAGGTAATCCCAGCCCATTTCCGTACCGACGCCGAGGCGTTTATGATGATTATCGGAAATCTGTTGATCGTAGAAAATATTGGTGCCCCACATCCAGTGGTCGCTGAAATAGCGATAACCCAGCCCCGCGTTCACCATATTCCGCTCGTCATAGCGACGGCCACCAAGCTGGGTAAACCAGAGGTGTTCTTTTCCGTCATACAATGGCAGCAGCAGATCCAGTTCAGAATCCTGGAGAGTGAAATGTTCATCGGTGCTGATGCTGACGCGGGCAGTACCAAACTGATTCAGCCAGTTCTGTACTTCCGCGGTGGCGGCGCTCGTGGTGGTGGAGACGATAGCGTCGTCCAGCGCGCCGCCATTGCCGCCGTTCAGCACCGAACCTGCCTGCACCGCGGTCTGAGCGATGGTCTGGTCGTTACTGCCGTTGTCTGCTACAGGTTTAGGTTGAATCACCGTCTCCTGCGCGTGGCTGGTTGAAAACGATCCCAGATAACATAATGAGGTGGGTGAAATAAACTGGAGCGCGATTTGCACGCACGCCAGAATCTTTTTCATTCGCATAATATTAGTTCCCTCTAAATCATATTGCGGGGGCACACTATATAGAGAATGAAATCGTTTTTTAATATTTTATTAAGCTTACTTTTTAACTTAACTGAAGAACTAATAAATCTCAAGAATAAATAAAAGCAGCAAGCTTTCACTTTGATAAGAATTGACTAAAACCAATAACTCTTACCTTAAAAACATAAGGAAATGCCCAATAAAATAATTAACTGGGCATATATTAGTAACATTGTACTTTTTTGAAAAATTATATTTCAGTTATTCATCGTTTCACTAACCGAGATACTCGATCACCGATAATCCACCGTTATAATCCGTACTATAAATAATCCCCGCCGCGTCGACAAACACGTCGCAGGACTGGATCACCTGCGGACGTCCGGGCCGGGTGTCCATCATGGTGGCAGGGGCGGCAGGCACCAGCGCGCCGGTTTCCACCGGACGGTACGGATCTGAGATGTCGTAGGCCCGCACGCCAGCATTCTGGTAGGTGGCAAAGATCAGCGTCGAGCTGACAAAGCTGCCAGGCCGGTTTTCATGCAGGTTATGCGGCCCGAAGTGCGCGCCCTTCGCCACGTAGTCAGTTTCATTTGGCTGCGGGAAAGTGGCAATACTCACCGGATTTGACGGCTCGCGAATATCAAACAGCCAGATCAGCTTTTCGCCATCCTCCTGATTGTCGAGCACCGCCTCATCCAGCACCACCAGCAGATCTCTGTCCGGTAACGGCAGCGCGGTATGCGTACCGCCGCCAAAGGGCGGGCTCCAGTTGCGGTGGCTGATGAGCGTTGGCCGGGTGCGATCTTTCACGTCCAGTAGCGTCAGCCCGCCGTCGCGCCAGCTGCCATAGGCGGTATCGCCGGCAATAATGGCGTGATGCAGCGCGTAGCGTTTACCTTCCGGCCACTGCGGAGTTTCCCCCGCCGCCTGATACATCCCAGGTAACCACCAGCGCCCGGCCACTTCTGGTTTGCGCGGGTCCGCCAGATCGATAGTCAGGAAAATGTAATCGGTGAAACCGTCGATCAGCGCCGAGACATAAGCCCAGCGCCCGCCCACGTACCAGATGCGGTGAATGCCGATGCCGTTCAGCGACAGGAAGCTGATTTCACGCGGTTTGTCGGGTGTGGAAATATCAAAAATGCGCAGCCCGGCGCTCCAGCCTTTGTCCTGTACATCGCGCACTGTCTCGCCTACCGGACGGCTGTAATAGACCTTTTCATCGGCAAAACGCGCGTCGGCGAACAGATCGCGGGCGTTGATCACCAGCAGCAAATCGTCGTGCGCCTGTAAATGAACGTTCCAGGTGCCCGGCGGCGCAGGGATATAACCGGCGGGTTTCGGGTTGGCAGGATCGCGCACGTCCACAATGGAAAAGCCCTGCGACACCATATGGCCGATATACGCATAGCCGCGATGCACCATCAGTTGCACCCCGTCCGGTCGACCGCCCTGATCGCTGTGGCCAATGAGGCGCATATTGCGGCTGTAGTCGGGAGTGGGTAAATGAGAAGCCACGTTGTTTCCTTGTTACGATGTTGCCATTTCGCCGGGCGGCGCTGCGCTTGCACCGGCCTACATGATGTCGGTCATGGGATTTTGTAGGCCCGGTAAGCGCTAGCGCCACCGGGCAAGAACAATATTACTTCTGCTTCGCTGCAAGCGTCGCAAACCACGGCGCAATAAAGTCTTCCGTCTGGCCCCAGCCCGGAATAATTTTGCCCAGCGCCGCGACGTTAACATTGCCCGGCTGACTCGCCAGCAGCGCCTGCGGAATGGCGGCGGCTTTAAAGTCATAGGTGGCAGGCGTTTTCTCACCGGCGATCTTATTGGCGATCAGCCGCACGTTGGTGGCGCCAATCAGCTTCGGATCCACCGCCACGCTCACTTTCCACGGGCTGCCCGCCTCACGCATCAGCTGTAAATCCTGATTGGAGATGTCGATGCTGTAGAGTTTGATCTCGGTACGGCCATTCTCTTTCAGCGCTTTATATGCGCCCTGGCTGAAGGCATCCCAGGTGCCCCAGATGGCGTCGATCTGCCCTTTCGGGTATTTCGCCAGCACCGCGCCTACTTTGTTGGCGGTATCGCCCTGTACGTCCGACGACACCGCGCCAATGGATTCCAGCTCTTTGATGCCCGGATGCTGCTTCAGCAGTTCCTGATAGGCCGCCTGGCGACGCTCCATCGGCGGGAAACCGGCTACCCACAGTTTGATGATGTTCGCCTTGCCGTTGAAGTCTTTCACCAGTTCGCCAAACGACAGATCCGTCAGGGAGGCGTCATCCTGCTGGGTAACGGTCACGCCCGGGATCTCCCCTTTTACCGCCGTATCAAATACCGACACCGCAATGCCTGCGTCCACCGCTTTTTTCACCAGATCGGTGGAATAAGGGTCGCGCCCCTGAGAGAGAATAATGCCGTCGTATTTCTGGCTGATGGCCTGGTTCACAAAGTCCTGGAACTTCGCGTCATCGCCGTTACTTAAAAAGGTGCTGATTTTAAAGCCGAGCTTTTTGCCTTCCGTCAGCGCCCCGGAGACAAACTGCGTCGTGTTATCGTCGGAGCCAAGGTTACGAATAACCGCAATACGGATCGGGCCGTCGTGATTAGCAATGGCGGCCGGAACCGGCGCAGGCGTGGCGGCATAACCCGGTACTGAACTCAGTAAGCCCAGCGCCAGCAGTGACAGTGCAAATTTTTTCATCTCTGTTTCCCCTGAATAATGAATTAACGGCGCTGGAAATAAGTGAGTGCAAGAGCGCCGGCCAGCACCAGCCCCTTAATAATGTCCATGGCGTAATAGGGCACCGACAGCATCACCAGCCCGTTCGACAGCACGCCGAGGATGACCGCGCCAACCAGCGTACCTAGCGCATTAGGTTTACCGGAGCCCGCGAGCGAAAAGCCGATCCACGCCGCCGCCACCGCATCCATCAGATAGCCGCCGCCCGCGTTTACCTGCGAGGAGCCAATGCGCGAGGCCAGTAAAATCCCGCCCAGCCCGGCCAGCAGCGAGGCAATCACATAGGCCGCCACTTTGTAGCGCGTGGTGCGAATGCCGGAAAGGCGCGCCGCTTCCGGGTTGCCGCCGATGGCGTACATACGGCGACCATGTGTGGTCAGCGACAGCGCCAGCTGCGCCAGCACCGTGACCACCAGCATGATGATGACGATCACCGGCACCTGGCCGAGCAGCGCAAAACTCTCCGGGATCAGCCCTTCCGCCATTTCGCCGCTGGGCAGCAGCATGTTTTGCGTGATCGAGCCGCCGTAGCTGTACGTCATCGCCACACCCTGAATAACGAACAGGCTGCCGAGCGTGGCGAGCATGTCGGGAATACGCAGCACGACGATGAGAAAGGCGTTGAACAGCCCCACCAGCGTACAGAGCGCCAGGGTCACCAGAATGGCTTCCGTGGTGCCAAATCCGTGCCAGACAAACAGCGAAATCACCAGCGCGTTTGCCAGCGACGCCGTCGATCCTACCGACAGGTCAAAACCCCCCACGGTGAGGGAAATGGACACGCCGATGGCGATCACCGTGACAATGGCAATGGAGCGCAGAATATTGATGATGTTGAACGGATCGAGGAAGTTATCCGAGGCGAGGCCAAACACGGCGATCAGCACCACCACGGTCAGCAACATGCCCCATTTATAAAGAAAATCGAAAAACTGCTGACGGCCCGATGCCGTCGCATTCACTGAAAGGGCCTTGCTCACGACGCCGTACCTCCGGTCGAATAATAAAGTAATGTCTCTTCACGGGCGTCCGCCCCGGCGATCTCCGCCACGATTTTGCCGTCCCACAACACGCAGATGCGGTCGCACAGTCCCACCAGCTCGGCGAACTCGCCGGAAGCGTAGATCACGCCCTTCCCTTCCCGCGCCAGGCCGTCGATAAGCTGAAACAGATCGGTTTTAGCTTTCACGTCCACGCCTTTGGTCGGCTCATCAAAAATCAGTACGTTCGCGTTACCGCGCAGCCATTTGCCAATCGCCACTTTCTGCTGATTGCCGCCGGAAAGCCGCCGCAGCAGTTGCGCTGGTCCGGTGGTGCGCACGCCGGTGCGGGCGATCACCTCCTGCGCCCAGCGCCAGGCCTTGCGATGGCTGAAGATCCCGCCCCGGGAGAAGCTGTTGTCTGCGCTGACCGCCAGATTCATGCTCATCGATTCGTCAATGAAAATGCCCTCCTTGCGGCGCTCCTCCGGCACCAGCGCGATGCCGCGCAGTACAGAGTCCGCCGGATCGCGCGGTTTCCACGGCTGGCTGTTAAGCTCCCCGCGGGTGATACGGCTTTTGCTGGCGCCGAAAAGCGCCTTGCACAGCTCGGTTTTGCCTGCGCCCGCCAGCCCGGCAATGCCTAAAATCTCGCCCTTGCGCAGCTGCAGGGAGATGTCTTTTAACAGGCCTTCATCGTGCAGCCCCTCCACCCGCAGCAAGGTCTCGTCGCTGTGGCGGGCGCGTTTCGGCGGGTAAATATCGCTCAGCTCATGACCCAGCATCTTCTCGACGATCTCCTCGCCGCGCAGATTGTCCATTGGCCCGGATTCGATCAGCCTGCCGTCCCGCAGCACCGTGAAGGTGTCGCAGATGGCTTTCAGTTCATGAATGCGGTGCGAGATAAACACCACGGCGATCCCCTGCTGTTGCAGGCGTTTGACCACCGCAAACAGCCGCTCGCTTTCGTGCTGATCGAGGGGGGCTGTGGGTTCATCGAGGATCAAAAAACGGCAGCGGTGCGACAGGGCGCGCGCCAGCAAAATTTGCTGTTTTTCGGCCAGCGTGCAGCTGTCAATCGGGCGTCGCACGTCCAGAGTTATATCCAGCTGCGCCAGCGCAGCACGCGCCTGCTGACGCACTTTCGACCAGTGATACGCATGGCCCGGCTCCGCCAGCCGGTCGAGCATAATGTTTTCCGCAATCGACAGGCCGGGGATCAGCGCCACGTCCACTTCCTGCTGCACCAGATGAATACCCAACTGTTTTGCGTCGCGGGGCGAACGAATGGACACCACCTGGTTATTGATGGCGATCTCCCCTTCGTAATGCTCGTGGGTGCCGCACAGCACCGCCATCAGCGTGGATTTGCCCGCGCCGTTCGCCCCGGTCAGGGCATGAACCGAGCCGCCGCGCAGGGTAAAATCGACCTGCGACAGCGCTCTGACACCGGCAAAGGCGAGCGTGATGGCGCGCATGTCGAGATGGTTAACGCTCATTCGCTGGAGATCCCTGTCATTAATAGATTGATTTCATGAATTTTTCACAGCGCGGCTTGACTGACAACTACGGAAAAGGCATAAGATAAAGCAAAATATTATTAGCCATCCGGATGTCCAGACATAACATCAGGTTAGCGATCACGCACAAGGACACACTCATGAGCAACACCGATATTCGCGTCGTACCCGGCCCCGCCAACTACTATTCCCACGCCGGCAGTCTGGCGCGCCTGCATGATTTTTATACCCCCGAACAGCTTTCCCGCGCGGTCTGGATCTACGGCGAACGTGCCATCGCCGCCGCCACGCCGTACCTGCCGGAAAGCTTTCATACGCCGGGAGCAAAGCACCTGCTGTTTAAAGGCCATTGCAGCGAGCGCGATGTCGCGGAGCTGGTGGCGCAGTCGGGAGAAGATCGCAGCGTGGTGATAGGCCTCGGCGGCGGTGCGCTGCTGGATACCGTGAAAGCGGTGGCACGTCGTCTGGCGCTGCCGGTGGTGGCCATTCCGACCATTGCCGCCACCTGCGCGGCCTGGACGCCGCTCTCCGTCTGGTATAACGACGCGGGACAGGCGCTGCATTTTGAGATTTTCGACGACGCCAATTTCCTTGTGCTGGTAGAGCCGCAGATCATTCTTGACGCCCCGGCGGAATATCTGCTGGCAGGCATCGGCGATACCCTGGCGAAGTGGTATGAAGCGGTGGTGCTGGCCCCTGAACCGGAAAGCCTGCCGCTGACGGTACGGCTTGGCATCAACGGCGCGCTGGCGATCCGCGATGTGCTGCTGGAAAGCAGTGAAGCGGCGCTGGCGGATCAGGCACGGGGCGAGGTGACGCAGGCGTTTCGCGATGTGGTGGACGCCATCATCGCCGGCGGCGGCATGGTGGGCGGCCTGGGCGAGCGCTATACCCGCGTGGCGGCGGCGCATTCGGTGCATAACGGGCTGACCGTGCTGCCGCAAACCGAGAAATACCTGCACGGCACCAAAGTCGCCTACGGCATTCTGGTGCAGAGCGCCCTGCTCGGCCAGGACGAGGTACTGGCGCAGCTCATCGCCGCCTATAAACGTTTCAACCTGCCCACCACCCTGGCACAACTGGAGGTGGATATTCACAACGCCGCCGAACTGGATAAAGTGATCGTCCACACCCTGCGCCCGGTGGAATCCATCCACGCGCTACCGGTGCCGGTGACGCCCGCCTCCCTGCGTGCGGCCTTTGAAAAAGTGGAAAATCTCAGCCGCTGATCTTAACAGCAGCGCGCGCCGCCTTTGCTGCCGTAGCGCGCGTCCTGCCGATCGCGGAAAAATTCTTCATAGGTCATCGGCGGCTGATCGGGGTGGTTCTGGCGCATGTGCTCAACGTAGTTATCGTAGTCAGGCACGCCGATCATCAGCTTCGCGGCCTGGCCCAGGTATTTTCCGGCTTTAGAAAGCGTATCGAACATAGTGACTCCGTTAGGATATTTTGGCCCGGCACTCTTACCAGAGCGCCGGGCGTTACCGCATCAGTGCGCGCTTTTCGCCTGCGTCACAATCTGATCGACATTTGCCGGCATCGGCTCGTACGGCGTCTCATTAGCAGTAGGACGATCGACCTTCATCGCCGCCAGCGCGGTTTTAATGGAGTAAAACGCCAGCACCACCACAACCATCATAAAGAAGATGGTCAGCCCGGCGTCGAGACGGTTGTTGAACACCAGCTGACGCAGCTGTGCGGCGGTGTACTGCGCCGGAATGTTGCCGCTGTCGATCATGCCCTGGAAGCGGTTGGCGATCGCCAGGAAGCCCACTTTCGCATCCGGGCTGAAGGCCTTCTGCCAGCCCGCCGTCAGGGTGCAGATCAGCAGCCAGGCGGTCGGCAGCAGCGCCACCCACGCATAACGCTGACGCTTCATTTTGAACAGCACTACCGCGCAGAGCATCAGCGCCATCCCCGCCAGCATCTGGTTAGCGATGCCGAACAGCGGCCACAGGGTATTGATACCACCCAGCGGATCCACCACGCCCTGGTGCAGGAAGTACCCCCATGCCAGCACGCAGAGCGCCGTCGCCAGCAGGTTGGCGGGCAGCGAATCGGTACGTTTCAGCCCCGGGCTTATCACCCCCAGCAGATCCTGCAACATAAAGCGCGCGGCGCGCGTTCCGGCATCCACTGCCGTGAGGATAAACAGCGCTTCAAAGAGGATGGCGAAGTGATACCAGAATGACACGTCCATCAGGCCGCCAAGCGCGCCGTGCAGAATATACGCCATCCCCACCGCCAGAGTCGGCGCGCCGCCCGCCCGGGAAATGATCGACTGCTCGCCCACTTCATTAGCAATTTGCGTGAGCGTTTCCGGGGTAATACTAAAGCCCCAGCCGCTGACCACCTGCGCCGCCGATGCAACTACGTCGGCTGTCCCCGCCGGTGCCAGCACCGCCATCGGGCTGTTCATCGCGAAGTAGACGCCCGGATCGATAATACAGGCCGACACCAGCGCCATGATCGCCACGAACGACTCCATCAGCATGCCGCCGTAACCGATCAGACAGGCCTGATTTTCATTCGCCAGCATTTTCGGCGTGGTGCCGGAAGCGATCAGCGCATGGAAGCCGGACACCGCGCCACAGGCAATGGTAATAAACAGGAACGGGAACAGGTTGCCCGTCCACACTGGCCCGGTGCCGTCGATAAATTTCGTCAGCGCTGGCATGGTCAGGGTCGGGCGCATAATCAGAATGCCAATCGCCAGCCCGACAATGGTGCCGATTTTCAGGAAAGTGGAAAGGTAATCGCGCGGCGCCAGCAGCAGCCACACCGGCAGCACCGCCGCCACAAAGCCGTAGCCCACGAGGATCCACGTCAGCTGCACGCCGGTAAAGTCAAAGTACGGCGCCCAGGTCGGACTGTCCGCCACCCAGCCGCCGGAGATGATAGCGAACACCAGAAACACCAGGCCAATCACCGACACTTCGCCAATACGTCCCGGACGCAGATAACGGATATAGATCCCCATAAAGAGCGCCAGCGGAATGGTAAAGGCAACGGTGTAAGTCCCCCATGGACTGTGGGTGAGGGCTTTCACCACGATCATCGCCAGCACCGCGAGGATGATCACCATGATCATAAAGCACGCCACCAGCGCAATCACCCCGGCGGTCGGCCCCATCTCCTCTTTCACCAGCTCGCCGAGGGATCGTCCGTCGCGGCGCGTGGAAACGAACAGCACCATAAAATCCTGCACGGCACCCGCCAGTACCACGCCTGCGAGGATCCAGATCATCCCCGGCAGATAGCCCATCTGCGCCGCCAGCACCGGCCCCACCAGCGGCCCTGCCCCGGCAATGGCCGCAAAATGATGACCGAACAGCACTTTTTTATCGGTCGGCACATAGTCCAGACCGTCGTTATGCCGCACCGCGGGCGTCATACGTGTGGCATCCACCGCCAGCACCGTGCGGGCGATATACTGTCCATAAAAACGATAAGCAATCAGATAAATACAGACCGCCGCCACCACAATCCACAGGGCGTTGATCTGTTCACCACGGTTTAATGCGATATAGCCCAGGGCGAAGGCGCCAACAACAGAGAGCGCGGCCCATATGAGGTATTTCCCTGAATTTTGCATAATCGGTATCCGTTGGCTGAGACAGAGAGATGTTACATTTTGTATCTATATCAACCGCCTGCTTTTAACAATGTTGAAACCTTAAAAACGCCTGTCAGCCCCGCCTATTTACTCCACAGTGTTACGGCGATCACTCTGCGCAGGTCGTCAGGCTGCAACAGCCGCCGCGTTTCAGATCCGGCGTAACATTCCGCCCGCCCCGCCAGCTGGTACAACCTCGGTCGTTATTCTGATTTATGGCTTTTTAGCAATTTTCTATAGGAGTCAACGGCTTGCTTCACGGTTTTTGCCCGGCCCATCACGGATAATCCGTTAAGTTTGTGAGGATTTATTTAATCAAGGAGAAGCAAATGGATGTAACACCAGACGATCGTAAACCGGGTCCCGTGGCCTACTTCGCGCTGGCCTTTGCAGCGGTGTTTTTCTCAGGGCTGCTGGGCGGTAAAGAGTGGTACGGGGTGTTTGACTTCACCACCCTGAACGGCGCTTTTGGCAAAGTGGTGTCCGGCGTCAGCCAGAACGGCGAAACGCTGAAAACCACCACCAGCGCCTTTCGCGGCGTCGGCGGTAACGGGGCGATGGACGGCTTTCTGTTCGCCCTTGGGCTGATCCCGGCGGTGATGTTTGCGCTGGGGATGATTAACGTGCTGGAGCATTACGGCGCGCTGAACGCCGCCCGCCGTCTGCTCACGCCGCTGCTGCGCCCGCTGCTGGGGCTGCCTGGCACCACCGGGCTGGCGCTAATCGGCAGCCTGCAAAGCACTGACGTCGGGGCGTCCTTAACCCGTAATCTGGCGGATGAAGGTCAGCTGGATGAAAACGAAAAAGACGTGTTCGCCATGTTCCAGTTTTCCGCCGGAGCGATGATCACCAACTTTTTCTCCTCAGGCGCCATTCTCTTTACGCTCATCGCCGCCGATGGCAGCACCGCTGTACCCACCTCTATCGGCATGTGTATCCTGGTGATGTTTATTATGAAAATTGTCGGCGCGAACCTGATGCGCCTGTTTATCCGCTTCACGCAGAAAAAAAGCGCCGCGCAAGGAGCTGCACAATGAGCCACCCGACCTCTAATCCCGTTATTACCGATGTGTTTGTCGCAGGCGCGCGCAAGGGCTGGAATATCGCCACCACCAGCACACTGCCTAACGTGGTGATGGCGTTTATCATCATCAAAGCGCTGGAGATCACCGGCGCGCTGAAGGGACTCGGGCTGATTTTCTCGCCGCTGATGGGGCTGTTCGGGCTGCCGGGGGAAGCGGCGGCGGTGCTGATCGGCGGCTGGATGTCGATGGGCGGCGGAATTGGCGTCGCCATCGGCTTATTCGATAAGGGCATTATCACCGGCGAACATCTGGCGATCATGGCCCCGGCCATTTATCTGATGGGATCGCAGGTACAGTACCTCGGGCGCATTCTCGGGGTGATTGGCACCAGCGCCCGCCGCATTCCGCTGATGATCGTTATCTCGGTTATCAACGCCTTCATCGCTATGTTACTGATGCGTATCATTATCTAGAACAGGATGTCTTATGAATATCGAACACTATATTGCTGAACTGGAAAGCCTGGTCAACGTCGATTGCGGCACGCAATGCGTGCAGGGCGTGGCGCAGGTCGCCGACAGACTGGCGGCGCTGTGGCGTCAGGAAGGCTGGCATGTGACTACCGTTGATCTCGGCACTGCGGTAGGGCCGGGACTGCTGGTGACCAATCAGCCGCAGGCCACCCATTATGATGTCCTGCTGGTCGGCCATATGGACACCGTGTTTCCGGCGGGTACAGTCGCCCAACGCCCGATGAGCCGCGACGACAGCCGCCTGTACGGGCCTGGCGTCTCGGACATGAAAAGCGGGCTGCTGAATATTCTCCAGGCGATGCGCGAACTGCCCGCCGCCGATAAACATCGCCTGAGCATTGCGGTGGCGATGAACCCGGACGAAGAGACCGGCTCGGTGCATTCGGAAGCCTGGTTAAGCGGCCTGGCAAGCACCGCGCGGGTGGTGCTGGTGTGCGAAGCGGCGCGCGCCGACGGTTCGCTGGTGAAAGCGCGTAAAGGGCTGGCCGGTTATCAACTGACCTTCAGCGGCGTCGCCGCCCATGCGGGTAACGATCCGGAAAAAGGCCGCTCCGCCATCACCGCGCTGGCAAATGCGGTGATCGCCATTAATGCGCTGGCGGATATGCCGCGCGGCACCACGCTGAATATCGGCGTAGTCAGCGGCGGCAGCGCGTCTAATGTAGTGGCCGACCATGCCACCGCCGAGCTGGATCTGCGCTATTGGGAAAACAGCGAATACGATCGCGTCCACGCCCGGCTGGAAGCGCTGTGCGCTGAAGGTTTTCTTGACGGTGTGACCACCACCCTGACGCGCGTGAACTACAAACCGGCGATGGCGGCAAGCGAGGGTACCGCCGCGCTGATGGCGCTGGTGGAACAGGCGGGTGCGGCAGAAGGCATTCCGGTGACCTGGCAGGCGGTAGGCGGCGGCAGCGACGCCAACCATATTGCCGCGCTCGGCATTCCGACGCTGGACGGCTTAGGCCCGGTCGGCGCGGGCTTTCACAGCCCGGCGGAATGGCTGGATATCGCTTCCATCGAGCCGCGTATCAGGCTGCTGAAGCGGATTGTGTCGATGCTGTAAGCGGCGCTGGTGATGGGGTAAAACTACCCCATCACCGCCGTACTTAACCGACAGGTGCAACAGCGCCGTCCCTGCTCGTCAAACACCACGATTTCCCAGCTCTGGCTTTGCCGTCCGAGGTGCAGCGGCTGGCAAACGCCGCGCACCCTGCCCTGCGATACCGGGCGGTGATGCGTGGCGTTCAGCTCCGTGCCCACCACGCACTGCCCGTCGCGGGTCATCAGAAAACCGGCCATCGAACCCAGAGTTTCCGCCAGCGCCGCCGACGCGCCGCCGTGCAGCAGGCCGAACGGCTGATGAGTGCGCGCATCCACCGGCATCACCGCTTCCAGCACCTCATCCCCGAGACGGGTATAGACAATGCCCAGATGCGCCACCATGGTGTTGGCGCTGGTGGCGTTCAGTTCGTCGAGGGATAAATGACGTTTCCAGATCATGCTTATGCTCCCAGCGTCGAACCGCCGTCCACCACCAGATCCTGGAGGGTGATGTGCCCTGCCATATCGGAGGCGAGAAACAGCACGGTACCGGCGATGTCGTCAGGCCGGGCGATTTTCCCCAGCGGAATGCCGAGCTTGAACTGCTCGCCGAAACCGCGAATGCGCTGCTGTTCCGCATCGTCGCTGGTCCACAACGTACGCTGCATGTCGGTATCCGTGGAGCCGGGCGAGACAAGGTTACAGCGCACGCCACTGGCGGCCAGCTCCAGCCCGACGGTCAGCGTCAGGCTTTTCAGCGCCGCTTTCGACGCGCCATAGGCGCTCATCCCCAGACGCGGCGTGTGCGCGGCGTCGGAGGCGACAGTAACTATCGCCCCGCCCTTCTGGGCGCGGAATATTGGCATGGTCTGCTGAAAGAGATTAAAGGCCCCGCCGACGTTCACCGCCATGGTCTGCTGCCAGTCGGCAAGGCTGAGGGCATCGGTCGCGCCCATGCGCAAAATCCCGGCGGCGTTCACCAGCACGTCAAGCCGTGGAGTATGCGCCAGCAGACGCTGGCAGGTGTCCGCCACCTGTGCGGCATCGGCAATATCCAGCCGCTCGCAGGCGAAGGGATAATCCGCCTGCGGAAAGTCCAGATCGAAGCCGGTCACCAGCGCGCCCGCATCGGCAAAGGCCAGCGCGGTGGCGTAACCGATGCCTTTACCGGCCCCGGTCACCCATATGGTTTTGCCGCTAAAATCCAGCCCCGCCATTATTTCACCTCGCGGGAGAGCAGCGCCCACCAGGCGTCGAGAGTCGGGTTTTTCGCCAGCATCACGAAATCAATGTCGCTGTAGACTTTGCGCCAGCGGGCGGCGAGCGCCATCATGCGCACCGAATCCAGACCGTAATCGATCAGGTTGTCATCATCCAGCGGCACGTCGGATTCATCCAGCAGCGGCAGGATCTGCGCACGCAGCGCGTCCTTAGTCAGCGGTACCGGCAGCAGTTCGTCGGTCATCACCACGCGGCCTGAACGTCCGGCCACGTAGTTGAGCGCCATCAGGTGCTCGTCGCGGCTGAAATCCGCCAGCGCATCGGCGACCATAAACGGCTTGATGTCGCGCATAAAGGCATCGGTGGCGGTGGTCATGCAGCCGATGTGGGCATACACGCCGGTGATCAGCAGCTGGTTACGCCCGGTCTCTTTCAGCATTTGCTCAAGCGGGGAGCGGTGAAACGCGCTGTAGCGCCACTTCACCAGCACGGTGTCGTCTGCGTCAGGCGCAAGGGCCGCCACCACCTGTTGTTCTTCCGGTTTGCGGGTCAGGCCCGGCCCCCACATGTCGTTCAGCAGCGCGCGATCCTCGTCGCTCTGCTCTTTGGGCTGCGCGGTGTAATAGACCGGAATGCCCTGCTGTTTGCAGAACTGGCGCAGCGCGGCGATGTTCGCCACCACCTGCTCCATCATCGGGCAGTTATCGCCCCAGAAATTGATGAAATAGTCCTGCATATCGTGAATAAGCAATGCGGCGCGCTCAGGCTCAAAGGCCCAGTTCACTTTGTTGTGCGGGATCTCTGCCGCGGCGGGCAGCGCATAGCCGGTTAATTTCGGGATAGCCATCTCTTCTCCAGTGTTACGCCTGTGACTTTTCAGCCAGCATCTGACGCAGTTTCTTCTTATCAACTTTGCCGACCGGGGTCAGCGGCAGCGCGTCCACGCACTCCACGCGATCCGGTAGCTTAAATTCCGCCACGCCCTGCTCGCGCAGAAAACGTCGTATCTCCACCGGACGCACCGGCTGGCGCACCACCAGATACGCGCAGCTTTTCTCGCCCAGCAGGCTGTCTTCCATGCTCACCAGCGCGGCGTGGATCACCGCCGGGTGGCGCAACAGCAGGTTTTCGATCTCTTCGGCAGCGATCTTCTCTCCGCCGCGGTTAATCTGATCTTTTTCCCGTCCCTGCACGGTGATATAGCCATCGGCGTCAATGGAGATCAGATCGCCGGAACAGTAAAAACCGTTGGCGTCAAAGGCGCTGGCGTTGTGCTCCGGGCTGTTAAAGTAGCCACGGAAGGTGTACGGGCCACGGGTCATCAAGCGCCCCACTTCGCCGGTCGGTAGCGGATTGCCCTGTTCATCGGCGACCCACACTTCATCGTCCGGGCACATCGGGCGGCCCTGGGTGTGATTCACCCGCGCCGGGCCATCATCCAGACGGGTATAGTTCACCAGCCCTTCCGCCATGCCGAACACCTGCTGTAACTGACAGCCGATCTCTGCCGGAATACGCGCGGCAAGGGTGGCGGACAGGCGCGCGCCGCCCACCTGCAACAGCTTCAGCGAGGCCAGCTGCGCATTGCTGCCCCACTCGGCAATCGCCTGCAACCACAGGCTGACCGCGGGGGGCACCAGCGCAGTGACGTTAATCTGATGTTTTTCGATCAGCGGGAAGCAGAGCGTGGCGCTTGGATCCGCCGCCAGCACCACACAGCCTTCTGCGAGAAATACCCCCAGCGCGCCGGGGGAGCTGAGCGGATAGTTATGGGCGGCAGGCAGCGCGCACAGATAGCGCGTGTCGGCGGTAAATTCACAGATCTCGTTGCTGCGGCGGATGCTGTAGTAGTAATCGTTGTGAGTGCGCGGGATCAGCTTCGGCGTGCCGGTACTGCCGCCGGAGAGCTGGAAAAACGCCACTTCATCGGCAGGGGTCGGCAACAGAGGCGTACCGTCCGCCGGGCGTTCAATGGCCGCCTGTAAGGCATGTTCGCCCTGGTCATTACGCAACAGCACCACGCGCACGCTGGCATGTTCGGCGACAAAGCCATTCAGGAAGCTGTCATCCTGGAACAATTTATGTTCGCGATCGGCAATCACCAGCGCCGGGCGGATCTGCGCGGCATAGGCGTTGAGTTCACTCTGCTGATGGCTGAACAGCGCATTGACCGGCGCGACGCCCATTTTCAGCAGCGCAAAAAAGGTGATGTAAAACTCCGCGACGTTGCCCAGCTGCACCAGCGCGGTGTCGCCGTGGCGAATGCCCTGCGCCGTCAGCGCGCAGGCGAGGTTATCCGAAGCCTGATCCAGCTCGCGGTAGCTTAACGCGCGCTCGCCTTCAATCACCGCCGTGCGGTCAGACTGCCCATGACGGGTGAGAATGTCGGTCAGCGGCAGATCCTGCCAGTAGCCTTTTTCACGATAACGGCGGGCGAAGTCATCCGGCCAGCGGGTAAAAGGAAGGGTCATGATCGCTCCTTAATTCAGACCAAAAACATTAAGCATGGTGGAAAGTTTGACGCCGGTTTCGCGCCACTCCGCCGCCGGGGAGGACGCAGGCACAATGCCCGCCCCGGCAAACAGGCGAACGTTACGATCCTGGATGCGCGCGCAGCGAATGGTCACCACCCACTCGCCGTTGCCCTGCTCATCACACCAGCCGACGATGCCGCCGAACAGCTCACGGTTGAACGGCTCAAGCTCCGCGATAACGCGCTTCGCCACCTGATGCGGGAAACCGCTCAGCGCCGGCGTCGGGTGCAGCAGACAGGCCAGCGAAAGGGCGTTTTCTTCAGCGGCAGCGAGGCCTTCGACCGGTGTCGCCAGATGCCACAGCGTCGGCGTATTCACCAGCTGTGGCGAAGCCGGTATCGACAGCTCATGGCTGCGTGGCCTGAGCACGGTTTTCATCGCCTGCACCACCAGATCGTGTTCGTGACGATCTTTCTCCGAGGCCAGCAGTTTGTTACCGGCCTCGCGATCCAGCATGTCATCCGGCTGACGACGGGCCGAGCCTGCCAGCGGCAGCGAACTGAACCGCTCATCTTCTTTACGCAGCAGCAGCTCCGGGCTGGCACCGAGCAGCACGCCGCCATCCGGCAGCGGCACATGGAAGTTAAAGCTCGCCGGATTCTGCGCGATCAGCCGTTCCAGCAGCGCCCCGCTGTCAACCCGGGCGTCGGTGGCAATGTCAATCAGCCGCGAGAGCACCACCTTGTCAACGGTCGGCGTCGCGGTCAGGCGTGCGGCTTCCGCCACCATCGCCATAAAGGCGTCCTGCTCCGGAATGGCCTGGCGCGAAACCACGTTCGGCGTCGGGCTGCCCTGGAAATAGCGCGCGGAGTGCTGCTTTGCCGGACGGGTGAACGTCTGCCAGGACTGCGGAATAAAGAGCGCCGACGGTTGCGTGGTATCAAACGGGATCGCCCCCACCATCACCGGTTTTGCAATGCCCTGCGCTTTTGCCTCGGCAAAGGCCCCGGCCAGTTTGCGCTGGAACGGGCTGTTCAGATCGTCGCCGTTAACGGCAGGCTCTGAGAAGCGCGCAAAGCAGCCGGATGTGGTAAAGCTGCGGTATGGCGACATAAAGAAAAACCGGTCGGGCGACAACGCGTCTGTACGCTGCGCGATCCCCTCTGCCACTGACGTATCCATATCTTCCTCCGAAAATGATAAAGGCATTAAGAATAATTATCATTTATATTTTGGTCGGTAAGCTAAAAGTTATTGTCAGCAGTGTCAACTCTGGTTGATGCAACTTCTGCGGCTAACGCTTGCATCCGCTTCGCACAATGATGAAAATGAGAAGCATTAACTGCAATAAATACAGGATACCACGCCGTGAGATTTGCTTCGTTACGCCTGCATGCTGTGCTGGCGCTCAGCCTTTTCGTTTTAGGACTTTCCGCAAGCCACGCCGCCGGATGGCCGCGTCAGGTGACTGACAGCCGGGGCACTCATACTCTGGAAAGCAAACCGCTGCGTATTGTCTCCACCAGCGTGACGCTTACCGGATCGCTGCTCGCCATTGATGCGCCGGTGATCGCCAGCGGCGCGACCACGCCGAATAACCGCTTTGCCGACGATCAGGGCTTTCTGCGCCAGTGGGGGCAGATAGCAAAACAGCGTCAGGTTTCCCGGCTCTACATTGGCGAGGCCAGCGCGGAAGCCGTGGCGGCGCAGATGCCTGATTTGATCCTCGTCAGCGCCACCGGCGGCGACTCGGCGCTGGCGTTGTACGATCAGTTCTCCGCCATCGCGCCGACGCTGGTCATCAATTACGACGATAAAAGCTGGCAGGCGCTGCTGACGCAGCTCGGCGAGATCACCGGCCAGGAGAAACAGGCGCAGGCGCGCATCGACGAATTCAATACGCAGCTGGCGGCGGTGAAGCAGAAGATCACCCTGCCGCCGCAGCCGGTAAGCGCGCTGGTCTATCACCGGGCGGCGCACAGCGCCAATCTGTGGACCCGCGATTCCGCGCAGGGGCAGCTGTTAGCCCAGCTTGGCTTTACGCTCGCCACTCTGCCGGAGGGGCTGAACGCCAGCCAGAGCCAGGGTAAACGCCATGACATCGTGCAGCTGGGCGGCGAAAATCTGGCGGCGGGGCTGAACGGCGAAGCGCTGTTTTTATTCGCCAATGACGACAACGACGCCGCGGCCATTGAAGCCAACCCGCTGTTAAGTCATCTCAGCGCGGTGAAAAACAAACGCGTTTACGCGCTGGGCAGTGAAACCTTCCGCCTCGACTTTTACAGCGTGACGCTGCTGCTTCAGCGGTTCGCCACGCTGTTTGGCTGATGGAAACGTCGTAACTCTTTAAGTAGCACCACCAGCAGCAGTCCGATGACCGCCAGCACCCAGCCGCCAACACTGGCGGAGGCCGCTGGCGTCATCAGCGCCCCCATACCGCCAAGCAGTGCCGCGCCAATGGCATCGCCGGTGACGTTCTGCGCCGTCCATAAGCCGTTAATGCGCCCGAGCATCGCCTCGGGGGTTTGCGTCTGGATCAGCGTGTACTGCAACAGCGAACTCACCGCGCTCAGCCAGCCAAAGAGCGCGAGGAACAACACCCCCAGCGCCCAGACAGGCATCAGGCTGAACAGCGCCACCGCCACAAAGGCGGCGACGGTGGTAAACAGCATGATCGCCCCCGGACGCGCACGCTGCGCCATATTGCCGCTGGTCAGCGCCCCCAGCGCCGCACCGAGCGGAACGGCGGCATACAGCAGGCCGATTTCCGACGGTGACATCTGCCAGTTCACCGCCAGCGCCGGATAAAGCACGCGCACGGCGCTCGCCATGGTCAACAGTCCGCCGAGCAGCGCAATGCCGCCGATCAGCGGACTGCGCAGTAAAAACTGAAAGGCCGCCAGCAGGGATTTCAGCGGATGTTCCCGCGGCTGCGGCGGCGGAGGCAGCAAGGGTAAACGCAGCAGCGTCAGTGTGGTGAGAAAGGTTCCCGCCGCCGCCAGCCCGTAATTCCACACCACGCCGCCGGACGCCAGCAGCAGGCCGCCGCACAGCGGGGAGATCACTGATCCCAGGCGTACGGTCAGCATGGTGATCGCCCCCGCCTGCATCAGATTTTCACGCCCGACCAGCGCGGGCGTCGCCGCCAGCAGCGCCGTCACGCCGAGCGCGCCAAAAAAGCCGTCCCACAAACCGAGCAGATAAATCGCCACCAGCGAGGGTTCCGGCAGCGCCGCATTAATGGCCAGGCCGATAAAACCCAGCCCACAGGTGCCGCGCGCGATCAGGATCAGGCGCTTACGCTCATAGCGATCCGCCAGCACGCCGCCCACCATCAGCCCGACAAACATCGCCCCGCCGGTCAGGGTGACCGCAAGGCCCACTAGGGCGCTGGAGTGGGTCATAGCCTGGATCTGCACCGGCACGCCAACGCCCAGCAAACCGAGGGATAAAATGGAGATAAAGCGGGCGATAAACACCGCGCGGAACGCCGGGTGGGTTTTCAGCAGGCTCATATTGAGCAGCCAGGATTGTCGGTTCATTACAGGGCCTTTTATTGCGATTTCTCATACCTTTTCAATGGCCGCACATGCTAACATACCCGAACAAGATCGATAACGATAACTACTATCATTATCAACTCAAGGACGTTGTGATGTCTTTTTCGCTCAGCCTGGCGCGTCCGATTATCGTGACCGGGTTATTGTTATTGCTGCTCCTTGCGGCTGCGCTCAGCTTACTTATCGGGGCGAAACCCTTGCCCTTTTCCGCCGTCATGGACGCCTTCACGGGCAGCTGCCAGACCGCGGACTGCACTATCGTGCTGGATGCCCGTCTGCCCCGTACCCTGGCCGGACTGCTGGCTGGCGGCGCGCTGGGCCTTGCTGGCGCGCTGATGCAAACCCTGACCCGCAACCCGCTGGCCGATCCCGGTCTGCTCGGCGTGAACGCTGGCGCCAGCTTCGCCATCGTGCTGGGCGCGGCGCTGCTCGGTTTAACCTCTCCCCATGAACAGCTGGCGCTGGCCTTTAGCGGCGCGCTGGCGGCGTCGTTAGTGGTGGCCTTTACCGGCAGCGCGGGCGGCGGGCAGCTCAGTCCGGTGCGGCTGACGCTGGCGGGCGTCGCGCTGGCCGCGGTGCTGGAAGGCTTATCCAGCGGCATCGCGCTGCTCAACCCCGATGTTTACGATCAGCTGCGCTTCTGGCAGGCCGGATCGCTGGACGTGCGGCAGATCCACACCCTGAAAATCGTCCTGCTGCCGGTGCTGATCGCCGCGGGTATCGCCCTGCTGCAAAGCCGGGCGCTGAATAGCCTGAGCCTCGGCGCGGACACTGCCACGGCGCTTGGTAGCCGGGTGGCGCGCACGCAGTTGCTGGGCTTACTGGCAATTACCGTGCTGTGCGGCAGCGCCACGGCGGTGGTCGGCCCGATTGCCTTTATTGGCCTGATGATGCCGCATATGGCGCGCTGGCTGGTGGGGGCGGATCACCGCTGGTCACTGCCGGTCACGCTGATCGCCACCCCTGCCCTGCTGCTGTTTGCCGATGTTATTGGCCGTCTGCTGGTGCCCGGCGAGCTGCGGGTATCGGTGGTCAGCGCCTTTATCGGCGCGCCTGTGCTGATCTGGCTGGTACGCCGCCATCGTCGCGGAGGTGGCTGGTGAACGCCCCTTCCCGTCGTCTGATTTTAAGCTGCCTGCTGCTGGCGATCGCCTGTCTGCTGGTGGCGGTGTGGAGTCTGCAAAGCGGCGCGGTTCCGCTGACGCTGTCTCAGGTGTTTGCCGCCCTCACCGGCGATGCGCCGCGCGGTATTATGCTGGTGGTCAATGAGTGGCGTCTGCCACGTGTCGTCATCGCCCTGCTGACCGGCGCGGCGCTGGGGATCAGCGGGGCCATTTTCCAGTCGCTGATGCGTAACCCGCTCGGCAGCCCGGACGTGATGGGCTTTAACACCGGGGCATGGAGCGGCGTGCTGATCGCCATGGTGTTTTTCGGCCAGCATCTGACGGCCATTGCGCTGGCGGCGATGGCGGGCGGTATTCTCACCTCGCTGGTGGTCTGGCTGCTGGCGTGGCGCAACGGCATTGAAACCTTCCGGCTGATTATTATCGGCATCGGCGTGCGCGCCATGCTGGTGGCCTTCAATACCTGGCTGCTGTTGCAGGCATCCCTTGAGACGGCCTTTACCGCCGGGCTGTGGAACGCCGGATCGCTCAATGGTCTGACGTGGGCGAAAACCCTGCCCGCCGCGCCGGTACTGCTGGTGATGTTTGTCTGTGCCGCGCTGCTGGTGCGCCGCATGCGGCTACTGGAGATGGGCGATGACAGCGCCTGCGCGCTGGGGGTCAGCGTTGAGCGTTCCCGCCTGCTGATGATGCTGGTGGCGGTGGTGCTGACCGCCGCCTCCACCGCCCTGACCGGCCCGATCTCTTTTATTGCGCTGGTCGCCCCGCACATCGCGCGGCGTATCAGCGGCACCGCGCGCTGGGGGCTGACCCAGGCGGCACTGTGCGGCGCATTGCTGTTGCTGGCCGCCGATCTCTGCGCCCAGCGGCTGTTTGTACCCTATCAACTTCCGGTCGGCGTGGTGACCGTGAGCCTGGGCGGGATTTATCTCATCGCCCTGTTAATTAAGGAGTCCCGCAAAAGATGACTTTCTCTGATACCCGATTGCGCGGCGAGGCCTTAACCCTCGGCTATGGCAAAAAAATCGTTGCCGAAAACCTGAACGTCATCCTGCCCGACGGGCATTTCACCGCCATTATCGGCCCCAACGGCTGCGGAAAATCGACGCTGCTGCGCACGTTAAGTCGCCTGATGACCCCGACGCAGGGGCATGTTTATCTCGACGGCGAGCAGATCCAGCGTTTCAACAGTAAAGAGGTGGCCCGCCGCATTGGACTACTGGCGCAGAACGCCACCACGCCGGGGGATATTACGGTTCAGGAGCTGGTGGCGCGCGGGCGCTATCCGCATCAGCCGCTGTTTACCCGCTGGCGGGCAGAGGATGACGCGGCGGTGCAACGAGCGATGGAGGCCACCGGCGTTACGGCGCTGGCCGGGCAGAGCGTGGACACGCTTTCCGGCGGGCAGCGTCAGCGGGCGTGGATCGCTATGGTGCTGGCGCAGGAAACGGCGATCATGCTGCTGGATGAGCCGACCACCTGGCTGGACATCAGCTATCAGATTGACGTGCTGGAGCTGTTAAGCGAGCTGAACCGCGAGCAGGGCTATACGCTGGCCGCCGTGCTGCACGATCTCAATCAGGCCTGTCGCTATGCCACGCATCTGATTGCGCTGCGGGACGGGAAAATTGTGGCGCAGGGCGCGCCGAAAGAGATTGTGACGGCCGAGCTGATCGAGAAAATTTACGGGATGCGCTGCGTGATTATTGAGGATCCGGTGGCCCATACGCCGCTGGTGGTGCCGCTGGGCCGCGGGCTACGGTAGGTTTGCTGCGCCCGGCGGCGCTGCGCTTGCACGGGCCTACAGTAGCCTCATTCCGTAGGCCCGGTAAGCGCAGCGCCACCGGGCAAAAACTTAGTGAGAAGGTTCCAGCGTCAGTTCCGGCGTCAGCGTGCGGGTGACCATCGCGTTACGCAGTAACACAAAGCCACAGGCCACCATGCCGCCGATGATTGCCGCCAGCACCACGATCAGCGCCTTGCCCGGACCATCTTTTTTCACCGGATAGGACGGCGCCAGCTGGTATTTGAAGGGTTCGAAATCGACGTTTTTCACGCTGACTTTTTCCAGTTCGGCCAGATGAAACTCGCGGTTACGCAGTTCAGCGTTCAGATCGGAAATATCGCGCAGCGATTTCTCGATTTTTAATTTCTCCTGGATCCCATCCGCACCCAGCGCAATGGAGAAATCCGGATCGTCATTCACCACCTGACCATTGCTGTAAACCGGACGTTTAATCCCCGCCGCGTTCGCCACTTCCAGCGAATAGTTAAGACGCTGGATCTTAATATCACGCTGGTTGGTTAATCTGACGCGATCAAGCATTAATTTTTCTTTTTCAAAATGCGTTTTCAGCGCCACCGTATTACGGATGCTGTCGAGCGCTTCTTTTGTCACCAGCGCCGCTACATAATTAATGTATCCCTGTAACACCGCCTGCGCATCTTTCGCCGTTGGCGCGGTAAAGCTTAAATTCCAGGCGACGTAGGGAAGATCAATGTCGTTTTTCAATTTCGCATTGTCAGCGGCTTTCATATTATCCGACAGACGCACAATTGCCCGCTGTAATTCCAGTGGATCAAGGTCAGCGTCTTTCAGCTGCCCCATCACGTCCGGCGATGACATGAAATACTCCTGCATCAGGGCACGGGAATTGAAGGCCTTAATAAAACGATTGAAAATGTCTTTCTGATCAACGCCAACATCGATATCCAGCACGCGCAGCTGCATTAACGTCTGTTGCAGTTCGTTCCATTGCAGCTCTTCCGCCGGGGTGATGACCGCCTGACTGGTCCATCGTTGCGGCATCATAAAGGTTGCCAGCACACCCAGTAGCGCAAAGGCCAGCGCAATACCAATAATTTGTTTTTTAGCGCACCATAAAACGTCGAGCAGCGCCAGCAGATCGATTTCATTATTACGATGGGTTTCAAGCGGATAATTACTGAACTCCACATCCCTGTCTTGCTTAATATTCGTTGAGGACATTTTATTAACTTCTTTAAAGTATATAGGCCGAATAAGCTCATCCTGTGTTCTGCTCAATGGTATTACAAAGTGAGAATAATCTGAATCCCTGAGAGGTGAAATGTGCTGTCTAGCTACAAATTTTTGTAGTTTTTTGACTGAAGTATGATGCAGATGCTTCAGGCTGGCTGATATATAAGCAGAATAATTGCCCGCAATGATTGCTCATCACGGGCGATAAACTTATTACATCACTGCAACAATTTCTGCATTATCGGCCCGATAGATTCAAAGGCGCGGGGAGAGATAATATCGACGTGGGCGCAGCGCTGCGGATAACACTCAAGCTCCCGTACCCAGGGCGACCAGGCGCGGGCGGGATCCATCCCTGATGGCCGCGTATGTTCGGCCACAAACAGCGTCGCTTTGCCGTCAAACGGCAGGCTGCGTGCGCTGGTGAGCAGGCGCACCGCGTCACCGTAGTTGCCTTCGATGGCGTTGAACAGCGCCGCCGACCCGCTCCCCTGCTGCGCGGCCAGAAACGCCTCCCGCTCGCGGTCAATTTCCGCCAGCACTTCCGGATCCAGCCCGTTGGCCTCTTTTTCCGCCCAGTTTTGCGTCTCCGGCGGCCAGGTGTCCAGCAGTCCCAGAAACGCCACCGCCTCGCCACGATGACGTAAGCGGGCGGCGATGCCCTGCGCCAGCGTACCGCCGAGGGAATAGCCGAACAGATAGTACGGACCGTGCGGCTGACGCTCCAGCAGCGTGGCCAGATGATGCTCACACACCTCATCCAGGGTGGCGGCGGTCGCCATCGGACCATCCGGGCGCGGCGACTGAATACCGGTGATCGACCAGCGCGGAGGCAGATAGCGCGACAGCACGCTGAACTGCCAGGCAAAGCCCGACGCCGGATGGAAGCAGAACAGCGTTGGCCCGTCGCTTTCACGCAGCGGCAAAATCGTCTCATAACCCAGACGTTGCGCCTGCTCGTCGTTATCGGCGTCGAGCAGCGTTGCCAGCGCAGCGACCGTTGAGGCGACCATGATTTGCCCCGGCGTAACCTGACGCCCACTCTCGCGGCTGAGCAGTGCCGCCAGCCGCATCGCCAGCAGCGAATGCCCGCCGAGCGCGAAGAAATCTGCCTCTGCATCATTCACCTCGCAGCCCAGCAGCTCGCTGAACGCCTGCGCCACGCGGATCTCACTGGCCGTCTGCGGCGCGCGTCCGCCTGCTTTCGCGATCAGTTCCGGCACCGGCAATGCTTTGCGATCCAGTTTGCCGTTGGCGCTCAGCGGCAGATCCGCCACCTGCACCAGCACCACCGGCACCATATGCGGCGGCAGGCGCGCGCTGAGCTGCTCACGCAGCGCCTCGCGATCCAGCGGCAGGCCCGATTCGGAAACCAGGTAGCCCACCAGCTGACGCGCGTCGCCGCCACCGGTCGCGGCCTGATTGAGCACGCAGGCGTGGGCCACTGCCTGCGCCACGTCCGGCAGGCTCTGCATCACGCGATCGATTTCGCCAAGCTCAATACGCTGGCCGCGAATTTTCAGCTGATCGTCGCTGCGTCCGAGGTATTCCACCGCGCCGTTATCCAGCCAGCGCGCCACATCCCCTGTGCGGTACATGCGCTCGCCCGGCGCAAAGGGATCGGCAATAAAGCGGCTGGCGGTGAGATCGGCGCGGCCCAGATAGCCCTGCGCCAGCTGAATGCCGGTGAGATAGAGATCCCCCGCCACGCCCGGCGGCACCGGCTGCATCATGGCATCAAGGATGCGCAGGCCGGTATTCCACACCGGGAAGCCGATGGGCACGCTGTTGCCGCTGACGGCCGCCAGCGCCTCGCCGTGGGCCGGATACCAGCTGACATCCACCGCCGCTTCCGTCGGACCGTACAGGTTATGTAGCGGCGCGCCGGTCAGGTGCTCCCATTCCCGACACAGATCTGCCGGTAAGGCTTCGCCGCTACAGAACACCTGTTTCAGCGTGCGGCAGCTTGCGCGGGCAGTTTCCGGCGTCAGCGCGGCGACAAAGGCCGCCAGCATCGACGGCACAAAATGGGTAGTGGTCACGCCCCACTGCGCGAAGAAGTGTTGCAGCGCCTGCGGATCACGGTGGGCGTCCGGCTCCGCCATCACCAGTTTCGCCCCGGCGATAAACGGCCAGAAAAATTCCCATACCGAGACGTCAAAACTGCACGGCGTTTTTTGCGCCACCACGTCGTCGGCGCTCAGCGGATAAGCCGCCTGCATCCACAACAGGCGGTTGACGATTGCCGTCTGCCCGACCATCACCCCTTTCGGGCGACCGGTGGAGCCGGAGGTGAAAATAATGTACGCCGTGTGTTCCGGACGCGAGAGATCAAGCCCCGGCGCGTCGCTCACCGGCAGCGGCGCGGTATAACACAGGGTGTTGAGATGCGGCAGATCCGCAAAGCGCCCCTGCTGATCCGGGGCGGTGATCAGCAGCCGCGGACGGGCATCTTCCAGCATCATGCGCAGACGATCGTCAGGATAGCCGGTATCCAGCGGCAGCCAGGCGGCCCCCGCTTCAACGATGGCATGCAGCGCCAGCGTCAGGAATACCGAGCGCGGCAGCGCCACCGCCACGCTGTCGCCGGGCTGTACGCCCTGCTCGCGCAAGAGCTGCGCCAGCGCGATCACCTGCTGGCGCATTTCGCGATAACTGAACTGCCAGCGGGCATCCGCCAGCGCGGGGGCGTGCGGCGTTTTCAGCGCCTGCGCCGTCACCAGCTGGCTGAGGGTGGTTTCCGGCAGCGTTCTGCCGGTATCGTTAATGCGCGCAATCTGCTCAAGCTCGTCGGCCGATATGAGCTGCGCATCGCCGCAGCGCAGATCCGGCGTGCCGGCAAACTGGCGCAACAGCGCGTCCAGCCGCGCGGCATGCGCGTTAAGCGTGCTTTCGTCGTAGCGTTGACGGTTCGCCAGCACCTCAATACTCAGACCGCCCTCCTCGTCCGGGATCAGGGCGATTTCCAGATCGTTCACCGGCCCGGTCGCCAGTGTATGAGTGCTGCCCGCCACGCCGTCCAGTTCCAGCTGATAATCAAACATTTTGACGTTCAACACCGGACCGAACAGCGGTTCATCCCCCGCCGCGCGTCCGGCGTCGCGTACGATCTGCTCGGCGTCGTACCGCTGATGGCGGCGCATTTTTTTCAGGCTGGCGGTGAGTTTTTGCGCAAGCTCCGGCAGCGTGGCCTGCGCATCAATATTCACCGCCAGCGGCAGCACGTTCAGCACCGGGCCGGTGGCGGTCAGCGCCGCCGATCCCATGCGGCGCATAAAGATAAATCCGGCGGCGTAGTCCAGGCGTCCGCACAGACGCCCCAGCCACAGCGCCACTAACGCCAGCGCGAGATCGGCCCGCTGGCAGCCTGGCGCGCTGGCGGCAAGCCGTGAGAAGGCCGCAGCATCCAGCGTCTGTTTGAGGCGCAGAATATCGGTGGTTGCGGCGCGACCCGGCAGCGGCGTGCCGGACAGGGATACCGGCGGCGGCAGCGTGCGCTTCACCTCGCCCCAGAATGCGCCGTCACGGGCATACGCCTCGCTGTCGCGGTAGCGCTGGTACTCGTCCACCACTTCCGCGAAGGGGGTAAAAGGGGACGGCGGCGTCGGTGCTCCGCTGCGCCAGGCGCGGTAAATGGCGGCGATCTGCCGGGTTATCGCCGGAAAACTGAAGCCATCCACCAGCAAATGGTGATAACGCTGATACCAGTACCAGCGATCCTCACCGATGCGGAACAGCGCGTGATGCACCAGCGGTTTTCCGCTGTCGACGCGCAGGTTCTGATCCAGGTCTGCCTGCATCTGCGCCAGCGCGGCGCTGTGGGGACAGGCGGCATCACGCACATCAATAATGGACGGTACGGCAAGGGTCAGCGCCTCATCAACATACTGGAACACCTCGCCGTTATCTTCCACAAAGCGCATACGCAGGGTATCGGCCTGCGTCATGCCGGTGGCAATCGCCTCGCAAAGCAGCGGGGCATCCAGCGCGGCGCTGGTAATGTCTACATAATGCGCCACGCTCCAGGCGTTGGGCAGCGTGGAGAGTTTTTCAGCCATCCAGATCCCGGGCTGAGCGGCAACTAAGGGGAGTCGAGCGGACATGCGGGTTCCTCAGCGCGCGTGATGCGCAGGGGTTAGGGTCTGCCAGTGGGTGGTCAGCCAGGCGTTGCAGGCGTCCTGCGGCTGCGGCTCGCAGATCACGCGCCAGCCCTCCGGCAGCGCGCACTGCTGCGGCCACAGGCTGTACTGCTGCTGCGCATTTTGCAGAATATAAAAGTGTCCCTGTGCGTTATCGAAGGGATTACTGAATTCCATACCAGGCTCCTGTGGGGTAACGGCTTATGGCGTGGCGGGGGACAGGGATTGCCAGAGGGCGATCAGCCCGGACGTCAGGCCGCCGCGCCAGCAAAGGGCATCGTGTCCGCCGTCCACTTCACGCCACAGCAAGGTTTGCGGGGTGTCCTGCAACAGGCTTAATAAGGTCTGATTGGCGCGCCAGATCAGCGGCTCGCGCTTACCGGCTTCCAGCACAATGCGCAGTCCGCGGGCGTTCACATCGCCACGACGCAGCTGTTCAATAAGTTCGCCGTCCTGCTGCGCGCCGCGGTGCGGCCACCAGTAAGATCCCGACTGGCTCAACACGCAGCCAAAGCGCTGCGGCCAGTGCAGCCCGGCGTAAAGCGCCGCCAGGCCGCCGAAACTTTGCCCGGCCACCAGCGTGCGTGCCGGATCGGCGCTGAAGGGCGTGCGGGCGTGGATCAGCGGCAGTAGTTCCTGCTGCACGGCGTGCCAGAAATCGGCATTACAGGGCAGTTCGCGGCTGCGGTGAGCATTATCAATCACGTCGATCAGCACATAGACGGCGGGCGGAAGCTGGCCGTCGTCAGTGAGCGCTGCCAGCGCGGGCCAGACGGGCATACTTTCCGCCCAGAACTGCCCGTCGAGCAGAATAGCCAGCGGCGTGTCGCTGGTGACCGCGCCTGTGGTGTAGATCCACACCCGGCGGCGGTTTTTCAGCATCGCGCTGTGCCAGTGAATACATTCCGGCGGCGTAAATGGCGTGTCGGTGCGATCCCAGCCCGGCTGTAGCGGGGCCTGCGGCATTTCCAGCGCGGAAACTCCATGGCCGCGCCCGCCGCGCCAGGAATCCTTATTCAGCGGATCGGCGATCGCCTTTGGCAGCAACGTGCGCCAGCCTTCGCGCAGCGCGGCGCGATCCGGCGTCTGGCCTGCAAACACCGCGGCGGAAAAATCGCTGTCGTTTTCACTGGGGATAAAACAGTAGCTCCCCCGCCAGCGGGCGGGCAGCGTCGTTTGCCAGCACCAGACATCGGTTCCGGCGAGGCGGCGCAGGGATTGCGGCGCGGACTGCTGATGATGGTCGGTAACGCCGGTGATATAGATCCAGACGTGGCGCACCGGCGAGGTGGCTTCAATGCCTGCCGGATCGCGCCACCAGAAGGTGACCTGATACGCCTCTTCGCTTTCGCGACGCCATTCCGGCCCGTGCTTTGTACTCCACCAGGCGTCACTGCCCGTTACTTGCGTTGTCACCGTTCTGCAACTCCAGGTTACCTGCGAAATATTGTTACAAGACAACAATTGTCGATAATATTATTGATAACTATTTTCATTTGCAATAGCGTATTGGCGCGCGGCGGGATGCGCGTCTTTCACTCTATTCGGTTAGCCGTGCGCGTTTGCAGGATGCAGAGGCTGGCGACAAACTCAGGTAATAACATGAATAATAAATTTAATACCCTGGCCGTACTGGTTCATTTGGGTATCTCAGGGGTAGCACTGCCGGTGTATGCGGCAGAAACCAGCGGCGACGACACCATTGTGGTGACCGCCGCGCAGCAGAACTTACAGGCGCCGGGCGTGTCCACCATCACCGCCGATGAGATCCGCAAAAACCCGCCCGCGCGCGACGTATCCGAAATCATCCGCACCATGCCGGGCGTCAACCTTACCGGTAATGCCACCAGTGGCCAGCGCGGTAATAACCGCCAGATCGATATTCGCGGCATGGGCCCGGAAAATACCCTGATCCTGATCGACGGCAAACCGGTGACCAGCCGTAACTCGGTGCGTCTGGGGTGGCGCGGCGAGCGTGATACCCGCGGCGATACCGGCTGGGTGCCGCCGGAGATGATCGAACGCATCGAAGTGATCCGGGGTCCGGCGGCGGCGCGTTACGGTAACGGCGCGGCGGGCGGCGTGGTGAACATCATCACCAAACCGGTAAGCAGCGACTGGCACGGTTCCTGGAACACCTACCTGAACGCGCCGGAACATAAAGACGAAGGCGCGACCAAACGCACCGACTTCAGCCTCACCGGACCGCTGGGGGGCGATTTTAGCTTCCGCCTGGTGGGAAATCTGGATAAAACGCAGGCCGATGCCTGGGACATCAACAAAGGCCATCAGTCTGAACGCACCGGCATTTACAGCGACACTCTCGCCGCCGGACGCGAAGGGGTGGAAAACAAAAATATCAACGGCGTGCTGCGCTGGGACTTTGCGCCGATGAACTCGCTGGAGTTTGAGGCGGGCTACAGCCGCCAGAATAACCTCTACGCGGGGGACACGCAGAACACCAACAACGACAATAAAACCAATGGTCTGGTGAAAAAATACTACGGCAAAGAGACTAACCGTTTGTACCGCCAGAACTATGCCATCACCTGGAACGGCGGCTGGGAAAACGGCATCACCACCAGCAACTGGGCCCAGTACGAGCACACGCGCAACTCCCGTCTGGGCGAAGGGCTGGCGGGCGGCACGGAAGGCCTGTTCAACAGCGAGAAGTTCAGCGATATCGATCTGGCTGACGTGACGCTGCACAGTGAAGTGAACATCCCCTTTGAGTATCTGTTCAACCAGAACCTGACAATTGGCACCGAATGGAACCAGCAGCGCATGAAGGATCTGGCGTCCAACACCCAGGCGCTGTCCGGCGGCGCGATCCCCGGCTACGACAGCACCGGCCGCAGCCCCTACTCCAGCGCAGAGATTTTCTCGCTGTTCGCCGAAGACAATATGGAGCTGACCGACAGCACCATGCTGACGCCTGCGCTGCGTTTTGATCATCACACGGTGGTCGGCAATAACTGGAGCCCGTCGCTGAACCTCTCTCAGGGCCTGGGCGAAGACTTCACCCTGAAAATGGGTATCGCCCGCGCCTATAAAGCGCCGAGCCTGTATCAGACCAACCCGAACTATATTCTGTATAGCCGTGGTCAGGGCTGCTACGCCAGTCCGGTCGGCACCGGCTGCTATATGCAGGGTAACGACGACATGAAGGCCGAGAACAGCATCAACAAAGAGATCGGCCTCGAATTTAAACGCGACGGCTGGCTGGCGGGCGTGACCTGGTTCCGCAACGATTACCGCAACAAAATCGAGGCGGGTTATGTCCCGGTCGGCCAGACCCAACAGGGATCGCTGAAGACCGATATTTACCAGTGGGATAACGTGCCTAAAGCGGTGGTGGAAGGTCTGGAAGGGACGCTGAACGTGCCGGTGTCTGACGCCGTGACCTGGAGCAACAACCTCACGTATATGCTGCAAAGTAAGAATAAAGAGACCGGCGAGCGCCTGTCGATTATTCCGCAGTACACGCTCAACTCAACCCTGAGCTGGCAGGTGCGTGAAGATGTGTCGCTGCAATCCACCTTTACCTGGTACGGCAAGCAGCAGCCGAAGAAATTCAACTATAAGGGCGAGCGCACGACCGGCTCCGAAACCAACGAAGTCAGCCCGTACAGTATTGTCGGCCTGAGCGGGACCTGGGACGTGACCAAAAATGTCAGCCTGACCGGCGGGGTGAATAACCTGTTCGATAAACGTCACTGGCGCGCGGGCAATGCCCAGACCACCGGTGGTACTACGGGCTATATGTACGGCGCGGGCGCGGAAACCTTCAACGAGTCTGGCCGCACCTGGTTTATGGGCGTGAATACGCACTTCTGATATAGTCATAATGCCCGGCAGCGCTTGCTTGCCGGGCCTACGAACAGGGGATAAATAATGGATTATCATCACACTACACTCCCCCTCGCTGGCCTTACACTGCACCGCATCGATTTCGATCCCGCCACCTGGACGGACGCCGATCTGTTCTGGCTGCCGCACCATACACAGCTGCATCACACTTCACAAAAACGTCAGCGGGAACATCTGGCGGGCAGACTGGCGGCCTTTCACGCGCTGGGAGCGATCCCCGCCATTGGCGACAATGGCGCGCCCTTATGGCCTCCGGGAGTGTTCGGCAGCATCAGCCACAGCGGCACCACCGCGCTGGCGGTGATCGCGACCCGGCCGGTGGGTGTGGATATTGAACGCTGCCTCGATGCGAAACTTTGCGCAGAACTGGCGGACAGTATTGTCGATGCGGATGAGCGCGCGCTGCTGACCGCCTCCGGCCTGCCCTTGCCCCTTGCGGTCACGCTGGCGTTTTCCGCCAAAGAGAGCCTGTATAAAGCTTTTTCCGCCCGCGCTCTGCCTTACCCCGGCTTTGCCAGCGCGCGGGTGACGGCGCTGACCGACGCGCAACTCTCGCTCACCCTTTCCGCCCGCTTCTGCCCGGCGCTGGCCGGTGAAACCGTTACTGCGGGCTGGTGCGTGGCGCAGGACGACGTCATCACCCTCTTATCGCACAACTGAACAGCTTATGCTTTTTCCGCATAAGCTAAGTCAAATTATGACTTTCAGGAAAATCTCATCCCCCCTAACGTAGCGGAACATAACAAACTCATTACGTTACTTTACAGGGATTGCTCATGACCAAAAAATTGCTGTCGTTACTGGTGCTGACCGCGCTGTCGGCCGCCAGCCATGCTGCCACGCCGCCGAATACGCTGGTGGTGGCGCAGGGGCTGGATGATATTGTCAGTCTTGATCCCGCGGAAGCGAACGAGCTTTCCAGCATCCAGACCGTGCCAAGCCTGTATCAGCGCCTGGTACAGCCGGATCGTGACAATCCTGAAAAAGTGACCCCGATCCTCGCCGAAAGCTGGCAGGCGGATCCGGCGGCCAAAACCCTGACCATCAAACTGAAGCCGGACGCGAAATTTGCCTCGGGCAATCCGCTGCGCCCGGAAGATGTGATCTTCTCCTATCAGCGCGCGGTGACGCTGAACAAATCCCCCGCTTTTATTCTGAACGTGCTCGGCTGGCAGCCGGACAATATCAATAGCCAGCTGAAAAAAATCGACGACCATACCGTGCAGTTGCAGTGGACGGCGGACGTCAGCCCGGCGGTGGCGCTGAATATTCTCTCCACGCCGATTGCCTCCATTGTCGATGAGAAGCTGGTAAGCGCGAATGTGAAAGGCGATGACTTCGGCAATGCCTGGCTGAAAATGCACTCGGCGGGCAGCGGCGCGTTCAAAATGCGCGTCTATCAGCCGCATCAGGCGATTGTGCTGGACGCCAACGACAATGCCGTGGGCGGCGCGCCTAAGCTGAAAAACATCATCATTAAAAACGTGCCCGATCCGGCGTCCCGCCGTCTGTTGATCGAACAGGGCGATGCCGACGTGGCCCGCGATCTGGGTGCCGATCAGATCGGCGCGTTACAGGGCAAAAAAGGCGTGCAGGTGCTGAGCATCCCGTCTGCCGAGCAAAACTATCTGGTGTTTAACGCCGGTAACAGCGCCAATCCGCTGCTCAATAACCCGGCATTCTGGGAAGCGTCCCGCTGGCTGGTGGATTATGAAGGCATTACCAAAGATCTGCTGAAAGGCCAGTATTTTATCCATCAGAGTTTCCTGCCGGTGGGTCTGCCGGGCGCGCTGGAAACCAACCCGTTCAAATTTGATCCGGCGAAAGCGAAAGAGATCCTCGCCAAAGCGGGTATCAAAGACGCGCACTTCACGCTGGATGTGGAGAACAAACCGCCGTTTATCACCATCGCCCAGTCGATGCAGGCCAGCTTCGCCCAGGGCGGCGTGAAGGTGGATCTGCTACCGGCGGCGGGCAGCCAGGTGTATGCCCGCGTGCGCGCGAAGCAGCATCAGGCGGCGATTCGTTTGTGGATCCCGGACTACTTTGATGCCCACTCCAACGCCAGCGCCTTTGCCTATAACGACGGTAAAGCCAGCACGGTCGCCGGTCTGAACGGCTGGCAGATCCCTGAGCTGAGCAAGCAGACGCTGGCAGCCGTGGCGGAGCCGGATGCGGCAAAACGCCTTGATCTGTACAGTAAAATGCAGGAACAGTTGCAGCATAATTCGCCGTACGTGTTTGTCGATCAGGGCAAAACCCAGATCGTGGTACGCGACAATGTGAAGGGCTATCAGCAGGGGCTGAACGCCGATATGGTCTGGTACGACAACGTCACCAAGTAAGTTGTCCTTGTTGCCGGGTGGCGCTGCGCTTACCCGGCCTACAAGGCTGCGATCCAGTTGTTTACAGGCCGGGTAAGGCGATGCCGCCCGGCAGGAAGAGATTTCCCATGCCACATCTTTCCACCCGCGTGCTGCAGGGTCTGCTGACTCTGCTGCTCACGCTCTTCGGGCTGCTGCTCGTTACCTTTGCGCTCTCCGCGTTTTCACCTGTCGATCGCGTTTTGCAAATCGTCGGCGATCACGCCAGCCAGTCCACTTACGATCAGGTGCGCCACCAGCTGGGGCTGGATCAGCCGCTGCCGGTGCAGTTCTGGCACTATCTGCTAAATCTGCTGCATGGCGATCTGGGTACGGCCAGCGCCACCGGGCAGCCGGTGTTACAGGATTTGCTGGCGGCCTTTCCGGCCACCCTGGAACTGGCGACCCTGGCGCTGGTGGTCGGCGCGACCCTGGGCGTTATCGCGGGCGTGCTGTGCGCCCGTTTTGTCGGCAGCCCCTGGGATCTGTTCGTGCGTACCTTTACGCTGCTGGGTAATTCGGTGCCGATTTTCTGGCTCGGCCTGCTGATGCTGGCGCTGTTTTACGCCCGTCTGCACTGGAGCGCCGGGCCGGGCCGTCTGGACGATATCTACCTTTATACCGTGGAGCCGCGCACGGGTTTTGCGCTGATTGATACCGCGCTGTCCGGCGATGGCGAAGCCCTGCGCAACGCCATCAGCCACCTGGTTTTGCCGGTGCTGCTGCTGGCGTATTACTCGCTGGCGAGCATCACCCGCCTTACCCGCTCCGCCTGTCTGAGCGAAATGAACAAAGAGTACATTTTGCTGGCGCGCGCGAAAGGCGCAGGCGAGATGACCATTCTGCTGCGCCATGTGCTGCCGAATATTCGCGGCACGCTGCTGACGGTGATCGCCCTCGCCTACACCGGGATGCTCGAAGGCGCGGTGCTCACCGAAACGGTGTTCTCCTGGCCGGGCATAGGCCGCTACCTCACCACCGCGCTCTTTGCCGGGGATACCACCGCCATTATGGGCGGTACGCTGGTGATTGGCGTGAGCTTTGTACTGATTAATAACCTCACCGACCTGCTGGTGCGTCTGACCGATCCGAGGGTTCGCTGATGCCGACTTATCTTTTCCTGCGCCGTCTGCGCCGCTCCCCCGCTGCCCTGACCGGCCTGCTGCTTGTGGCGATCTTACTGCTGATCGCGCTGTTCGCCCCCTGGCTCGCCCCGCGCGATCCCAACTGGCAGTCCGCCGCCGCCCGTTTGCAGGCGCCGAATGCCGACTACTGGCTCGGCACCGACAGCTACGGGCGCGATGTGCTGTCGCGGCTGATTTACGGCACCCGCCCGGCGCTGGGGCTGGTGGCGCTGGTCACTATCATCACCCTGCCCGCCGGTCTGCTGGTGGGCATTTTATCCGGCTATTACGGCGGCTGGCTGGAGCGCGTGCTGATGCGCTTTACCGATGTGGTGATGTCGATGCCGCGTCTGATCCTCGCCTTTGCGTTTGTCGCCATGCTCGGCCCCGGTCTGGTGAACGGCGCGCTGGCGCTGGCGCTCACCACCTGGCCCGCCTATGCCCGCCAGGCGCGCAGCGAGATCCAGCGTCTGCGCCACAGCGACTATCTGGCCGCGTCAGAGATGATGGGCATTCGCGGCTGGCGGCTGCTGGTGGGGCATATTTTGCCGTTGTGTCTGCCGTCAGCGATTGTGCGGCTGGCGCTGGATCTGGCGGGGATTATTCTGGCCGCCGCCGGACTGGGTTTCCTGGGACTGGGGGCACGTCCGCCAATGGCGGAATGGGGGGCAATGATTGCCGACGGTATGCAGGTGATCTTCGATCAGTGGTGGCTTGCCGCCGCGCCCGGCGCGATCATTCTGGTCGCCAGCCTTGCCTTTAATCTGCTGGGCGATGGCCTGCGCGATGTACTGGAGCCGCAACATGACTGACATTAACGTTCGCGTGGAGAACCTGACCATTGATTATCCCGCCGCGCAGGTGGTGAAAAACGTCAGCTTTACGCTCGGCAATGAGCGGCTGGCGCTGGTGGGAGAATCCGGCTCCGGCAAATCCATGACCGCCCGTGCGCTGATGGGGCTGGTGCGCCGTCCGGGCGTGGTACGCGCGACTGAGCTGAGCGTCGGCGGGCAGGATCTGCTGACGCTGAAGCCTGCCGGCTGGCGGGCGCTGCGCGGTAATCATCTGGCGATGATATTGCAGGATCCGCGTTATGCGTTAAATCCGGTAAAAACCATTTTCTCCCAGATTGAGGAAACGCTGACGCTGCATCAGCGCATCAATAAACAGGAGCGCCGGGATCGTATTCGCGAGGCGGTGCTGGCGGTCGGGCTGAACGAGACGGTGCTTGACCGCTATCCGGGCGAGCTGTCCGGCGGTATGGGGCAGCGGGTGATGATCGCCATTGCGCTGATCAACAATCCGCGCGTGCTGATCGCCGATGAACCTACTTCAGCGCTGGATGCGCGCCTGCGTAACCAGATCCTCGAACTGCTGGTGGAACAGTGCGAACAGCGGCAGATGGCGATGCTGCTGATCAGTCACGATTTACCGCTGGTGGCGCAGCACTGCCATCGCGTGCTGGTGATGTATCAGGGAGAAAAGGTGGACGAAATGCCCGCCAGCCAGCTTGCCACCGCCACGCATCCCTATACCCGCACCCTGTGGACCTGTCGCCCTAACGCCGCCACCTACGGGCAGATGTTACCGACGTTGAATCGCGCGGAGTTAAAACGATGAGCCTCGTTACGATCGAGAATTTACAGGTCAGCTTTGCTGACAAAATCGCCGTCTCCGCCGCCAGCTTCAGCGTGCAGGCGGGGGAAACCTTCAGCCTGATCGGTGAATCCGGCTGCGGAAAATCCACCATCCTGCGGGTACTGGCGGGTTTGCAGCGGGAGTGGCAGGGCCACGTATCGCTTTTTGACGAGCCGCTGAAACCCGGCGTGCGCTTTCAGGGCGAGCGGCGGCGTAATGTGCAGATGGTGTTTCAGGATCCTTACGCCTCGCTGCATCCGAACCACACCATTTACCGTACGCTGGCGGAGCCGCTGCTCATTCATGGCGAACCGGACAGCGCGGCGCGGGTGGCGACGGCACTCTCGGAAGTGGGACTCGCCGCCGACGCAGCACAGCGCTATCCGCACCAGCTGTCCGGCGGTCAGCGCCAGCGCGTGGCTATCGCCCGTGCACTGCTGCTGCGCCCTCGCCTGCTGCTGCTCGACGAGCCAACCTCTGCGCTGGATATGTCGGTACAGGCGGAAATCCTTAACCTGCTGAATACCCTGAAGCAGGCGCACCAGATGACCTATCTGCTGGTCAGCCATGATGCGGATGTTATCGCCCATATGTCCGACCGGGCGGCCTTTATGGCCAGGGGCGTGATCCAGCGATTTTACGATCGTGCGGCGTTAGTGGCCGGGGATCACCGTTCCTGAAATGCCTCCAGCCTGCGCTTTTGCCTGCCCTGCGCGTCAAAATTATCCTCTGCCAGCCAGGCGCGGATCGGCACATCGCGGGCGGGCCATTCCGCGTCGATGATCGACAGCCAGTCGCTGTCACGGTTGCGGCCTTTGCGTACGATTTTCTGGCGAAAGCGGCCTTCAAAGGTAAAGCCCAGCCGTTCGGCGGCGCGGCGGGAAGCGACGTTCAGGGAATCACACTTCCACTCCACCCGACGGTAACCGTATGCAAAGGCATTGCCGAGCAGTAACCATACGGCTTCAGTGCCGAACACGGTCTGCTGCATGCGCGGCGACCAGGTGACGTGACCGATCTCAACGGTACCGTTTTCCCGATCGATTGCCATGTAGCATACCAGCCCTACCGCACGACCACTTTTCAGATCGATGACCGCATAAGGCACCAGCCCCTGGTCCTGCACTTTGCCGTCGATCCAGGCGGCGGTATCCGCAACCGACGCCGGGCGATCGCTCGCCATCCACGTCCAGTCCCGCTCGGCGGCGGCCTGCGCGTAAGCATCAAACAGATCGGCGGCATGCTCTGCCGTCAGCGGATCCAGACGACAGTAGTGACCGGACAGCACCTTACGCGGCAGCGCAGGCGCGCCCTGCCAGTCAGTCAGCGCATCGCCCACCGTCTGACCGTATTCATTGATTTCTGGCACGTGACATCCTCATTGGGTTGTAATGAATTTGTTATATCAGCCTTTTACGCCTCAATCATTAAATCCTCTGAAGCCGCCTTCCAGAATTCAACCTGTTCCCTTTCATTATGGTGGCATACTGGCATGCTGCGGCGATGAAAACACATCTCATGCATGCCCGTGCGCTGCGTAAAAATATGACGCCCCAGGAGCGGAAACTGTGGTACTTGCTGCGGGATCGCCGTTTTGCGGGCTATAAATTTCGTCGCCAGTTGCCGTTGGGCCGTTTCGTGGTGGATTTTGCCTGCTGGCAGGCGAAGCTGGTGATTGAACTCGACGGAGGGCAGCACAGTGAAAATGTTGATTATGACAAGGTAAGAACCCTGTGGCTGGGGCGACACGGCTGGCGGGTGGTCAGATTCTGGAATAATGATCTGCTTGATATGGAAAACGTTTTAATGGTGATCATGGCTGCGCTTAAGGCTTCCCCTCACCCTGACCCTCTCCCCAGGGAGAGGGAATGATCGCCCCAGCCCCCTGCCTTCTTCCCTGGGATGGAATGTTCGCCCCCTCTCCCACCGGGAGAGGGCCGGGGTGAGGGAAAAATCCCGACTATACTCAAAAAAAAGCAGATATATGTGAGCGTAACTATGCCTTTAACCGATTTTCATGTCTCCGATCCCTTTACCCTGGGCATTGAACTGGAATTACAGATCGTCAACCCGCCGGGATACGATTTAAGCCAGGATTCGACCACGCTTATTGATGCGATGAAAGCGCAGGTCAGCGCGGGGGAAGTGAAGCACGACATCACCGAGAGCATGCTGGAGATCGCCACCGGCGTGTGCGTCGACATTCATCAGGCCGCCAGCCAGCTGGGCGCATTGCAGCACATCATTCTGCAAACAGCGGCGGAGCATCATGTAAAAATTTGCGGCGGCGGCACGCATCCGTTCCAGAAATGGCAGCGCCAGGAGATCTGCAACGATGAGCGCTATTCCCGCACGTTGCAGATGTTCGGCTATCTGATGCAGCAGGCGACGGTGTTTGGTCAGCATGTGCATATTGGCTGTCGCAGCGGCGATGACGCTATCTATCTGATGCACGGGCTATCGCGCTTTGTGCCGCACTTTATCGCGCTGGGGGCGGCATCGCCCTATATGCAGGGGGCGGATACGCACTTTGCCTCGTCGCGCTTAAATATCTTTTCCGCCTTCCCGGATAACGGCCATGCGCCCTGGGTGACTAACTGGTCAGAATTCGAGGGGCTGTTCCGCCGCCTGAGCTATACCAGCATGATCGAAAGCATTAAAGATCTGCACTGGGATATTCGCCCCAGCCCCAATTTTGGCACCGTGGAGGTGCGGGTGATGGATACGCCTCTGACGCTGGCCCATGCGATTAACGTCGCCGGATTTATTCAGGCCACCGCCCACTGGCTGCTCGCCGAGCGGCCTTTCAAAATGCAGGAGCGGGATTATCTGCTGTATAAATTCAACCGCTTCCAGGCCTGCCGTTTTGGCTTCGACGGCATTCTGACGGATGTGCATACCGGCGATCAGATCAGCATCAAGGACGACATTCTGCGGATGCTGGAAAAAGTCGCCCCCTATGCCGATAAACTCAATGGTGGTAGCGCGCTGGATGAGCTGTCGCGCTTTGTGCAACGCGGCAAAAGCGAGGCGCAGCTGATGCGTGATTTTGTGGCGGATGGCGGTTCGCTGTTTGGCCTGGTGGAGAAACACACCGAGATCTGGGCGTCGGGCTGATGCCTGACGATTGCACCTGCCGTGCAAATGACTTCTAATGGCGTTTTAACTGACGATTAACACCATAATGAAACATCCCCTTGAATCGCTGATGACCGCCGCCGGGATCCTGCTGCTGGCGTTCCTCTCCTGTCTGCTGCTGCCGGTGCCCTCCCCTGGCACCGCACTGGTGCAAAAACTGATTGGCCTCTTTCATCTGATGGATGCCAGCCAGTTTTACACCCTGTTCTTATGCGCGTGGTTTTTACTGCTCGGCACCCTGGAGTACCTGCTGCTGCGCTTTATCTGGCGTCGCTGGTTCTCGCTGGCGGGTTAAGCCTGACAGATCGCGCAGGCCGTGCACCAGCGCTTCGGTCCAGGCGGCGTAATCATGGCCGCTGGACCACGGATGGAAGCTGACGCGATAGCCCTTCTCCCGCAGTACCTGCTCAAACTCCAGACTGTTTTTGTAGATGCCGCCGTCCGGGCCGCCGGTTTCAAAGCGTCCGGCCTGGAGCCAGAAGCGCACCGGATAGTGCGGCGCGTTCTGATACTGGCGCGTCAGCCAGCTGGCCGGTTCGCCTTTCGGCGCCCACCAGTAAGAGCCGGATAAGCTCAGCACGTTGCCGAACAGACGCGGGTAGCGCAGCGCCACCCAGGATGAGGCCAGCCCGCCGTAGCTCGCCCCGGCCAGCACGGTTTTATTGCGCTGCAATACAATGCCTTTCTGCCGCAGCCAGGGCACCAGTTCATGGGCCATAAAGTCAGCGAAATCGGCGTTCGGCGGCAGTTCTTTTGCCCGCCGGGCATGATCAAGACTATCAATAAAGACGATATTAATCGGCAAAAGCGCATGCCGGGCGATGAGATCGTCCAGCACGTTGGCGGTGTGGTAGTCCCCCTGCCAGGTTTTACCGTCGAACAGGAACAGCGTCCAGCGTACCGGCTGCGGGCTTCGCGGGCGGTAGAGCGCGATTTCACGGCTATTACCCAGCCGTTCACTTCTGAACTGATAACGCTGTAGCGTGCCGTAACGCAGGGGTTTCGCCATGGCCTCGCCGGTGAAATAGCGGCCACGGGACAGATCAAGCAGCGATGAACGGTTCCAGCGGTCGGTAAAGGGGCCGCTCATGGTGTGCGGGTTAAGGGGATCGGCCTGGGCGCTGACGAGGATCGTCCGGCGCTGATCGCGGGGCGTTCCTTCAATCTGCGGCACGTCAGGCGCGAGCTTATACTGCATCACTGTGTCGGCGGGTACGACGTAGCTGCGAAACCAGACGTCGGACTGGGCGAGGCGGAACAGCGGATCGTGATCCCCGGCCGGGGAGCCGAGTATAAAGACGTTACCCCGCGCGCCGCGCCATAAAAAGGTGACGCGTTTGTGCGTGGCATCCACCGGTTCCACAAGCGGCGTCCCGGCCTGCTGGCGCGCCTGCCAGAATGCCGCCGTCGTCCCGCCGGCAGCCAGCTGTTTAGCCAGCTGTTGCAAGGTCGGGCTTACCGGCTCCATCACCTGCGCGACCCTCAGCGGCGTGGTCTCTTTCATATGCCAGCGAAAGCGCCAGCGCGCGCCTTCTTCGCCGTGCAACACCAGCGAGGAGATCTGGTTTACCGGCAGAGCAAACAGCAGACTTTGCTGCCCGTCTGCCGGGCCGCCTTCCAGCAGCGTGCGGATACGGCGGTTGCTGGCGTCGAGCAGGCGGGCATCGGTGATGCCTTCCAGCGTAGCCGATACGTAATTTTCCTCAAGCGGCGGCAGCTGGAAACAGACCTCGCCGCTGGCATCAAACTTTCCCTGTTGCTCTCCCTGCACCGCGGGTGCCTCGCAGCTTGCCGCCATCACCGGCATGGTGCTGAGGCCAATCAGTAATCCGCTTAACGCCATTTTCATTGCCAGACATTTCCCTGCTGAAATTTATATAGGACGCTAATGCAAATGCTAATTATTTGCAATATCATTCATAGCGATTTTGAGGGATACCTGCGATCCCCCTCCGGGGGACGCAGGCGGATGATGGCAAAAGCAAAACGGGAAATTAATAATAAAATGTTTAATAAAAATAAGATGATGCAACTCTGGGTGCTCAGCCTGGCGGCGGGTGCTGCGCTGCCGGTGAAGGCAAATGAAGAAACCATGGTGGTGACGCCGGGTACCGCAGAAGATCCTACGGCGCCCGTTAAAGGCATAGTGGCGACCAAAACCCTGTCGTCCACCAAAACCGCCACTGAGCTGGTGAAAACGCCGCAGTCGGTGTCAGTGGTGACGCGCGATCAGATGAAAGCGCTGGATGTCACCTCGGTGTCGCAGGCGTTGCGCTACAGCGCCGGGGCCTTTACCGAATACCGCGGCTCGTCGAACCGCAATGATGAGGTGTTCGTGCGTGGCTTCAGCTACGTGCCGAAATACCTCGACGGGCTGAGTTTTGGCGCCAGCGCGTCGTCGCAGACCGGCACGGTGGATCCCTGGCTGCTGGAGCGCGTTGAACTGGTACGCGGCCCGGCGTCGGTGCTGTTCGGTCAGGTGAATCCGGGCGGGCTTATCAGCATGACCAGCAAACGTCCAACGGCGGAGCCGATCCACAGCGTGCAGTTCCGCACCGGCAATAACGAGCTGGCGGAAGGCGCCTTCGATTTTGGCGGCCAGCTGAGCGACGATGGCCGCGTGCTGTATCGCGTCAACGGCCTTGGCCGCACCCAGCATAACCAGGTGGAGGATTATAAAGAGACGCGCATGGCGATCGCCCCGGCGATCACCTGGTTCCCGAACGATCAGACGCGTTTTACACTGCTTTCCAGCTACCAGAAAGATCCCGACGCCGGGTATCGCAATTTCCTGCCCTATTACGGGACGGTGGTGCCGGTGGACGGCAAGTATATCCCGCGGGACTTTAACGTCAGCGATACGGATTACGACCAGTCCTGGCGCGAGCAGACGATGATCGGCTATGAGTTTGAGCATCAGCTTAATGAGGCGCTCACCTTCCGCCAGAATGCGCGTTATTCCACCATCAAACAGAAATACCGTTATCTGGTGTATGCCACCAGCGCCGCTAACAGTTCCCTGCTGACCCGCCGCGCCCAGCATGAAACCCGTCAGACCGATGAGTTTGGCCTTGATAACCAGCTGGAAGCGCAATATGTCACTGGCGAGATAAGCCATACGCTGCTCGGCGGCGTGGATTATAAGTCCAGCAACGATCGCCAGACGCTGGCGCGCGGCGCAGGCTCGCAGTATGACCTTGACTGGCAGCGTCCGGTGTACGGCGTGAAGGTGGATGAAGGCGCATTCCGTACGATGACCGACGAAAAACAGACGCTGGATCAGCTGGGCGTGTATGCGCAGGATCAGCTGAGCTGGAATAACTGGGAATTACTGCTCTCCGGGCGTTATGACTGGGACGAAGTGCGCACCAGCGACTTTACCGGCACAGCGGATACGGTGCAGCAGAACGACAATAAATTCACCTGGCGCACCGGCCTGCTGTATGCCTTTGATTTCGGCCTGTCGCCGTACATCAGCTACAGCACCTCCTTTGAACCTAACCTGCAAACTAACCGCGCGCCGGGCGTGGCGCCGTTCAAACCCACTACCGGCAAGCAAACGGAAGTGGGCGTGAAGTATCAGCCGGTGGACAGCACCCTGATGACGCTGGCGGTGTATGACTTAAGACAAAATAATGTGCCCACCTATGACAGCGCGGCGGGCTGGTTTGAAAATGCCGGGGAAGTGCGCTCAAAAGGCGTGGAAGCCGAAGTGCATTCCACGCTGCTCGACAGTATTAACCTGATCGGCGCATACACCTACACCGACGCGGAAACCGTCAGCACCACGGTCGCCGGCACCGAAGGTAAAACCCCGGCGCGTATACCGACGCACATGGCTTCGGCTTTCGCCAGCTATACCCTGCCGGGCGGTCCGCTGAAAAGCCTGACCGCAGGGGTGGGTATGCGTTATATCGGCACCAGTTACGGCGACGCGCGCAACAGCTTTAAAGTCCCGGCGGTGGATCTGTATGACGCGATGGTAAGTTACGATCTGGACGAGATGAACGGCAGCCTGAAAGGGGCGTCGGTACAGTTTAACGTCAATAACGTAGCGGATACCAAATATGTGGCGTCCTGCGCCAGCGACTCGGCCTGCTTCTATGGCGTGGGCCGCACCATGACGGCGACGGTGAGTTATAACTGGTAAGGTGAAAGAAAGCTCCCCTCACCCGCCGGTGAGGGGAAAACAGGATCACAGCGGCTGCGTCTGGGCTTCGACCACCGCCAGCGCCACCATGTTGACGATACGCCGTACGGAGGCGATCGGCGTCAGCACATGCACCGGTTTTGCTATGCCCATCAGCACCGGGCCAACGGTGACGCCTTCTGAGCTGGAAACGCGAAGTAAGTTGTAACTAATGCGCGCCGCCTCCACGTTCGGCATCACCAGAATATTGGCCGAGCCTTTCAGCGGGCTGTCCGGCATGCGATCCTGGCGAATACTCTCCACCAGCGCCGCATCGCCGTGCATCTCACCGTCGATCATCAGATCCGGCGCGCGTTCACGCACCAGCGCCAGCGTGTCGCGCATTTTGCAGGCCGCAGGCGAATTCGATGAACCAAAGTTAGAGTGCGACAGCAGCGCCACGCGCGGTTCGATACCGAAGCGGCGTACGGTTTCCGCCGCCATCAGGGTGATCTCCGCCAGCTGTTCCGGCGTCGGATCGTCGTTGACGTAGGTATCGGTAATAAAGGTGTTGCCGCTCGGCAGCAGTAAGGCGTTCATCGCCCCCGCCGCGTTCACGCCATCGCGATAGCCGAACAGCTGCTGCACCACGCTGAAATGCTCATGGTAATCGCCGATGGTGCCGCAGATCAGCGCATCCGCTTCGCCGCGCTGTACCATGATCGCGCCGATCACCGTGGAGTTGCTAATCACCGCGCGCTGCGCCTGCTCCTGGGTGATCCCCCGGCGTTTCATGATGCCGTAGTATTCGTTCCAGTACTCTTTAAAACGCGGATCCGATTCGTTGTTGACGATCTCAAAATCGACGCCCGCCTTGATTTGCAGCCCCAGCTTCTGGATACGCATTTCGATGACGCCCGGACGACCGATCAGGATCGGCTTCGCCAGTCCTAACGTGATCAGCTCCTGGGTGGCGTGCAGCACCCGCGCTTCCTCACCTTCCGCCAGCACCACGCGTTTCGGTTCACTGCGTGCCTGGGAGAAAATCGGCTTCATGAACAGGTTGGTTTTGTAGACAAACTCCGTCAGCTTGTCGATGTAGGCGGTAAAGTCTGTGATGGGCCGGGTGGCGACGCCGGTGTCCATGGCCGCTTTTGCCACCGCCGGGGCGATCTTGACGATCAGGCGTGGATCAAAAGGTTTCGGGATCAGGTAGTCGGGGCCGAAGTTCAGATCCTGATCGCCATAGGCGGAGGCCACCACTTCGCTCTGCTCGGCATGGGCCAGTTCGGCGATAGCATGCACGGCGGCCAGCTTCATCTCTTCGTTAATGGCGGTAGCGCCAACGTCCAGCGCGCCGCGGAAAATAAACGGGAAGCAGAGGACATTATTCACCTGGTTCGGATAGTCGGAACGACCGGTGCAGATAATGGCATCCGGACGGACTTCTTTCGCCAGCGGCGGCAGGATCTCCGGCTCCGGATTGGCCAGCGCGAGGATCAGCGGCTGACGCGCCATCTCTTTGACCATTTCCGGCGTCAGCACTTTCGGTCCGGAACAGCCGAGGAAAATATCGGCGTCCTTCACCACGTCTGCGAGGGTGCGCCTGCCATCATCGTCGATGGCGTAGGCGGCTTTGGTTTCCGCCATGTTCGGCTCGCGGCCTTTGTAGATCACCCCTTTTGAGTCGCAGACCACAATATTGTGTTTTTGCATGCCGAGCATGACCAGCAGGTTCATACAGGCAATGGCGGCGGCGCCCGCGCCGGATACCACCATGCGCACGTCTGAGAGGTTTTTCTCCACCACGCGCAGGCCGTTTAAAATGGCTGCGGTGCTGATAATGGCGGTGCCGTGCTGATCGTCATGAAACACCGGGATGTTCATGCGTTCGCGCAGCTTCTGCTCGATGTAAAAACACTCCGGCGCTTTGATGTCTTCAAGGTTGATGCCGCCAAAAGTGGGTTCCAGCGAGGCCACCACGTCGATCAGCTTGTCGGGATCCAGTTCGTCCACTTCAATGTCGAACACGTCGATGCCGGCGAATTTTTTAAACAGTACGCCCTTTCCTTCCATCACCGGTTTGCCTGCCAGCGCGCCGATATTGCCGAGGCCAAGCACGGCGGTACCGTTGGAAATTACCGCCACCAGGTTGCCGCGCGCGGTGTATTTGTACGCCGCCAGCGGATCTTTTTCGATTTCCAGACAGGGCGCAGCCACGCCCGGTGAATAGGCCAGCGCCAGATCGCGCTGCGTCGCCAGCGGTTTAGTGGGGGAAACCTGAATTTTGCCGGGAACCGGGAATTCGTGAAAATCGAGCGCGCTCTGTTTTAGTTGTTCATCCATTATGGTGATCCTTTCACGTATCGTTAGTAGGGTTGAAGCGTGATAGCTATCCTGATGCATCCACCAGTATCGCCCCATGACGGCTCATAAACTTTGAACGCCGCCAAACTCTTACCAATCCAAAAGCAAATTTGTTATCAAATTATAACAGTGCTGTTACACCCTTCCCCGGCAAGCCAGCCCCGGTCTGCTATGCTTTTTTATCAGGCCCGTGAACAACTTCACAAAAGTGTGCGATAACACACTAGCGTAAGCTTTTGGTTTTTAAGGAGTATTTAGCATGAATTATTTAGACGGCATCAAAAAATTCACCACCGTGGTCGCCGACAGCGGCGATATTGAGTCCATTCGCAGTTATCAGCCGGAAGACGCCACCACAAACCCCTCGCTGCTGCTGAAGGCCGCCGCGCTGCCGCACTTCTCCCACCTCGTTGATGACGCGCTGGAATACGGTAAAAAACGCGGGAAAACCCAGGAGCAGATCGTGGCGGAGGCCAGCGACAAACTGGCGGTGAATATCGGTGCGGAAATTCTGAAAAGCATACCGGGACGCGTCTCCACCGAAGTGGATGCCCGCCTCTCTTATGACAAAGAAAAGAGCATTGCCAAAGCGCTGCGTCTGATTGAGCTGTACGAAGAACAGGGCATTGATAAATCCCGCATCCTGATCAAACTCGCCTCCACCTGGGAAGGCATCCGCGCCGCCGAGGAACTGGAAAAACAGGGCATCAAATGTAACCTGACCCTGCTGTTCTCCTTTGCGCAGGCCCGTGCCTGCGCCGAAGCGGGCGTCTACCTGATTTCGCCGTTCGTGGGCCGTATTTACGACTGGTATCAGGACCGTAAACCCATGGATCCGTACGTGGTCGAAGAAGATCCGGGCGTGAAGTCCGTACGCAATATTTATGATTTCTACAAGCGTAACCGCTTTGAAACCATCGTGATGGGCGCCAGCTTCCGTCGTATCGAACAGATCCTCGCGCTGGCAGGCTGCGACCGTCTGACCATCTCTCCGGCGCTGCTGAAAGAGTTGCAGGAGAAAGAAGGCACCGTTGAGCGCAAACTGGTGCCGTCTTCCCAGACCTTCCAGCGTCAGCCGCCGCTGACCGAAGCCGAATTCCGCTGGGAGCATAACCAGGATCCGATGGCCGTTGAGAAGCTCGCCGATGGTATTCGCCAGTTCGCTGTCGATCAGCGCAGCCTGGAAGATTTGCTTGCCGCCAAACTGTAACTTTTGCCATGGAGAGAACTATGTCCCGTAAAGAGCTTGCCAATGCTATCCGCGCCCTGAGTATGGACGCGGTGCAAAAATCCAATTCCGGGCACCCCGGTGCACCGATGGGCATGGCCGATATTGCGGAGGTGCTGTGGAACGACTTCCTCAAGCACAACCCGACGGATCCGACCTGGTACGATCGCGACCGCTTTATTTTGTCGAACGGTCACGCCTCAATGCTGCTGTACAGCCTGCTGCACCTCTCCGGCTACGATCTGCCGATTGAGGAACTGAAAAACTTCCGTCAGCTGCACTCTAAAACGCCGGGCCACCCGGAAATCGGCTACACCCCAGGCGTGGAAACCACCACGGGTCCGCTGGGTCAGGGGCTGGCGAACGCCGTTGGTCTGGCGATTGCCGAGCGCACGCTGGCGGCGCAGTTTAACCAGCCGGGCCACGATATCGTCGATCACTTTACTTATGTGTTTATGGGCGATGGCTGCCTGATGGAAGGGATTTCCCACGAGGTCTGTTCGCTGGCGGGTACGCTGGGGCTGGGCAAGCTGATCGGCTTCTACGATCACAACGGCATCTCCATTGATGGCGAAACCGAAGGCTGGTTCACCGATGACACCGCGAAGCGTTTCGAAGCCTACCACTGGCATGTGGTGCATGAAATTGACGGTCACGATCCGGAAGCGTTGAAAAAAGCCATCCAGGAAGCGCAGAGCGTGACCGACAAGCCGTCGCTGATCATCTGCCGTACGGTGATCGGTTATGGCTCGCCAAACAAAGCGGGCAAAGAAGAATCCCACGGCGCGGCGCTGGGGGAAGAAGAAGTCGCCCTCACCCGCCAGAAACTGGGCTGGAAACATGCGGCCTTTGAGATCCCGAAAGAGATCTATCGCGCATGGGACGCCCGCGAGCGCGGCGAGAAAGCCCAGCAGGCGTGGAACGAAAAATACGCCGCTTATGAAAAAGCGCACCCGGAGCTGGCGGCTGAATTTACCCGCCGCATGAGCGGCGGCCTGCCGGATAACTGGGAGCAGTTAACTCAGCAGTACATCGAAAAACTGCAGGCGGAGCCTGCGAAGATCGCCAGCCGTAAGGCTTCGCAGAACGCCCTCAACCAGTATGGCCCGGCGCTGCCGGAACTGCTGGGCGGCTCGGCGGATCTTGCACCCAGTAACCTGACCATCTGGTCCGGCTCGACCTCGCTGAAAGAAGATCCTGCCGGGAACTACATCCACTACGGCGTACGTGAATTCGGTATGACCGCCATCGCCAACGGTATCGCCCATCATGGCGGCTTTGTGCCTTATACCGCCACCTTCCTGATGTTCGTGGAGTATGCGCGTAACGCGGCGCGTATGGCGGCGCTGATGAAGGCGCGGCAGATCATGGTCTACACCCATGACTCCATCGGTCTGGGGGAAGATGGTCCGACGCACCAGGCGGTGGAACAGCTCGCCAGCCTGCGTCTGACGCCAAACTTCAGCACCTGGCGCCCGTGCGATCAGGTGGAAGCGGCGGTGGGCTGGAAGCTGGCCATTGAGCGCCATAACGGCCCGACGGCGCTGATCCTCTCCCGTCAGAACCTGACGCAGATGGAGCGTACCCCGGAGCAGGTGAAAGCCATCTCCCGCGGTGGCTACATTTTACAGGACGCCGACGGGACGCCGGACATCATCCTTATCGCCACTGGCTCCGAGGTGGAGATCACCGTCAATGCCGCCGCGAAGCTGCGTGAAGAAGGCCACAAGGTACGCGTGGTGTCCCTGCCGTCTACCGATATTTTCGATGCGCAGGATGAGGAGTACCGCGAGGCGGTGCTGCCGTCAGACGTCAGCGCCCGCGTGGCGGTGGAAGCGGGTATCGCCGACTACTGGTACAAATACGTCGGCCTGAAAGGGGCGATTGTCGGCATGACCGGCTACGGTGAATCCGCACCGGCGGATAAGCTGTTCCCGTACTTTGGCTTTACCGTCGACAACGTGGTGGCGAAAGCGAAGAAAGTGCTTAACGTGTGATCCACAGGGTGGGCCAGGCATCTGGCCCATGCCAGTTATCACAGCTTGGCTCTTCCGCATAGCGCACCAGACGAAAACGCTGGCCGTCAAACCGCCAGCGGGTCTGAATACCACAATCTGTCAGCCCGCGACCTTTGGCCAGCGTGGTCAGCTCGCGGGTTTTCGTATCAAATCCCACGTTCATCATTTCCATATCGTTATCCCCGCTGGCGGGCGTGAACGGCAGGCGCAGTTTCACCATGCGCGATGCATAAGGCTTTTCACGGGATACCAGCCAGGCGAGATCCACCGTGTTATAGGCTCCGGCTTCACAGCCAATCATCAACAGCGCTTTATCGTCCGTTAACGCGGTCACCCGCACTTCCCGGCGCGCCGGATCGAGGGAACACTGGGTATTGCCCATCCGCCAGTTGCCATAATCCAGCAGGTCGTCCAGCTCTTCCCGGGTGAGCGGCGTGGGCGTCGGATTAACCCGCGCGACGCCTTTCAGCGCAGGCGCAGGCGGCACGCTGAGCGGCGGGCTACTGCCTTTGTTGATCCACGCGGTTTCACTGCCGACGCGCTTTTGCTGGGCATCGATAAACAGCAGCGCGGCTTTTAATCCCACCAGCGAAATCATCCCCTCGCCGTTTTGCAGGGTAATGGTTTGCGCCTCCTGAATGGTCTGCAAAAAGTCGCTGATGGTGGCGGCATGGCCGGTGATCAGGCGCTGAGGCGTAACGCTCCAGTTGGTGGAGGTCAGCGGCAGAGGTTTGCCGTCCAGTAACAGCCGGGGGGCAATGGGGGCGATGCGGGCAGCGGGCTCGTCCAGGCCGCCCATTTCGATACGCAGGGTGGCGTCGGTTTTCGCGCCGGCGCTGCGGGCCAGCGTCATCACCAGCCCGTGATGCTCGCCGGTGTTACGCGTCACGCAAAAGTTCTGGTTGTTGCAGGTCACCTGCCAGTCTGAGTAACGCTGCTGGGCAGGCGCCGCCCACGACGAAAACGCCGTCAACAGGCCGAGAAAAAACAATATCAGAACGCGATAACGCATGGACAGCACAACCCCGGAAGAAAATACGCTTAATTAAACGCGCGTATGATCTTCATTCGGAGGTTGATGCTCAATCAGAATTATCGGATAGATTTATTTAAAATACATCTTATTAACCTGATTAAAATCAAGCCATTAGTCCGGACGCCTGTAAATATTGCAGTAATATCACCGTCTTACCGTCACGAATTTCGCCCCGCTGTACCATGGCAAGCGCTTCGGCAAAGGGGATTTCCAGCACTTCAATATCTTCATCTTCCACGCCGCCGCCCGCATTAGCACGCTGGGCTTCGCTGTATTCGGCTATAAAGAAATGCACGATTTCCGTGACGCCGCCGGGGGACATGTACAGCTCGAACACTTTGCGCACCTCGCCGACTGCATAGCCGGTTTCTTCGATGGCTTCTTTACGGATACACACTTCCGGCTCGTCATCGTCCAGCAGACCGGCGCAGGCTTCAATCAGCCGTCCGTCCGGATTACCGTTCACAAAGCTGGCGACGCGGAACTGGCGGATCAGCACCACGCTCTGTTTTTCCCGGCTGTAGAGCAGAATGGTCGCCCCGTTGCCGCGATCGTACACTTCCCGTTTGTGACGAATAATCTCGCCGTTTTTCCGCGTTAAGTCGTAGGTGATATTGCGCAGCACGAAGTAGTTTTCTGAAAGGATTTTGTCTTTGATGATTTCAATATTCATCGGTAATACGACTCCACGACACATAGCAGGATCATGATGATACGTCGTGACGACGGTAATTTACACTTTCTCCTTTTTTTCTCCACGTTTAGTCGCCCTGATGCCGCTAAAGTGAAGCGAGCAATGTAAAATAATGAAGTACAGCAAAAAGAGGTCCTGTTTCTGATGGCGAATTTCTTTATAGATCGCCCCATTTTTGCCTGGGTGTTAGCCATTATTCTCTGCCTGACCGGCGCCCTGGCCATTTTTTCATTACCCGTTGAGCAATATCCCGATCTCGCCCCGCCTAATGTGCGGGTCACCGCCAACTATCCCGGCGCGTCGGCGCAGACGCTGGAAAACACCGTCACCCAGGTGATCGAGCAGAACATGACCGGTCTCGATAACCTGATGTATATGTCGTCGCAGAGCAGCGGCACCGGCCAGGCGTCCATCACCCTGAGCTTTAAAGCCGGTACCGATCCGGACGAAGCGGTGCAGCAGGTGCAAAACCAGTTGCAGTCGGCGATGCGTAAGCTGCCGCAGGCGGTGCAGAATCAGGGGGTGACGGTACGTAAAACCGGCGATACCAACATCCTGACCATCGCCTTTGTCTCCACCGACGGCTCCATGGATAAGCAAGATATTGCCGATTATGTCGCCAGTAATATTCAGGAACCGCTGAGCCGGGTGAACGGCGTCGGCGATATTGACGCTTATGGTTCGCAGTATTCGATGCGTATCTGGCTCGATCCGGCGAAGCTTAACAGCTTCCAGCTCACCGCCACCGACGTGACGGACGCCATTAAATCCCAGAACGCGCAGATCGCCGTCGGCCAGCTGGGCGGCACGCCGTCGGTGGATGACCAGGCGCTGAACGCCACCATTAACGCCCAGTCGCTGCTGCAAACCCCGGAGCAGTTCCGCGCCATCACCCTGCGCGTGAATCAGGATGGCTCAGAGGTGAAGCTGGGGGATGTGGCCACCGTCGAAATGGGTGCGGAGAAGTATGACAACCTCAGCCGCTTTAACGGGAAGGCCGCCTCCGGACTGGGGGTGAAACTGGCCTCCGGCGCCAACGAAATGGAAACCTCGAAGCTGGTGATCGACCGCCTCAACGAACTGGCGCCTTTTTTCCCGCATGGCCTCGAATATAAAGTCGCCTACGAAACCACCTCCTTCGTAAAAGCGTCGATTATCGACGTGGTGAAAACCCTTATCGAAGCCATCGCGCTGGTCTTCCTGGTGATGTACCTGTTTTTACAAAATTTCCGCGCCACCCTGATCCCGACCATTGCCGTGCCTGTGGTGCTGCTCGGCACCTTTGCGGTGCTTTACGCCTTCGGCTACAGCATTAACACCCTGACCATGTTTGCGATGGTGCTGGCCATCGGTCTGCTGGTGGATGATGCCATTGTGGTGGTGGAGAACGTCGAGCGCATCATGACGGAGGAAGGCCTGTCGCCCCGCGAGGCGACACGCAAATCCATGGGGCAGATTCAGGGTGCGCTGGTGGGTATCGCGATGGTGCTGTCGGCGGTGTTCGTGCCGATGGCCTTTTTCGGCGGCACCACAGGAGCTATTTACCGGCAGTTCTCCATTACTATCGTCGCCGCCATGGTGCTGTCGGTACTGGTGGCGATGATCCTCACCCCGGCGCTGTGCGCCACCATGCTTAAACCGCTGCATAAAGGCGAGCAGCACGGTCAGAGAGGGTTCTTTGGCTGGTTTAACCGCATGTTTAACCGCAACGCCGCACGTTATGAGTCCGGCGTGGCGAAGATCCTGCATCGCAGTCTGCGCTGGATGGTGGTTTATGTCCTGCTGCTGGGGGGCATGGTGTTTCTGTTTTTACGCCTGCCGACTTCGTTTTTACCCCAGGAAGATCGCGGGATGTTCACCACCTCGGTACAGCTGCCGAGCGGCGCCACCCAGCAGCAGACGCTGAAAGTGGTGCAGAAAATCGAAGACTATTTCTTCACCCATGAGAAAGATACCGTCACTTCGGTATTTGCCACCGTCGGCTCCGGCCCTGGCGGTAACGGGCAGAATGTGGCGCGGATGTTTGTGCGCCTGAAAGACTGGGAGGAGCGGGACAGCGAAACCGGCACCTCTTTCGCCATTATCGAACGCGCCACCAAAGCGTTCAGCCGCATTAATGAAGCGCGGGTATTCGCCAGCAGCCCGCCCGCGATCAGCGGACTGGGCAGCTCGGCGGGTTTTGATATGGAACTACAGGATCACGCCGGAGCCGGACACGATGCGCTGATGGCCGCCCGCGACCAGCTTATGACGCTGGCGGGGGATAATAAACAGCTTACCCGCGTACGGCACAACGGGCTGGACGACAGCCCGCAGTTGCAGATCGATATCGATCAGCGCAAAGCGCAGGCGCTGGGCGTCTCCATTGATGACATTAACGACACGCTGCAAACGGCGTGGGGCTCCAGCTATGTGAACGACTTTATGGATCGCGGCCGCGTGAAAAAGGTTTATGTGCAGGCCGCCGCCAAATATCGCATGCTGCCGGACGACATCAACCTGTGGTACGTGCGCAATAAAAACGGCAGCATGGTGCCCTTCTCCGCCTTCGCCAGTTCGCGCTGGGAGACGGGTTCGCCACGACTGGAGCGCTATAACGGCTATTCAGCGGTGGAGATCGTCGGCGAGGCTGCGCCGGGCGTCAGTACCGGCACCGCAATGGACATTATGGAAAACCTGGTGAAACAGCTGCCGGGCGGCTTTGGCCTGGAGTGGACGGCGATGTCGTATCAGGAACGGCTCTCGGGCGCGCAGGCACCGGCGCTGTACGCCATTTCGCTGCTGGTGGTGTTCCTCTGCCTGGCAGCGCTGTACGAAAGCTGGTCGGTGCCCTTCTCGGTAATGCTGGTGGTGCCGCTGGGGGTGATAGGCGCGCTGCTCGCCACCTGGATGCGCGGGCTGGAAAACGACGTTTACTTCCAGGTGGGGCTGTTGACGGTCATTGGCCTGTCGGCGAAGAACGCCATTCTGATCGTGGAATTTGCTAATGAGATGAACGCCAGAGGCCAGGATCTGCTCTCCGCCACGCTTTACGCCTGCCGTCAGCGTCTGCGCCCGATCCTGATGACCTCGCTGGCGTTTATTTTCGGCGTGCTGCCGATGGCGACCAGTACCGGCGCAGGCTCCGGTAGCCAGCATGCGGTGGGCACCGGCGTGATGGGCGGGATGATTTCCGCCACTGTGCTGGCCATCTTCTTTGTGCCGCTGTTCTTCGTGCTGGTGCGTCAGCGCTTCCCGCTGAAAGACGGTCAGTAAGTTTGAACAAATAAAAAAGGCGACCCGTCAGGTCGCCTTTGCTTTGTGATATTTTTCACAATTTTTTATGGTTTCAGTGCTTCTTGCTTTACGTCTTGTTCCGGAAATTATTTACGAAGCATGCCTTCGATAAAGTCTTTCCAGTTCCCCAGTTCATGTTCAATCATAACAACCTCTGTAATTATTATGGCTATTCTACGAAAACAAAACGGTGTTGTGAAGATATTTTAAGCGATTGCTACGATTGTTATCCCCGCCACTTCTTTTGCCTGAATTAACTATGCCCGGTATCGCATTATATTTTTGTGATACATAGCAATATTCTGAAACGAACGATAGAAACGTTTCGCTCACGTGACGGCGGTCATAAAACTGCGCAAAACCGCTCAAGTTTTGCCTCGCCCGCCTCTCCGCCGCCCGGATCCTGCGAATGCAAAAAATTATCATCTACAGCAATATTAAGATTTCTTAATATATAATTTCATGATGTATGATTCGCAGCAATATCACTTTCAGGCGCAGTATTTTTGTTATTAATGCGCATGCAAAAAAGATGATATTTTATTCATAAATAGATACCCTGCTATTAATAAGCCAGTGTAGAGAGAAATAATAATAACGCGTAAAATTAGCCCGCTAATGACAGCCATTGTTCAAAATAATTGACAGCCAAAGGCAAATTTACCCAAACTCATTCATGAATGTTATACAATGAGTGGTTTCAGGATCACAAAAACGACACAGGACTGGACATGACCGCTTCCGCGCAACAGGCCATCATCACGCTGTATGGCATAAAAAACTGCGACACCGTCAAAAAAGCCCGCCGCTGGCTGGACGATCAGCAGATTGATTACCGCTTCCATGATTACCGCACTGACGGCCTGGATCTGCCTTTATTACGTACCTTCGTTGACGAACTGGGCTGGGAAGCGTTGCTGAATACCCGCGGCACCACCTGGCGCAGGCTGGACGAAGCACAGCGCGCGGGCATCACCACTGCCGATGCGGCCATGGCGCTGATGCTTGAAATGCCGGCAATTATTAAACGCCCATTGCTCTGCGCGCCCGGTAAGCCTATGCTGCTGGGTTTCACTGGATCCAGTTACGAGCTGTATTTTAACGAGGTGTAGTCTATGTCATGCCCGGTCATTGAGCTGACGCAACAGCTTATTCGCCGCCCTTCCCTGAGCCCCGATGATGCGGGATGCCAGGCGTTAATGATTGAGCGTCTGCGCGCGATCGGTTTTACCATTGAAACCATGGATTTTGGCGACACGCAAAACTTCTGGGCCTGGCGTGGTCAGGGCGAGACGCTGGCTTTCGCCGGTCATACCGATGTGGTCCCTGCCGGGGACGCCGATCGCTGGATCAATCCGCCCTTTGAACCGACGATCCGCGATGGCATGCTGTTCGGACGCGGCGCGGCGGATATGAAAGGTTCGCTGGCTGCCATGGTGGTGGCTGCTGAACGTTTTGTGGCCCAGCATCCGAATCATAAAGGCCGCCTGGCGTTTCTGATCACCTCCGATGAAGAAGCCAGCGCCACCAACGGCACGGTAAAGGTCGTGGAAACCTTAATGGCGCGTAATGAGCGTCTTGATTACTGTCTGGTGGGCGAGCCGTCCAGCACCGAAGTGGTGGGCGATGTGGTCAAGAATGGCCGTCGCGGCTCCCTGACCTGCAACCTGACCATTCATGGCGTGCAGGGGCATGTGGCCTATCCGCATCTGGCGGATAACCCGGTGCACCGCGCCGCGCCGATGATCGACGAACTGGTCAACATTGAGTGGGATCAGGGCAACGAATTCTTCCCGGCCACCAGCATGCAGATCGCCAATATTCAGGCCGGTACCGGCAGCAATAACGTTATTCCCGGCGATCTCTTTGTGCAATTCAACTTCCGCTTCAGCACCGAACTCACGGACGAGATGATCAAATCCCGCGTGATGGCGCTGCTGGAGAAACACCAGTTGCGTTATACCATCGACTGGTGGCTCTCCGGTCAGCCGTTCCTGACCGATAGCGGTAAGCTGGTGGATGCGGTAGTGAAGGCGATTGCGCACTATAATGAGATCAAACCGCAGCTGTTAACCACGGGTGGCACGTCTGACGGACGCTTTATTGCCCGTATGGGCGCGCAGGTGGTGGAGCTGGGACCGGTGAACGCGACAATTCATAAAATCAATGAATGTGTTAACGCCGCCGATCTGCAACTGCTCGCCCGCATGTACCAGCGTATTATGGTGCAGCTCGTCGCCTGATAAGCATTACTGAATGAGGATAAGCGCATGGACTGGCTGGCAAAGTACTGGTGGATTTTAGTGTTGGTGTTCCTGGTCGGCGTACTGCTGAATGTGATCAAAGATCTCAAGCGCGTTGACCATAAGAAGTTTCTCGCCAATAAACCCGATCTCCCCCCGCATCGTGATTTTAACGATAAGTGGGACGACGAAGACGACTGGCCGAAAAAGAAATAAGCCGGTTGTTGAAGGTAACGCCCGGCAGCGCGAGCTTGCCGGGCCTGAAGAGAGTGCTTACATAAACTCAACGATATCGTCGTCGTTCGGTTTACCGCCACTCAGCGCTTCATCAAAATAGTGCTTCGGCACGGTAAAACGCAGGTGATCCAGCGCCAGTTGCAGGCTGCGATCGTCAATGGCGTGTCCCAGCCCGTCCACAATATCCAGCGTCACATCCCCTCCTGCTTCTAACAGCGCTTCCTGCGCCGCAACCGCATGAGACAGATTAATTACCGGATCGTCCCCGCCGTGGATCAGATGCAGCGTAAGATCGCGATTCACGCGGGTCGGCAGGCTGGCGTAGCGTCCGTTGAAAGCAATGACCCTTGAGGCCAGGTGTGGCTGCGCTTTAACGCTCTCCAGCGACATGATCGCGCCCTGCGAAAAGCCGACCAGCGCGGTCGCCTGCGGACCAAGGCCGCTCTGTTGCTGCCAGTAACGCACGGTATCGACAAACACCGGCATGATGGCGTCGACACGCGCCTGACGGTTCTCTTCCGTCACGTCCTGCACGGAAAACCACTGGCGCGCCGGTGCCGGACCGCAGGCTTCAGCGCCGCCGATGCTGACGATCAGCGCCTCCGGGAAGACGGGTGCGAACAGGCTGGCGACCTGTGCCATGGAAACCGGATTATCACCGACGCCATGAAAAAACAGCAGCAGTTGCCTGGCCGGGGTCTGCGGGGCTTGTACAACAAAATGGTCGTGTTTCATGACGGTCTCCTTAAGGCAATACCCTAAGTGTACGCCCTGCGGCCATAATGACCATGCCGGATGACTGAATGAGTCAGTTAAAAAAATTGCAGAGACGTAATGTGATCTTTCAGGGCGTTGCTGCGCGACGCGTCCAGGCTTGCCAGCGCCGCGGCGGTTTGCTGCCGTTGCGCTGCAAGCAGCGCTTTGCGTCCGTGAAGATGCAACCGCACGCAGATTTGCGGCTCATCCAGCCCCGCCGCTAACTGCGCGCGCAGGGCCTCCAGCGGCAGGTCGCAGGCGATAAGCAGCCGCTGCAACGCGCCGGTCGATGCCGACAGCGGGCGATGGGCAAAGGCGAAACCCGCCAGTTCCTGCCAGTCGGCATCGGCGAGCCCCTGGTCAGCGGCTGGCGGCAGATCCAGCGCCTCATCGCGCCAGGAGGCAAGCCAGGGGAGATCCTGTGCCAGCCGCCGCTGTTCAGCCGCCACCAGCGCTCTGCCGCTCTCGGTGAGGGGCAAGAGCGCCATCGCCGTGTAACAGCCGCTGCTGGCTTCGCGGTAGCTGCCCGCGCGCACCAGCTTAAATCCGGCGCGCTGCCAGAAGCGCCACAGCTCGCGGGTATAGCCAAAGCTGACCGACAGATAATCGCAGCCATCACTCTGGTCAAGCGCACGGGCGATCAGCGCCTGGCCGATGCCTTCCCGCTGGCGATAAGGATGTACGGCGATGCGGCTGATGCGCTGGCCTTTAAAGGTGGCTGCCAGTGGATCGCCGCCGTGCGCCGCCAGCGACTGCGCCACCAGATTGCCGCGCGGACGGCGAAATCCGGCCCACACCGCCTGGCTTAACGCCGGGGAGAGACCGCCCTCCTCCACCAGCCACAGCGCCGCCACCGGCAAGGAAGCCGTGCGCGCCTGCCAGAAGCGCTGGCCGGGCGCATCCATCATACGGCGTAAATCCAGCGGCGAAGTGCGGTAATGGGCGCTGGCCAGCAGGCGATAAAGCGCGGCTGGCTGCGCGGGATCCTGCTGCCAGCTTGTCTGTCCCAGCGGTGCGATCTGATAATCGCCCTCCGGCACACGGGTTAAGGTGTCATCCTCAAACAGCAATACCCGGCTGATAAAGGCCTCCAGCGGGCAGCCTGCGGCCCAGCGCAGCGGCGTGCTGAGGGTTTCATGATGCAAACCTGGAAAGCCCGCGCAGAACTTGAGCAAAAAGCCCTGCCCGGTGCCTTCATAGCCCTGTACCGTGGTGGTGAGCAGCACGTGAGGAAATCCGGCGACCATCTGATGCAGCAGCGGGCCGGGAATGGCGGCGGCTTCATCGACGATCAGCCAGCGGGCGTGCGGCGCATCGCCTTCCGCCAGCCGTTGCGCCAGCGCGTCCGGGGCGATGAAGGTGAAACCATCCCCGGCATAGTGCGCCATGACGTCCGTGGCCGCCCGCGTTGGCGCAGTCACGATGGCGTCACCGGCGAGCCGGGCGAGATGCATACCCGCCAGCGCTGATTTACCGCGTCCGCGCGGGGCGGTGACGACGGTAACGGCGGGTGGTTGCGCGGCGAGGCGTTCAAGGATCGCCGCCTGTTCCCGCTCAGGCGCGCCCGTCGCGGGATGCCATGGCGGGCGACGGGAAAAATCGGGCGATGGCAAAGCATGATGCTGCTGCCAGATCAGCACCTCGCTGTCTTCTTCCAGGGTGCGGCAGAAGTGGCGGATAAAATTTGGCGTCGGGATGGGGTCGCGGGTATCGCTCCAGCGGGTGGCGTCGGCATCGGGCGTAGCGGCCCAGTCTGCCAGCGGCGGTGTCAGTAATACCAGCCAGCTACCGGCGGTCAGCGTGCCGCTGAGCGCGGCAAAGGCCGCCACGTCAAAAGCGTCGCGGGCATCAAAAATGGCATGGGTGAATTCCCGGCCCAGCAGCCGCTGAAAAGCGCGCGGACTGCTGGCCTGCGGTGCGTCCGCGCTGTCGCTGATCCACAGTACCTCAGCGCCCTGTTCGCGGGCAAAGCGCTGCGCCTGTTCAACACACCATGCGCTTTCCCCGGCGATCACCAGCAGGCGGCGAATACCTTCGCGCGCCATGTTTTGTGTCAGTGCGGTTAAGTTCACACGTCAACGCCGGGCATTACAGGCGGTTGCCGAAGGTGTTGCACTGTTTCATGTCGCCGCTGTCGAAGCCGCGCTTAAACCAGGTATAACGCTGCTCAGACGTGCCGTGGGTGAAGCTGTCCGGCACCACGTGCCCCTGACTTTGCTGTTGCAGACGGTCGTCGCCAATAGCTTCGGCGGCGTTCAGCGCTTCCTGCAAATCGCCCGCTTCCAGCACGCCCTGCTGCTGCATACTGTGTCCCCAGACCCCGGCATAACAGTCGGCCTGTAACTCCATCAGCACCGACAGCTGGCGCGCCTGCGATGGGGTGGAGTTTTGCTGGAGCTGGCGCACTTTCGGCTCGGTGCCAAGCAGTTTCTGCACGTGGTGACCCACTTCATGAGCGATCACATAACCCTGCGCGAAGTCACCCGCCGCGCCGAGTTTGTTTTTCATTTCATCGTAAAATGAGAGATCGATATAGACCTTGCTGTCCGCCGGACAGTAGAACGGCCCCATCACGGACTGACCGGTGCCGCAACCGGTGGTGGTCTGGTTGCGATACATGACCAGTACCGGTTGCTGATAGGTTTCGCCCATTTTCTGGAAGATTTGTCCCCAGGTTTCTTCGGTAGTGGCGAAGATCACTGAGGTGAATTTTGCGGCTTCGTTTTCCTGCGGCCCGGTGGCCCGCGGCGCGCTTTGCTGCGTGGCTGGCTGTCCGGTCAGCAAACCGGTGAGATCCACGCCGTAGTAGCCTGCGACGACCACCACCAGTAGCAGGATGATCCCGCCCTTGCCTGCCGGTAAGCGTATGCCCCGCCCGCCCATCATCGGGCCGCCGGATTCGTTACGCCTGTCTTCGACATTATTACTTTCCCGTCGCCCTTGCCAACGCATAACCACCTCTGATTTATTCTGGAATTATTCTTAGATCGTAGGCGTTTACAGGCAGGATTTCCATAAGAAAGACGGCACAGAACGCCAGAGGCAGGCAAGTGCCTCTGGCATAACGATGTTGCGGGGAGATCAGTCGAGTTTTACGCCGAGACGGTGAGCCACCGCTTCATAGGCTTCGATCAGCCCGCCCAGGCTCTGGCGGAAACGGTCTTTGTCCATTTTATCCAGGGTTTCTTTGTCCCACAGGCGGCTGCCGTCCGGGGAGAATTCATCCCCCAGCACCACTTCGCCTTTGTACAGGCCGAACTCCAGTTTGAAATCGACGAGGATCAGACCCGCATCGTCAAACAGCTTAAACAGCACGTCGTTGGCTTTGTAGGTCAGCTCTTTCATACGCGCGAGGTTTTCTTTATTCACCCAGCCGAAGGTTTCGCAGTAGGATTCGTTGACCATAGGATCGTGCATGGCATCGTTCTTCAGGAACATATCAAACAGCGGCGGGTTCAGTTCGATACCCTCTTCAATGCCCAGACGCTTAACCAGCGACCCTGCGGCGCGGTTACGTACCACGCACTCTACCGGCACCATGTCGAGCTTTTTAACCAGGCATTCGGTATCGGAGAGCAGCGCTTCCATCTGAGTGGGGATGCCCGCCTCTTCCAGTTTGCTCATAATGAAATGGTTGAATTTGTTATTCACCATGCCTTTACGGTCGAACTGTTCAATGCGCGCGCCGTCCCCTGCTGACGTATCATTGCGGAATTCGAGCACCAACAGGTCCGGGTTATCCGTGCTGTAAACGGTTTTCGCTTTGCCACGATACAACTCAGCTTTCTTTTGCATCTTTGTTACTCCAGGTATGATGATTTAAAGACTAAATTCGGCTTTCCGGCCCGACGCAAACGTGTGCGTCAATGGCGATAAAAAAGGCCGGACAGCTCCGGCCTTCTTTTTTACTTGCTGAATGCGGCCTGGAATACGGCTACCAGGGCGTCATTCTGGGACTGCGTCAGCGTATGACCTTTCGGATCGATGAACTGCAGGCTGCTGCGGTTATCGAGGTCGCCTACCTGCAACTTATAGTCGCCGGAAGAGAGACCCGGATCGCGCGCGCCGAGTTCCTGCCAGTCGCTGTCGGACAGCGGCTTGTAGGTCACCGCCACGCTGCCCGTTGAACGGGTGCTGTCGGTCACTTTCATGCCCACTTTTTCCAGCACGCCCGGCAGACGTTGCCATACGGTGTTGAACGGACCGCGCACCACCAGCATCGGCAGACCGGTGTCATCGGCGGCGCTCTGCACGTCCAGCGTGGCGTCCGTACGGCTCTGCGAGGCGTTAGACGCTGCGGTGGCGTTTTTATCAAGACCTGCGGAGATGACGTTCAGCATTTCGGTGCTGTAGCGTTGCAGCGACGCGATGTCGGCAACCGGTTTACCCGCCTGCTCCAGATTCACCAGCTTCACCATCACCGCCTGCTGATAGCTCTGCTGTTTAACCGAGATTTGATAACGGCCGCGGTATTGCTGGTCTTCATCCAGACGGTTCCAGTCTACCCAACCGGTGGTCAGCGACTGGCTGGCGTCGTCACGTTTCTCAATGGCGTAGTTATTCGCCTGAAGTATGCTAACTACCTGTGACCAGACGTTATTGTTACGGCCGTTTTCCACCAGCAGCGTGGCGGTGTCGCCGGTAAACTGGGTACGGGTACCCGTCGCCAGCGCCAGCGGCTGTGCAGGCGGACGAATGTCCAGCGCCTTGCCGACAGCGCCGCTGCCGTTGGTCACCGGGACGTGGTAGTCGCCATTTTCTACCGGCAGGATCATGCCGGCAGGCGCGTGAAGTTCAGCAAGCGGCGCGGCATCCAGATAGGATTCATCACCACTCACCTGGCGCTTGTATCGCGAGTCCGAATTACAGGCGGCGAGTAACATCACCAGCGAAACACCCGCAACCTTCGCCAGGCGCGACTTCTGTACTGAATAAGCCATCAAATCTCCCTAAACTTTACAGCAAACCGGCATGCTTGAGCGCCGCGGCAACGACTTCACGACCGTGGTCGGTGATCGGCGTCATCGGCAGGCGCAGCGTATCGGTCGCTACAAGCCCCAGTTCCTTACATGCCCATTTGACCGGGACAGGATTGGGTTCGACAAATAGTTTGTTATGTAATGGCATCAGACGCTGGTTGATTACGCGCGCTTCGCGGTAATGCCCCTCAGCTGCCAGCCTGCACATTTCAGCCATATCACGTGCTGCCACGTTTGTTGTCACGGAAATCACGCCGTGACCACCGAGCTGCATAAAGTCCAGCGCGGTCGCATCATCGCCGCTCAGCAGAATAAAGTCATCTGAAACCAGCTCTTTGATCTGGTGAACGCGACTTAAGTTCCCGGTCGCCTCTTTAATTGCGACAATATTTTTAACTTTCGAGAGGCGTCCTACGGTTTCAGGCAGCATATCGCAACCGGTACGCGAAGGCACATTATACAGGATTTGCGGCAGGTCAGTATGTTCAGCGATGGCTTTGAAGTGCTGGAACAGCCCTTCCTGCGTAGGACGGTTGTAGTACGGGGTCACCGTCAGGCAGCCGACAATGCCGCTGTCGTTAAAACGCTGCGTCAGGCTGATGGCCTCGGCGGTGGCGTTTGCACCGGTACCGGCGATCACCGGGATGCGCCCGTCAGCCAGGTCCAGCGTCATCATCACCACGTCGCCATGTTCATCGTGGCTCAGCGTGGCGGACTCACCGGTGGTTCCTACCGAGACGATCGCTGAGGTTCCGTTAGCGACGTGATAATCAATCAGTTTCTTCAGGCTTGACCGGCAGATATTACCTTTTTCATCCATCGGCGTGATAAGCGCGACAATACTTCCCGTGAACATGGGCCATCCTCTGTGCAAACAAGAGCCTCAATGGTACGTTTGGAACTGTAATAAAAGCAAGCGACGAGAGGCCTTCAGGCGGTTGTATGGAGGTTTTTTTTATGCTTTCCTTAGGATTACCTCACCGCTTACAGGAAGAACAGGTTTGACACCGTCATCACAACATTATCTGGTAATCACAGCGCTTGGTGTCGACAGGCCTGGTATTGTGAACACGATCACCCGTCACGTGAGCAGCTGCGGCTGTAATATTGAAGACAGCCGGCTGGCCATGCTGGGTGAGGAATTTACCTTTATTATGCTGCTTTCCGGCTCGTGGAATGCGATTACCCTGATTGAATCCACCCTCCCCTTAAAGGGTGCCGAGCTGGATTTGCTGATCGTGATGAAGCGCACCACCGCGCGCCCCGGTACGGCGATGCCCGCCACCGTCTGGGTTCAGGTCGATGTGCCTGATTCGCCGCATCTTATCGAACGGTTCACCGCCCTGTTCGACGCGCACAATATGAATATCGCGGAGCTGGTTTCCCGCACGCAGCCCGCCCAGGGCGATGCTGCCGCGCAGCTGTTTATCCAGATCACCGCCCACAGTCCCGCTTCGCAGAATGCCTCAATTATCGAGCAAGCGTTCAAAGCACTATGTACAGAACTGAACGCACAAGGCAGTATTAATGTCGTCAACTATTCTCAAACTGATGAACATGATGGAGTGAAGTAATGAATCCACTGAAAGCCGGTGATCCTGCACCGACATTTAGCTTGTCGGATCAAGATGGCGAACAAGTTAATTTGGCCGACTTCCAGGGACAGCGCGTTCTGGTCTACTTCTATCCGAAGGCGATGACCCCCGGCTGTACCGTTCAGGCTTGCGGCTTACGCGATAACATGGACGATCTGAAAAAAGCGGGCGTGGAAGTGCTGGGGATCAGCACCGACAAACCGGAAAAACTGTCCCGCTTCGCCGAAAAAGAGTTGCTGAACTTTACGCTGCTCTCAGACGAAGATCATAAAGTCTGCGAGGCCTTTGGCGTCTGGGGTGAGAAGTCATTCATGGGGAAAACTTACGACGGTATTCACCGTATCAGTTTTCTGATCGATGCCAACGGCGTCGTTGAACATGTATTTGACGATTTTAAGACCAGCAATCACCACGATATCGTGCTGAACTGGATTAAAACCCATAGCTGATTATTTGCCCGGCGGCGCTTGCCGGGCCTGCAGGTCGCAACGACTACAGGCCGGGTGAGGCGTCTGCCGTCACCCGGCAATATTACTCTTCGACGGCGGGCACATCCGGCCACGCATGCACCACCGCTTTGATTAACGTCGCCAGCGGAATGGCGAAGAACACGCCCCAGAATCCCCACAGCCCGCCAAAAATCACCACCGACAGGATGATCACCAGCGGATGTAAGTTCACCGCTTCCGAGAACAGCACCGGCACCAGCAGATTGCCGTCCAGCCCCTGAATGATGAGATAGACTGCGAAGCAGCTCCAGAACTCGGTGCCAAGCCCGAACTGGAACAGCGCCACGCCGATCACCGGAATGGTCACTACAAACGCGCCGATATAAGGGATCAGCACCGAGAATCCCACCAGCACCGCCAGCAGCAGCGAATAATTCAGGCCGAACAGGATAAAGCCCAGCCAGGTGGCGACGCCGACAACGACCATCTCCAGCACTTTGCCGCGAATATAGTTAGTGATTTGCTGGTTCATCTCGATCCAGACCTGCCCCGCCAGCCCGCGGTTGCGCGGCAGTACGCGGCGCACGGCATTGAGCATCTGCTCTTTATCTTTCACAAGGAAGAAGACCATCAGCGGCACCAGCACCAGATACACCGCCAGCGTCAGCAGCCCCACCAGCGAGGCCAGCGAATATTTCACCACCGAGTCGCCCAGCGTCAGCATGCGGGTGCGCATGTTTTCCGCCATCGCGTCGATGATGCCCGCATCCATCAGCGCCGGATAACGACGGGGCAGCGTGGCGGCGTAGTCGGATAATTTATTGAGCATACCCGGCATATCGCGGATGAGGTTGATCCCCTGCTGCCAGGCTATCGGCATCACCACCAGCGCCATCAGCAGCAGAATACCGACAAACAGCACTAATACGATGCTTGCGGCCCAGCGTCGTGAGCAGCCAATGTGCTCAAGGCGGGCGGTCGGCCATTCCAGCAGGTAGGCCAGCACTATCGCCACCAGCAGGGGCGCTAATAAGCCGCTAAAAAAGAAGAGGATGGTAAAGCCCGCGACCAAAATGACCAGCAGCGCAATCGCCTCCGGATCGCTGAAGCGACGGCGATACCACTGCATTAACATTTCGAGCATATAATTCTTTCCCTGGAGAGTCTTCGTCAAAACGACGTGGAGCGATTGTAGCGAAATGACACTAAAAAGACTTCGCTTTTTGTCGCCGGAACAGGAAACTATGCCCCGGCTTGCTAAGATAATCCTGATGCCCGCTGTGCTGTTTTGCACCTTTTGCGATCATGGAACGATAACGGGTATTGCAGGTCAAACGGTCAAACCCAGATAAAGGATTGAGGTTATGTTCAGGCAGTTTAAAAAGACCCTTGCCGCCACGTTGATTGCGGCGCTGACGCTAAGCCCCGCCGCTCCGGCGCTGGCCGATTCCGCGGACAGCTTACCGGATATGGGCACCTCCGCAGGAAGCACATTATCTATTGGTCAGGAAATGCAGATGGGCGACTATTATGTCCGCCAGCTGCGCGGCAGCGCGCCGCTCATCAGCGATCCTTTGCTGGTGCAGTACATTAATTCCCTGGGGTTGCGTCTGGTTTCCCACGCTAATTCGGTGAAAACGCCCTTTCATTTTTACCTGATCAATAACGACGAAATTAACGCCTTCGCCTTCTTTGGCGGCAACGTGGTGCTGCATTCGGCGCTGTTCCGCTACGCCGATAACGAAAGCCAGCTGGCCTCGGTGATGGCGCACGAAATTTCTCACGTTACCCAGCGCCACCTGGCGCGGGCAATGGAAGATCAGAAAAACAGCGCGCCCCTGACATGGGCCGGCGCATTAGGCTCAGTTCTGCTGGCGATGGCCAGCCCGCAGGCGGGAATGGCGGCGCTGACCGGTACGCTCGCCGGTACCCGCCAGGGCATGATCAGCTTTACCCAGCAAAACGAGCAGGAAGCGGATCGCATCGGTATTCAGGTATTGCAACGCGCAGGTTTCGATCCGCAGGCGATGCCGGGGTTCCTGGAAAAACTGCTCGATCAGGCTCGCTACTCCTCCCGCCCGCCGGAGATCCTGCTGACGCACCCCTTACCGGAAAGCCGTCTCTCGGACGCCCGCAACCGCGCCAACCAGATGCCAGCGGTGGTGGCGCAATCGTCGGAAGATTTTTACCTGGCGAAAGTCCGCGCCCTGGGAATGTATAATTCCGGCCGCAATCAGCTGACCGGCGAGCAGCTGGATAGCTGGTCGAAAGGCAACGTGCGTGAACAGCGTGCGGCCCAATATGGCCGGGCACTCCAGGCAATGGAGGCCGGCAAATTCGCCGAGGCCAGCCAGGCGCTGCAATCCTTATTGCGCGAAGATCCGGGTAACGTCTGGTATCTGGATCTCGCCACCGACATTGACCTCGGACAGAAGAAAAACAGCGACGCCATTAATCGCCTGAAAAACGCCCGCGAGATCAAAACCAGTCCGGTGTTGCAACTGAACCTCGCGAACGCCTATATGCAGTCGGGCCAGCCTGCCGAAGCCGCAGCCATTCTCAATCGTTATACCTTTACCAATAAGGACGACATTAACGGCTGGGATCTGCTGGCGCAGGCGGAAGCGGCGCAGGGACACCGCGATCAGGAACTGGCGGCGCGGGCGGAAACCCAGGCGTTACAGGGAAAACTCGATCAGGCCATTTCCCTGCTGGGCAGCGCCAGCGCGCAGGTTAAGCTCGGCAGTCTGCAACAGGCGCGCTATGACGCCCGTATCGATCAGCTGCGCCAGATGCAGGAACGCTTTAAGCCCTACACCAAAATGTGATCACCCTTCCCGCCGCAGCGCCTGTAAAAAAGCCTGCGGCGTCGCGCCCCCCAGCTTTTTCTGCGCCTTGTTGTTATAGCTTTCACACAGCCGCGCCAGCAGCCCGGCGGCTGGCTCTGCTTTCAGTTGTGGAATGATCTCAACCAATGGCGTCGTCACCGCCAGGGTGACGGGCCTGACATCCTGTATTTCTGCCGTTATACCCTTTTCCGCCAGAAGCGCCGGTAGCCCGGCAAGGGCGGCAGGTGAGATAAAAGTCTCAACAGATTGTATAGCAGCCGGACAGGCTGCCAGTCCCTCCTCCAGCCAGTTAACCACCCGTTGCGACGAGATGCCCGCATACAGCCGGGCGAAGCACCAGCCGCTCACCGGCTCCCGCGCCCACAGCAGATGATGCTCGCCGTTATCGTCCATGGATAACGCCAGAGGCAGATGGTGCAGCGTCAGCCGGTGCGGCAGCAGCCCGGCTTTCAGCGCTTTTTTACCGCTCAGCGGCGCGCCCTGTCGTGCGGTTTTTGCAGGTTTCAGATAGCGGTTCAGGGTGGCGCGGGAGACGGCAATGCCCAGCCCGTCGTTCACCAGCTGCAACAGCTCATCCAGCGGCGCGAGGGTGAGATCCCGCAGCGCATTGACCAGCGCGATCTGCTCTTGTCTCATCGCTTTGTGTATCACCTTCGGCGTGGTATGCCGGTCGGCGACCTGCTCGCGGTTGCGCCAGCGCCTGACGGTGGTCACCGAAATTCCCAGCTCGCTCGCCAGCTCGCGGTCGCTTTTATCGGACTGTTGCAGATAGCGCCGGACGCGCGGCGTGGTGGTGGCATTAGCGTGCAGTTTGATTTCCATCCCCGGCTCCCGGATCAAATTCTTATGACCAATCTTATGAGATTTATATCAGAAACGCCGGACATTGTGACCCGTTTCACCTTTCCGTCGCCGCGCTTCACTGATAATCCCCGGACCTTACCTGAATCACGTCGTCCGATCTTCTACGGAGTTCACAATGAACAATGTTCTGGGATTTCTTGAAGCAAAACTGATGCCGCTGGCGGCTAAAACGGCGCAGCAGCGGCATCTGGGCGCTATCCGCGGCGCCTATGTTTCCTTTATGCCGTTTATTATCGTCGGCTCCATCCTGCTGGTGATCTCATCCTTTCCCAACCAGACCTATCAGCAGTTTATGTCTCATGCCTTTGGCGAAAGCTGGAGCGCCATCATCGAAATCCCGTTTAACGCGGTGTTCTCCACCATGTCGCTGTTTATCAGCTTTCTGGTGGCTTACCGGCTGGCAGAGCATTACGGCGAAGATCGTCTCTCCAGCGGGATCCTTGCGCTGGTCAGTTTTCTGATCCTCACACCCTTTATTAAAGTGGCGGAAAACGGCGGCATCACGGTGATCCCGGTGGAGTGGCTGGGCAGCAAAGGGCTGTTCGTGGCGATGATCGGATCGCTGCTGTGGACGGAGCTGTTCTGCTGGCTGAAGCGCAAAAATCTGGTGATCAAAATGCCGGAAGGCGTGCCGCCTGCGGTGCAGGAATCTTTCGCCGCGCTGATCCCGGCGTTGATCGTGATGATCCTCGTGCTCGGCATCCGTATTCTGTTTGAAAACAGCCACTACCACACCATCCACCAGTTTATTTACGAGGTGGTCGCCACGCCGGTGCGCCATTACGGCACCTCTTATTTTGGCGCGCTGATGACGGTCTTCAGCATTACTATTTTATGGTCAGTGGGCATTAACTCCGGCTCTATGGTCAACGGCATCATTCGCCCGCTGTGGATGGAAAACCAGACCGACAACATTGCCGCGATCCAGGCGGGCGCCACGCCGCCGCACATTATCACCGAACAGTTTTTTGACATGATCTGGATGGGCGGCGCGGGGGCCACGCTGTCACTGGTCATCGCCATGCTGATTTTCGCCCGCAGCAAAAACATGCGCGAGGTGGCGCGGCTGGGGGCCGGGGCCTCGGTGTTTAATATCAACGAGCCGATCCTGTTTGGTCTGCCGGTGATCATGAACCCGATCATGCTCATCCCCTTCAACCTGGTGCCGCTGGTGCTGGTTACCGTGCAGTACGCGGCGATGAAAATCGGCGCGGTGGCGGTCACCACCGGGGTGTTTATTCCCTGGACACTACCGCCGGTGATCAGCGGTTTTATCGTCACCGGTCATCTCAGCGGCAGCGTGATGCAGCTGCTTAACCTGCTGATTGGCGCGATGCTGTACCTGCCTTTTATGCGCATCCTTGATAAACAGTACCGCGCGGCGGAACTGACCGCGCCTGTGCAAACCGATTCAACACTGGCAAAACAGGAGTAAAGCATGTGGGGAATTATCGCAACCTGGCGAATGGCGCTGGAAGGGGTTACCGGGTCTGCCTCCGCGCTGGCGGCAGGCCAGCCGGTATCCGCGGCTGTGGTGGACGCGGTGGCCGCAGTGGAAGACTTTCCGCTCTATAAATCCGTCGGCTACGGCGGGCTGCCCACGGAAAATGGCGAGGTGGAACTGGACGCCGCCTACATGGACGGCGATACGCTGGCGTTCGGCGCGGTGGGCAATCTGGTGGATATCGCCAACCCCGTTCGGGTGGCCCATGCGCTGAGTCGCCAGCGCTATAACAGTCTATTGGTCGGCCAGGGCGCGCGCGAATGGGCGCTAAATCAGGGCCTTGCCGAAAAAACCATGCTCACTGATCGCGCCATGCAGCACTATCGCAAGCGCTGCCGCGAAACGCTCGACAAAGGGCTTAGCCCTTATGACGGTCACGATACGGTGGGCGTTATCGGCCTGGATAAACAGGGGTCGATGAGCGTCGCCACCTCCACCAGCGGTCTGTTTATGAAAAAACGTGGCCGTCTGGGGGACTCGCCGATTATCGGCTCTGGCTTCTACTGCGACAGCGAAACCGGCGCGGCGACCGCCACCGGCGTCGGGGAAGATTTGATGAAAGGCTGTGCCAGCTATGAAATCGTCCGCCGCATGGCGCAGGGGATGACGCCGCAACAGGCGGCGGACTCGGTGGTTTTTGAACTGGAAGATAAGCTGATGTCGCGCTTTGGCCGCGCCGGAGATTTATCGGTGGTGTGCATGAACAATAAAGGCGAATTCGGCGCGGCGACCAATATCAAAACCTTTTCGTTTGTGGTCGCCACCGCCCGCCAGCCGCTGACGGTATTTCGTGCGGAGCGCCTGCGTGAAAAGACCCATTATCAGCCGGTGGATGAAGAATGGATGCAGGCCTATGCCGCGCGGATCCGCGCGCCGATAGAGGAGGATTTATGATCGCATGGCAATGTATTACTTCGCTCACGCAGGTACCGCCAGGCGGACAGCTCATCGCCCGCGCCTCCTGCCCTTTATTACCGGACACCCCGCTTATCAATGAAATGCGCAGGCTGCCGGAGATCGCCGATACCCGCTTTGGCTGCGCCCCCTTCGCGCGGGTGACGCTGCTGCCGGACGCCCACTGGCAGGAGAGCCTGACGGAAAGCCTGGTGAATGCCCTGCGCCCCTTGCTGGCGATACCGGCCAGTTCGCGGCTGATCGTCGATCTGACGGACATCAACGACACCACCCTGAAGCAGCTGCTGCGCTTTTTGTTTAATCAGGCGCACCGGCTGGACGATCTGGGACTGAAATCAAACCCGGCCACAAGGGTGAGAATTACCCATATTGACGCGCTATGCCTGCCCGAACAACAGGCGAAGCTTGAGGCGCTGTTCCGTCAGCAGCAGGCGATCGCCACAGGGATGATCGCCGCCCGGCGGCTGGCGGATCTGCCTGGCGATCGCTGTACGCCGCAGTTTGTGGTGGAGGAAGCGCAAAGATTATGCGCCCCCTTCCCTACTCTGCGCTGCGAGGTGCTGGATGAAACGCAGATCGCGGAACAGGGGCTGGGTCTGTTGCAGGCGGTGGGCCAGGGAGCGAGCACTCCGCCACGGCTGCTCGCCATTCACTATGACGGTGCGGAAAATGTACCGGTGCGCTGCTACGTCGGCAAAGGCATTACTTTCGATACCGGCGGCCTGTGGCTGAAAGAAGGCGCGGGCATGTACACCATGAAATACGACATGTGCGGCGCGTCCGGTGTGCTGGGGCTGCTGCTGACCGTGGCGCAGATGGCTCTGCCGGTGCGTATGATGGGCGTACTGGCGCTGGCGGAAAATGCGATTGGCCCTGATGCGATGCAGCCGGGCAGCGTGGCGCGCGCCTGCAATGGCATGACGGTGGAGATCAATAATACCGACGCGGAAGGACGGCTGGTGCTGGCGGATGCCATTGCCTGGGCCGCGCAGCGTCACCCGCAGGCGCGGTACATTATTGATATGGCGACCCTGACAGGCGCGGTGGTGAAAGCGCTGGGCTATGAGCTGAGCGGGCTGATGACGCAGCACGACCCGCTGCGCGAGGCGTTGACGATTGCCGGGCAGCGCTGCGGCGATGAGGTTTGGTCGCTGCCGCTGGATGCCCGTCTGAAAAAGCAGACCGACAGCGCGATAGCGGATTTATGTAATACGCCGACCAATAATGCCGCGATCAGCGCCTCCGCCGCCTGGCTGCTGCATCATTTCTGCCCGGCGGAAATTCCGTGGGCGCATCTGGATATCAGCGGCACGGCGCTGTGGCGGGAGAACGGCAGAAGCGTGGCGTCGGGCAGGCCGATCCCGCTGCTGGTGGAGCATCTGCTGGGGGATCTGGCGTGACCTGTTGCCCGGTGGCGGCTGCGCCTTACCGGGCCTACAGAACTGCCTGAAATGGCGCAATATATTGCCCGGTGGCGGCTTCGCCTTACCGGGCCTACGTTTTACGGCGTAACTTGTAGGCCGGGTAAGGCGCAGCCGCCACCCGGCAAGGTTACAGCCTGAGAATTTCTTTTACGAACGGGATCGTCAGCTTACGCTGCGCGGTAATGGAGGCATGATCCAGCTGATCGAGGGTCATAAACAGCGTGCGCATTTCGCGATCCAGCCGTTTTAACAGGAAACGGCCGACGTCTTCCGGCAACTCAAATCCCCGCAGGCGTGCACGCAGTTGCAGCGCCTGCACTTTATCTTCGTCAGACAGCGGCTGCAGCTTATAGATTTGCCCCCAGTCGAGGCGTGAAGCCAAATCAGCTAATCGCAGATTCAGCTGGCGCGGGGGACGATCGCCTGTGATCAATAGCCGCGTTTTGCCTGATTCAAGGATGCGATTGTAGAGATCAAAGATCGCCATCTCCCACTCCTCATCCCCGGCGATGCATTCGATATTATCGATACACACCAGCGAAAGTTGCTCCATGCCGTCCAGCACTTCCGGCACAAACCAGGTGCGCTTATCCAGCGGCACGTAGCCCACCGCATCACCGCGGGCAGAGAGTTCCGCGCAGGCGGCGTGCAGCAGATGGCTGCGTCCCGCGCCTTCGCGTGACCAGAAATAGATGTATCCACTGTGATCCTGGCGCAAAACGTTTTGCACGGCGGCCAGTAAAGAAGGGTTATCGCCCGGCCAGAAACTGGCAAAGGTTTCGTCGTCAGGTAAATACAATGGCAGAGAGAGCTGCGCCGGTGTGTTCAGAGGGACCTCAACAGGGCTTACAGAAAACGCACTGAGTCTATCATAAAATTGCGCTGCGTTTGAACCGGGCATCACGCCCGGCTCAAACTCGTCGATCACTTCAGGCTGCTATCGCTGTCAGGCGCATCCAGCACCACTTCTTCCGGACGCAGCACGTTGATCAGCTTAAAGATCAGCGCCAGACCCACACCTACGATGGTCGCCAGCGCCATGCCTTTCAGTTCTGCGGCGCCAATGTGCACTTTCGCGCCGCTGACGCCAATGATCAGGATCACCGAGGTCAGGATCAGGTTTTGCGCTTTGCTGTAATCCACTTTGGATTCAATCAGCACGCGAATACCGGAGGCACCGATCACCCCGTACAGCAGCAGGGAAACGCCGCCCATTACCGGCACCGGAATGATCTGGATCGCCGCCGCCAGTTTACCCACACAGGAAAGCAGAATGGCAATGATGGCCGCGCCGCCGATAACCCAGGTACTGTAGACGCGGGTGATCGCCATGACACCGATGTTTTCGCCGTAGGTAGTGTTCGGCGTCGAGCCAAAGAAACCGGAAATAATGGTGGAAAAACCGTTAGCAAACATCGAACGGTGCAGGCCCGGATCGCGGATCAAATCGCGCTTGACGATATTCGCCGTTACCACCAGGTGCCCGACGTGCTCGGCAATCACCACCAGCGCAGCCGGCAGAATGGTGAAGATGGCAAACCACTCAAAGCGCGGCGTGTAGAAGGTCGGCAGCGCAAACCAGTGGGCTTCGGCGATGGGCGTGGTATCCACCACCCCCATGACGAACGACAGTGCATATCCCGCCAGCACGCCGATCAGGATCGGGATGATCGCCATAAAGCCGCGGAACAGTACCGAACCGAAGACCGTCACGCCCAGCGTCACCAGCGCGATAACCACCGTTTTAGTATCCGCCGACTGCCCTTCTGGCGGCAGCAGACCGGCCATATTTGCCGCCACCCCGGCCAGCTCCAGGCCGATGACGGCAACGATTGCGCCCATCGCCGCAGGCGGGAACATCACGTCCAGCCAGCCGGTACCGGCTTTTTTCACGATAAAAGAGACGATGCAGAACAGCACGCCGCACATAATGAAGCCGCCGAGCGCCACTTCATACCCCAGCGGCAGCAGCAGCAGCACCGGGGAAATAAACGCAAAGCTTGAACCCAGATAAGCCGGAATTTTCCCTTTACAGATAAAGAGATAAAGCAGCGTCCCGATCCCATTAAACAGCAGCACGGTGGCCGGGTTAATGTGAAACAGGACTGGCACCAGCACGGTTGCGCCAAACATGGCGAACAGGTGCTGCAAACTAAGCGGGATTGTCTGTAAAAGCGGCGGTCTTTCACTCACCCCGATAGCACGGCGCGTCATAGTGTTTTCCTCTGAGTTGTGTTTGTTATTAACGAATGGCTTCTTTTATTCAAAAAAAAGCCGACTATCGAAGTCGGCTGTTTTTTATTTATTCAATTATTTGGTTCCGAAAATCTTATCGCCGGCATCGCCGAGCCCCGGAATGATGTATCCGTGCTCGTTAAGGCCCTGGTCGATCGACGCGGTGTACAGTTCCACGTCCGGGTGCGCTTTCTCCAGCGCCGCAATACCTTCAGGAGCGGCAACCAGCACCAGCACTTTAATGCTGGAGCAGCCTGCTTTTTTCAACAGGTCGATGGTGGCAATCATCGAACCGCCGGTTGCCAGCATCGGGTCAACCACCAGCGCCATGCGCTCGTCGATATTGGAAACCAGTTTCTGGAAGTACGGCACCGGTTCCAGCGTCTCTTCGTCGCGGTAGACCCCGACCACGCTGATGCGCGCGCTCGGCACGTTTTCCAGAACGCCTTCCATCATGCCCAGACCGGCGCGCAGGATGGGCACCACGGTGATTTTCTTACCTTTGATCTGTTCGATTTCCACCGGGCCGTTCCAGCCTTCGATGGTCACTTTTTCTGTAGCGAGGTCGGCGGTCGCGACGTAGGTCAGCAGACTACCCACTTCCGAGGCGAGTTCACGAAAGCGTTTGGTGCTGATGTCATTCTCACGCATCAGTCCCAGCTTATGTTTGACGAGTGGGTGTTTCACTTCCACGATCTTCATACTCTTCTCCTTCCCCAGACAGTTAGCAGCCACAAAAAAAATCGCCGGATTATACCGCTTTTTGTCCGCGGCGCTACAGGTAGTGTGTTGATCCCGATCAATCATAGCGGAAATGAGCCTGACTGAATAATCGCGCCTGCCCCCTAACAATGCACTCGCAAACGTTTGCCTGGGCTGTTAGAATTGCGCCGAAATTTATTTCTACCGCAAGTAAACGCGTGGGGACAGAAGCAGTGACCGATAAAACCTCTCTCAGCTACAAAGATGCCGGTGTTGATATTGACGCGGGTAATGCCCTGGTTGACCGTATCAAAGGCGTGGTGAAGAAAACCCGTCGCCCGGAAGTCATGGGTGGACTGGGTGGCTTCGGCGCGCTGTGCGCATTGCCGCAAAAATATCGTGAGCCAGTGCTGGTTTCCGGCACTGACGGCGTGGGCACCAAACTGCGTCTGGCGATGGATCTGAAACGCCACGACACCATCGGCATCGATCTGGTCGCCATGTGCGTGAACGACCTGGTGGTCCAGGGCGCGGAGCCGCTGTTTTTCCTTGACTATTACGCCACCGGTAAACTGGACGTGGATACCGCCTCAAGCGTGATCAGCGGTATCGCCGAAGGCTGTCTGCAATCGGGCTGTGCGCTGGTCGGCGGTGAAACGGCAGAAATGCCGGGCATGTACCACGGCGAAGATTATGACGTCGCCGGTTTCTGCGTCGGTGTGGTAGAAAAATCAGAAATCATTGATGGTTCAAAAGTGGCCGACGGCGATGTGCTGATTGCGCTGGCCTCAAGCGGCCCGCACTCAAACGGTTATTCGCTGGTGCGCAAAATTCTGGAAGTCAGCGGCAGCGATGCGGAAACCACTGAGCTGGAAGGCAAACCGCTTGCCGATCACCTGCTGGCGCCGACACGCATCTATGTGAAGAACATTCTCGAACTGATTGAGCACGTCGACGTTCACGCTATCGCTCACCTGACCGGCGGCGGTTTCTGGGAAAACATTCCGCGCGTGCTGCCGGATAACACCCAGGCGGTGATCGACGAAGCGTCCTGGCAGTGGCCAGCCGTGTTCAACTGGCTGCAAACGGCCGGTAACGTCAGCCGCCATGAAATGTACCGCACCTTCAACTGCGGCGTGGGTATGCTGATCGCCCTGCCGGCAGCAGAAGCGGATAAAGCTATTGAGCTGATGAATGCCAAAGGCGAAACTGCCTGGAAAATCGGCGTTATCAAAGCCTCCGATTCCGCTGAACGCGTGGTCATTGCGTAATGAAAAATATCGTGGTGCTTATTTCCGGTAACGGCAGCAATTTGCAGGCCATTATCGATGCCTGTAAGCAGAAAAAAATTAACGCCACGATCCGTGCGGTTTTCAGTAATAAGGCCGACGCGTTCGGCCTTGAACGTGCGCGCGAAGCTGATATTCCTGCGCACGCCCTGACCGCCGATCTGTTTGCCAGCCGCGAGGCCTTTGACCATGAACTGATGCAGGAAATCGACGCCTACGCCCCGGATCTGGTGGTGCTGGCCGGTTACATGCGCATTCTCAGTCCCGCGTTTGTGGCGCACTTTGCCGGACGTCTGATCAACATTCACCCTTCCCTGCTGCCGAAATATCCGGGGCTGCATACCCATCGTCAGGCGCTGGAAAACGGCGATACGGAGCACGGCACCTCGGTGCATTTCGTAACGGATGAACTCGACGGCGGCCCGGTAATTCTGCAGGCCAAAGTGCCGATTTTTGAGGGCGATACCGAAGCGGACATTACTGACCGCGTACAGACTCAGGAACATGCGATCTATCCGCTGGTGGTGAGCTGGTTTACCGAAGGCCGCCTGGCGATGCGCGATAACCGCGCGTGGCTGGATGGCGTACCGCTTCCGCCGCAGGGCCATGCCTGCGACTGATCCATAAAACGCATCGCGGCATGAATTCCGCCCGCGATGCGCTTATTTTATTCACAGAATCAATAATAAATTCCAGTTTATTTTCACCTGCGCGGCGAGTAAAATTCGCGCTGGTTATTTATCTCTGGAGCAATGGATTATGCTCAAAAACTTTCGCTTTATTCTCGCCACCTGGATTTTACCTGCGCTGCTGTTGTTTTACGCCTGCGGTCAGTTCATTCATATAAATAAATCACATGATAAAGTCGTATCTATTTATCAGATTTATGAAACTTCTACTGAAATTATCAAATCCTATATCTCTCCGCCGTCAAAACCGGATAAAGAATACCTGCAACATAAAGCTAATGCCGAACTTTATGCCCAGTTCCCGCCGGAAATGTTCGCCTTTATGAAGGTGGTCACCGCCGAATGGTATTTGTCGATCTCAAGTATGGTATGCGCCCTGCTGTCGCTGTTTTGCGGCATTCTGGCCCAGCGCTTCTGCCTGCGCTGTCGGGATATGGTGGGCCACAGCGAGGAGGGCGACGTGAGCCTGTTTAACTGGTTTCGTAACCTGCTTGGCTGGACCAGCGCGGCACAACTGTTATTTCTGATCCTGGCGCTGTTAACCATTATTGTTTTCGATATGCTGTGGTTCTCTTATCAGGTTAAGAAAAACGAAAGCTGGGAGATGGTATATATCGTCGGCGAAACCCTGGCCGGATTTATTGGCGTGGTGCTGCTGTGTAATCTGGTGAAGGTTGCCGATTGTCTGCGCTTATTTACCATTCAGGCGCGGGTATTATGCGCTATTTCCCTCACCGAACAGGACGAGCCGCAATTATGGCAGTGGCTGCGTACGCTGTGTGCGGAACATGACGTCGCGCTGCCGGATAATATCGTGGTGGGCATGAACAGCCCGTATTACGCCACAACCGAAACCCTGCAAATAAAAGGCGGGCCGCGGCTGACGGGCGTCACCCTGCACCTGCCGCTGCGTCAGATCGCCACGGTGAATAAACGCCGACTCTCAGACGATGTACTGGCGGCGCTGGGCGATATTAAAATCATCTCCCCTTACGATGAACAGGATCTGCTGACGCCCTGGGCAAGCCTCGAACTGAACAGGCTGCACAGCGACGATCGGCTGAAACGTCATCCACTGTCCGACGCGCTGCTCAACCCGGCGCTGACGTTGTGCGGGCTGTTCCTCGGGCCGTTCAGCCGGGCGATTAATGAAAACGTGCAGGGGCAGCTCTGGACGATCTCCTCGCTGACCATTAAAAACGACGCCGTACACGCCGCCGGGCTGTTCTCCAGCCTGCGCTATCTGGCGACACGGCTGGCGCAACAGTTGCCGCAGAGCGGCATCAGCGCCTGAGGATCACTCATCGACGGTGACGCCTTCACAGGCGTCCAGCCACAGGTGCTGCGGGCACCAGCCATCCGGTAGCGGCTGCGGGCGCAGGAAGTCGCAAAAACGTACCCGCAGCGCCACCACGCCGCGGGCATAAAGCGCGGGCAGACCTGCCGGATAAGGTTCAACGCCCCAGATATGTTGCGTCAGGGGATCGCGCGCCCAGGCGTTATCTTTGCCGCTGCCGACAGGCGAGGCCGGGTTACAGGGCGGGCGAATATCATAAAAACCCTGTTCCGCGCTCTGGCTGAAGGTTTGACGCAGCTGCACATCGCTTACCAGGATATGATGAATTTTGCCGTACGGCTCGCTGTGAAAATTCACGGCCCCCTCGGCGCAGCCCGTCAGCCCGCGAAACTGGATCATGGCAACGTCGCCAGGTTCAATTGCCGGGTCGCGGTAACGCACCGAGATATAAAGCGGATCGGCTTTTCCCCAGTGACAGGGATGTGCCGTATGGCAGTCGAAAACAATATTGCTGAATATCATCCGCCGCAGATTGCCGCCGTCCCGCGAAACCAGGCCAATGCCCCGGTTTGACTGATAGATCACGCAGTTGCTCACCGTGACATCCTCAATATCAAAGGCGGTTTCCGTACCGATTTTTATCGCACAGCTTTTCGAGCGGATCAGGCAGTTGTTGATGACGATCTGGCTGGCAGGCTGCTGTAACGCAGGCGTGTGACGGGCGGTTTTCAGGCAGATGCCATCGTCCGCCGCGCTAAAATCGCAGTCTGAAATCTGTACCTGCTGGCAGCAGTCAATATCCAGCGCATCCGTATTCGCCAGACAAAGATCGTTACGCACCGTGACGCGCTGCACTTTTATCTGCTGGCAGGCGACGAGGTGAATAGTCCACATTGGCGCATCTTCAATGGTGAAATCCATCAGCCTGACCTGCTGACACCCTTCCATCACTATTATTCTGGGGCGCTGCGCCGCGGGCTGCCGGTAGCCCATTTCATCGGCGCTGGCCGCGAACCAGCTTGCGCTATTGCCGCAAATTTTCCCGTCGCCGGTGACGGCAATATCGCTCGCCCCCGCGGCATACAGAAAGGCGCGGTCAGAACATTCGGCGCGGCTTTGCACCGGGCAAAAGTCGTGGTAATCGTCACTTATTATCAGTAGGGCTCCTGACGCCAGGTGCAACCTGCAGTGCGAACGCAGGCGCAGCCCGCCCACCCGGTAACGCCCCGCCCCGACCGTCAGCGTGCCGCCGCCCCGCTCAGCCAGCAGATCCAGCGCCCGCTGAAAACAGGTCGTGTCCGGAGTGATGCCGTCGGCACAGGGAGAAAATTGAGAAAGTGTCAGTTGCATGGTTTTACTCGCCGTCGTTAAAAAGAGCGACATCACAGCACCCGGACAGAAGGCGCGCCAGGCGGTGATAACAGCTTTTCACGCAATTCTTGCCCCTCGTCACAACGACGGATTTGCCCGGGCGTTTTGCGTGATGATCCTCACAACCGGCGAGGCGTAAAAAGGACGAGACGTGCGCAAACGCACATGTCGCAGCCCCGCGCCGTGCGTTAACCGACTGGCGATCACAGTTTCACTGGTCGCCGGATCCGATCTTCAGACGCCGTCGCAGAACGGCAAAAAAGCGTGCAAGCAGCGCTGGGTCAGGCCGTCGTCCGCTCATTAAGGTGAACAGGTTTTCACCTTAATGACAGGGACACGCCTTATGCAAAACGAACCGCTTTCTGCTGGCCGTCGCGACGTCAAAACCAAAAACATTCTCGCCTGGGGTATGGGGGATATTTTTGGCAGCGGCGCGATGACGATAACCGGCCTCTGGTTACTCTATTTTTATATTGAGGTGGCCGGGCTGTCCCCGGCCGCTGCCGCGTCTATTTTCGCGATTGGTAAAATCTGGGACGGCATTACCGATCCGGTGATGGGCTATATCACCGATAACGTACGCACGCGTTGGGGCAGGCGGCGCATTTTTTTCATTCTGGGCGCACCGCTTTCCCTCACCTTCGCGCTGATGTGGCTGAGCGGCTTCGGCTATGTCTGGTATCTGGGCACCTATCTGGTGTTCAACACGGTGTTCACGCTGCTGATGGTGCCCTACGACACACTGCCCGCAGAGATGACCTCGCGCTATGACATTCGCTCTAAGATGTCGGGGGCGCGCATGTTATTCGCCCAGGCGACGGCGTTTCTGGCGGCGCTGATCCCGGGCCAGATCATCGCGCATACCGCCACCAAAGCGCAGGCGTTTATGTGGATCGGCATCGTATTCGCAGTGCTGTTCGCGCTGCCGTGGTTTTTTGTCTGGCGCGGCACCTGGGAGCGGGAAAATCTGCCTCCACCGCCCGTTGAGAAGGGAATGCTGAAAACCGTCATTTCGCTTTACCGGGAGATGGCAACCACCTTCCGGCTGAAAACCTTTCGCGTGCACATCATGATGTATGTCGGCGGCGCCGTCGCGCTGGATATTTTCGGCTCCCTGTTTACGCATTTTATGGCGTATGTGCTGCAGGTCAGCACCAGCCTCGCGTCACAAGCCATGAGCCTGATGACCCTGTTTCAGTTTTTCGCGATCCCGCTGTTTACCTGGCTGTGTATCCGTATCGGTAATGGTCACGCCTATAAATGCGCCATCGGCATGATCCTGCTCAGTCTGATCTGGTTCAGCCAGCTTTCCCCCACCGCGCCGCAGTTAACTCTTTTTCTGCTGGCGGGTGCCGTGATGATGGGGATCGCCCGCGGCGGGACCTATTTGATCCCATGGAATATTTATAATTTTCTGCCCGACGTGGATGAAGCGCTGACCGGCGTGCGGCGGGAAGGTATTTACGCCGGGGTGATGATGCTGACCCGCAAATTATCCCAGGCGCTGGCGCTGTTTGTGGTGGGTCTGGCGCTGGAAGCCTTTGGCTTCACCAAAGGAGCCGACAGCCAGTCAGCACAGGCGCTCCAGGGGTTGTGGCTGGTGTTTCTCATCGGGCCGGGGCTGCTGGCGATCATGGCGCTCACCGGCGCGTTCCGCTTTCGCCTGAGCCGCCAGCGCCATGCCGTTTTGCTCAGCGAACTGGAAAGGCTGCGGGCAGGCGGTTTTCCGGAGCAGGCCAGTGCGCAGGCCCGTGAGGTGGTGGAAACGCTCACCGGCCACCGCCACCGTAATGACAACTGGCGGCCTAAAGTGACGCCATGAGCTTTGCCAGCGCCTCGCTGAGGCTGGCAGCAAACTGCCTGACCCGCCGGGGATCAAACATGACATACAGCCCCGGCGGGAGATCGGGATGACGGGCGCAAAAATCGGCCATCTCTCCGGCGGCGCTGTATAAACCCTGAATGTTGGTCTGGCAGATCTCACGCATACTCCAGCTGTTTTCGACCTGCCGGGCATAACAGAGCGTGAAAAACGCCTTCTGCGCACAGACGAAAATCTGACAATAAAGCGCCAGTCCGTCCCATTCTGTTTGCCAGCGCTGGTATAGCGCGGCCGGAAATTCCGCATTGCGGGCAAAATCTGCGGCCCTGGATGCCACGTCACGGGCCAGGGAGAGCGCAGCGTCCTTCTCTTTGGCTATCTGGTAAAGATGAAGTGATGAGGTTTTAACGTCATCGCGGGAGAAGTAGAGTTCGTTGCCTGAGCCGGGCAGCCAGTGGTTGCGATCCAGCTGTCCGTAAAGGCTCCACAGGGCCTGCTCGACGCTTTCCGGAATTAAGCTGTGGCGATGAAACACATGATCGCGCGCATACAACGCACCATAGAGCGCCTGCCCGCCCTGCTCCTGCAGTTCCCCTAACCTGTCAACGACATCCTGATGCGGTCGCCAGCCGTAACATTCACTCAACCAGCGCTGCAATAAAAATCTGACGGTCGGATTTTGATCATGGCGCAGCAACCAGCCGCAGCTTATCAGGTTGCATTCGCTGAGGCTGCCGATGATCCAGTGATTATCAATGCCTTCCCAGCTGACTTTACAGAGCGCACCGCGGATCGCCGGATTTTTCCCCTGACACCACAACAACCGTCCCTGAAGTTCATCAATGCGTATAAAAGGAAAGTTTCCCCAGCCCACCTCCTCACCGGCCAGGTCAATCTCCACCCAGACGTCCCGCCCGGTCACCGCTAATAGGGCCGGGTTATTAGGAAAGGCCGGCCAGAAACGCTCCGGCGTCAGTTTTATTGATACCGACACCGCTTCCGGCAATGACCTGACGGCATGGAGTACATTGTCCACATCACTGTTACTCGCCGGAAAGACGCGCAGCACCAGATGACGCCCTTCGCGGGCCATCACCTCGCTTAAGGCGTGAAAAAAGCACTTATAGCGTTCACGGCTGTTGCCGGGCGCAGAGCTGTTGTCCGCCCAGTGCGGGCGAGAGATCGGCAACAGACTGTCGGTGGTGGACAGCGCGATCAGTAAACCATCAAGAGAGGCGATGCGCTGGCAGATCAGCGCCACTTTATCCGTCAGAAAGCTGCGCCAGAACTCCATATCAAAGCGCACGCCTTCACGCGCATCCACCAGCTGCGGATGGCTGAGAAGGACATCGGTCGGGAAATTTAACTCTTTGGCCTGCAGATAAAAACGCAGGCCACGGGCATGGCAATAATTTCCCACTCGCTCCAGATAGATACAGCGCGCGCGTTGCTGGCTGGATAGACGATCGTTTAATTGCGCGGGCGAATAGCCCTCGGGCGTAACCAGTTTGTCGAAAAGATCCATCTGCCCGACCACCAGCGCCGTAAACTGATGACGACAGGCGTAATCGATAAACTGACACACCCGTTCCCAGTTCCATATTTCCTGATTATTCAATTCCAGTGCACGTATTTCCCACATGGCATTCCCTCTCCATCCTCGTGGTGCACGCTAACGGAAAAAATGCGTTTAATCTGCCGTCCCGTTCACACACTTAATGTCATACTTCCCTGTCACAATTGGACAACCTGTGGCAAAGCTCGCCATAATGAAGGCAGAGACGGATTGCCACGAACCGTGATTGAACCGGAGTGTGAGTTGTAATGGGTCAGGAAAAGCTATATATCGAGAAAGAATTAAGCTGGCTGGCGTTCAATGAGCGCGTCCTTCAGGAAGCCGCGGATAAATCGAACCCGCTTATCGAACGCATGCGTTTTTTGGGTATCTATTCCAACAACCTTGATGAGTTCTATAAAGTGCGTTTTGCCGAGCTGAAACGCCGGATCATCATCAGCGAAGAGCAAGGCTCTAACGCCCATTCACGCCATTTACTCGGCAAGATCCAGGCCCGCGTGCTGAAAGCCGATCAGGAATTTGACGGCCTTTATAATGAACTGCTGCTGGAAATGGCCCGTAACCAGATCTTTCTGATCAACGAACGCCAGCTTTCCGTTAACCAGCAGAGCTGGTTGCGTAACTATTTCAAACACTATCTGCGCCAGCACATTACGCCCATTCTGATTAATCGCGAAACCGATCTGGTGCAGTTCCTGAAAGATGATTACACCTATCTGGCGGTGGAAATTATCCGTGGCGACGCCATTCGCTATGCGTTGCTGGAGATCCCGTCCGACAAGGTGCCACGTTTTGTCAATCTGCCGCCGGAAGCGCCGCGCCGCCGTAAGCCGATGATCCTGCTGGATAACATTCTGCGCTACTGCCTCGATGATATTTTCAAAGGCTTCTTTGATTACGATGCGCTCAACGCCTACTCGATGAAAATGACCCGTGATGCCGAGTATGATCTGGTGCATGAAATGGAAGCGAGCCTGATGGAGCTGATGTCCTCCAGCCTGAAACAGCGTCTGACCGCCGAGCCGGTGCGCTTTGTGTATCAGCGGGATATGCCTGACGCGATGGTGGAAATGCTGCGCGACAAGCTGACCATTTCGCGCTATGACTCCATCGTTCCCGGCGGCCGCTATCATAACTTCAAAGACTTTATTGGCTTCCCGAACGTCGGCAAAGCCAATCTGGTGAATAAGCCCCTGCCGCGTCTGCGCCATATCTGGTTCGATAAATTCCGTAACGGATTCGATGCCATCCGCGAGCGCGATGTGTTGCTGTACTATCCGTACCACACCTTTGAGCACGTGCTGGAACTGTTGCGTCAGGCGTCGTTCGATCCGAGCGTGCTGGCGATCAAAATTAACATTTACCGTGTGGCGAAAGATTCGCGCATTATTGATGCGATGATCCATGCGGCGCATAACGCCAAAAAAGTCACCGTGGTGGTGGAGCTGCAGGCGCGTTTCGACGAAGAAGCCAATATCCACTGGGCGCGTCGTCTTACCGAGGCGGGTGTACACGTGATCTTCTCAGCGCCCGGACTTAAGATCCATGCCAAGCTGTTCCTCATCTCCCGTAAAGAAGGCGATGAAGTGGTGCGTTATGCCCATATCGGCACCGGTAACTTTAATGAAAAAACCGCGCGCCTGTATACCGACTATTCACTGTTGACGGCGGATGCGCGGATCACCAACGAAGTGCGTCGGGTGTTTAACTTTATCGAGAATCCATACCGTCCGGTAAACTTCGATTACCTGCTGGTTTCGCCGCAAAACTCCCGTCGCCTGCTGTATGATATGATCGACCGCGAAATTGCCAACGCGCAGAACAACCGCCCGTCCGGGATCACCCTGAAGCTGAATAACCTGGTGGATAAAGGCCTTGTGGACAGGCTGTATGCGGCCTCGGGTTCAGGCGTGATGGTAAATCTGCTGGTGCGCGGTATGTGTTCGTTGATCCCACAGCTTGAGGGCATCAGCGACAATATCCGCGTGATCAGCATCGTTGACCGTTATCTGGAACACGATCGCGTTTATATTTTTGAAAACGGGGGCGATAAGCAGGTTTATCTCTCCTCCGCCGACTGGATGACGCGTAATATTGATTACCGTATTGAAGTGGCAACGCCGCTGCTGGATCCGCGCCTGAAACAACAAATACTGAATATTGTGGATCTTCAGCTTAACGATACGGTTAAAGCGCGTTATATCGACAAAGAGCTGAGCAACACTTATGTACCCCGTGGTAATCGCCGTAAAGTGCGCTCGCAACTGGCGATTTACGATTACATCAAATCACTCGAGCAGCCCGACTAATCTATGCCTATAAATGACAACGCCCCTCGCCCGCAGGAATTTGCTGCGGTCGACCTTGGTTCGAACAGTTTCCACATGGTGATTGCCCGTGTGGTGGATGGCGCGATGCAGATCATCGGCCGTCTGAAGCAGCGCGTGCACCTGGCCGACGGGCTGGACGATAAAAATATGCTCAGCGAAGAGGCAATGGAGCGCGGGCTGAGCTGCCTTGCGCTGTTTGCCGAACGTTTGCAGGGCTTTGAGCCGTCCAGCGTCTGCATTGTCGGCACCCATACCCTGCGCCAGGCGCTGAACGCCGCGGAGTTTTTAAAACGCGCCAGCGAGGTGATCCCCTATCCGATTGAAATCATTTCCGGCAACGAAGAAGCGCGGCTGATTTTTATGGGCGTGGAACACACGCAGCCGGAAAAAGGCCGCAAGCTGGTGGTGGATATTGGCGGCGGCTCGACGGAGCTGGTGATTGGTGAAGATTTCGAACCTAAGCTGGTGGAAAGCCGCCGTATGGGTTGCGTGAGCTTTGCGCAGCTCTATTTTCCTGGCGGCACCATCAGCCGGGAAAACTTCCAGCGTGCGCGCCTTGCCGCCGTACAAAAACTGGAAGGTCTGGCGTGGCAGTACCGTATTCAGGGCTGGAATGTCGCGCTGGGCGCATCCGGCAGCATCAAGGCCGCCCACGAAGTGTTGCTGGCGATGGGCGAAAAGGACGGTTTTATCACGCCGGAACGCCTGGATCTGCTGGTCAGTGAAACCCTGAAAGCCAAAAACTTTGACGCGCTGAGCCTGCCGGGTCTGTCAGACGAGCGTAAAGCGGTGTTCGTGCCGGGGCTGGCGATCCTTTGCGGCGTGTTCGACGCGCTGGCGATCCGCGAGCTGCGTCTTTCCGACGGCGCGCTGCGTGAAGGCGTGCTGTATGAGATGGAAGGTCGCTTCCGCCATCAGGATATTCGCAGCCGCACGGCACAAAGCCTGGCGAATCAGTACAACATCGACCGGGATCAGGCGAAGCGCGTACTGGAAACCACCATGCTGATGTACGATCAGTGGCTGGCGCAAAACCCGAAGCTCGATAATCCGCAACTGGCGGCGCTGCTGCGCTGGTCAGCCATGCTGCATGAAGTGGGCCTGAATATTAATCACAGCGGTATGCACCGTCATTCAGCCTATATTCTGCAACACAGCGATCTGCCGGGCTTCAACCAGGAGCAGCAGATGATGATGGCAACGATGGTGCGCTATCACCGCAAGGGGATCAAAATTGACGATCTGCCGCGTTTCGCGCTGTACAAAAAGAAGCATTACCTGCCGCTGATCCAGTTGCTGCGCCTTGGCGTGCTGCTGAATAACCAGCGTCAGGCCACCACCACGCCGCCGACCCTGCGTCTGAAGACCGATGACAATCACTGGACGCTGAGCTTCCCCCATGACTGGTTCAGCCAGAATGCGCTGGTGCTTTTTGATCTCGAAAAAGAACAGGAATACTGGCAGTCGGTTACCGGCTGGATGCTCAAGATCGAGGAAGAAGACGCCCCGGACAACGTGGCCGCCTGATCGCCTCCGCCGTCATCGCCTGCTCAGGCGCGCAATGACGGCAAAGCTGCTCTTTCAACCAGGCCGCTCAGCGGCTCTGGTTTGCCAATCAGATAGCCCTGCATATAGTCGATCCCCAGCTCCATGGCCGCGCGCAGGATCTCCTCGCTTTCTACGTACTCCGCCACCACCTGCATCTTTTTCATGCGCGCCAGATGAACAATGGACGCGACAATCTGATAATCGAGGCTGTTCGAGGTGATATTGCGGATAAAACTGCCGTCGATTTTTAAAATATCGGCATTAACGTTTTTCAGCCGCGCATAGCTGGCATAGCCGGTGCCAAAATCATCAATCGCTACCCGGCAGCCCATATGTTGCAGCTGTCCGAGGGTCTGATTAGCCTGTTCGATGTTGGTAAGGGAATTGCTTTCCGTCACTTCGAAAATCAGTTGCCAGGCTTCGATATTCCAGGCTTTCAGCAGGCGGCTGACTTCCAGCGTAAACTGCGCGCGGCAGACGGACGACGGGGAAAGGTTGATGGCAAAACGCTGACCGGGCAGCACATCGCGATGGGCATCCATAAAGCGTAACGTATTTTCTATTACCCACTTGTCGATGCGCGACGACAAACCAAGTTCGTGCGCCACCGGCAGGAAGCTGTCCGGGCCGATATATTCGCCGTTATCCCCCACCATGCGCAGCAGGATCTCATGATAATTATCGCCGCGGATGCCAGCGATGGGCTGCGCAAGCAGCACAAAGCGATCCGCTTCCAGCGCCTGCTGGAGCCGGTTCATCATCTCGACTTTATCTTTCAGGCCCCGCTGTAAGCTGGCGGCGCCGCGACGTTGCAGGCTTTCCGGATGATTGGTCGCCAGCGACAGATCCGCCACTGTGCTTAACTCGCCCAGCAGCAGGTAAAGATGGACGACGGGTGAACGCACATAGCAATAGCTGATCCCCACCTGCGGCTGTAGCGGCATGCCATCCCAGACGAAGCGGAACTGTTTGATCCTGGCGTCCAGCGCGTCAATACGCTCTTCATAGGATTCCGTATTCAGACGGATCACCAGATCGGGCCCCGAAAGATGATAGACATCCTCATGGGTATGCAGATCCTGACGCACCCACTCTGCCAGTTTTTGTTTGTACTGAATGCGCAGCATGACGCCGTAATTACGTCCTAACATTTCCAGTTCAGGGACACGCAGAAAACAGAGTACCGACCAGGGCGTATCCGCCAGCGCGCGATTCAGCGCCCGCAGGTTAGGCATGTGCATCACCGGATCGAGGTAAGCGAGTTTTCGGACGCGAACATGGGCCATACGTTCGCTGGTGGCCAGCATCGACATATAGTTAATGATGAATGAGAACACCAGATAACTGGACGAGGTGATGGTCAGCTGGATGCCATAGTCCTGGCGGACCGGCAGGTAACAGTAAAAATAGTGCACCGCGACGATAAGAAACGGCGTCCAGACCACCGACATAAAACGATAGCCGAAGCGCATCGCTCCCCACAGCATTACCGGCATTAACAGCGTCAGCGTGTAGTTGGAGCTGAAAATGGTACTTTCTTCATTCATGGGTTGCAGTAAAAAACCCAGGATGACGATGAGTAAGCCAAGCCACAGCACGACTTCAACCCGTGAGCATCGTGGATGGAATTCACGTCGCATCTGGGTAATAAAACTGCGCACATAGCGCGGATGGCGGATGATACGGATCAGCAGATAGCACATCGGTATGCCGGTCAGACAGCCTACCATCAACGCCTGAAAATTGATCAGCGTACGAACGCTCCACGGACTGGAACCTGCCATCATGCTGTAGTTATTGTACATGCCGAGGTAAGTCGCCAGATGGAAGATAAGCAGAATAATGGCGGCAGGACAGATCACCTGCCAGAAAAGGCGCTGCCCCATTAAATCGGCATTTCCGTACGACACCATATGCCGTCGCGTGACAAAAAGGCGATACCCCGCCCAGCTAAGGATGGTCGGGATAAGAAAATGGACAGTTTTTGCCAGGATCTCCATACCGCCGGTATGGGGGTAGTAGTGGAAAACCAGCGCAAGCGTGATGCCAGGCAGCGCCGCCCAGCCAAAAAACAGCATCAGGCTGATAAAAAATGCCAGCGGCAGATAGTAGAGCGTAACGACACCGCCAGCAATCTGGGTGGATGTATTAGCAAGGATAACGAATGGCAGTAAAACAACAGGGAGGAAAAGCGGTAGCGCCCACCATTGATCTTTGTATTGTTGATACCTTTTTAAAAAAGTCATAGATGCTCGTCAGAAAACCCAGGGTCCAGGAGGGGCGTTTCAGGCAGGCATCCAACCCGTCTGTAAAGGTACGATTTCGTGAAGTCTGTTGCGATTTTAGTTATGTACTGTCATGAATAATTGATCTGCATCAAAAAAGCGGCCCACACTAATCAATAATTACACAATTAATCATTCCAGCACTTTATTTATAGATATTATGAATGTTTCGCGCCGGAATATATAATTCTGATTAATATTTTTTTGACGATTTTTTACATTATTGTGAATTGACCTGCATCTGGCTTTGTGCCTTAATAACGTACCGCCCGTCGATCGGGCTTACCTTATAGGACCCCTTGTGAGTCAGGCAAACAGTATGCGAAAACGACATCGATTTGACAGTCGCATGACCCGTATCGTACTTCTCATCAGCTTCTTCTTCTTTTTTGGCCGCTTCGTCTATTCCTCCATTGGCGCCTGGTATCATCATCAGGATAAAGCCCAGTCTCAACAGATTAGCCAGACTATCGACCCCACCGCACAACGCTAAGACTTCACCCTGTCAGACAGCACGCTTCTGTTAGCGTGGGTATTCCTGCGTCCGTAAAAATCTACCCTGTGACCGCCCTGCGCTGACAGGCAACGACTCCTGCACGAACCCTCCCCCAGGGGCCGCTCTTTTATTCATCTATACTCATAATGACTTACCGGCTGCACTTTTGCGTAAAATGATCCGTTCGCCTCATTTTACCCGCTAGAATTTAAGGAAAATCTGAGGGAATGAAAGAAACTATACGCAAGCACATCATTTCCTGGGTTGAAGAGAATATCTATTCTCTGGCAAACATTGACGATCTGACCAAAGTGTTAGGCTATAGCAGACGTACTATTGAAACCTGGTTTAAGCAACAATATGGTCAATCGTTGGGTGATTACATCCTTAAACGGAGAATATGCCGTGCAGCCGTGTTGATCCGCATGACGTCACTGCCGATCACCGAAATTGCATACTTATTTCATTATCAGAGCAATCAGGGGTTTGCCAGAGCCTTTAAAAAATTTACTGGCCTGTCGCCCACAGATTATCGCCGATCAGACGTCTGGGAATTTGATAAATTACAGCCTTCATTGTTGCTGAAAGACGTCCAGCTGCCGGAGGTGGAGCTGTGCACCATAACGCGGGAATTTGCTTACAACCACACGGTGACGGTGCATGATCATATTTTTGAGCCAGCAGTATCTGACGTGACGAAAAGCATTAAAAAATTATTACTTGATAGTGAAGAAGTCATAAAAGAACTGGCTATCTCAGCTAAGCACTCTGCGCTGTTAAGTAAAGGACGCGAAAGTATAGTCGATGTGGATATCTCCTGGGCGACATCAACGAAATCAGCAGCAACAGAAAACACTCATCTTTTTAGTGGTGATTATGCAAAAATGAATTTCGAAGGGGACTGGGATACCTATGGAGCTTTTAGCAAAATTGTTTATATGCTCATCATGACCAGATATAAATTAAAGCTGCGTCATGAAATACACTTAATGAAATTAAATTTTTATTCAGAGGAACGCGTAAACTTCAGCATTTTTATTCCGGTAATGTAATTAAAAAATCTGTCGATATTATTAAAAGCTGAAAATATAATGCACCCTCTTTAACCTGGGCTGTAGCATACAGCATGATTTTAATTTACTAATCAATACCTGTATTATGAAAGATTTAATCATTACTGCTGATTCAGTATTTTCAAATACTACACCACAATTCCACTTATTATCATTATTGATATTAATTGCCACGGACGTCGCGGCGTTTTCAGCGATCCTTGTCAAATATTATTGTGATAACCGTAAAAAGCATTATCTACTGCTGAGCATGGCTTTTCTGGCAGGTGCACTGTTTTACACAGAAAGTACCTCCATCGTCTATGACGCGACGACATGGCGCCCCATCGATTTCGTGCGATCAATGAGTAAAGCCGCAAATCCTGGAATATTTAATCTGGCAAGACAAGTATGCACCATGAGCTTTATTTTTGCCGCGCTTTTGATGTATGCCGCGGATATAAAAGAGCATGGCAAATGCCTGAATAATGACAGCATCATCTTATCTCTGTCAGCGGCATATATTATCTGTGTATATATCGTCGCCTGTTATCTCTATAAAGATGCCGCTATCCCTTCGCCAGGGCATCCCGTGGCACTAAAAAATATGGACTATGCCCGTTATGCCTGTGGTGCGCTCGCGCTGGTGTTGTTTGTGCTGGTTGTTTATTACAACAATTTTAACAACACCCTTTGGAATGGCATTGCCGCGCTGATGCTGACAGAAATGCTGTGCGTTATGATTCTTTATATTTATGGCCAGGAGAGTATTGTAGCCTGGAACCTGATCAGGGGCATAAAAGTGAGTTGCCGTTTGCTCATCACGGCTTTCATCATCGCCGATACCCTCACCTCGTTAAAAAAGGTGTGCCATATGCGCATGTACGATGCATTAACAAAAGCCTATAACCGCACCTATTTTCTTGAGGAAATAGAAACACTGCTGGCGCACAAAAACAAAAAAAACGGATTCAGTGTACTGTTACTTGATCTGGATAAATTCAAAGAGATTAACGATACCTTCGGACATCAAAAAGGCGATCAGGTGCTTCAGGAATTTGCACAGGTGATCCGCAACAATCTTGGCTCAAAAGATATTTTTGCCCGTCTCGGCGGTGATGAGTTTGCCATTATATTACCCGCCGCTTCTGAAAAAGAGGCGCAATATGTGGCGGATAACATATGCAAAAACGTCGCGCGGCTTTCCCACTCCTCCTCCCTTGGATTACCAGGCGAGATAACCGCGAGCATCGGTATTTACCGTAGTAACGGTACGGAAAGCGTGAAAGATATTATCGGCTTTGCTGACGTGGCGCTCTATGAAGCGAAACGTGAAGGCAAGAACAGAAGCATCGTTTTTGATGGCGATTATTACTCGATGACTACCTGAAAATAAATGAGGCATGAGATGACTGTTGATAATTTTCCGCTCAACGAACGGGATATTGATTCTGTCGCTTTTTCTGTCGCTTTTAGCGAGTGGCTGGGCATTGACAATTTGCAGGCGTGTACGCTTACCGGCCTGACGCCGCAGGAGCGAAAAATATTTGAGGAAAAGCTTTCCCGCTATCGTATTTTTTGTCAGACAGCGTCGGGAGAAGAATTTTTTTCTCACCGGTTGTTTCAGGATAAAAAATGAAAGCAAGCTTTTAGCTCGCGGATCAGAAAAGCTAACCCTTTCCGGCCCATAAATAAAATAACTTTAGCGTAACCATTATGTCTTTATCAGGCAAGGGACAGTATCACTCTGATAAATTACATGAGGGCCTATGTTTAACGTAAAGAAAAGCAGTGTAAAAACCCGTTATAAATTAATTGCAGTTTGTCTGGCATCTTTTTTTAGCTGCCAGGTTAATGCACAGCCTCAGAATTATGATGCGCTGGTACGGGAAGCCAGAAACGGCAATACCACGCCCGCGCTGGCCTGGTTCGCCTCCCACGCATCGCTAAACAATCAGCAAATTGCAGACTGGTTACAGATCGCCTCCTGGGCAGGCGAGGATGCGCAGGTGATTTCTGTATATGAGCGCTTTAGCCAGCAAAACTTACCGCTGCGGGCTTATCCGGCGGCGGCTAAAGCTTATCGCAATCAGAAACGCTGGTCTGAATCATTACAGCTCTGGAAACGTTTATGCGACAAGGATCCTGCCAATGCCGACTATCAGCGGGGGTATTTATTAACGCTGGCGGACAGCGGTAATCATAAATCCGCTATAGAACACGTAAATACGTTGCTTAAGAAGGATCCGGACAGCCGTAACTATCTGGCGGCGGCCTGGGTGTATCGACTCGCCGGACAGGAGCAGAATGAACTTTTTGCCAGTACGATGGCGATGCAGCATTCATCATCAGGCACGGGTGTTAAAGAATATAAGGAGGCGCTGCAGGATAACGATCTTTCGTATGTGTTGCTGAAAGAGAATGGATCTCACGCTGATCCTGATGCTCGTGCCGGTTATGCTGCCGAACTTGTACGACTGGCGTTTATGCCAACCCGTAGTGAATCCGAGCGCTATAACATTGCCGATCGCGCGTTAGCCACCTACCAGTCATTATTAAGTGAGTGGAAGGATAAAAAAGAGCTGGCCCCTTACTATCGCCGCGCTCTTATTGATCAAATGGGTGCGCTGCTTGCACGCGACAGGCATAAGGATGTGCTTAAGCAGGAAAAAGTACTGAAAAGTGAAGGTATCGCGCTTCCCGAATATGCCCGCTACTGGGTCGCATCGGCCTATTTGCATGAAAAGAAACCGCAGCAAGCCGAAGCAATGCTGAAAGACCTTTTCTACAGCAAGGGAGTATTAAAAGAAGACGTTACCGAAGAGCAACGTGCCGATCTGTTTTATAGCCATCTGGAAAGCAATCGATTTAAATCGGCGTCGCTGCTGACAAATCATATTCTGAAAAAAGAGCCTGTTCATACTTATATGCCAGGTTCGCCGCTGCCTTTGCCAAATAACGAATGGTTGCAGGGCCATCTGTTTTTGGCCGAGCTGCATGAATATGCCAACGACCTTCCTGCGGCTGAACGTTACCTGCGTAATCTCAAAGACAGGGCACCGGGTAACCAGAACCTGAAAATTGACTATGCGCGAGTGCTGATGGCCAGAGGCTGGCCGCGTAAGGCTGAGAAGGAATTAAAGAAAGCGGAAGTGCTTGAGCCGACAAACATTTCGCTGGAAGTAGAACAGAGCTATGTTGCAATGGCGCTTCAGGACTGGCGACACGCTGAACTGTTATTAGCGGACGTGCAAAAACGCGATCCGGCAAATTCTGCGGTGAAAGAGCTGAAACGGGCCCACGATATTCATCATTCCGCGGAGCTGCGTGTTGGCGCAACAGTCGATCTGGATTCTGACAGCCCTGATTCCGGCCGCCATGACAACAGCTTTACCACGACCATTTATACCCCGCCGCTGGCAAAAAACTGGCGGGCATTTGCGGGCTTTGGCGAGATCAACAGTCATTTCACCGAAGGCCAGGGTAACGTTCGCGACTGGTCAGCAGGCTTAGAGTGGCGTTCGCGCGATATCTGGATGGAAGGCGAAATCATGGAGCGTCATTTTAATCATGGCGATAAATTAGGCGGCCGCTTCTCGGCGCGCTATGACCTTAACGATAATTTCAGTATCGGTACGCAGGCGGAGCGTATTTCGCATCGCACACCTGCACGCGCCCTGAAGCACGGTATTACGGCAAATAGCGCTGAAGCTAACCTGCAATGGCAGAAAAATGAGCGTACCCGCGCTGATTTCAGCTATAGCCGGACGCATTTTTCCGACGGAAACCGGCGTTCAGAATTCTCCCTTACGGGTGAACAGACATTATGGTCGAGCCATAAAACGCAGGTTAATGCGCAGGCTGGCATCTATTACGGGGCGAATAAGAAATTAGATACGCCTTATTACAATCCGCAAAAAACAGTGGACGTTCTGCCTGCCCTGAATATTAACAACGTCATTTATGAGAATTACTCAACCAATTTAAGCCAGCAATTCACGGCCGGTGCAGGGAGTGCCTGGGAGAAAAATCATGGCAGTGCTCCCGTCACGCAAGTGAGTTACGGCCAGCGTTTTGAATGGAATGACAAAGGAAGTGTAGGTGCGAAAGTGAACTGGGTTAAGCGCCCTTATGACGGGAAGCGAGAGCATAACCTGGGTATTGAACTGGATATGACTTTAAGGTTTTAAGGATAAGGTATGTTAAAGAAGATACTGCGTACTTTTATAATAGTGCTTGGCATCAGCATGCTTACAGCCTGTAACGATCACCGAAAGGTATCGTTTTCTTCACCGGACATAGGCAAAAATTACGTGCGGAAAATCCCTGGCCTGACAACAGCTTTATTGTGCTGGCTTACCATGACGTTGAGGACGAGAGTGCCGATCAGCGCTTTATGTCGGTACGCACCAGCGCGCTACGGGAGCAATTTTCATGGCTGCGGGAAAATGGCTATCAGCCTATTAGCGTGGAGCAAATTCGCGCAGCTCACAGACGCGAAATAACCTTACCCACCAAAGCCGTTTTGCTGAGCTTTGACGACGGTTATCAGAGTTTCTATACCCGCGTTTTTCCACTACTGAAAGCCTATCAGTGGCCCGCTTTATGGGCCCCCGTGGGCAGTTGGGTCGATACGCCAGCCAATAAAAAGGTAAAGTTTGGCGATGAGTATATTGATCGGGAGAAAATCGCGACATGGCAGCAAATTGCTGAACTTGCCCGCTCGCCGCTTGTGGAAATAGGCGCTCATACCTGGAACTCCCATTATGGTGTGCAAGCCAACCCCAGCGGAAGCAAATTGCCAGCCATCGCTAACCGTTTCTATAAGCCGACAACCTCGACCTATGAAACGGAGCAACAATATCGTCGACGCGTCAGCGCCGACGGTAAAAATATCGCTGAGCATCTAAAAAAATATACCGGCAAACAACCCAAATCCTGGGTGTGGCCGTATGGCGCGGAAAATGGCGTGGCCATACAGGAGCTCAAAAAGCTGGGTTTTGATACTTTCTTTACGCTTGAGGACGGACTCGCCACGGTAGATAACCTGGACGCGATCCCACGCCTGTTGATTGATAATAATCCGTCGCTGATTGATTTTGCGCAAATGGTCGCCAGCGTACAGGAACAGTCAGAGATGCGTTCAATCAGCGTGAGCATTGATAGCATTTATGATGTCGATAAAAATCGGCAGGAGAAGAATATTGATCTTCTTGTTCAGCGGATTAAAGACATGAATGTGAGTACGGTATTTTTACAGGCATCGGTAACGCCGGTAGCAAATAGCGCCACTCGCGAGGTGTATTTCCCCAATCGCTGGTTACCTGTCCGGGAAGACCTGTTCAATCGTCTCGCCTGGCAACTCAGGACGCGCACGGATGTGGCGGTATATGCCTCAATGCCGCTGTTGAACTGGGACTTCAGCCCGGCCGGGAAAGACAAGCCCTCAAAGGTGATCGATGACGTCACCTGGCAAAAAATACACGACATGTATGAGGACCTGGCCGCACACAGCGTCTTTGACGGCGTTGTTTTTGTCGATGAGAAAGCGTCCCGTAAACGGGAGTTCGCCAACAAGTCGACGTCCACCGCGCTAACGGTTTCTCTGGCGAATACGGTTAAAGCTGTTCGCGGACCGTCGATAAAAACGGCACGCCAGATTATCGCCATGCCGGAATTGCACCCGCAAATGGACGACATGTTTAATCGACGTATTCAGGAGTCATTACGCCTTTACGACTGGACGATAGTTGTCGCTAATCCCTACCGGGCGAAGCAAGACAAAAAGTTTGCCAGTAAGTGGCTACAGCAGCTTGCCCGCTATATCACCAGCTTCTCTGCTGCGAACGATAAAGCAATAGTGCAATTAGAAACGCAATCTGTTGATGCTAAAGACATTGCCAGCTGGATGGAGTTATTACAACTCAACGGCGTAAAAAATTATGGTTACACCCCGGACGATCTTATTACTGGTGAAGATCACGTCCGCGTAATAAGTCCTGAGATCTCAACTAACTGGTATCCAGAAAATGAATAATCGTATTGTTTCGCTCATTATCCTGTGCCTGGTGGTGAGCATTCCGCTGGTGATAGCCCTGTTATTTTCCGTTGAAACGATGCTTCGCTTTGTTTTCTTCTGGCCCTTTTTTATGTCTGTTTTATGGATGGCCGGGGGGCTGCTGTTCTGGTTCAGTCGTGAACGGCACTGGTCATGGGGCCGGGAAGATGATGTGCCCACGTTAAAAGGCAAGCCGCTGGTTTCGGTAATTGTCCCCTGTTATAACGAGGAGAACAACGTCGCCGGTTGATATGGAAAATCACATCATTTGCACAGAAACGCGACCATTACGTTATGGCCTTGACCTGTTCCTGACCTGTATTGTCTGGTTGCTGTTTATCAGTTTATTAGCGTTAAGCCTGATAAAATTCTTCAATCCTGAAATATTAGGGGAAGAAGTGATCCATCGACTGAAGGTTTACTTTTATTTCTCCTGTCTGAATGCCATCAGTCTTATTATCTGGGCAACCTACAATCGTCTCCGTTTTCGGTATGAGAGGCGCAAAAACGCCCAGCGCATTCAGTTGCCGAACCTGATGGCAAGCCTGGATGTGGATGCTGATACGTTCATGGAATTGCAGAAAGCGCAGCGCATTGTGGTTACGCATAACGACCATGGTCAAATTCAGAAGGTCACGCGTTTGTGACCGGAACGGGCATATCCTGCTGCCTGTAACGCATAAAAAGCCCGCGTCTGCGCGGGCTTGAAATGTGATCTTAATTGACGCTTTAGCTTTTAATTGAACCGTGACTCAGAAGCCTGCCAACTATAAGTATTATCTGCCGTTAACGAATCCCCAAGCTCCTGATAGGCGAAATCATAAAACTCTGCGCAGGCGTCGTAACCCGAGTAGTCCACCACCGCAAGACCAACGAATGCCCCGGTAAAGAAGCCGCCATAACTTTGCAGCACATAGTCGTCCGAGAGAATAGCGGAATCTAATGTAACGGGAATTTCAGTGAAAGTGATCCCATCAAAGCTGTATTCATAGGTGTAGGTTTCCTTGCGGACTTTCGTGCGGAACCAGACGTAATGGGTGTGTTCAGGGATCTTAATGGCGTCGTCTTTCAGATATGAAGTATATTTCCCGCGGTTATTCTCAGCAATTTCAATGACAGCACCGTTAATTTCATTCCAGGTGATAAAAATAAAGCTCCAGTGCCGATCGTTATAGTAGTTCGTTAACCCGGCCATTTGCTGATAATTAACGGGATCAAATTTGACTTTGACCTGTGCATCAAAATAGAAGGCCTGCCAGCGGCGGGCAATCAGCGACAGGTCATGGGTATTCGCCAGCGAGCCCTGCCCCATTAACGTCAATTTACCCTCGCCCGTTGTGCCCATTTTTTCGGTGAACGGCACCCGGAGCGTATTCCAGTTGAGATCCAGGGTCGGCGTTTTGAAGTCATCATACTGGCTATGATCTTTTGCGCTTTCGGTGTGGATAGCATCAGCTGGCCCTTCGACAAAAGTTTTGCCACCATGCCCCCCTTCAATGCGGGGCCAGCCATCCTGATCCCAGTACACTTTCTGGATAGAGGTTTCTCTGCCGAGAGTTGACCAGCCACGGGGATCATAAACCGACTCGCCAGGACGATTCCACGGGCGCGCGCAGAGCGAGGCATAATACCATTCACCTTTGGGCGTTGAGACTAAAGAGCCATGCCCCTGCTTCTGAATATAACTGTCTGGCGTATCGACATTCGTCAAGAATACGTCTCCCGGCGCGGTTTCGAAACTGTCCGCTTCCAGGGTGCTGGAACGAGCCACCACTTCCTGGTGAGTAAACACCGTCCCTCCCTGCGCGGCAAAGAGATAATAATATCCGTTCAGTTTATAGAGGTGTGGCCCTTCAACAAGCGCCACCGCGGTGCCCCGGTAAATAGTTCGTGCGGTTTCAGGCTTTAATTTCAGCGTCTGTGTATCAAGCTCAGTTAACGTGATGCCATTAAAAGGATGGTGATATTCCCGGTGGTCCCAGGTTTGTTGAACCAGATATTTATGACCATCGTCATCATGGAAAAGGGAGGCATCAAAACCGACGCCATTAAGCTTCACAGGATCTGTCCATGGACCACGAATATCCGTTGCGGTGGTCAGATAATTGGTCATATCTTTAAAAGCGCCCTCTGTGACTTTCACATCCGTATAAACTAACCAGAATTGGCCATCGGCATACGAGAGCGCGGGTGCCCAGATACCACCAGACGAAGGGTTGCCTTTCATCTCCAGAAGCGTGGTGGTTGACAATGGTGCGGGCAGAAGCTCCCAGTGTTGCAGGTCTTTTGACTGATGTAAGCGAACGCCCGGGAACCATTCAAAGGTTGAATTTGCGATATAGTAAGTGTCGTCAACACGAATAATACTCGGGTCGGCGTTAAAGCCAGGCAATACAGGATTTTGAATAAGCGACATATCATTACACCTTTCTTAAATTTTATTTATTGTTAATTTTTCTGACTACACACGAATCTCATCAAGCTGACGATTGATATCAGTGACATGTTTGTCTGAGATTGGATAGATTTGCATGACAATCATTGAAATCGCAGCTAACAGGATTGGGATCCAGACCGCGGTAATGACGATACCGTCCAGCGCGTGGGCGCTTTGCTGCGCTCCGGTTTCATTAAAGCCATAGGCCGCCAGTAACCAAAGGGGAATAGCGCCGCCGATGGTAAAACCAATTTTGAAAAACAGCCCCATGATGGCATTGATGATAGCGGCGTTGCGCTTACCAGATTTTAATTCGCCATAGGCGATAACTTCAGGCACCAGCGCCCACATGAAACCGGTCGCCGAGGTTAAGCCCCACTGTTTAATAAAGGTAGCTATGTAGGCAAGCCAGAGCGCATCATGCATACCCTCGCGTGACCAGACGTAAGTCAGCAATTCACCTGCGATAAACATGCCGAGGAAAAGATGAAAGAAGCCTTTTTTACCAAAAATTTTCTTCAGTTTTGGCCAGAAAACAGGGAATAAAATGCCGGGGATTGAGGCGACCAGGCCAATCGCACCCATCCATTCTGAATGCCCCACCACGTACTGATTGAAAAAGCCATTAACGGTGTTCATGAAAAACATGAACGTAAACGCCAGCATGAAAAACACTCCGAGAATAACCAGCGGCCGGTTATTTTTCAGTTCAAGGAACAAATCTGTCGTTTTTACACTGGCAGTTTGTTCTGCAGTCGCCACAACGCGCTCTTTAGTAAATTTATAACAGACAAAAAGCGCCACCGCCCCTAAGAGCATATAGACAGAATACACACCAAACCAGGCATAGCTGGCGGAGGGATCGGTATAGTTCCCCATATTCAGTTCAAGGCCAAAAAAGCCGGTATCCTTAAGGCTGCGATCTTTGGGCGCGGCCATCTGCACAAACATCGGAAAGAGCGTATAGACCAGCAGATTAGCGCTATTAGCCAGCATCATTCGTGTGCTGGTCAGCCTGTCAATAGATTCCGGATCTCTTGTCAGTGACGCATTAAGAGAACCATAAGGAATATTCACCACGGAATAAAGTAAATCCAGCGCCAGATAAATAATAAATGCAAAAGCAACAGATCCCCTGACGCCAGGAATAGGTGCAAAAAGCAGAGCGGAAAGAATGACGAGCGGAACGCCGGCTCTTAAAAGCCATGGGCGATATTTACCGGCAGACGAGCTTCTTTTGTCCACCCAGGTTCCCACCATCGGATCCCAAAAAACATTGATGATACGAACAAACAGGAATATAAACCCGGCAGTCGCTGTACTGATGGTATTCACCGTCAGCATGTGAAGCGCCAGAAAACCGCCTACCGTACCGAACACCAGGTTTTGAGCAAAGTCGCCCATCCCATAACCAATACGCTCGCCGCGGGTTAATATATGATATTCATCATGCCGGTTGTGCTTTGTGTTTCCACTCATTTTAATCAGTTCTCCGGACTCTTTTGTGTAGGTGAAACACTTTCTGACACATCTGACTAAGGAGAATCCATTACGTTTTTGAACTAATTAATTATGTTTTTTTATTTCTGTGATCATAGATACAAAAGCTTTTCGCCGTTATTTTTTGCGAAACGGCTCACGTTTGAGCATTATCTTAATGCAGGTATGAAATAACATAATTGAACAACCGGCGGGGAAAATACAGGATAGATTATGTCTGAGCAAAAAATATCAGGCATAAAAAAAACCCGCAATAATGCGGGCTTTTTATCGGGAATACCTGTTGGGGTCAGGTTAATCTTATTCCCACTCGATCGTCGCTGGCGGTTTGCCGCTGATGTCATACACCACGCGGGAAATGCCATTGACTTCATTGATGATGCGGTTGGAGACACGGCCCAGGAAATCATACGGCAGGTGCGCCCAGTGCGCGGTCATAAAGTCGATGGTTTCCACCGCGCGCAGGGAAACAACCCAGTCGTATTTACGGCCATCGCCCATCACGCCAACAGAACGAACCGGCAGGAATACGGTAAAGGCCTGGCTCACTTTGTTATACAGATCGGCTTTACGCAGCTCTTCAATGAAGATCGCGTCAGCACGGCGCAGCAGATCGCAGTACTCTTTCTTCACTTCGCCCAGCACACGCACGCCAAGCCCCGGACCCGGGAACGGGTGACGGTACAGCATGTCGTACGGCAGGCCCAGCTCCAGACCGATTTTACGCACTTCGTCTTTAAACAGCTCACGCAGCGGTTCAACCAGGCCCATCTTCATCTCTTTCGGCAGGCCGCCCACATTGTGGTGCGATTTAATCACGTGCGCTTTACCGGTTGCGGAGGCCGCAGACTCGATAACGTCAGGATAAATAGTCCCCTGCGCCAGCCACTTCACGTCTTCCAGCTTCAGCGCTTCTTCGTCAAACACTTCCACGAAGACACGGCCGATAATTTTACGTTTCGCTTCCGGATCGTTCTCACCCGCCAGCGCATCCAGGAAGCGCGCTTCGCCTTCCACGTGCACAATGTTGAGACCAAAGTGATCGCCGAACATATCCATCACCTGCTGGGCTTCGTTCAGACGCAGCAGGCCGTTATCCACGAATACACAGGTCAGACGGTCGCCAATGGCGCGGTGCAGCAGCATGGCGGTCACCGAGGAATCCACGCCGCCGGACAGGCCGAGGATCACTTTGTCGTTACCGACCTGCTCACGCAGGCGCACCACGGCGTCTTCGATAATTTTTGCCGGGGTCCACAGGGCTTCACACTCACAGATGTCGAGTACAAAGCGCTCCAGCAGACGCTGACCCTGACGAGTGTGCGTCACTTCCGGGTGGAACTGCACGCCATAGAAGCGTTTTTCTTCGTTCGCCATAATGGCAAACGGGCAGCTCTCGGTGCTGGCGACGGTCACAAAGTCGTCCGGGATAGCGGTAACTTTATCGCCATGGCTCATCCACACGTCGAGCAGCGGATTGCCGTCTGCGCTCAGGGAGTCTTCGATACCGCGTACCAGCGCGCTGCTGGTTTTAACTTCAACCTGCGCATAGCCGAATTCACGCTCGTTCGAGCCTTCTACATGACCGCCGAGCTGCATCGCCATGGTCTGCATGCCGTAGCACACGCCCAGTACCGGAACGCCTGCGTCAAACACATACTGCGGCGCGCGCGGGCTGTTATGCTCGGTGGTGCTTTCCGGGCCGCCGGAGAGGATGATACCGCTTGGGTTGAACTCACGGATCTGTGCTTCCGTGACATCCCATGCCCAGAGTTCGCAGTAAACGCCCAGTTCGCGCACGCGACGGGCCACCAGCTGTGTGTATTGCGAACCAAAATCGAGGATAAGAATGCGATGCTTATGAATATTTTCCGTCATTGACGCTAATTCCGAGGCAAGTAAAACAAAATCGCCCGGCATTAAGCCGGGCGTGGAAACGATCAGGAGCCCATACGGTAGTTCGGCGACTCTTTGGTAATGGTCACATCGTGAACGTGACTTTCCTGAATGCCTGCACCGCTGATGCGTACGAATTCGGCTTTGGTACGCAGCTCGTCGATGGTAGCACAGCCGGTCAGCCCCATACAGGAGCGCAGGCCGCCCATCTGCTGGTGAATGATCTCTTTCAGATAGCCTTTATAGGCCACGCGGCCTTCGATACCTTCCGGCACCAGTTTGTCAGCGGCGTTATCCGTCTGGAAGTAACGGTCAGAAGAACCTTTGGACATCGCGCCCAGCGAACCCATGCCGCGATAGGATTTGTAGGAACGTCCCTGGAACAGTTCGATTTCGCCCGGCGATTCTTCGGTACCTGCCAGCATAGAGCCGACCATTACCGCGCTTGCGCCAGCGGCGATGGCTTTGGCGATGTCGCCGGAGAAACGGATGCCGCCGTCAGCGATAACCGGAATACCGGTGCCTTCCAGCGCTTCCACCGCGTCAGACACGGCGGTGATCTGCGGTACGCCCACGCCGGTCACGATACGGGTGGTACAGATGGAGCCAGGACCGATACCCACTTTTACCGCGCTCACGCCAGCCTCGGCCAGCGCACGTGCGCCTGCGCCGGTGGCGACGTTACCGCCGATGATTTGCAGATCCGGGTATTTGGCACGGGTTTCACGAATGCGTTGCAGCACACCTTCAGAGTGACCGTGAGAGGAGTCGATCAGCAGGACGTCAACGCCGGCGGCGACCAGCGCGTCCACGCGCTCTTCGTTGCCCGCGCCTGCGCCTACGGCCGCGCCAACGCGCAGACGGCCATGCTCGTCTTTACAGGCCTGCGGTTTACGTTCGGCTTTCTGGAAGTCTTTAACGGTGATCATGCCGAGCAGATGGAAATTCGCGTCAACCACCAGCGCTTTTTCCACGCGTTTTTCGTGCATTTTGGCAAACACGGCGTCGCGCGCTTCGCCTTCACGCACGGTAACCAGGCGCTCTTTCGGCGTCATATAGACGCTGACCGGCTGGCTTAAATCGGTGACAAAACGCACGTCACGACCGGTAATAATACCGACCAGCTCGTTGTCAGCGGTGACAACCGGGTAGCCTGCGAAACCGTTACGTTCGGTCAGTTCTTTCACTTCGCGCAGCGTGGTGGTGGGCAGTACGGTCTGTGGATCGGTAACAACACCGGATTCATGTTTTTTGACGCGGCGGACTTCTTCAGCCTGACGCTCAATGGACATGTTTTTGTGGATAAAGCCGATGCCGCCTTCCTGTGCCAGAGCAATCGCCAGACGCGCTTCCGTCACGGTGTCCATGGCTGCGGAGAGCATAGGAATATTCAGGCGAATGGATTTCGTCAGCTGGGTGCTGAGATCGGCGGTATTCGGCAGAACGGTGGAATGAGCGGGAACAAGGAGGACGTCGTCAAACGTCAGGGCTTCTTTAGCGATACGTAGCATGGGCAATATCTCTGACCGGGTGGTTAAATATTGCCGTGGCATTATACAGAGCGTAATCGGTTGCATCCACACTTTTTTCAGAAAAATAGTTGCGTTCGCCTCTCATCGGGTTACTATCGACTGAATAACCTGCTGATTTAGAATTTGATCCAGCTCACATGTCAATGACTCAATCCCCTGCAATTTATACCGTCAGCCGCCTGAATCAGACGGTGCGCATGCTGCTTGAAAAAGAGCTGGGCCAGGTATGGATCAGCGGTGAGATTTCCAACTTCACGCAGCCCGCATCAGGGCACTGGTATTTCACCCTCAAAGACGACACCGCCCAGGTGCGCTGCGCCATGTTCCGCAACAGTAACCGCCGCGTCACCTTTCGCCCGCAGCATGGTCAGCAGGTGCTGGTGCGCGCCAGCGTTACCCTCTATGAGCCGCGCGGCGATTACCAGATTATCGTTGAGAGCATGCAGCCGGCGGGTGAAGGCCTGCTGCAACAAAAATACGAACAGTTAAAAGCGCGGTTACAGGCGGAAGGGCTGTTCGACAGCCAGTTCAAGCAGCCGCTCCCCTCCCCTGCGCATTGCGTGGGCGTCGTCACTTCGAAAACCGGTGCCGCCCTGCACGATATTCTGCATGTGCTTAAGCGCCGCGATCCCTCTCTGCCGGTGGTCATCTACCCGACGGCGGTTCAGGGCGAGGATGCGCCGGGGCAGATTGTCCGCGCCATTGAACAGGCTAACCGCCGTCAGGAGTGCGACGTGTTAATCGTCGGACGCGGCGGCGGCTCGCTGGAAGATCTGTGGAGCTTTAACGACGAGCGGGTCGCACGGGCGATCTTTGCCAGCGCCATTCCGGTGGTCAGCGCCGTGGGGCATGAAACGGACGTGACCATCGCCGATTTCGTCGCCGATCTGCGCGCCCCCACGCCTTCTGCCGCCGCCGAAATGGTCAGCCGTAATCAGCAGGAATTGTTGCGCCAGTTGCAGATCGGCCAGCAGCGGCTGGAAATGGCGATGGATTATTATCTGGCGACGCGCAATCGTCGTTTCACACAGCTTTATCATCGTCTGCAACAGCAGCATCCGCAGCTGCGGCTGGCGCGTCAGCAAACGGTGCTGGAGCGCCTGCGTCAGCGTATGGCCACCGCCCTGGAGAATCAGCTTAAGCGCACTACCCAGCGCCAGCAACGCATCACCCAGCGACTGAACCAGCACAACCCACAACCGCGCATCCATCGCGCCCAGTCCCGCGTACAGCAGCTGGAGTACCGTCTGGCACAAAGCATGCGCGATCGCCTGAGCAGTACCCGCGAACGTTTTGGCGGCGCCATCACCCATCTGGAAGCCGTCAGTCCTCTCGCCACCCTGGCGCGCGGGTACAGCGTGACCAGCGCCGCTGACGGCAGCGTGCTGAAAAAAACCAAGCAGGTGAAAGCGGGCGATACGCTGACCACCCGTCTGGAAGATGGCTGGGTGGCAAGCCAGGTCACAGAAGTGACGCCGGTGAAGAAAACCCGCAAGCGTAAACCTGAAGCCTGATAAGGGAAACTCTTCCCGCCCGGAACTATACTGCTGGTGTTTCTTATTTTTCGGCTTTCGCCCAGTAAGGAGACCAGCATGAATTATTCTCGCCTGCATTCCGTTATTCCGCCGTATATCCTGCGCCACATTATTGACCACGGCGCGCCCCCGCAGCAGCAGTACGCCCGTCAGACGTTAATGCACGTACAGACGCTGATGGCGGAGCACTATGGCAAAACCGCTGCCCACCCGAGCGCCGCCAGCGGCGATACTGAACGCGAAATCTATGACGCGCAAAACACCCAGGCGCTGCCCGGCAAGCTGGTGCGCAAGGAAGGCCAGCCGTCGAACGGCGATGTCGCCGCCGACGAAGCCTGGGATTATCTCGGCGTCACGCATCAGTTCTTCTGGCACGCGTATCAGCGCGACTCTCTCGATAACAAGGGCATGATCTTAAGCGGCACGGTGCATTACGGTCAGGATTACCAGAACGCCTTCTGGAACGGTCAGCAGATGGTGTTTGGCGATGGCGACGGCGAGATTTTTAACCGTTTTACCATTGCGATTGATATCGTCGGCCATGAGCTGAGCCACGGCGTCACGGAAACCGAAGCAGGCCTGATCTACTTTGAGCAGGCGGGCGCGCTGAACGAGTCGCTGTCGGATGTGTTTGGTTCGCTGGTGAAGCAGTATCACCTCGGGCAGACCGCCGATCAGGCCGACTGGCTGATTGGCGAAGGTCTGCTGGCGGAAGGCATCAACGGACGCGGCCTGCGCTCAATGTCTGCGCCCGGCACCGCTTATGACGATCCGCTGCTCGGCAAGGATCCGCAGCCAGCCCATATGGATGACTACATTAAAACCCGTGAGGACAACGGCGGTGTGCACCTGAACTCCGGCATTCCTAACCGCGCCTTTTATCTCGCGGCGCTGGCGCTGGGCGGTTACGCCTGGGAAAAAGCGGGCTATGCCTGGTATGACACGGTGTGCGACCGTTCGCTGGCGCAGAATGCCGATTTCGCCACCTTTGCCCGTCTGACGGTGGAGCACGGCGGCAAACGCTCTGGCAGCGCTGTCGCCGACGCCATTGAGCAGGCGTGGAAAGAGACAGGAGTGCTGTGATGAAAACCCTGCCCGCGCTGACGGAAGATGCCGTTATTGACCTGGCGCGAGAAGGCGGCGTGGCGTATATGCCGCGCCTTGCCGCGCCCCGCCGTATCGCCCTTTCTGAACTGGATGAACAACAACGGGATCGTGTGTGCAATATTCTGCGCCGCTCGTTGCCGCTGGGACAGGATCCGGGAAAGGCGGAGTCACCGGGACGCGGCGATCAGCGCTATTACCGCATTCAGATCAGCTGGACGCAGCAAAACAGTACGCATCATGCGGACATCGTCTTGCTAATCGCGGAAAGTGATGCCCCGTCAGAGCTGGAAGAGCTGTGGCGACGCGGAAAAGATTGCGTGTGTGATTAAGGCGTTGCGAGGGTAAATTCGACGCGCTTTTTCGAGATCAGTCCATGGCCGTGCTGGCAGAAATAATCCACCGCGCCACAGGCTTTCAGCACCTCTAAGGGCTGATGACAGTCCGGGCAACGCGCTTCAAGGGTGAGATCCTGATGACAGTGCGCGCAGTGCGCCTGCGTGCCGGAAAGTTCCAGCGGATGATGACAGGTCGGGCATTGCAGTTCCATAAAGCCTCCTGGTATGCCTTCACCCCGGCGGCGTGCCGGGGCGAGGAGCAAAGGGATTATTTCCCTTTCTTGATGTGCTTGATCAGACGCTTACGTTTACGCATCTGGTTCGGGGTCAGGGTGTTGCGCTTGTTGGCGAACGGGTTCTCCCCTTCCTTAAACTGGATGCGGATCGGTGTCCCCATCACGTCCAGTGATTTGCGGAAGTAGTTCATCAGATAACGCTTGTAGGAATCCGGCAGGTCTTTCACCTGAGTACCGTGGATCACCACAATCGGCGGGTTATAACCCCCGGCGTGTGCATATTTCAGCTTCACGCGGCGACCACGCACCAGCGGTGGCTGATGATCTTCTGCGGCCATGTTCATGATGCGGGTCAGCATCGCCGTGCTCTGGCGACGCGTCGAGCTGTCATAGGCTTCGCGGACGGATTCAAACAGGTTGCCGACGCCGCTGCCGTGCAGGGCGGAGATGAAGTGCACGCGGGCAAAGTCGATAAAGCCCAGGCGGTAATCCAGGGTCTCTTTCACCTGCTCGCGAACTTCCTGGCTCAGACCGTCCCATTTGTTGACAACGATCACCAGCGAGCGACCGCTGTTAAGGATAAAGCCCAGCAGCGACAGGTCCTGGTCGGAAATGCCTTCGCGGGCATCGATCACCAGCAGCACGACGTTGGCGTCTTCAATTGCCTGCAACGTTTTAATAACCGAGAATTTTTCCACGGTATCGGTGATTTTGCCGCGCTTACGCACGCCAGCGGTATCGATGAGAATGAATTCACGCTCATCACGCTGCATCGGAATATAGATGCTGTCACGGGTGGTGCCCGGCATGTCATACACCACCACGCGATCTTCACCGAGAATACGGTTGGTTAGTGTGGACTTACCGACGTTCGGACGCCCGACAATGGCCAGCTTGATCGGCAGATCCAGCGGGTTAAAGTCGTCTTCCGGCTCTTCAACCGGCTCGGTGCCATTCTGCTCGGCTTCAAACTGCGCCCAGTAGGCGGCTTCTTCGTCGACTTCTTCCACTTCACGCGGATCGACTTCTTCCATCCACGGCACCAGCACATGCTCCAGCAGGCTGGTGACGCCACGACCGTGAGACGCGGCAATCGCGTGGATCTCACCGAGACCCAGTGAGTAGAAGTCCGCTACCGCCTGATCCGGATCCAGACCATCGGTTTTGTTAGCCACCAGAAACGTCGGTTTCTGACGGGAACGCAGGTGCTGGGCGATGGCTTCGTCAGCAGGCATCAGGCCCGCGCGCGCATCCACCATAAACAGCACAACGTCCGCTTCTTCGATAGCCAGCAGCGACTGCTCGGCCATACGGGTTTCCACGCCGTCTTCTGTCCCGTCGATACCGCCGGTATCAATACAGATAAACTCGCGGCCTTCCACTTCAGCACGACCGTACTTACGGTCACGAGTCAGCCCCGGGAAATCCGCCACCAGCGCATCTCGGGTGCGTGTTAAACGGTTAAAAAGCGTGGATTTTCCAACGTTAGGGCGCCCGACAAGCGCGACCACAGGTACCATGTTTAAAGCCTCTTTCAAAAAATCATTTACAGCGTCGCCGGAGGGCAGCGCTGTGCAAATACAAAAATTAAAACGCTAAAACGTAAAAACAGGAAAACGGCCCCTGCAACAGGAGCCGTTTTTCTCAAGCCGACAGCCGCTGTGATTAACGCGTAATCGCGTACAGCGTGCCGTCTTTCGCCTGAATCAGCAGTTTACCTTCAGCAACCACAGGTTCGGTCAGGAAGCCGGAGCTGTCCACCTTCTGCTGCGCCACAAAACGACCATCCGCGGTATTGATCCAGTGCAGATAACCTTCGCTGTCACCGACTACTAAAGAACCATTATACAACGCCGGCGTGGTCAGGTTACGGTGCAGCAGATCGCTTTGCGTCCAGAGTGTGACGCCACCCTCGGTGGTCAGCGCCAGCACACGGTCATTCTGATCCACCAGGTAGATACGATCGCCGTCGATGATGAAATCATTCACCGAGCCAAGCTCGCGTTTCCACATGATCTGACCGCTGCGCAGATCCAGCGCCGTCAGGTTGCCATTATAAGCCAGCGCGTACACCACGCCATTGATGACAATCGGCGTGGTATCCACATCGCTCAGACGATCGATTTCGGTCGCACCCGTGGCCTGGGAAATACGCTGCTGCCAGATAATCTGGCCTTTATCCATGATCACCGCGCTGACGCGGCCGTTATCACCGCCGACAATAGCGGCGCCATAGGCTGTCGCCGGGGCAGATTCGCCGCGCAGGGAGAGCGCAGGCATATCGAGGTTAACGGTCCATTTCACCGCGCCGTCCGCTTCGTTCAGCGCCTGCAACTGGCCGTTGCTGGTGTGGATCAGCACCACGCCATCGCTGACGACAGGACGGGAGAGCGCTTCGCCCGCGACTTTCGTCTGCCAGGCTGTAGATCCATCCGCGGCGTTCAGCGCATAAACCTGCGCTTTTTCGCTACCGATATAGACATGGCCGCCAGCCACAGTCACGCCGCCGGACAGCAGCGCCGGGCTGGTAGAGAAGAAGCCGCTTTTTTGCGCCAGCGACACCGACCAGATCTCTTTGCCGTCGGCAGCATTCACCGCTTTCACCGTGCCATGACGATCGGCGGCATAAACAACGTTATCGGCATACGCCGGGTGCAGATTCGAGTAGAAATCGCCAATGCCGTCACCGACAGAGGTGCTCCACGCGGTGGACGGCGTGAACTGGTTTTCAACCACCGGCAGCGGGGACATTTTGACGACATCTTCTTCGCCGCTAAACAGAGAACAGCCACTCAACAAGGTGACAGAAAGCAGCCCTGGCAGAAGTAATTTACGCAATTGCATCGGGTCCCTCTTAGATGGACAAATTATTGATTTTCATCTGCATCATTTCGCTCAGCGCCGGTGAAGCGTTGCTTTGAGCGCCACTCTCCCATGCGGTGCGAGCACCTTGTTTATCGCCTTTACTCAGCAATGCTTCACCGCGTAAATCAGCAACAATCGCCGTCCAGCCTTCGCCTTTGATCGACTCAAGAGTTTTCAGCGCGGCATCGGGCTGCTTCAGCTGTACCTGGACGCGGGCCAGACGTACATTGATCACGGCCTTCAGATTTTCATCGCTGGCCGCGGCAAGACCCTGCTGTAACTGGGCAACCGCTTTGTTGAGGTCGTTTTTATCAACATACTGTTGAGCCAGTTCCAGCGACGCGAATGCGCCGTAGGTGTTTTTGTTGTCAGCGGCAAATTTTTCTGCTGCGGATAAGGTTTCCGGTTTATCCGCGCTGAGCGCAGACACGGCGTTTTCATAGTTGAGCGAAACCGCTCTGACTGACTCGTCCTGATGGCCCGCCCAGTAGCGCCAGCCTACCAGCGCGCCAATACCCAAAATAACCCCAACGGCCAGCGCTTTGCCGTTTTCGGCAAAGAAGCGTTTTAACGCATCAACCTGTTCGTTTTCGTTCTCGTAGATTTCCACGCAGTCCCTCTCCTTAACGATAATTCACCGGGGAAGATTAGCCCAGTAGTGTGCGCAGATGCGCCGCAACGCCATCCTGCGTCACCGTAATTTGCTCACCAGAGCGCAGATCCTTCACCACCACGTTGCCGTCAGCGACTTCCGATTCACCCAGTACCAGCGCGACGCGAGCGCCCCACTTGTCAGCGCGGGCAAACTGCTTCTTGAAGTTGCCGCCGCCGTGGTTGGTCATCAGCTTAACGCCTGGCATCGCATCACGTAACTTTTCAGCAAACTGCATAGCAGCAGACTGCGTATCGGTACCGGATGCAACCAGGTATATATCGACAACAGGATCGGCTTTAAATTCCGGATTAACGGCCTGAACCAGCAAAACAAGTCGCTCAAGGCCCATGGCGAAACCGACTGCCGGGGTAGCACGACCGCCCAGCTGTTCAACCAGACCATCGTAACGGCCGCCAGCGCACACGGTGCCCTGCGCGCCCAGGCTGTTGGTCACCCACTCAAATACGGTGCGGTTGTAGTAATCCAGACCGCGTACCAGACGCTGGTTAACGGTATAGGCGATACCCGCCTTATCCAGCAGCGCGCACAAACCGGCGAAGTGCTCGCGGGAATCCTCGTCGAGATAATCGCCCAGCGCCGGGGCGTTGTTCAGCAGCGCCTGTACGTCAGGATTTTTGGAATCCAGCACGCGCAACGGGTTGCTATACATGCGACGCTTGCAGTCTTCGTCTAACTTGTCCTGATGCTGTTCCAGGAAGGCCACCAGCGCATCGCGGTAATTCGCGCGCGCTTCCAGCGAGCCGATGGAGTTCAGCTCAAGGCGAACCTGATCGGCAATACCCAGCGCGCGCCACCAGCGGGCGGTGAGCATAATCAGCTCGGCGTCGATGTCCGGCCCCTGCAGACCAAAGACTTCGCAGCCCAGCTGATGGAACTGACGATAGCGCCCTTTCTGCGGACGCTCGTAACGGAACATCGGCCCCACGTACCACAGGCGCTGTTCCTGATTGTACAGAAGACCATGTTCGATGCCGGCACGCACGCAGCCCGCCGTTCCTTCCGGACGCAGCGTCAGGCTGTCGCCGTTGCGGTCATCGAAGGTGTACATCTCTTTTTCAACCACGTCGGTGACTTCACCGATCGCGCGCTTGAATAACGGGGTCTGCTCTACAATCGGCAAGCGGATTTCACTGTAACCGTAGCTGCCGAGCACGCTTTTTAAGGTGCCTTCAATGCGCTGCCAGAGGGCAGTTTCGCCAGGCAGGTAGTCGTTCATGCCGCGAATGGCTTGAATATTCTTTGCCACGTTTATTCTCTTTATAGATATAAAAATGAACCCTCAGCGCTTACCCGAACCTTGCGGGCGCGCTGCGGGTTCAATCATACACGGGAAGCAAGCCGCTTCCCAGCCGCGTTATTTTTCAAGCTCCCGGACATCAATCCGGCGCGCTTCATCCATCATGGAGGCTTTAGCGCGAATGCGCGCTTCCAGCTGGGCGATCATATCGTGGTTGTCGAGACGATCCCGGCGCACGCCGTCTTCGTAGAGACCGCTTTTCTTATTACCGCCGGTGACGCCAAGGGTGGACACCAGCGCTTCGCCAGGACCATTCACCACGCAGCCGATAATGGAGACATCCATAGGCGTGAGAATATCTTCCAGACGCTGCTCCAGCGCATTCACCGTGCCGATCACGTCGAATTCCTGACGGGAACAGGTCGGACAGGCGATAAAGTTAATGCCGCGGGAACGGATGCGCAGGGATTTCAGAATATCAAAGCCCACTTTGATCTCTTCCACCGGATCCGCCGCCAGCGAAATACGCAGCGTATCGCCGATACCTTCAGAGAGCAGCAGCCCGAGGCCAATCGCTGATTTTACCGCGCCCGCACGCGCGCCACCGGCTTCGGTGATGCCAAGATGCAAAGGCTGTTCGATTTCTTTGGCCAGCAGGCGATAGGATTCTACGGCGAGGAAAACGTCGGAGGCTTTCACACTGACTTTGAACTGATCAAAGTTCAGGCGATTGAGGTGTTCCACATGACGCATGGCGGATTCCAGCAGCGCCTGCGGCGTCGGCTCACCGTATTTTTCCTGCAAATCTTTTTCGAGCGAACCGGCATTGACGCCGATACGGATAGGAATATTTTTGTCGCGCGCGCAATCGACGACCGCACGGATACGTTCTTCGCTGCCGATATTACCCGGATTGATACGCAGACAGTCGACGCCATATTCCGCTACTTTCAGCGCGATACGGTAGTCGAAGTGGATGTCCGCCACCAGCGGCACATTGACCTGTTGCTTGATGAGTTTGAACGCTTCTGCCGCATCCATGGTCGGCACGGAGACGCGAACGATATCCGCGCCTACCCGCTCCAGCGCCTGAATTTGCTTTACGGTCGCTTCCACATCCGTGGTACGGGTATTGGTCATCGACTGTACGGCGATAGGCGCACCATCGCCAATGGGCACATTACCAACGTAAATCCGCTTTGATTTTCTACGTTGAATAGGGGCCTGGTTATGCATGAAAAATCTCCCGCGTTGCCCGACTGTTACTGTGCTGCTGATTGTCCGGCATCGAGGGTCAGTCGCGCAACCTGATTAGTTCTGATAAATCGGCTCAGATCGACAGGTTTACCCTGGAACTGAATTTGTACCGCTGCCGGCGCGCCAATTTTGAGCTTATAAGGCGTCTGGCCTGCAAGATTCAGAGTAGCACCGCTACGCTGAATACCGCTGAAGAGTTTTTTACCGGTCGCATCGCTCACTTCCAGCCAGCAATCGGCGGTGAAGGTCATCGCCAGCGCGTTGGCGTCGGCAGGCGCGGTCGCGTTAACGGCCGCCTGATCGGTCGGCAGCGCCGTTGCCGCAGGGGTCTGCGGCTGGGTCGCCGCCGGATCGACGTTCGCCTGGGAAGGCGACACTACCGCATTCTGCGCGGTGGTGGTCGGGGCTGTCGGCGCTGGGGTTTCCGCGGTCTGCGGCGCGGCGTCTGCCGGTGCGGTGCCCGTAGTTTCGGATTCCGCAGACGGCGTGGCAGCTTCATTATTCAGCGGGATCGCCTGGGCGTCCGGGTTGCTGGCGTTCAGTTCCGCAGTGGACTGATCGGCCATAGTGGTGATTTCTTCCTGCTGGGCTTTGTGATTCTGCCACCACCAGGCACCGGTCAGGCCGAGGACGACAAAAAGCACCAGCCAGGTGATGCTCGTTAACCAGCCGTCGCGTTTTTTGCGACGTTTACCCAGCGAAAAGGTCTGCATCGGCGCAACTTTCGCCGCGCGTACCGGTGCCTGCTTCTCCATCATCGGCAGCAGTTCTTCTTCCGGGATGTGCACCAGACGGGCATAGGAGCGGATATATCCACGTAAAAACGTCGAGGCTAAATCAGCAGGCGCTTTGTCGTCTTCAATATCGCGAACGGTGGAAACCTTGAGGCACAGGCGTTCAGCGACCGCTTGCTGGCTGAGTCCGAGTTGTTCACGGGCGCTGCGCAGACGAACGCCAGTGGATTGTGTTTCATTTTGATCGTGAGTGGCTTCAGTATTCATTCGCTACAACTGCTGGTACGTGAAATGTAAATTGAGGCGCTGGCGGGTCAGAATGCCCGCCCGCGCCGCGAAACTTCTGGTCAATTAACCTGAGCAAGACAGTATAAGACGGTCTGCCAGGCGTTAACAGTTAAGCTTTCCTGTAACAGGCTAAACTGTTGTTCCATCATTACATACTGCCCTAAACACGGCTGAAACGCACCGTAATTATTGACTATACGAGTATATTTGGGCGGTATATTCCACATACTTATGCTTAGCGGTGCAGAGAGTGTACCGCTAAGGCATCGTTGTCAGACGGTTTTCACCGCAATGCTTTCGCCCTGCATACGTTTACGCAACGTACGCTTGGTACGGTCGATCACATCGCCTGCCAGCTGACCACAGGCGGCGTCAATATCGTCGCCACGGGTTTTACGCACGATTGTGGTAAATCCATATTCCATCAGCACTTTCGAGAAGCGATCGATACGGCTGTTCGAGCTGCGGCCATAAGGCGCGCCGGGGAACGGGTTCCATGGGATCAGGTTGATCTTGCATGGCGTATCTTTCAGCAATTCCGCTAACTGATGCGCATGTTCGGTGCCATCGTTCACATGATCCAGCATCACATACTCAATGGTCACACGGCCCTGATTGGCGTTGGACTTCTCAAGGTAGCGACGCACGGCAGCAAGGAAGGTTTCGATGTTGTACTTTTTGTTGATCGGCACGATCTCGTCACGGATTTCATCCGTCGGGGCGTGCAGGGAGATCGCCAGCGCCACGTCAATCATATCGCCCAGCTTATCCAGCGCTGGCACAACGCCAGAAGTGGAGAGCGTCACGCGACGTTTGGACAGGCCAAAGCCGAAGTCATCGAGCATGATTTCCATCGCCGGAACCACATTGGTCAGGTTAAGCAGGGGTTCACCCATGCCCATCATCACCACGTTGGTGATCGGACGCGTGCCGGTGACTTTTGCCGCGCCGACGATTTTCGCTGCGCGCCAGACCTGGCCGATGATTTCGGAAACCCGCAGGTTGCGGTTAAAGCCCTGCTGCGCCGTGGAGCAGAATTTACACTCCAGCGCACAGCCGACCTGGGACGACACGCACAGCGTCGCGCGATCGTCTTCCGGGATATAGACGGTTTCCACGCGCTGATCGCCTACGGCAATTGCCCATTTGATGGTGCCGTCAGCGGAGCGTTGTTCTTCCACCACTTCCGGGGCGCGGATCTCCGCCACTTCTTTCAGGCGGGTGCGCAACACTTTGTTGATGTCAGTCATCTCGTCAAAGTTGTCGCTGCAATAATGGTACATCCACTTCATCACCTGATCGGCGCGGAAGGGTTTTTCGCCCATATTTTTGAAAAATTCACGCATCTGCTGACGGTTTAAATCCAGCAGGTTAATTTTGGCGTCTTTATTCGGTACCGTTGAGATAACGGTTTCAGGCGTAACAGTTTGTTCAGACATATTTTATTCCGGCCTCGTTATTACACGTTATGGCCCGTGGAGGGTTAAAAAGAAACGCCCCGGTAAGCCTGTGCTCATCCTGGGGCGTTGCATTGTACAAATTATGTTGCGCAGATGCCACGACCGCGCGTGACATTTACTAAATAAATAGTTAGCGGGTACGCGGGCAAACTTCGCCTTCAGCGAAGAAGTAAGCGATTTCACGCTCAGCTGATTCAACGGAATCGGAACCGTGGGTACCGTTTTCGGTCAGGCTGTCAGCGTAATCCGCGCGCAGAGTACCTGCCAGCGCGTTCGCCGGGTTAGTTGCGCCAAGGATTTCACGGTGACGACGTACTGCGTCTTCGCCTTCCAGCACGGTAACCACGATCGGGCCGGAGGTCATAAACTCAACCAGACCGTCAAAGAAAGGTTTGCCCTGATGCTCAGCATAGAAACCGCCGGCTTTTTCAGAGGACAGATGCAGCATTTTGGTACCGACAATTTTCAGACCTGCCGTTTCAAAGCGCGCAAAGATGCTTCCAATAACGTTTTTTGCCACCGCGTTAGGTTTAATGATGGAAAAAGTACGTTCAATAGCCATGATTACCTCAGTGTTATGTTTTGTTGTTGTGCATACATGCGTATGACCCGGCGCGAATTATAGAGAGCAACCGCACTATTGCCTATGGACGAAGGTAACATTTTTTTAAAATAAGATGAGTATTAGCAACAAAGCGCCCGCATACCGTGCTGATGCCGCTGGCAGGTCGGACAGTGCGTACTGCCCTGCTGCCACGTCAGAAACGGCTGCTGGCAGGAGGCGCAACGGGCAGATGCCAGCGGCAGTTGCCTGACGGGATCCTCCCGCGGCCCGGCATTCAGGATCACCGCCTGATGATGGCACACCGCCTGACAGTTTCCACAGCCGGTACAGCGCGCTGATTCGATGATAAAACGCCCGCCTTCTGCGCGCAGCGCCTGTTCAGGACAGATCCGCCAGCAGGCCCCACATAACTGGCAGCGCTGCCGATCTATGTCCGGCAGCCAGCCGCTTACCTGCGGATACAGCTGGCGCAACACGCGCCTTCCCGTCGGTACACGGGCGCTGCGGGTTTCAATAGCCTGAGCGCGCAGCAATGAACGGCGCGAGCTATCGATTCCGGCATCCGCTGGCGGAATAATCCGCCATTCCGGCTCCTGATAGCGGCGCAACGTCAGGTTGAGCCGCGCCACCGCCAGCGCCCAGCCGGGTTGCGCATCAATATTACAGGCCACGGCACGAAGCTGATAAAGCCGGTGCCAGATCAGCAGCTCTTCCGTGCTGGCCGCCCGTAAGGACAAGGGCGCGACCAGCGCATCCCCGCGGTAATGGCGGATCGGCGGAGTAATACCGCTGATGGCCTCTGTCGGACAGACAAACAGGCAGTCGCCGCAGGACAGACAGCGATCCTCTGCGAGCGTGACTTTTCCGTTCACCACCGACAGCGCCTCCACGGGGCATGCCGACACGCAGGCCTGACAGCGGGCAAAACGCAGCGCATGGCGCACGCAGCGGTCGCCGATGGCTGGCGCCGCTGCTTTCTGAGTGAGCCTGAAGCGCACCATCAGCCGATACTGAAGAAAATAAAGCGCAGGCCGATCTCAGCCAGCAACAGCAGCCCGCTTCCCGCCAGCAGCAGCTTTTTCGCTTTCCGAATACCTCCCAGACCAAAAATAATCATGCCCGCCGCCGACACTGCCCAGCTCAGGATAGAGAGCGTGCGCAGCTTCTCAAAGGCGGCCAGCGGATTATGCGGCAGGGTGACGATCTGCGGGCTGGCAGAGAGCGCGCCCATCCACAGTGGCTGCGCCAGCAGGCGAATCAGTACCACCAGCGCCACGACCATAACGGCAAGCGTAATACGCCTTCTGCGTATATCCGGAGCGCTCAGCGCGGCATATACCGAGCCGACAATGCCCGTCGTACCGGCAAACAGGATCAGCGTATTCAGGTGCTGCCAGGCGATCACCGCGGTATTAATGTAAATCTGCGCCATGCAGAACACATCGATCAAGCCGAACAGCGCCGCCACCGGCAGCAACCATCCGCCCCCCGGTTTGCGCCACAGCGCAAGCAGCGTGCACAGCCCGAGCGCACCGAGATACAGCGAGGCGAACACTATTTCCCGGCTTAACCAGGAGCTGGCGATATGACGCAGGGCGTTCAGGGCATTAAGCGGATACCCCATATGCAGCGTGGAGGCCAGCAGCCCAAGGCTGGCCATGATGAAGGCCAGCAACAGCCCGCTGCGCGGCGGGGTGCCACGAGCTGGCAGCAATGCCAGCCAGAGCGTGATGCCCACCGATCCCTGAAGCAGTAGCGTAAACAGCAGTAAGGGCAACTCATGCATGGCGCGGCTCCTCTTTTTCTGCGCCCTGATGCGCTTTGATCACCAGATTCGGCTGCGTGATGGCGGCATCCGGCAGCCCTTTCACGCTGTTAACATTGCCCCAGGCCGCGCGCAGCTCGTCAATCGGCCCGAACTTGATCGCGCCCAGTGGACAGGTAGCCACGCATACCGGCGGTTCGCCTTTAGCCTGCAAATCGACGCAGAAGTCGCATTTTGACATCTGGCCGGTCTGCGTATTTAACTGCGGCGCGCCGTAAGGACAGGACCAGGCGCAGTAGCCGCAGCCCACGCACTTATCGGTATTCACCCGCACGATGCCGTCGCCAGGCCGTTTATGCATAGCGGTGGTCGGACAGTTTTTAGTGCAGATCGGATCGGCACAGTGATTACAGGAAATGGAGAGCGTGTAAGCAAAGACGTTATGCTGCACCCCGCCCTGCCCGGTCGGTATAAAGCCGCCGCCGGTCACTTCATACACGCGACGGAAGCGACGCCCGACTTCCAGATCGTTTTTATCCTTGCAGGCCACCTGACAGGCCTTACAGCCTGAACAGCGTGAGGAATCAATAAAAAATCCCAGCTGCTTGTCGCTCACCGGTGGATAGTCTGTAAACTGACTCATGCTTTTACTACCTCAACAAGCATCGTTTGATGTGAATTCCCTTTCGCCAGCGCCGTGATGCGCGCCGAACTCAGAACGTTGGCGCAGCCGCCGCGATCGATGCCCTGCGCATCGGGTTGCCACCAGGCGCCAGCCTGCATCGCCACCACGCCGGGGATGATGCGCGGCGTTACTTCCGCCGGTACAACGCTGATGCCGCGGTCGTTATGAATACGTACCTCATCCCCCTGGCGGATGCCGCGCGCCTGCGCGTCCTGCGGGTTGATCCACAGTTTTTGCGTCTGCACTTCCTGCAGCCAGGGGTTGGCATACTGAGTAGAGTTGGCGCGGTTTTTCCCTTTCCAGGTGATCAGCTGTAACGGGTATTTTTCCGCCAGCGGATCGTCCGGCCCTTCATGCGCGGGCACATAGTGGGAGAGCGCCGGGATTTCCGGATGCTGCATGTCGTAAAGCCGCTGTGAGAAGATCTCAATTTTGCCGGACGGCGTCGGGAACGGGTGATTATCCGGATCGCGGATATTGTCGGCGAAGGCCACATAAGGCTCGCTTTTGAACAGGTGCTGACGGGTTTTTTGCAGGGTAGCGAAATCCGGCAGTTGTTCTTCCGGCATCGCCTGACGCGTACGCTCCCAGATACTCTCGATCCACTGTTTCTCATCGCGCCCCAGGCTGAACGCCGGTTCAACGCCCAGTTTTGCCGCCACCTCGCGCAGCCATTCATAGTCAGAACGGCGCTCAAATTCCGGCTCGATGAGTTTTTCAGACAGCATCAGATAGCTGGCGGTGCCCCAGGTTTCGCCGATATTCCAGCGTTCCATAAAGCTGGTTTCCGGCAGCAACAGGTCGGCGTATTTCGCGCTTGGCGTCATATAGAGATCGCTTGCGACGATGAACTCAATGTTAGATTCATCCTCCAGCATTCTGGCGGCCTGGCGCAGATCCGGGTTCTGATTGGTGAGGTAGTTTCCGGCCAGCGAGAACAGCAGACGAATATTGCTGTCGAGTTTTTCCGCATTTTTCAGCCCGTCCTGCGGCGTGACTTTTGACGCGTCCTCAGCCGCCTGCACCCAGTTCATCACCGAGATTTGCGCTTTAACGGGGTTGTCCGGCATTTCCGGCCCGACGGTGAATTTGCGGTTCGCGCAGCCGCCGTAGCCCGCCGCCCAGCCGCCTTTTACGCCGACGTTGCCGGTGATGGTCGCCAGCAGCGTCGAGCCGCGCGCGGTGCGTTCCCCGCAGTTGTGACGCTGCGGTCCCCAGCCCTGGATCAGCGCCGCCGGTTTAGTGGTGGCATAGTCGCGCGCCAGCTGGCGAATGGTTTGCGCCGGAACATGAGTAATGCGCTCCGCCCATTCCGGGGTTTTGCGCACGCCATCTTTCGCGCCAGTCAGGTACGCCACCAGCGATTCGTTTTCCGGCGCGCCTTCCGGCATGGACGCTTCATCAAAGCCCAGCGTATAACGACGAATAAAGGCCTCGTCATGCAGCGATTCGGTGACGATGACGTACATCATCGCGTCCATCAGGGCGTTATCGGTGGTCGGCAACAGCGGGATCCACTGGTCTGCCAGCGACGCCACCGTATCTGAATAGCGCGGATCAACGACGATAAAACGGGTGCCGTTTTGCTTCATCTGCTGGAAGTAATGGTTGCTGTGCCCAAAAATGGTTTCCGTCGGGTTATGACCCCAGAGGATCACCAGTTTGGTATCCACAAGCGTGTCCAGCGAACTGCCGCTGGCCGCCACGCCGTAGGTATAGGGCGTGGCTGCGGCGGTATTGCCCATGCTTACCGAGTGATAGCTGGCCAGATGCCCGCCGGTCAGATTCAGTAAGCGCTGCACCATTGCCGTACCGGAAAAAGGCCCGCCAGAAACAGCAGTGCCGACGTGAACATAGCGTGAGGCGGGGCCATATTTTTCGGTGATCGTCCGCATCTTTTCGGCGATCAGGGTGGTGGCTTCATCCCAGGAGATGCGCTCAAACTTGCCTTCGCCGCGTTTGCCGGTGCGCTTCATCGGATATTTCAGACGATCCGGATGATAAACGAATTTGCGGTAGCTGCGGCCCCGCACACAGGCGCGCATTACCGGCATCTGCGGATCCAGTTCGTTATCGGCGCGGGTGGAAATACGGGTGACAACCCCGTCTTTTACATGGGCGCGGATGTCACATTTACCGCCGCAGTCAAAGGTGCTGCAGGTCTGTACCACGCGCTCGTCGCCGGTAACCGCCGCCAGCGGTTGTGCGTCTGCTGGCGCGGCGTGACCGGACGTGGAGAAAAAAGGCAGGGTTAGCAGCGCGGAGCTGGCCTGAAGGAAACTGCGCCGTGAAACAGGCAGCAGGCCTTCTTCAGGCCGGGGATTTCTGGAACTGGTCATTTTCATCCGTAAAAAAAGAGAGGGATTACGTAAAAACGTAAGTTTCATCTTTTTCGAACGAATGCCTTTTGACCTTTATCAACTACCACTAAGTTATTAGTTTAAAAGCCCCTTAACCTAAATGGTTCTTATTTAAAGTTGAGAAATAAGACTTACTTTTCTGATTTTTTAACGCAATTCGAAGCTTACAGCCGTCATTTGCCCTGAAATATCCATAACCACAACCTGGTAGTTGCCCGCCTTCGTCAGTTGCAGGGTTAATCTTGCGGACGACTCATTTAACGCTTCGCCATTAATAAACCACCAGCGGCGTCCTTCGCCGCCGGGAGCATACAGCGGTAGCGAAACCTGCGCCTCGCCGGGCAGACGGCGGATTAACGCCCCTTCCCGTACGCCGGTCAACAGCAAGGGCGCGGCGGCATTCTGCACAGGCGGCGGGCATTGCGCCGAAACGGGCGGCAATCTGGCGGCACGACGCTCTCCCGCCGGCAGCCAGGCTTCAAGCGGACGCGGCCAGACGATGAGCGTCTGTTGCGTGGCGTCCGGGCAGTCCGCCGCCACCCGCTCGCCCGCCTTATTCAGCCAGATGGGAAAACGAATACCGTTCACGCTCTCCTGATCCGGTAACAGCAGCGTCGGCGGCTCGCTGCCGTCGAGCAGCCAGGTGGCGAGGCGACGACGGCAGTTGCTGTCGCCCTGCGGCAAACTCTGTCCCCCCGGCCAGCAAATCACGCCGCGCGTCACCGATGCCGGACGCGGATCGACAGGCTGACGCGCGTTGCCGCTCACCGACTGCGCCTGCAACAGATTATGTACCTGGTTAAGCAGCGGCACGGCGCTGGCGAAACCGAACTGTCCGGCGACCGGCGTACCGTCCGGCCTGCCGACCCAGATGCCGATCACATAGCGGGCGTTAATGCCAATCGCCCAGGCATCCCGGTAGCCGTAGCTGGTACCGGTTTTCCAGGCCAGCGGCACCACCGGCGACAGGGCGTTGTCCGGCAGCGGCTGCGCCTGGGAAGCCAGAATGCGGCGAATGATCCAGGCCGAACCCGGGGAGAGCAGCGGCCGCTCGGCCAGAGGATCGGACGGCAGTAGACGCAGCGCGCCCGCTTTCCCCTGACGGGCAAAAGCGCTGTAGGCGGCGGTAATGTCCGCCAGGCGCGCCCCTGCCCCGCCGAGGATCAGCGATAAATTAGGCTCCGCTCCCGCCGGTAAAATCAGCGGTAATCCCGCGTTACGCAGACGCCCGGCGAAACGCTTTGGCCCGTAGGCTTCCAGCACCTGCACAGCGGGCAGATTCAGCGATCTGACCAGCGCTTCGCTCATACTGACCGGGCCGTGAAAACCGCTGTCAAAGTTGCCGGGGCGATAGTCGCCGGAGAGACGCGGAACGTCCTGTAACAGAGAAGCCGGATGGATCAGCCCGTCGTCCATCGCCAGACCATAGATAAAGGGTTTCAGCACCGAGCCAGGCGATCGCACGGCGGTCACCATATCCACGTGGCTGAAACGGCTGTCGTCGTTGATGTCCACCGATCCCACCCAGCCGCGCACTTTCATATCAGTGTGATCGACGACGATCATCGCCAGCGAACTGCGCTGCGGCAGACGGGTTTTTACGTTCAGCGCCAGATCTTCCAGCTGGCGTTGCAGCCCGGCGTTCAGGGTGGTAACAATCTTGTCGCTACGGGTTTTCCCGGCGACGAGACGGGCGAACAGCGGGGCGAGCTGCGGCATCTGTCGGGGTGACAGCCACACCGGTTCTTCCCGCGACTCTCGCACCTGTTGTGCCGACCACACACCCTGCGATGCCATTCTTGCCAGCACCTTATCCCGCGCCACCTGGGCGCGCTCCGGCCAGCGGTCGGGACGCAGACGGCTCGGCGCCTGTGGCAGTACTGCGAGCAGCGCGGCTTCCGCATAGCTCAGCTGTGACGGGGGTTTACCCAGATAAGCCCAGCTTGCAGCCCCCACGCCCTGTAAGGTGCCGCCGAAGGGGGCGCGATTGAGATAGAGCGTAAGAATATCGCGCTTGGACAGATGCCACTCCAGTTGCAGCGCGCGCCACAGCTGCCGCGCTTTACCGGCGAAGGTGCGGGAATGGGGATCGAGCAGACGCGCCACCTGCATGGTCAGCGTACTGCCGCCGGACACCACCCGCCCCGAGCTCAGATCCTGCCAGGCCGCGCGGAGAACCGACAGCGGGTTAACGCCCGGATGCTGCCAGAACCAGCGATCTTCATACTGGATCAGCGCGTCCAGATAACGCGGTGAGACCTCTTCAATGGTTACCGGATAACGCCAGATACCGTCGGCATCAGCGAAGCGCCACAGCGGCGTGCCGTCTTCGCTGACCACCACGCGCGCCGGGTGCACCTCGGTGAGCGGCAGCGGCCAGATCCGATCCGCAAGCCAGACCAACGCCAGCACGATCAACAGCGCTCCCGGCAGCCAAAGCCAGCGGGAGCGCAATAAACGATGTTGCTTCACGTTATGGCGTGACAATCAGCGGGCCGCTTGCAGCTCCCGTCGCCCGCCACTGCGGCACATACATCGATTCCACCTGCGGCACCGGCACCTGATACGTGCCCGGCGTCACCGCGCGCGCCAGATAGACCAGCGTCACCGGCTGCCCTTCGTTCACCGCCACGGCAGCGACAAAGCGATCGTCGCGGAACTCCATATGCTGAATATCCGCCTGCTGCATCTGATTAAGCAGATTGCGGATCTCATCGCCGCTGTCTTCAAGGCTGGCGCTGCTGCTGGCCAGGTTCTGGTTTTCGAGTTCCAGACCGGCAGGCAGCAGATCCACCACCAGCGCATCCGGTACGTTCTGGCTGGCGTTCACTTCCAGCGCGACCAGCACCAGATCGCCGCTCTTCAGCGAGCTGAGCGTCGTTGCCTGGCCGTCGGTGCCATAAATGCGGCGTTCGATGTGCAGCACATTAGACGACGGCTGCGGCGCATATTCCGGATAACCGGTGGTGTCCAGACGCAGCCACAGCGGGGTATCGGCAGTGTTCGTCACCTGCAGCGCGGTCAGTTGATCCCCCGACAGATTGCGGGTCAGGGATTTATTGCCGTGCAGCGCTTCCGCCTCCAGAGAGGTTTGCGCCTGCCAGGTGCCCGGCAGATCCTGTAGGGATTTACCGGCGAGGAACAGCGCGTTGCTCTCCTGGGTGGAGAGCCAGCGCTGGCCGTAAGCCTGTTCAGAGAGGGTCATCAGCAGCTGATTCTGCGCGTCGTTAAGCAGATTGTTTTCCTGCAACAGCGCCAGCATCAGGGCGTTATCACGCAGCGCGCTGCCGTAATCCCCGGTCCAGCGATCGCCCCCTTTACGCGGGGTTTTGAGCGCCAGTTTCAACGCCTGACCGCTGCGGGCTTCGTCGCCCATCAGCTTCAGCGCCACGCCAAGCTGCATTAACGGCAGGCCGGAATTCGCCTTATCGTGATGCTGCCAGATCTCGCGCAGTGCGCCGAGCGGGGCTTTTTGCTGACGCGCCAGCACCAGAGCGGCATAGGACTGGACGGCAAATTTGCTCGCCTCGCTATCTTCGCTGTAGCGCACGGCAATCACGCCCGGATCCTGCAAGTAGCGCAGCAGACGGGGGTTGGCGTTGTTAAGCGCGTCAGTCGGTACGCTGTACCCCTGCTGTCCGGCACGGACCAGGAAGTCGGTCACGTAGGCGGTGAGCCAGAACTCTTCTGCGCCATTTTTATCCCACAGGGCAAAACCGCCGTCGTCACGCTGCATCTGCAACAGACGGGCAATACCGATATCCACCGCCGCGCGGCGTTTTTCATCACTGTCGCCCACAATACCCAGCGCCTTCAACTGGGCGGCGTTGGTATACAGCGACGGGAACAGACCGCTGGCGGTTTGCTCCAGGCAACCGTAAGGATAGGCTCGTAGTTCCTGAATATAGCGCGCCAGGTTCAGCGGCGGCTTACCGCTGAGCAACAGCTGGCCCTGCAGGGTTGATGGCGCAAATCCGCTGAGACTTGACGTCGGCGCGGTCCAGCTCATTCCCGGATTGAGCAGCATACCGGTATTGACCGTCTGCGCCGGGTACGCCGGACGCACACCAATTTTCCACTGTTTTTGCTGCGCCGGGAAGGTTTCACCCGGCAGCGTCAGGCCGCTGATTTGCGCGTTGATTTCACCGTCGCCAAAACCATCTTTCGCACGTACCGGGATATGCATCGTAAAGCGTGCGCCCGGGGCGATTTTCACCGGCTGCGGCTGTGCGCCTTCCAGACTAATCAGCCCGCTGGTATTCAGGGAGACATTCAGCGTTTGCGGTTTGTCGGTCAGGTTAGTGAGATCGAGCGTCAGGCGCGTGGTATCGCCACTCGCCATAAAGCGCGGCATATTAAGTTCCGCAATCAGCGGCGCGGCGACGACAATTTTGTTTTCACTGCTGCCGAAATCGTCGTCGGTCCAGGCCTGGGCCATCAGGCGCAGTTCACCGTTGAAATCGCCGATCGGCATCGAGACGGTGCCTTCGCCGTTTTCATCCAGCGTTACCGGCTGCGCCTGTTGCGCGACTATGGTCACATGGTTGACCGGCGGCTTGCCGCCGCGGTTAAGCTCATCGCCGTCGCCACCGAAGCGCAGCGCGGCAAGACGCCCCTGCCCTTCAATGACCTGCCCGTAAATATCGTAGATGTCCGCGCCGTAGCGTTTCTGCCCGAAGAAGGCGTTCCACGGATCCGGCGTCACGTAATCGGTGATGTTCAGCACCCCGCTGTCAACGGCGGAAAGCAGAACGTTAACCTTTTTCGGCACCACGCCATTTTTTACCGTGGCCTTCACCTTAACCGTCAGATCCTGATTCGGACGCATTTTCGGCGGGTTATCCAGCGCAATACTCAGGCGGCGGTTTTCATCGCCCAGCGGCAGATGCAGCAGCCCGACCGCGCGTTTCGGCGTGGCGGAGCGGGATTTATCCCCCGGACGCACCACCAGCGTACTCAGGTACAGATCGTGACGTTTCCAGGCTTTATCCACCGGAATGTCCAGATCCAGCCCTTCAGCAGGCACGTCGATCTCCTGCCACCACAGCGGGCCTGCGGCAGATTCGACCATGGCGTAACCTTTACCGGCGGCCGGTGCCGTAATATGTAACTTAATGGTGTCGCCAGGCTGATAGGCGGGTTTATCCAGCTTCATGGTGACGCGATCGGGACGCGCCGCGCCCGCGCCGTCACTGTTATCCTGCCAGCTGTAACCGGCCCAGAAACGCACGCTGCTGACCGTTTCATCCGGCGCTTTCACTTCGAGGCGATAGGAGCCCCACTCCACCGGGAAGGTTACTTTGCCCGTTTCATCAGCGCGCAGATCCAGCGACTGCTCGCCTTCGACCAGATCTTTTTGGTCATATTGCGACAGCCAGCCTTCGCTCTCTGACCAGTTCCAGAAGTAGTCGCGGCGCTCGCGGATCAGACGCACCTGCAGGCCGGACACCGGCTGTTTTACGCCCTCCGCGTTGACGTAAACGATATCAAAGGCCGCATTGCTGTTTTCATCCACCATCGGCTGATTGACCGTGGTGTCGGTGCGGTAGTCATACACCGCTTTAGCGGCAAACTGCGGACGAATACCGGGCAGCGCCTGCGCAGGCCAGATAGCCTGTTCAACGCGACGGGTGACCGGGCGGCCACCGGATTCCAGCAGGCTGGCCTGCAAAATCACCTGTAACGGCGAGTGCGCTTCCTGCCACTGGCTTTCCACGCTTACCTGGCCGTGGCCTTTTTCATCCAGCGTGGCCTGTACTTCGTCCAGGCTGCGGGAGAGATTTTCTTCCGCGATGTTACCGAACTGGAAGCCCGGCAGGGCTTTCACCGCTTCACGCAATGGACGCAGGAACAGCTGTCCCTGCAAGGTATTGCCGTTTGCCGGCGCGCCATACAGATAGTAACCGGTGACGTTAAAGTCCACATTGTCCGCCATCGCCAGCGGCGTTTTACTGCCTTCGAGCACCAGCGCCATGCGCTCCGGCATGAAGTCTTCCACGTGGAAATCCCACTGGATCAACTGGTTGTCGCCGGTATTGGCGCGCACGTGCCACAGGCCCGTCTGGGCGTTTGCATCAAGGGCATAATTCACCTGATACAGCCCGTCCTGCGGCTGGCTCACCAGCGTGCGCACCACCTGGCCGTCGGGTTTCACCACTTCCAGCTTCACCGGCTGCGCCGCCAGCGGTTTACCGTCGGTATCACGCAGCAGGCCATTGAGGATCACGGTTTCGCCGGGGCGATAGAGATCGCGCGGGCCAAACATAAAGAACTGTTTGTTGTAGCCAGGCGCGCCTGCGATGTCGAACTCCGCCAGATCCAGCGCCGGAAGTTTAAGATCGAGCAGCGTGGTTTCACCGTCTTTGCGCGCCAGCAGCAGCGCGGCGTCTTTGTCGGTTTCCAGGGTCGCGTGGCCTTTGTCGTCGCTTAATGACTGCGCCAGCGTCTGCCCTTTCTCATTGAGCAGCATCACTTCGATACCCTGTTGCGCCCCGCCGTTTTCCAGGCTCTGCGTGAAGACATCCAGCCGGTTGTGATAACGGTGCGCGGACACGCCGATGTTGCTCAGCGTAAAGAGGGTGGCGGCATTACTGTAGGTGTAATGCCCGGCCTGGTTCATCACCGCGATATAGATACCTGCCTGCTGTAACGGCTTGATTTCGCCAAGCGGCAGCAGCAGTTTTTCACGGGTATTACGCGTCGGATTGAGGTCAAAGCGGCCGGTATACACCAGATCCGCCATTTTCAGCAGTTCGTCAGATTCCCAGTTAGAGAGCGAATTACGGTACTCCCACTGGCTGACGAAGGCGGGCAGTGATTCTGGCTTCACCCGGTAAAAATTCACGTCGACGTTATTCACGTTCAGCGCCATCACCGGCAGCCCTTCGACGACTTTTCCGGGCAGCAGCGATCCGCGGCTGGCAAAGCCAACGCTGGGCTGAATATCGCGGGTAGTAAGGGTTTTTTCGTAATTGACGCCGAACGTGGCTTTGTTGAGCGCCAGCAGACCAGAGTCAACGGAGACCACCAGTTCGCGGTTCGGCTCCAGATGGCGTAAACGCAACTCTTTCAGGTTGGGCGCCAGCTCCCATGCCCCGTCGACCTTGCCGTTTTTCTTATCGACGAGGTGCACGTTTTGCGCGAAATCCTGATCCGGATCGAGCGGAATGGAGAAAGTCAGCACCAGGGTGGCGGCGCCATCCAGCTGAACTTCTGAGGCGTCGATAAGCGTCAGCGCTTTATCTTTGCTCTGCGCCGCCAGTTTTTCCCTTTGCGCCGCATCAGGTTTTGCGGTGGGTTTTGCCTCTGCTGTGGTTGCCGCTTTGACAGGCGCTGCCTGCGGCTTATCGTTGTCATCACAACCCACGACGGTGAGCGCTGTCAGTAATGCCACTGACAGCGCCGCTAATTTTAACGGTTTCATCCTGTGTCCCTTGCCCAAAAGCCCGTTACGCGACGGTACGCTGATTATTATGCGCGAGCGGCTGAAATACAAAGTCAGATTCTGACTCTGGAAGACGCCTCGCAAATTGCCCTGCGCCTGTTGATGCACCATTGTAAGGTGGATCACAGGTCATAACGTTACATGTTACGTTATGCGTCATTTGTTTTTAAAACAATAAGATAGCTGGATAAGCACCGCTTGCGACTGCTACCGTTATCCTGTCTTCGCACCGTTGTGCGCGGTTCATATAAGAGAATACGTTATGAAAAGAGCCGTTAATGCCCTACAGAATTTCGGTAAATCGCTTTATGGTCCGGTACTTATCCTGCCAATTGTGGGTCTGTTTATCGCATTTGGCAATGTGTTCGGTAACGGGAATCTGGCCGAGTATGTGCCTTTTCTCGGTCATCCGATTATTCAGAACATCGGACAGCTCATCGCTAAGTCTGCGGTTTCGGTGCTGGTTAACCTGGCGCTGGTCTTCGCCGTCGGTATTCCGGTAGGCCTTGCCGCGCGGGATAAAGGCTATGCGGCGCTGATTGGTCTCGTTACCTTTGTCGTCTTTATCAACGCCATGAACGTCACGCTGCAAATGCAGGGCGAGCTGGCTCCTGCGGATCAGATGAAAGCCGCGGGGCAGAGTATGGTGCTTGGCGTGCAGGTGCTGGAGATGGGCGTGTTCGCCGGGATCCTCACCGGCGCGCTGTCGGGTTATCTCTATAACCGCTACTCCGGGGTGCAGTTTGCCGGGGCGATGGCGATCTATTCCGGTCACTGCTTCGTCGCCATCATTATGCTGCCGGTTTCCATGATTCTGGGCGTCATCATGAGCGAACTCTGGCCCTTCGCCCAGCACGGTATCAGCACGCTGGCGCTGGCGATCAAAGGCGCGGGTCCCATTGGCGTGGCGATTTACGGCTTCCTTGAGCGCATTCTGGTGCCTACCGGTCTGCATCATCTGGTCTATACCCCTTTCCTGTATACCGAGCTGGGCGGAACGGCAGACGTGTGCGGCCAGACGTATCAGGGCGCGCGTAATATCTACTTTGCGGAGATGGCCTGTCCGGATGTTAAGCAGCTGAGCAGCACCGTGGTCTGGGATGCACGCGGCATCAGCAAAATGTTCGGTTTGCCCGCGGCGGCGCTGGCGATGTATATGACCGCGAAGCCGGAGCGTAAAGCGGCGGCAAAAGCCATCCTTATTCCGGCGGCGTTAACCTCCCTGCTGGTGGGCGTCACCGAACCCATCGAATTCTCTTTCCTGTTCGTCGCCCCACTGCTGTTTGTGGTGCATGCGGTGCTTACCGGTATCGGCATGATGCTGTTTTATCTGCTGGGCGTACACGCTATCGGCGCGAACGGCATCATTGATTTCATTCTCTATAACCTGCCGCTCGGCACCGAAAAGTCTAACTGGCCGATGTATATCCTGGTCGGGCTGATCATGTTCTGCCTCTACTTCGTGATTTTCCGCTTCCTGATCCGCCGCTTTGATATGAAAACGCCAGGGCGTGAAGAGGACGATCAGGAGACGCGCCTGTACAGCAAGCAGGAGTATCAGGCGAAAGGCAATAACAGCGGGCTGGGCGAAGCCATCGTGCTGGGGCTGGGCGGACGCGAGAATATTGACGTGGTCGACAACTGTTATACCCGTCTGCGGGTGACGGTAAAAGATGTCGACGTCATTGATGAACCCCGCCTGAAAGCGACAGGCGCGAAGGGCATCATCAAACAAGGTAATAACGTTCAGGTGGTCTACGGGCTGCATGTCAAAAAAATGCGAGAAGCCGTTGAGACGTTTCTCTAAAGGAGCCAAACATGTTTAAACCTCCCTTTATTTTAGCTATCGCCGGCGGCGGCAGCACCTACACCCCTGGCATCGTAAAAAGCCTGATGGTGCGCCTGGAAGATTTTCCGCTGGCGGAGATCCGCGTTTACGATATCGACGCCGCGCGTCAGAACACCATCGCGCCGGTAGTGGAAAAAGTGATCCGCGATCACAGCCAGAGCATCAGGTTTACCGTCACCAGCGATCCGGAAGTGGCCTTTAGCGGCGCACATTTCGTCTTCGCCCAGATGCGCGTCGGTCAGTACAAAATGCGCGAGCAGGATGAAAAAATCCCTCTGCGTCACGGCGTGGTAGGTCAGGAAACCTGCGGGCCTGGCGGCCTGGCCTACGGCCTGCGTACTATTCTGCCGATGGTGGAACTGATCGATCTGGTGGAGCGCTATGCCCATAAAGACGCCTGGATCGTCAACTATTCCAACCCGGCGGCTATCGTTGCCGAAGGGGTACGACGTCTGCGTCCTCATGCGCGGGTGCTGAATATCTGTGATATGCCGGTCGCCGCCATGCGTAATATGGGCGCTATTCTCGGGGTGGATCGCCATAAGCTGGAGGTGGATTATTTTGGTCTGAACCACTTCGGCTGGTTTACCCGCGTGCTGGTGGATGGCGAAGATCGCCTGCCGGAACTGCGTCGGCATATCGCGAAATTTGGCCTGCTGACGGAAGATGCGGCGCAAACCGATCCGCAGCACTCGGATCCGTCGTGGGTGAAAACCTGGCGTAACATCCAGCCGATTATGGAGCACTTCCCGGAGTACCTGCCGAATCCGTATTTACAGTATTACCTGATGCCGAATCAGATCGTCGAACATCAGGATCCGAACATCACCCGCGCCAATGAAGTGATGAACGGGCGCGAGAAAAAACTATTTGCCGCAGCCGAAGAGTATCAGCGTACCGGTATTCTCCCCGATGCCTTTCACGTTGGCGTGCATGGCGCTTTTATCGTCGATGTGGCCTGCTCGCTGGCGTTTAACCTGCGTCAGCGCCATCTGGTGATTGTGGAAAACAAAGGCGCAATCGCGAACCTGCCCTACGACGCCATGGTGGAAGTGCCCGCGTATATCACCTCGCAGGGGCCGGAGCCGGTGCGCATGGGCGCGGTGCCGTTATTCCACCAGACGCTGTTAATGCAACAGCTGGCGTCAGAGCAGTTGCTGGTGGAAGCCACCATTGAAGGCAGCTACGAGAAAGCGCTCCAGGCCTTCACCCTTAACCGTACCGTGCCGACCATGCAGCATGCGAAAGCGATTCTGGATGACATGATCGAGGCGAATCAGGACTACTGGCCAGCGCTGAAAAAAGCCTGGCGAGACGGAGAATCCGTGTGATTTTCTGAAGCTTGCTCGCGACTTAGCGATGGTGACCTTGTCGGTGTGAGAAAAAACACCGACAATCCGTTAATACATACCCTAAATAATTCGAGTTGCAGGAAGGCGGCAACTGAGCGAATCCCCAGGAGCTTACACAAGTAAGTGACTGGGGTGAACGAAGGCAGCCAACGCACATGCAACTTGAAGTATGACGGGTAAAGACGCTGACGGAGATAACCATGACCACCTCGTATTTTGTCGCAGCCGACTGGCTCATCGAACACAGTGATGATCCTGAAATCCAGATTATTGACGCCCGTATGGCCCCTGCCGGACAGGAGCATCTGCGGGATATGAACGCTGAATACCGCGCCGGGCACCTGCCGGGCGCGGTTTTTTTTGATATCGAAGCCCTTTCCGATCACAGCACTCCCCTGCCGCATATGCTGCCGCGCGCCGAAGCCTTTGCGGTGGCGATGCGCGAGCTGGGCGTCGATCACCGTAAACATCTGGTGGTCTACGATGAAGGCAACCTGTTTTCCGCGCCGCGCGCCTGGTGGATGCTGAAAGCCTTTGGCGTTGAGACCGTCTCGATTCTGGCGGGCGGGCTGGCGGGCTGGCAGCGCGCCGGGCTGCCGCTACAGGAGGGGGAAGTCACGCAAGCGGAAAGCGATTTCGAGGCGACCTTCGATGCCGATCGTGTAAAACGTCTTACCGATGTGCTGCTGGTGAGTCATGAACGCACGGCGCAACTGGTGGATGCCCGTCCGGCGGCACGCTTTAACGCCGAAGCCGACGAACCTCGCCCCGGTCTGCGCCGCGGCCATATTCCCGGCGCGCTTAACGTGCCCTGGCCGGATCTGGTGATTGAAGGCGAGCTGAAAACCACCGATGAGTTAAAAGAAATCTTTGCGCGTCAGGGTGTGGATCTGCATCAGCCGATTATCGCCAGCTGCGGCTCCGGCGTCACGGCGGCGGTGGTGATCCTTGCGCTGGCAACGCTTGGCGTCAACGATGTCAAACTGTACGACGGCTCATGGAGTGAATGGGGCGCGCGGGACGATCTGCCCGTTGAGCCTGTATAAACAAGGATAACCACGGATATGGATAACCGACTGGCGCCGTTGCTGACGCACAGTAAATCGCTGACGCGGGCGGAGTACCGCGTACTGGCCCATCTGACGGCGCACCCGCTGCAGGTGGGCAAAATGACCGTGCGCGATCTGGCGCAGGCGACCTACGTTTCCACCGCCACCATTATGCGTTTATGCCGCAAGCTCGGATTCAGCGGCTACAGCGAGCTTATCTGGCACTGTAAGCAACTGCTGTCCGACACGCCACATATCGGCGTGGAGGCGGGGCTGAGCGCGGATCTGCCCGCGCTGTTCAGCCAGTTTATCAATAACTATCAGCAAACCTTTCGCTGGGTGACGGAAGAAAAACGCCGCCAGTTCGCGGCGCTGTTGCGGGAAAAAGAGAGCTTTTTTCTCTATGGCGCCGGGTTTTCCTATCTGTTTGCTGAATACCTGACCAAGAAGCTACAGGTGCTGGGCAAGACGGCGTTTATTTCCGGGCCGGGTGACAGCCGCAATATTTTTCTCAGCAATGCGGCGCGCTATGAAGTGTTTATTGCCGTATCGCGCAGCGGCGAAACGGAGCAGGTGGTGGATAAGGCGACGATCGCCGCGAATGTCGGCATGACGGTGGTGGCCTTTACCCGCGCCTCGGCGAATACCCTGGCGGGGATGGCGGATCTGCACTTTCCGCTGTATGACGAAGCGGTGCATTACGATGCCGAGGCCGCAGGCGTGACCTCGTTTGAGTCGAATCTGGTGCTGCTGATGGATTTGCTGTTGCTTGAAGCGACCGGTTGATACTGTGCCGGATGGCGGCGTAAACGCCTTATCCGGCCTACAAAGATCGGGTGACAGTTTGCCGGATGGCGGCGCAAGCGCCTTATCCGGCCTACAAAGGCGGGGTGACAGTACGCCGGATGGCGGCGCAAGCGCCTTATCCGGCCTGTGTGCTGATCAAATAATACGGTTTTGTTTGAAGTCGCGCAGGAAGCTGCCCCAGCGCTTTTCATAAAACGGCGTAATGTGCGCCATCATAAAGTGGCTGATGCCCTTATCGCCTTCCACCACCTGACAGATGTCGATGGGTTCATCCCCCGGCAGGGTGTCTGTGGCGACGCTGCCCGTGGTCTGGATCACCGTTTCGATGTCGCCTTCCGCTTCAATGCCAATCAGTAAATTCGCCGGCGCGTCGGCCCCTTCTTTGATGGAGCACAGCCAGGCGCGCCTCACCGTTTTCAGGGTCTTAAACAGCGTGGTCAGCGAATCGATCATCTGCGCGGGCGGCTCCGCCACTTCTGACAGCAACAGCGAAGTACCGCCCTCCAGCACTTCCTGCTGGCTGAGCGGGTTTTCTTCCCCACCCACCAGATGGCTGATTTCGCGCGGCGTGAACTCTTTACCGGTCGGCAGTTTGGCGTTCAGGAACAGGGTTTCGCCCAGCGTCATTTCAAACAGCGTACGCACCGGCAGCACCACAAATGGCTGCTCGTCGCTTACCGCCTGCTGTAAGGCCTCCAGCGAGGTAAAGAACGGGATCACCGAAGTGCCGTCATCTTTTTCCCAGTGCTGAAGCTCCAGCGCGGAGTCTGCGACCACGGCCTCCCCTTCTGCTGCCGTACCCGGCACCCAGACGGTGGCCGTCATCAGCGCCCGGAAAAATGCCGGGCGGTGTGCAGGTTCCGTGGCCGCCTGCTCAAGCAAGGTTTCCAGTTCGTTTTTCGTTTCCGACATGCTTATTCCGCCGTCAACAGGTTCGCGATGGCACGCACGCCCAGACCGGTCGCCCCTGCGGACCACTGTTCCACCGCCGCCTTACGATAGGTTGCGGAGCAGTCGATGTGCAGCCAGCCCTGTTTGTAGTTTTCCACAAAGTGGGACAGGAAACCTGCCGCGGTGCTGGCACCCGCCGGGAAAGCCGCGCTGGCGGTGTTATTGAGCTCTGCAAAGTTCGACGGCAGCTGGCTGCGATGGATCTCCGCCAGCGGCAGACGCCAGAACGGTTCGTTTTCGGCAGCGGCGCTCGCCAGCAGACGGTTAGCCAGCTGGTCGTCAAAGCTCAGCAGTGCGTGGTAGTCGTTACCCAGGGCGGTTTTCGCCGCGCCGGTCAGGGTGGCTGCGTCGATGATCATCTGCGGTTTTTGCTTGTCGGCGTTGATTAAGCCGTCAGCCAGCACCAGGCGGCCTTCCGCATCGGTATTCATGATTTCCACGGTTTTGCCGTTACGATAGCGAATAATATCGCCCAGTTTGAAGGCATTGCCGCTGATCAGGTTGTCGGCGCAGCAGAGATAAAGTTTGACGCGTTTTTTCAGCCCGCGAGTGATGGCAAAGGCCAGCGCGCCGGTGATGGTGGCCGCGCCGCCCATATCGGACTTCATGGAGTCCATAAAGGCGCTTTGCTTGATGCTGTAGCCGCCGGAGTCAAAGGTCACGCCTTTGCCGACGAGACAGGCGAACACCGGGGCATCTTTGTCGCCGGTCGGGTTGTAGTCCAGCGCCAGCAGTACCGGCGTGCGCTCAGAGCCGCGACCCACGGTGTAGATCCCCATGTACTCCTGCTCGCGCAGATCTTCGCCTTTGGTGATGCGATAGCTGACCTGGTCGCCAGCCACGTCGCTCAGCAGATCGACCGCGCGCTCTGCCAGCTGCTCCGGGCCTAACTCTTCAGCCGGGGCGTTGATGGTGTCGCGCACCCAGTCGATAATTTTACGGCGGCTGTCCAGCTCTTTCTGCTCCGCTTCCGGCAGGCTGGCCCACTCCACTTTGCGGCTGCCTTTCGGCCCTTTATAACCCTGCCAGAAAGCCCAGCTGCGATCCACGTCCCAGCCTTCACCAGCCAGCGCCACATGTTTAATACCCAGCCCGTCGATTTTACGCGCGGCACGCTGGATCAAGCCTAAATCGTCTTTACCGTTAAGGTGCAACATGATGCCTTCAGCATTGATGCTGTAGGTCGCTTTTTCGCCCCAGCGCGCGTCGGCAGGCGCGGTGGATAAGGTGATGTTCATGGCTTCAGTTGTCATTTTTTTATCCTTTCTGGCCTGTATGTTAAAAGGGCCGCCCGCAGGCAGCCCGTTTAATTATTCTGCTTCATCTAACCAGACTAGCAGAATCGCTTCCAGAATTTTTTCATTGGATGCGTTTGGATCGTCATCAAAGTCTTCCAGGTCGCAAATCCACTGGTGCAGATCGGTGAAGCGAACGGTTTTCGGATCCAGATCCGGGCGGCTGTCGTACAGCGCCTCGCCGATTTCGCGGCTGTCGGTCCACTTGAGGCCCATATTAATGCTCCCGCGCGTGGTTGATGGTGTAGCGCGGCATCTCGACCACCAGGTCTTCGTCGGCGACGCGGGCCTGACAGCTTAAACGGCTTTCCGGCTCCAGCCCCCAGGCTTTGTCCAGCATATCGTCTTCGTCTTCGGTGCTCTCGTTCAGCGAGTCAAAACCTTCGCGCACCACGCAGTGGCAGGTGGTACAGGCGCAGGATTTTTCGCAGGCGTGTTCAATCTCGATACCGTTGCGCAGCGCCACGTCGAGAATGGTTTCACCGGTTTTCGCTTCCAGAACTGCGCCATCCGGACAGAGGTCCTGATGAGGCAGAAAAACAATCTTAGGCATGTTAAACCTCGTCTACGGAATGGCCTTTCAGCGCACGACGGACCGACTGGTCCATGCGGCGAGCGGCAAATTCCTGGGTTTGTTTGTCTGTATTTTTAATGGCTTGTTCTATTGCGTCGGTGTCATCGCCTTCCGCCATCGCGCGCAGATGCGCGGCAGCGTCGTCAATGGCCTGACGCTCTGCGGCGCTTAACAGCGCGGCATCGGCAGCAAGCGCGCTTTGCAGGCTTTCCAGCACGCGCGCCGCCTCCACTTTTTGCTCCGCCAGCATACGCGCTTTCACGTCCTGCCCGGCAAAGCTCATGGAATCCTGGATCATGGTGGCGATTTCGCTGTCGGTCAGCCCGTACGACGGTTTGACCTGAATAGAGGCTTCCACGCCGGTGGATTTCTCCATCGCGGTGACGGAAAGCAGTCCGTCAGCATCCACCTGGAAGGTGACGCGGATATGCGCCCCGCCCGCCGGCATCGCCGGAAGGCCACGCAGCGCAAAGCGGGCCAGCGAACGGCAATCCTGCACCAGCTCGCGCTCGCCCTGCATCACGTGGATCGACATGGCGGTTTGCCCATCTTTGAAGGTGGTGAATTCCTGCGCACGCGCTACCGGAATGGTGGTGTTACGCGGGATCACTTTCTCCACCAGTCCGCCCATGGTTTCAAGGCCGAGGGATAGCGGGATGACGTCCAGCAGCAGCATTTCGCTGTCCGGCTTGTTACCCACCAGAATGTCGGCCTGGATAGCCGCGCCAATGGCGACCACGCGATCGGGATCGATGGAGGTCAGCGGCGTGCGGCCAAAGAATTCGCCGACGCGCTCGCGCACCAGGGGCACGCGGGTTGAACCGCCGACCATCACCACTTCCAGCACTTCACTGGCTTCGACGCCCGCATCTTTCAGGGCGCGACGGCAGGAAAGCAGCGTGCGTTTCACCAGCGGCGCGATCAGCGCATCGAACTGCTCGCGGGTGATAGTGCCCTGCCAGCCAGCCACGTTAACTTCAACGCTGTCGGCATCGCTTAAGGCAATTTTCGCCGCAATGGCCGCATCCAGCAGCTCGCGCTGTTGATGGTTGTCGCTGCGATCGTTCAGGCCCGCCTGCTCACGGATATGATCCGCGAGCAGGTGATCGAAATCATCGCCGCCCAGCGCGGAGTCGCCGCCGGTAGCCAGCACTTCGAACACGCCGCGGCTCAGACGCAGGACGGAAATATCAAAGGTGCCGCCGCCCAGATCGTAAACCGCGATGACCCCTTCGGTGCCGGAATCCAGACCGTAGGCAATGGCCGCCGCGGTCGGCTCGTTAAGCAGGCGCAGCACGTGCAGCCCGGCAAGACGCGCCGCGTCTTTGGTGCCCTGACGCTGGGCGTCATCGAAGTAGGCAGGTACGGTGATCACCACGCCGTCGAGTTCGCCCGCCAGCGCCTCTTTAGCGCGGGCAGCCAGTGCGGAAAGGATATCCGCGGACACACGCACCGGATTCAGCAAGCCAGCCGGGGTGGCGATCATCGGCAGACCGTTTTCACTGGCCTGCAACTGCAACGGCAGATGCGGGTAACGGGCCTGAATATCCGCCAGCGAGCGCCCCATCAGGCGTTTTACCGAACTGATGGTATTGACCGGATCGCGGGCGGCGTTGTCGCGGGCGTCATAACCCACTGAGTGATTGTTCTGCTGATAATGCACGACCGAGGGCAGCAGGTGACGCCCTTGGCTGTCGGGCAGGGTTTCTGCCTGGCCGCTACGCACGGTAGCCACCAGCGAATTGGTGGTGCCTAAGTCAATGCCTGCCGCCAGCCGACGCTGATGCGGCGCAGCGCTCATGCCAGGCTCACTAATTTGTAATAAGGCCATGTTAGCTTCCGAAATTAAAAATCTTGCAGCTTTTCTTCGAGTTGTTCTGTCGTGCTGCGTAGTTTATCGAGAAAACGCAGTTTGCGCACAGCATCGGCGGCCGCGTCCCAGGATTTCGCGTCTAACTGTTCGATCATCTGCTGCTGACGGGCGTTGTACAGCGTGCCGATGCGGGTCTGGAAGGCTTCAAGCCTGTCGAGATCCTTCGCCTGTTCGATCTCATCCAGCTCTTCGCGCAGCTCAAGCTGTTCCATCAGGAACGCCGTATCACGTACGGTATGCTGCTCGGAGGATAAATCAAAACCATGCAGCGAGAGCAAATATTCGGCGCGCGTTAAGGGGTTGCGCAGCGTTTGCCATGCCTGGTTGATCGTGGCGGAGTGTTGTACCGCGGCAAGCTGTTCGGCTGGGGTGCCGCTGGCAAACCGGTCAGGATGATACTGACGTTGCAGATCCTGAAAACGAGCTGTCATCGCCTGGATATCGAGGTGATAACCGGCGGGCAACCCAAAGAGGGTGAAGTAGTCCATAACCATTCCGGGGTTGATCAGTTAAAGCAAACCCCACACACAGCGGGCTGAGGTGGGGTTTGTTGGTTCAGGCACGATTAAACGTTGAAGCTTTCGCCGCAACCACACTCATCTTTAACGTTAGGGTTAGTGAATTTAAACCCTTCATTCAGGCCTTCTTTTACGAAGTCCAGCTGAGTGCCGTCGAGGAATTGCAGGCTCTTGCCGTCGACCACGACTTTCACGCCCTTGTCTTCGAAAACGGTATCTTCAGCCGCCGGTTCGTCAACAAACTCCAGTACGTACGCCATGCCAGAACAGCCAGAGGTTCTGACGCCCAGACGCAGGCCAAACCCTTTTCCACGGTTGGCCAGGAAGGAATTTACGCGCGCGGCAGCACTGTCGCTAAGGGTAATCGACATACAAACCTCAACTATTTGGCTTCACGTTTGCTTTTGTAATCCGCAATCGCGGCTTTAATCGCATCTTCTGCCAGGATAGAGCAGTGGATCTTCACCGGCGGCAGTTCAAGCTCGTCAGCGATATCGGTATTTTTGATCGCCTGGGCTTCGTCCAGTGATTTACCTTTCACCCACTCGGTGACCAGCGAGCTGGACGCGATAGCAGAGCCACAGCCGTAGGTTTTGAAACGCGCGTCTTCGATGATGCCGTCGTTGTTGACTTTGATCTGCAGTTTCATGACGTCGCCACAGGCCGGTGCACCCACCATGCCGCTGCCAACGCTGTCATCGCTGTTGTCAAAAGAGCCAACGTTACGCGGGTTTTCGTAGTGATCTATTACTTTTTCGCTATAAGCCATTTTCTATTCTCCTGATGCCGAAACCGATTAATGATGTGACCATTCGATGCTGTTGAGATCCACGCCCTGTTTGAACATTTCCCACAGCGGAGAAAGGTCGCGCAGACGGCCAATGGATTTGCGTACCAGCTCGATGGTGTAGTCGATCTCTTCTTCAGTCGTAAAACGACCCAGCGAGAAACGGATAGAGCTGTGCGCCAGCTCGTCAGTCATGCCCAGCGCGCGCAGCACGTAGGATGGCTCAAGGCTTGCAGACGTACAGGCGGAGCCCGAGGAGACGGCCAGGTCTTTCAGCGCCATGATCAGGGACTCGCCTTCAACGTAGTTAAAGCTGACGTTAAGGATGTTCGGCGCGCCCTGCTCCAGATCGCCATTCAGATAGACTTCTTCCATATCCTTCACGCCATCCCACAGACGGTTACGCAGGACGCGCAGGCGCGCCATCTCGGTTTCCATCTCTTCTTTGGCGATACGATAGGCTTCACCCATGCCGACAATCTGATGCACCGGCAGCGTACCGGAACGCATACCGCGCTCGTGACCGCCGCCGTGGATCTGGGATTCGATACGGATACGCGGCTTACGACGCACGTACAGCGCGCCAATGCCTTTCGGACCGTAGATTTTGTGACCGGAGAAGGACATCAGGTCAACTTTCAGCTGCGTCAGATCGACCGGGATTTTACCCACGCTCTGGGTGGCATCCACGTGGAAGATGATGCCACGCGAGCGGCACAGTTCGCCGATGGTCGCAATATCCTGCACCACGCCGATTTCGTTGTTCACGTGCATGATGGACACGAGGATAGTGTCCGGACGCATCGCCGCTTCGAGTTCTTTCAGGTCGATGATGCCGTTACGCTGCGGGGCGAGATAGGTCACTTCAAAGCCTTCACGCTCCAGCTGACGACAGGTGTCGAGAACCGCTTTGTGTTCGGTTTTGCTGGTGATGATGTGCTTGCCTTTTTTCTGATAGAAGTTGGCAGCGCCTTTGATCGCCAGGTTATCGGATTCTGTCGCGCCCGAGGTGAAAACGATCTCACGCGGGTCTGCGCCAACCAGTTCAGCGATCTGGTTACGGGCGATATCAACAGCTTCTTCCGCCTGCCAGCCGAAACGGTGGGAACGGGAGGCCGGGTTACCAAAGGTCCCGTCCATGGTCAGAAACTGCATCATCTTCTCGGCAACACGCGGGTCCACCGGCGTGGTTGCGGAGTAGTCGAGATAAATTGGTAATTTCATTGCTTTTAAGCTCCGTACATCACTCTAATGCAAGGAATCAGGCAATCGGCTGGATGTACGACCGAAGGGGCGGAACACGCGGTCCCGGCCTGATTCAGAAATTCTCTATTTTTTTATGTATTATCCGAATCGAGTCGGATAATCAGGCGCGCAGCTTAACGTCGATGGCGTCCTGCGCGCGGGTATTACGTTGTGATTCCTGGCTGTGCTGACGATCGGACACGTCCATGACTTCCTGGTTATTCACCAGTTCGCCCAGCGTAATATTGTTTAAGAAGCCGGTCAGACGGTCGCTCAGATCGCGCCACAGCGCATGGGTCAGGCATTTATCGCCGCCCTGACAGCCGCCTTTACCCTGGCAACGGGTGGCGTCTACGGATTCGTCAACGGCGCTGATCACTTCGCCTACGGCAATGCTGTTGGCGTCTTTGCCTAACAGGTAGCCGCCACCTGGACCGCGAACGCTGGCAACAAGGCCATTTTTGCGCAGGCGGGAGAACAGTTGTTCCAGGTAAGAAAGGGAAATACCCTGACGTTCAGAAATATCTGCCAACGGAACCGGGCCAGCTTCGGAGTTGAGTGCAACGTCCAGCATTGCGGTAACGGCATAACGGCCTTTAGATGTTAGTCTCATGTCTTACTTAACCTCAAACGCGCCCCTGCCCGGGGTTGTTATTAAAATATGTAGTGTTGCATAGCAGGCGCAAGTCTGACATTCCCGACTAAAATGGTCAACTATTTACTTGACTGTTTTAGTCAGGTATTTGACCTTCTGTGCCGTCTTTATTGTCTTGCCCGGCGGCGCTTCGCTTGCGCGGGCCTGGGGTGTTCAAACCGGGCAAGCCACCGTTACTTCTCTTTATTCTTCAGCTCAATAATCGACGCCAGCATGCCGCGCAGAATATTAAGTTCCTGAGCTTCAGGGCGCGCACGGGTAAACAGGCGGCGCAGTTTATTCATCACCTGCCCCGGATGGTTCTCGCGGATAAAACCGGTGGTCAGCAGCGTCTGTTCCAGATGACCGTAAAAACGCTCCAGATCGTCCACCAGCGGATAGGGGATTTCCTCCGGCTGCGCGTCACTGCTTTCCTGGGTGGCAAGCCACGCCATGCGTACTTCATAAGCGATCACCTGCACCGCCATCGCCAGGTTCAGCGAGCTGTATTCCGGGTTGGCGGCAATGGCCACATGATAGTGGCACTTCTGTAATTCTTCGTTGGTCAGACCGACGCGTTCACGGCCAAACACCAGCGCCACCGGCGCATGTTGCCCTTCGCTGACGCTTTTCAGGCCGCACTCGCGCGGATCCAGCATCGGCCACGGCAGGGTACGCGAACGGGCGCTGGTCCCGACTACCAGGCTACAGCCCGCCAGCGCTTCATCCAGCGTATCCACAATATTGGCGTTGCCGATCACGTCGCTGGCGCCTGCCGCCAGCGCGATGGCCTGCGAGTCAGGTTTAACCAGCGGATTCACCAGCCAGAGATTGGTCAGGCCCATGGTTTTCATGGCGCGGGCGACCGAGCCCATGTTGCCGGTATGAGAAGTTTCAACCAGTACGATACGGATATTTTGCAGCATAAGTTTTCTACGGCTAAAGATTATTCACGCATATTATCATAAACCGAAGACAGATAACGAACTCGCTGCTATACTCTGCGCCGTTTTCCCCCGTTCTTTAACATCCAGTGAGAGAGACCGATGCATCCGATGCTGAACATCGCCGTGCGCGCAGCGCGCAAGGCGGGTAATTTAATTGCCAAAAACTATGAAACCCCGGACGCTGTTGAAGCAAGCCAGAAAGGCAGCAATGATTTTGTGACTAACGTTGATAAAGCTGCTGAAGCAGTGATTATCGAAACCATTCGCAAATCTTACCCGCAGCACACCATCATCACCGAAGAAAGCGGTGAGCTTGAAGGCGAAGATCAGGATGTACAATGGGTTATCGATCCACTGGATGGCACCACCAACTTTATCAAACGTCTGCCGCACTTCGCGGTATCCATCGCTGTTCGTATTAAAGGCCGCACTGAAGTCGCTGTGGTTTACGATCCAATGCGTAACGAACTCTTCACCTCTACCCGTGGTCAGGGCGCACAGCTGAACGGCTACCGTCTGCGCGGCAGCACCGCCCGCGATCTGGACGGCACTATTCTGGCGACCGGTTTCCCGTTCAAAGCCAAACAGCATTCCAAATCCTATATCAATGTGATCGGCAAACTGTTTACCGAGTGCGCTGACTTCCGTCGCACCGGTTCTGCCGCGCTGGATCTGGCCTATGTTGCCGCCGGTCGCGTGGATGGTTTCTTTGAGATTGGCCTGAAGCCGTGGGATTTCGCCGCGGGCGAACTGCTGGTGCGTGAAGCAGGCGGCCTGGTGTGTGATTTCACCGGCAACCATAACTACATGCATACCGGCAACATCGTGGCAGGTAACCCGCGCGTGGTGAAAGCCATGCTGGCGAACATGCGTGACGAACTGAGCGATGCGCTGAAGCGTTAATTGGTCTGGTTTAGCCCGGTGGCGCTTCGCTTACCGGGCCTGCGGAACTGTCTGGTTTTGCCCGGTGGCGCTTCGCTTACCGGGCCTACCGTTTTGTAGGCCGGATAAGCGCAGCGCTATCCGGCGGTATCAAAACGGTCTTAACCCCCGCACCGGCGTTACCGCGCTCATCCACATCACCACTGCCGCTACTACCAGCACTGCCCCTCCGGCCAGCGCCAGCGTGCTCCAGCCAATCTGCCGCCACAATACCGGCGCTTTATTGCCGCCAAGCTTCACTGCAAACTGACGGAAACTGTGCACCAGCAGCGCCAGCGACGAAATGGTCAGCGAGGTGCCTGCCGCCATCGCCATTGCTGACGCCATACCCCAGCCAAACACCCCGATTACCTTACTGAACAGCAGCACCATCAGCGCGCCTGAACAGGGACGCATCCCCATCGACAGCACGATCATCAGCCGCGCCCGCCAGTCATCGCCGCTCTGTAACTGATCCGGCGTGGGCAGATGCTGATGCCCGCAGCCGCAGTGCTCGTCATGGACATGATGCGGCGTGAAGGATTTAAAGGTTGGTCGCCGGAATAAGCGGCATAACTTTTTCAGCGCACGAACGCATAACATTACGCCCAGCACACCCACCAGCGCATAGCTGGCTTTCTCAAGCCAGGCTCCGCTGATATGCAGTTGCCGGGCGGGAAGCTCAAGCAGCGTCAGCACCACCACCACCAGCGCAATCGCCACCAGCCCCTGTAATAAGGAAGCGGCCAGCGTCAGGCCAATACTGGATCGCAGTTTTGACGGATGGGTGGCAAGCCAGGTGGCGATCACCACTTTGCCGTGCCCCGGCCCCAGCGCATGCAGCACGCCGTAGAGAAAACTGAATGCCAGCAGCGAGCCGCCTGCCCTTGCCGGATTATCCGCCACGGCCTGTAACAGCCCGCTCATGCGTCTGTTGACATCCCGCTGCCAGCCAACGCTTTCATACAGGATCCATGACCAGTGCTGCCACAGCAAAATGCCGCACACGGCGGCCACAATAATAAACAGCGCCAGCGGCCAGAGCGCCGTCCAGCGTCGCGGGCGTTTCATCGTCTGGCCTATCACTGACATGTGACTGTCACCTTTTGCGCGAACTGTTGTCCCAGCGCCATGTCTTCAGGCGGCGCGTCCTCTTTATCCAGCGACTGCGCGAACTTCAGGGTTTCTTCGCCCGGCGTCGGCGTATCCACCTTCAGCTGACAGCTTTTTTGCAGCGCCGCGGGCAGCGTCACGTCCTGGTCCCGGGCGTAGCTCATGTCCACATAATAGGTGGGATCGAAAGTGGAAAAGGTGTAGGTCTGTCCGGCCAGCGGCTGCGGCTCGGCCAGCGGCAGTACAAATGTCAGCACCGCCTGATGCCCTTCCCGCGCCATACCGTACTGGCTGGGGCGATTGAGGAACTTCACCTTCTGGCCGTTGTGCCAGAATTCGGTGAAGTAGTGCTGCCCCAGCACATTGGCCATCACTTCGGCGGCGAGTTTTTTCCAGATCTCATCTCCTGGCTTTGCGTCTTTCGCGTCATACAACAGATCCGCTGAAGTGATTTCATCCATCGTCCAGCGCATTTGCAGCCCGGTAAGCTGGCCGTTGTCCGCCACCAGCGCCGTCTGCAGGCCGATAAAGCTGTGCGGATGCGCCTGCGCGGGCAGCGATAAAAGCGCGAGAAAGAGCGCACCGGCGCATTGTTTAACTGTTTGCATGTGTTCCTTACGTGAAAAATTCTGTGATGTTCCCCGGCATTCCTGAGGGAAAGCTCCCCGCTTGCGCTTTCGCCGTTGCATCCTTTAGCTATTCTTAACAAAAACCCCTAACTGGAGCCAACGCAGATGACCCTTGTGATGACCCCTCCATCTGTCCTCTCCAGCCCACAACGTCGCTGCCATGCTTTTCTGATGTTGTCGTTGCCCGGACACGCTCTGACGCCCGAAAGCCTTGGCGAACTGAACGGTGTGGATGGTGCCGTCACCCGGCAAGATATAGCCGACACGGGTCTGGAGATCCAGCGTTATCATCGGCTGAATATCATCACCCAGCCCGATGGCTGTTATCGCATCGAGGGCAGCGTTCTGGATCAGCGGCTGTGCCTGGTGCACTGGCTGCGGCGTGCGCTGCGCCTGTGCCCGCAATTTATCAACGAGCATTTTACCCCGGCCCTGAAAACCGCCCTTAAACAGAGCGAGATTGCCCGCCCGTTGTATGACGATACCAATCTTCAGGCGCTGATTAATCTTTGCGCACGCAATTTGCAGCGCCAGTTTGAATGCCGCGACGTGCAGTTTCTTCGTCTCTATTTGCAGTATTGCCTGCTGCAACATCAGCTTGGCTTTACCCCGGAGTTTAATCCCGTCCAGCAGGCCTGGGCGCAGAGCCGCGCAGAATACCGCGCCGCCCAGGACATTGTGCGTCACTGGCAACGTCGGGTGGCGAAGATGCCCCACGACAGCGAACACCTGTTCCTGGCGGTGATGTTTATGCTGTTGCGCACCCCGGATCCGCTGCGCGACGGGCATCAGCAGGACCTGCGGCTGCGCCGCGCGGTGAACCAGATGATTGGCCGCTTTCATGCACTTTCAGGTATGCGCTTCAGCGATGAGCAGGGGCTGGCGGATCAGCTCTATATCCATCTGGCGCAGGCGCTGGATCGCAGTCTGTTCGGCATTGGCATTGATGACACCCTGCCGGAGGAGATGCACCGCCTCTATCCGCGTCTGATGCGCACCACCACACAGGTAATGGGCGGCATGGAGCAGGAATATGGTCTGCGCTTTAGCCCGGAGGAAACCGGTCTGGTGGCGGTAATATTTGGCGCGTGGCTGATGCAGGAGAGCGATCTGCACGAAAAACAGGTGCTGATCCTCACCGGCGACGATCCGCAGCTTGAGCAGGAAATTGAGCTGCAACTGCGCGAACTGACGCTATTGCCGCTCAATATTAAGCACCTGAGCCTGGCAGCGTTTCAGGAGGAAGGCGCGCCGCGGGAAGTGGCGCTGATCGTCACCCCCTACGCCACCGCCCTGCCGCTGTTCTCCGCCCCGCTGATCCATGCCGCCGGATCCCTGAGCGAGCAGCAGCAGAGCCATATCCGCGTTATGCTTGGGGGCTGATGCGCGGACGCAGCACCATTGCCGGTAAGGCCACCAGCGCCATCACCCAGAAGACGCCCTGGTGCAGATGCTGGAACAGGAATCCGGCGAAGACGGTCATTACCGCGATGCTGCCGCCCATGGCGACGGCGGAGTAAACCGCCTGCAAGCGGATCACTTCAGCGCCCTGACGGGCGGCGATATAGCGCATGGCCGCCAGATGGCAGACGGTGAAGGTGCCGCAGTGCAGGATCTGGATCAGCACCAGTCCTGGCAGCGCCGTCGTCCAGCCCATCAACCCCCAGCGCACCACCCCGCACACCGCCGAAAGCAGCAGCAGATCGCGGGCGCTCCAGCGGCGGAACAGTTTATTGCTCAGGGTAAAGACCACCACTTCCGCCACCACGCCCAGCGACCAGAGATAGCCCACCGTTGAGGCGGAATAGCCCGCCTCCTGCCAGTAGATGGCGCTGAAGCCGTAATAGGCGGCGTGCGCTCCCTGTAACAACGATACGCAGGCCAAAAAACGCCAGCTCTGGCGGATCAGGCTTTTCCACGCCGGCCAGCCTGCGGCCTCCTGCTGGCGGCTTTGCCCCTGCGGCATTACCGTCGGGCGCAGCAGCATTCCCAGCAGCATGGAGATCAGGCCAAGCGTGAGCATCGCCAGAATCGCCTGATGATCGTACAGACTCACCAGCTTGCCGGTCACCGCCGAGCCAATCACGAAAGCGATAGATCCCCATACCCGCACCCGGCCATAGTCCATGGTGATCTGCTTTTGCCAGGTGTTGGCGAGCGCATCCGTGAGCGGCACCAGCGGCGAGAAAAACAGGTTAAAGCCGATCATCACCACCATCAGCCAGGCGACGCTATGTCCTGCCCAGAATGCCAGCGCAAACAGCAGCGTAAGCAATGCCAGCACCCGCAGCGCGGTAATAAGTCTGGAAGGATCGCTGACGCGCGGGGCGATCAGCAGACTACCAAGGAAGCGTGCCACCAAACCTGCGCCCAGTAAAATACCGATGGTTTCCGGCGTTAAACCGGTGCCCTTGAGCCAGACGCTCCAGAAAGGCAGAAAGATGCCATAGCTAAAAAAATAGGTGAAGTAGGCGAGCGCCAGCCAGCGCGTAGAGTGCAGAACCATGATTTCCTCCTGAATGGTGGCGACAGTCTGGCGATAAACGGCGGTAAACACAAGTGAGCGCTTAACAGGTTTTTAACATCACCGGTAAAAAACCGCCCAGGGCAGGCTTATCGTTTCAGCTCACATATTTGAAACATTCCCGGCGGCTGGTGCGCAAAAATCCGGCAAAAAAGCCGCCTTAATCCGCAAAATGATAAATAATTGTTAATTATTAGTTAATTAAACAACCGAATTTAACAAAGACAGCCTTACTGATTGTGAAGCTAATGTTATTTTTTAACTGTAATTTAACGATATTAGATCTAAAAAATAACAAAAATGGGCAGTCATCACATTTAAAAAATCTGCGATTCATCCCCTCTTCCCTTCGTTGTTAATCTCTGTGCGTGACATGCCCGTACCCTACATAAGGTAAAACTATGAAATTCAAACTCGCCTTACTCAGTGCAGCCCTGGTTTCTGTCAGCATGTTGTCCGGTAACGTTGCGGCGGCGGAAAAGTATGAAATTGCCGTGGTGGCGAAAGTCACCGGCATTCCCTGGTTCAACCGTATGGAAACCGGCGTGAACGACGCCGCCAAAAAGCTGAATGTGAATGCGTATCAGACGGGTCCTTCCACACCCGATCCTGCCCAGCAGGTGAAGGTGATTGAGGATCTGATCGCCAAGAACGTCAACGCCATTATCGTGGTGCCTAACGATGCGAAGGTGCTGGAGCCGGTGCTGAAAAAAGCCCGCGACAAAGGCATTGTGGTGCTGACCCACGAATCCCCGGATCAGCAGATCGGCCAGTGGGATATTGAAACCATCGACAGCGAAAAATACGCGCAGGCTAACGTCGATGAGCTGGCGAAAAGCATGGGCGGCAAAGGCGGCTACGCCATTTACGTGGGATCTTTAACGGTGCCGCTGCATAACGCCTGGGCGGACTACGCCATCAAATATCAGAAAGAAAAATACCCCGAGATGTTTGAAGTCACCTCCCGCCTGCCGGTGGCGGAAAGCATTGATAAATCCTACTCCACTACCCTGGATCTGATGAAAACCTATCCGCAGATGAAAGGTATTATCGGCTTTGGCTCCCTTGGCCCAATCGGTGCCGGTCAGGCGGTGCAGAAGAAACGCGCTAAAGAAAAAATGGCGGTTGTCGGTATTGCCATGCCTGCCCAGGCCGCGCCGTACCTGATGCGCGGCGACATTAAAAAGGCGCTGCTGTGGGATCCGAAAGATGCCGGTTATGCGCTGGTTACCGTTGCCGATCAGCTGTTGCAGGGCAAGGAAGTGACGCCGGATCTGACCATCGAGGGTTTAGGCAAAGCCGATGTGGATATGGACAAAAAAGTGATCCGCTTTAACAAGATCCTCGAAGTCACCAAAGATAACGCGCAATCACTCGGTTTCTGAGGCACTCCGCCCACACCAGGGAAACCGAATAACTAAAACAATTCACACTCAGCGCCCGTAAGGGCGCTTGCAGGAGTATTGCCCATGGCAGACACCGCCGCATTTATCTCACTTGAGAATATCAGCAAGCAATTTCCGGGCGTGCTGGCGCTGGATAACGTGAACCTGACGCTGAAAAAAGGCGAAGTTCACTGTCTGGCAGGGCAGAACGGCTGCGGAAAAAGCACCATCATTAAAGTGATTTCCGGCGTCTACCACCCGGAAAAAGGCGCGCAGATTATGCTCGACGGCAAGCTGTTCCATCAGCTGACGCCGCAGCTCTCCGCCCATTACGGTATTCAGGTGATTTACCAGGATCTGTCGCTGTTTCCGAACTTCAGCGTGGCGGAAAATATTGCCGTTAACCGTTATCTGCCGGGGGGCGATATCTGGGTGCGCCGCGGGGCGATGAAAGCCCAGGCGCTGGCCGCCATGAAACGTATTGGCGTGGCCCTCGACCCGGATAAAAAAGTCGAAAAACTCTCCATTGCTGACCGCCAGTTGGTGGCGATCTGCCGCGCCATCGCCGCCGATGCCCGGCTGGTGATCATGGATGAGCCCACCGCCTCGCTGACGCGCCAGGAGGTGAATGGCCTCCTGCGGGTGGTGAATGAACTGAAAGCGGCGGGCATCTGCGTGGTCTTTGTCAGCCACCGTCTGGATGAGGTGATGGAAGTGGCAGATCGCATCAGCGTGATGCGCGACGGCAAGCTGGTGGGCACCTGGCCTGCGCAGGAGCTGGACAGCCACGAGCTGGCGTTCCTGATGACCGGGCAGCGTTTTCACTACAGCCCGCTGCCGGAAAAACCGCCCGCCGATCAGCCGCCGATGCTGGAGTTACGTAACCTGAGCCGCAAAGGAAAATACCAGAACATCGATCTGTCATTACGCAGCGGCGAGATTGTTTCTGTTGTCGGCCTGCTGGGCGCGGGCCGTACCGAGCTGTGCCTGAGCCTGTTTGGCATGACGCAGCCGGAGAGCGGCGAAATCCGCATCAACGGCGAGCCGGTGCGCCTGCGTAATAATCACGACGCCATCAGACACGGCATCGGTTATGTGTCGGAAGATCGCCTGACGCAGGGGCTGATCATGGAGCAGTCGATCTATGACAACACCATCGTCACGGTCTTCGACAAACTCCATACCCGCAGCGGTCTGCTCGATCATGCCAAAGCGCAAAAGCTGGTAAGCGATCTGATCCGCGATCTGAACATTAAAGTTTCCGATCCACACCTGCCGGTGAAAACCCTCTCCGGCGGCAACGCCCAGCGTATCGCCATCGCCAAATGGGTGGCGACTAACCCGCGCATTCTCATCCTGGACTCCCCCACCGTCGGCGTGGATATCGCCAATAAAGAGGGAATTTATCAGATTGCCCGCGATCTGGCGGAACAGGGTATGGCGGTGCTGATGATTTGCGATGAGATCCCGGAAGCCTACTACAACAGCCATCGCGTGCTGGTGATGCGCCGCGGCAAGCTGGTCGCTGAATTTAATCCCCATCGCTGTACCGAAGCGGAAATTGCTGAAGTGGTCGAGGTCATCAATGAATAACGTGCGTCTTTCCCGCCTCGTCGGGCAACATGAGTTCTGGCTGGGGCTGTTAGTGATCGCCCTGATCGTCGGGCTGAGCGTCAGCACCGATGAGTTTCTTTCGCTGGGCAACCTGACGGATGTCGCCACCAGCTACGCCATTCTGGGCATTCTGGCCTGCGGGCTGTTTGTGGTGCTGATTTCCGGCGGCATTGATATCTCTTTTCCGGCGATGACCGCCATCGCGCAGTACGCCATGGCCAGCTGGATGATCGCCCACGGCGGCAACTTCGTGCTGGCGCTGGCGATGGCCATTGCCGTCGGCCTGCTGCTTGGGCTTATCAACGGCTTTCTGGTCTACTGGCTGCGCGTGCCGGCGATCATCATCACCATCGCCACGCTCAACGTCTATTACGGTCTGCTGGTCTACGCCACCAAAGGCACCTGGCTGTACGGCTTCCCGGACTGGTTTATGAACGGCATCAACTGGTTCTCCTTTACCGCTGCCGACGGCTACGACTATGGCCTGACGCTGCCGCTGCTCTGTCTCGCCGCAGTGATTATATTCACTGCCATTCTGATGAACTACACCCGGCTGGGCCGCCAGATTTACGCCATGGGCGGCAACCGTGACGCCGCCTCCCGCCTCGGGCTGAACCTGCTGAAGCTGCACTTCTGCGTTTACGGCTATATGGGCATTCTCGCCGGTATCGCCGCCGTGGTGCAGGCGCAGATCACCCAGTCGGTTGCGCCAAACTCCCTGCTCGGCTTTGAGCTGACGGTGCTGGCCGCCGTGGTGCTGGGCGGCACCAGCATGACCGGCGGTCGCGGCACGCTGACCGGCACGCTGCTCGGGGTGATCCTGCTGGCCTTCCTGCAAAACGGCCTGACGCTGTTAAGCGTCTCCTCTTACTGGCACACCGTGTTCAGCGGCACCATTATCCTGATCAGCATCAGCGCGACGGCGTGGAACGAAAAACGCAAACTCGCAGGGGAACTTTAAGATGAAAACCTTCGCCCGTTATCTGCCTGGTGATGCCATCATTCGCCTCCAGTGCGTGATCATTATTGTCGTTGCCGTGGTCTTCTCGGCGCTGCTGGGCAGCCGCTTTTTCAGCGTCGCGAATTTCCAGTCCATCAGTTCGCAGCTGCCGATCCTCGGCATGCTGGCGCTGGGCATGGGGCTGACCATGCTCACCGGCGGCATTAACCTGTCGATTATTGCCGGTGCTAACGCCTGTTCGCTGGTGATGGCGGCGATTATTGTCAGCCATCCGGATAATCCCCTCTTCTTTATGCTGGCGCTGCTGGCGGGGCTGGCCGTCGCGGTGGCGATTGGCGTGCTAAACGGCGCGCTCATCGCCTGGGTGGGCGTCTCGCCTATTCTTGCGACCCTCGGCACCATGACGCTGATCTCCGGGCTGAACATTCTGTTTTCTAACGGCACGGTGATCTCCGGCTTCCCGGCGGCGATCCAGTATTTAGGTAACGCCACCCTCGCGGGGATCCCCGTCGCCCTGCTGCTGTTTATTGCGGTGGCGGTGCTGCTGTGGGTGTTACTGGAGCACACGACGCTTGGACGCAGCCTCTATCTGGTGGGTTCGAACGAGCAGGCGACGCGCTATTCCGGGGTGAATACCGTGCGGGTACAGATTTCCGTCTATGTGATTTCCGCTCTGCTCGGCTGGGTGGCGGCCATCCTGATGATGGCGAAGTTCAACTCGGCGAAAGCGGGCTACGGCGAATCCTATCTGCTGGTGACCATTCTTGCCTCGGTGCTCGGCGGCATCAACCCGGACGGCGGCTTTGGTCGCGTCATCGGCCTGGTGCTGGCGCTGGTGGTGCTGCAAATGCTGGAAAGCGGCTTCAATCTGCTGGGGATCAGCAGCTATCTGACGATGGCGCTCTGGGGCGCGGTGCTGATCCTCTTTATTGCCTTACAGAATCGTAAAGCCTGATTTCAGGAGAAAAAAGATGGCGAGTTACTTCATTGGTGTGGATGTCGGAACCGGAAGCGCCCGCGCGGGCGTGTTTGACCTGAACGGCAGAATGGTCGGCCAGGCGAGCCGGGCCATTGAAATGTATCGCCCGCAGGCGGATTTCGTTGAGCAGTCTTCAGACAATATCTGGCAGGCGGTGTGTAATGCAGTGCGCGATGCCATTAACCAGTCGGACGTCAATCCGATCCAGGTGAAGGGGCTGGGATTTGACGCCACCTGTTCGCTGGTGGTGCTGGACAAAGAGGGCAAGCCGCTGACCGTCAGCCCGTCCGGGCGCAGCGAGCAGAACATTATTGTGTGGATGGATCACCGCGCCATTACGCAGGCCGACCGCATTAACGCCCTGCACCACCGGGTGCTGGATTACGTCGGCGGCATCATTTCCCCGGAAATGCAGACGCCGAAACTGCTGTGGCTGAAACAGCATATGCCGAACACCTGGGCTAACGCCGGTTATTATTTTGACCTGCCGGATTTCCTGACCTGGCGCGCCACCGACGATGATACCCGCTCCCTCTGCTCCACCGTCTGCAAGTGGACCTACATGGGCCATGAAGATAAGTGGGACGGCAGCTATTTCCGCGAGATAGGGCTTGAGGATCTCCTTGAGCACGACGCGGAAAAAATTGGCCGCTATGTAAAAACCATGGGCGAACCGCTCGGCCACGGCCTGACGCCGCGCGCCGCCAGCGAAATGGGGCTGATCCCGGGCACGGCGGTCAGCGTGTCTATTATTGATGCCCACGCCGGTACGCTCGGTACGCTGGGCGCCTGTGGCGTGTCAGGGGAAGTGGCGGATTTTGATCGCCGCGTGGCGCTGATCGGCGGGACTTCCACCGGGCATATGGCTATCTCGAAAGCGCCGCGTTTTATCGGCGGCGTCTGGGGGCCGTACTATTCGGCGGTGCTGCCTGGCTACTGGCTGAACGAAGGCGGCCAGTCGGCGACAGGCGCGCTTATCGATCATGTGATCCAGTCGCATCCCTGCTATGAAACGCTGCTGGCGCAGGCAAAAACCCAGGGGCAGACCATTTATGAACTGCTGAATGCCCTGCTGCGTAAAATGGCGGGCGAGCCGGAAAACATCGCCTTTCTGACCCGCGATATGCATATCCTCCCCTACTTCCACGGCAACCGCTCGCCGCGCGCTAATCCGACGCTCACCGGGGCGATCACCGGCCTGAAGCTTTCCCGCACGCCCGAGGACATGGCGCTGCAATATCTGGCGACCATTCAGGCGATTGCGCTGGGCACCCGCCATATTATTGAAACCATGAATCAGACCGGTTACGCCATCGATACCGTGATGGCCAGCGGCGGCGGCACCAAAAATCCGGTGTTCGTGCAGGAGCACGCCAACGCCACCGGCTGCGCCATGCTGTTACCGGAAGAGAGCGAAGCCATGCTGCTGGGCAGTGCGATGATGGGCACCGTGGCCGCAGGCGTCTTCGACAGCTTCCCGGAGGCGATGTCAGTGATGAGCCGCATCGGTAAAACGGTGACGCCGCAAACCAACCGCATTAAGCAGTATTACGATCGTAAATATCAGGTGTTCCATGAGATGTACCTCGATCATATGAAATACCGTCAGTTGATGCAGGAGGTTGAATGAACAGCGCCTGGCGTCAGGCAAACGAGGCCTGGCAAACCTACAGCGACGCGCTGGCCGGACTGGGCCAGCATCTGACCGCTGAGCAATGGGACGCCCTGCTGGCGGAGCTGCGCGGCTGTACGGGTAAAATCGTGGTCACCGGCGTGGGAACCTCGGGCATCGCGGCGCGCAAAATCGCCCATATGCTGGCCTGCGTGGAGCGTCCGGCGATCTATCTGAACGCCACCGATGCCGCCCACGGCGATCTGGGTTTTTTACGGTCGGGGGATCTGATGATCATGCTGTCCCGCGGCGGCAACTCGGACGAACTGACCCGCCTGCTGCCGGGGCTGGCGGCCAGACAGGTGCCGCTGATCAGCGTCACGGAAAACCGCGGGTCGGCGATTGCTCAGGCGGCGCGGCTGGTGATCTCAACGGGCGTGCAGCGGGAAGTGGATCCGCTGAATATGCTGGCAACCACCTCAATCATTCTGGTGCTGGCGATTTTTGATGCGGCCTGCGCCTGTCTGATGAGCGAGAGCGGGTATACGAAGGAGACGCTGCTGGCGGTGCATCCGGGCGGGGATGTGGGTGTGACGTTGCGCGGGGAGCGGTGATAGCGCCCGGCGGCGCTGCGCTTGCACGGGCCTACATGAACTGGTTATGCCCGGCGGCGCTGCGCTTGCACGGGCCTACAGAACGGCTGGCGGTGCATGCCCGGCGGCGCTGCGCTTGCGCGGGCCTGGATTAACCCGAAGAACCGAAGACAAGTAGGCCGGGTAAGCGCAGCGCCACCCGGCAATAAAAAAGGCCGCTTACGCGGCCTTTTCAGGGTTTATCGCGGATCAGGCGTAAACCGGGAAGCGGGCGCAGATTTCCAGCACTTTCTGTTTCGTGCGTTCAATCACCGCTTCATCGTTGATGCTGTCCAGCACGTCGCACATCCAGCCAGCCAGTTCCTGGGCTTCCGCTTCTTTGAAGCCGCGACGGGTGATGGCCGGGCTGCCGATACGGATACCGGAGGTCACGAACGGGCTCTTCGGATCGTTCGGCACGCTGTTTTTGTTCACCGTGATGTTAGCGCGACCCAGCGCGGCGTCAGCTTCTTTACCGGTCAGGTTTTTGTCCACCAGATCCAGCAGGAACAGGTGGTTATCGGTACCGCCGGACACCACGTTGTAACCGCGATCGAGGAATACCTGCACCATCGCTTTCGCGTTTTTCGCCACCTGCTGCTGGTAGGTTTTGAATTCCGGCTCCAGCGCTTCTTTCAGCGCTACGGCTTTACCGGCGATCACGTGCATCAGCGGGCCGCCCTGCGCGCCAGGGAAGACCGCAGAGTTCAGTTTTTTGTACAGCTCTTCGCTGCCGCCTTTCGCGAGGATCAGACCACCGCGCGGACCAGCCAGCGTTTTGTGGGTTGTGGTGGTCACCACGTGGGCATGCGGCACCGGGTTCGGGTAAACGCCCGCGGCAACCAGACCGGCCACGTGCGCCATGTCGACAAACAGGTAAGCGCCGATGCTGTCGGCGATTTCACGCATTTTCGCCCAGTCAACCACGCCGGAGTACGCGGAGAAGCCGCCGATGATCATCTTCGGCTTGTGGGTCTGCGCCTGTTTTTCGAGGTCTGCATAATCAATATGACCAGTCTCATCAATGCCGTAAGGCACGATATTGTAGAGCTTGCCAGAGAAGTTAACCGGGGAGCCGTGAGTCAGGTGGCCGCCGTGCGCCAGGTTCATGCCGAGCACGGTATCGCCCGGTTGCAGCAGCGTGGTGTACACCGCGAAGTTAGCCTGCGAGCCGGAGTGCGGCTGGACGTTAGCGTAGTCAGCGCCGAACAGTTCTTTCGCGCGGTCGATAGCCAGTTGCTCAACGATATCCACGTATTCACAGCCGCCGTAGTAACGTTTACCCGGATAACCTTCCGCATATTTGTTGGTCAGCTGAGAGCCCTGAGCCTGCATCACGCGCGGGCTGGTGTAGTTTTCGGAGGCGATCAGTTCAATGTGTTCTTCCTGACGTACTTTTTCCTGCTCCATAGCCTGCCACAGTTCGGCATCATAATCGGCAATGTTCATTTCACGTTTTAACATCCGCATCTCCTGACTCAGCTAACGGTAATTACAGCTCTGAAGGGGGGCCCTTTTGGGCAACGGCGACCAGTATAACTGATTCATATCGTGATAACAGGTCTTGACAAAGGATTTTACGCAAACGATTGGCTGCCCGCCGTACAAGGGTTTGATGGAAAAGCCGTAACCCGGCGGAACCGGATTTCTTTTCAGCTTTGTGATGTAAATTTTTCATGACTGTGAGCCATCATAACTAAAATGCACTAAGTCATTTACAAGCGCAGGGTTATTTCTATAAGATGCATATAAAATACAACTTATAGTTCTGCTAAAAAGGAAGCTGCCATGCTAGACGCTCAAACCATCGCCACCGTGAAATCCACCATTCCCCTGCTCGTCGAAACCGGCCCGAAACTTACCGCCCATTTCTATGACCGGATGTTTAAACACAATCCGGAGCTGAAAGAGATCTTCAATATGAGCAATCAGCGCAATGGCGATCAGCGTGAAGCGCTGTTCAATGCCATTGCCGCCTATGCCAGCAATATTGAAAATCTGCCCGCGCTGCTGCCGGCGGTGGAGAAGATCGCCCAGAAGCACACCAGTTTTCAGATCAAACCGGAACAGTACAACATTGTCGGCGAGCATCTGCTGGCGACGCTGGATGAGATGTTCAGTCCGGGTCAGGAAGTGCTGGATGCGTGGGGCAAAGCCTATGGCGTACTGGCAGGCGTGTTTGTAAATCGTGAAAGCGAGCTGTATCAGGAGCACGCCAGCAAAACCGGCGGCTGGGAAGGCACACGAGCGTTTCGCATCATCGCAAAAAATCCGCAGAGTGCGCTTATCACCAGCTTTGCATTTGAGCCGGTGGATGGCCAGCCGGTGGCGGATTATCAGCCGGGGCAGTATCTCGGCGTATGGCTGAAGCCGGAAGGTTTTCCGCATCAGGAAATTCGTCAGTATTCCCTCACCCGCAAACCTGACGGGAAAAGCTACCGTATCGCCGTGAAGCGCGAGCCGGGCGGTCAGGTGTCCAACTGGCTGCATAATGACGCGACTGTGGGTGACATCGTGCATCTGGCGGTGCCTGCGGGTGATTTCTTTCTGGATGTGACCCCGGAAACCCCGGTGACGCTGATTTCCGCGGGCGTCGGCCAGACGCCGATGCTGGCGATGCTCGACACCCTGGTCAGCCGTCAGCATAGCGCGCAGGTGAACTGGTTCCATGCGGCGGAGAATGGCGATGTGCATGCCTTTGCCGATGAAGTGGCGCAGCTTGGCGCGCAGCTTGCGCACTTCAGCTCGCACACCTGGTATCGTCTGCCGACCGACACCGATCGCGCGGGCGCAGGCTATAACAGCGAAGGACTGATGGATTTGAGTCAGACGAAGGGGTTGTATTCCGATCCGGCGATGCAGTTCTATCTGTGCGGACCTGTGGTGTTTATGCAGTTTGCCGCCCGCCAGCTGATTGAGTCGGGCGTTGAGGCGCAGAATATTCATTACGAATGTTTCGGGCCTCATAAGGTGCTGTAATCGCCCGGCGGCGCTTCGCCTGCACGGGCCTGCGAAGAGTTTTGCAGGCCGGGTAAGCGCAGCGCCACCCGGCAAGAATGTTAGATAGCCGCGTCGTCTTCTTCACCGGTACGGATACGCACCACGCGGGCGACGTCGAAGACAAAGATTTTACCGTCGCCAATTTTACCGGTTTGCGCCGTGCGGATAATGGTATCCACGCAGGTATCAACAATATCGTCGGTGACGACAATTTCAATTTTTACTTTCGGCAGAAAGTCCACCATGTACTCAGCGCCGCGGTACAGTTCGGTATGCCCTTTCTGGCGGCCAAAGCCTTTCACTTCGGTCACGGTCATCCCGGTAATGCCCACTTCGGCCAGCGCTTCGCGCACATCATCCAGTTTGAAAGGTTTAATAATCGCATCAATCTTTTTCATGGTGGTTCCCTGAATTTTTGCCTGCAGGCGGCTACGTTATCGGTTGCTCACACTACCATATTCACTGCGCTTTGCGGATCACTCTTTAAAATCGTTCGCATCAAGTTCATGGCGCGATAACAATTTATAAAATTCGGTGCGGTTGCGCCCGGCCATGCGCGCGGCGTGAGTCACGTTACCTTTGGTGATTTGCAGCAGCTTGCGCAGATAGTTCAGCTCAAACTGGTTTCTGGCTTCGGCGAAGGTCGGCAGCGCGGTATTCTCCCCTTCCAGCGCCTGCTCCACCAGCGCATCGCTGATCACCGGCGAGGAAGTGAGCGCCACGCACTGCTCGATAACGTTCACCAGCTGGCGCACGTTGCCGGGCCAGCTGGCGGTCATCAGCCGCTTCATGGCGTCGGTGGAAAAGGCGCGCACAAAGGGTTTATGACGATCCGCTGACTGGCGCAGAAGGTGATTCGCCAGCAGCGGGATGTCTTCGGCACGCTCCGCCAGCGCCGGGATCTTCAGGTTCACCACGTTCAGGCGATAAAAGAGATCTTCACGGAATTCGCCGCGCTCCATCGCTTTCGGCAGATCGCGGTGGGTGGCGGAGATAATGCGCACGTTGATGTCGATATCGCGGTTGCTGCCGAGCGGGCGCACTTTGCGCTCCTGCAATACGCGCAGCAATTTCACCTGTAACGGAATGGGCATATCGCCGATTTCGTCGAGGAAAAGCGTGCCGCCTTCCGCCGCCTGAAACAGCCCTTCACGGCTGCTGACCGCGCCGGTAAAGGCGCCACGGGCATGACCAAAGAGCTCGGACTCCAGCAACTGTTCCGGCAAGGCGCCGCAGTTGATGGCGATAAAAGCGTTTTTACTGCGCGGGCTGGCGTTATGGATTGCCTGCGCGAGGATCTCTTTGCCGGTGCCGCTCTGGCCGTTAATCAGCAGGCTGACGTCCGACTGCGCCACCATGCGCGCCTGCTCCAGCAGACGCAGCATCAGCGGGCTACGGGTAACAATGGTTTCCCGCCAGAGGTCATCCCCCGCCGGGGCGGAGTGCTCCAGCGCGCCGTCGATGGCTTTGTAGAGCGCGTCTTTATCCACCGGCTTGGTGAGGAAGCTGAATACGCCCTGCTGGGTGGCGGCCACCGCGTCGGGGATCGAGCCGTGCGCCGTCAGGATGATCACCGGCATGCCCGGCTGCTGACGCTGGATCTCGGCGAACAGCTGCATGCCGTCCATTTCATCCATCCGCAGGTCACTGATCACCAGATCGATTTTTTCCCGCGCCAGCACGCGCAACCCTTCCTGCCCGCTCTCGGCGGTAACCACGCTATGGCCCTCGCTGGTCAGGCGCAGGCCGAGCAACTTCAGTAAACCGGGATCGTCGTCCACCAGCAGCAGACGGGCGGGTTTACGGCTTGTCATGGCTGGCATCCTCATTTTTCACGTCAGGGTTGGCGGAAGGCAGATCGTTACCGGCGGGTTTCCGCGTCGATAAACGCCGTTCGATATCGGTCAGGTTTTCCAGTTTGCGCGAGGTGGTTTCCAGCTGTTCACGCAGGTATTGCTGCTGCTGACGCAGGGTATCCAGTTCGCCATCGGCAGACTGCTGGAGCTTGCTGTAGCGGTAGCGCTCTTCTGACAGCTGTAATTGCAGCGCCTGCCCTTCGCGCCACACCTGATACAGCGGACGTACCTGGGCCGGTAGCTGCGGGCTGAGGGTGTCGAGACGGGTAACGAAGGCGCGACGTTCCACCGGCGAAATCTTGGCGCTGACCAGCAGAATGCCGCGCTTGAAGGTATCCTGCCAGGTGTCATCCGGCCAGCTTCGCGCTTCGGCGCGGGCGGTCGCGGGCGCCAGGCGTTCCGCGCAGTCCATGCCGCGCAGCCAGTACAGCGGGTTAGTATCCACAGATTTTCCGTGCAGCGACCAGATGTCGTTGCAGTCGGTGGACAGGAAATCCGCCAGTTGATGCTGGGGAAGTTTCTCTTCCTGTTTTTCGTTGACGGCGCTTTTTGGCACATGGGCAATACAGCCCGTCAGCAGCAGACAGGGCAAGCCTGCGCGCAGAAGCCCTGACAACGACACCGCGTTAAGCACGCGATTAAAAATGTGCGACATACTCACCAGACGTAGATTCATTTTAGGGATTTTTCCGGCGCACTGAGCGGTAGCTCAATGCGGAAACAGACATCTGACTGGCTGTCGGCCACCAGATGCAGCTCACCTCGCATGCGATGAATACAGTCTCTGGCGATACTCAGCCCCAGCCCACTGCCTTTCACCGCCCCTTTTCGTTGATGACTTCCCTGGAAAAAGGGTTCAAAAATCATCGCCTGTTCCGCTTCGGGGATCGGCGTACCCGTGTTGGCTACCTCAATGGCTAAGCGTGCCCCATGAGTGTAGCTGCGAATATAAATGTTACCGGATTCAGCCCCATAGTGCACCGCGTTCGAGTAGAGATTATCGAGCACGCTCATCAGCAGCATCGGCTCCGCCAGGCAGTGCGTTTCCGGCAGTGAGATGTCGGTATGCATCATTTTAGCCCGTGCCGGTAAACTGTGTGCGGCGATCACCGCCTCCACCAGCGGCGCTAAATCAACCCTTTCCAGTTCCACCGCGCCATCCGCCAGCTTGCGGTTGTAATCCAGCAGTTGCTCAATGAGTTTTTGCAGGTTACGGCTGCTGTCATCCAGAATAGCCACCACCTCTTTTTGCTCCGGGGTGAGCGGGCCAACTACTTCATCGGCGAGCAGCTCCGTGCCTTCGCGCATACTGGCGAGCGGGGTTTTCAGTTCGTGGGAAAGATGACGTAAAAACTGGTGACGCTGGGACTCAAGCCAGGCGAGGCGCTCGCTGAGCCAGAGAATGCGCTCGCCCACCGAACGTAATTCCCGCGGCCCTTTAAACAGCACCCGCTGCCCGAGCGTGCGCCCTTCGCCAAGACGATTGATCATCCGCTCAATGCCCTTCACGGGGCCGATGATCATGCGGGTAAACAGCAGTACCAGCCCCAGGCTGACCAGAAACAGCACCAGCGCCTGCCAGCCAAAAAACTGTCCACGCTCGGCGATCTCCTGTTGCAGCTGTTGCCCGCGGGAAAACACCACCGCGCGCGTGGACTGCACCATCATGGTATTGGCGGCGGCAAAGGCCTCCAGCCGCGCTGAGGCGGCGTCGCCGGGGCCGCTGTTATGGCACTGCAACTGCGCCAGATCGTTCAGATCCTGGCGCAGCGCCAGAGAGAGTTTTTCATCCGGCAGCACGCCTGCGTGGGCATCCAGCATATCGCTGTAGCGCTTACGCTGACTCTGGTAGACGCGGGCCAGAGTGGGATCGTCCAGCACGCAATACTGGCGATAGCTGCGCTCCATCTCCAGCGCGACGTTGGTCATCGCCTCGCTACGACGGGCGTCAATCAGCGTGGTACGGTTGGTCTGCGCCGCCTGGGCGCTGAGGGTATTGAGGCTCTGCCATGCCTGCCAGGCCAGCACTAACAGCGGCAGCAGGATCAGCAAAAAGGCCATCATAACCAGTTGTCGCAGGGAGCGGGGGAAGCCGGGCCAGGGTTTCAACGCACTATTCTCGTGAAAGCGGATTTTAGAGGATGCTAACTGAGTAACGCGCCGGGGGAAAGTTAAGATTACCGTGGGACAAAAACAACAAAGCCGGGAATTACCCGGCTTTATCTGGAATTAGGCGGTGCCTTACTCGACGTTTCGCCCGGGGTCTGAAATAGCAGCGCTATGATCAGCAATTGGACGGCAGGCACCTTTTTGTGCGTCATTCTGAGTTTATGTAGCACGTCCCGAAGGGGCTGACATAAGAAGGTGAATGAGCCACTGCCTTATAATATGCACAACCCGTGCCAATGTACAGAGTTTATTATTTAGCCATTGAATTAAAAGGATTTAATTATTAAAGCGGTGGTACTTAGCCTGCTCACTTTTACGCCACACTGTCGCCAAAAAGCAACACAGCGGAAGCGAAAAAGTCATCACTAATAAAATCAAAGAGTTAAGTGTCGCCAAAAAGAGACAGGAAAATGCGCCACTGTCGGCTAAAACCGACAGTGGCGTGTGAGCATTATCCCAGTTGCTTACGGGCGTTACGGAAGATACGCATCCACGGGCTGTCCTCGCCCCAGTTTTCCGGGTGCCAGGAGTTGCTGACGGTACGGAATACGCGCTCCGGGTGCGGCATCATCAGCGTTACGCGACCGTTTTCCGAGGTCACGGCAGTGATGCCATTCGGCGAGCCGTTCGGGTTAGCCGGATAGGTCTGCGTCACCTTGCCGGTGTTATCCACGAAACGCAGCGCCACCAGGCCTTTGCTTTCCAGCGCCGCCAGATGGGCGTCATCGCGCACTTCCACACGACCTTCCCCGTGAGAAACGGCAATCGGCATCTGCGAGCCGACCATCCCCTGCAACAGCAGAGACGGGCTTTGCGTCACTTCCACCAGGCTGAAGCGGGCTTCAAAACGGTCGGAGTGGTTACGCACAAAGCGCGGCCACAGATCGCTGCCAGGGATCAGTTCGCGCAGGTTGGACATCATCTGGCAACCGTTACATACCCCCAGCGCCAGCGTCTGCGGGCGATGGAAGAAGGTTTCGAAGGTGTCACGTACGCGGCTGTTGAACAGAATGGATTTTGCCCAGCCTTCCCCTGCCCCCAGCACGTCACCGTAGGAGAAACCGCCGCACGCCACCAGCGCCTGGAAATCATCCAGACCGGTACGGCCCGCCAGCAGGTCGCTCATGTGCACGTCGATAGCGTCGAAACCGGCGCGGTGGAATGCCGCCGCCATTTCAACATGGGAGTTCACGCCCTGCTCGCGCAGTACCGCCACTTTCGGACGCGCGCCTGTCGCGATATATGGCGCGGCGATGTCCTCGTTGATGTCGAAGGAGAGCTTCACGTTCAGACCCGGATCGGCATCGTTGGCTTTTGCCTGGTGCTCCTGGTCGGCGCATTCCGGGTTATCGCGCAGACGCTGCATCTGCCAGGTGGTTTCTGCCCACCACATACGCAGCGTGGTACGGCTTTCGCTGAACACCGGCTGTTGCCCGGCGGTAAGCGTAAAGCGATCTCCTGTTACGGCCTTGCCCAGATAGTGCACGCAGTCCGCCAGACCGTGTTTGCTTAAAATGTTTTCCACCGATTCGCGGTCGGCGGCGCGGATCTGGATCACCGCGCCCAGCTCTTCGTTAAACAGCGCGGCCAGGCGATCGTCCCCCAGCGCGGCAATATCGGCTTCAATGCCGCAGTGACCGGCAAAAGCCATCTCTGCCAGCGTCACCAGCAGGCCGCCATCGGAACGATCGTGATAGGCCAGCAGCTGGCGTCCCGCCACCAGCGCCTGGATAGCATCGTAGAAGCCTTTCAGCTGCGTAACATCGCGTACGTCCGCCGGTTTGTCGCCAAGCTGACGATACACCTGCGCCAGCGCCGTTGCGCCCAGAGCATTGTGACCTTTACCCAGGTCGATCAGCAGCAGGGCGTTATCGTCGGTGGAGAGCTGCGGCGTGATGGTATGGCGCACGTCTTCCACGCGGGCAAAGGCGGTGATCACCAGCGACAGCGGCGAGGTCATTTCGCGCTGTTCGTTGCCGTCCTGCCAGCGGGTTTTCATCGACATGGAGTCTTTACCCACCGGGATGGTCAGGCCGAGCGCCGGGCAGAGTTCTTCGCCCACCGCTTTGACCGCTTCATACAGCCCGGCGTCTTCGCCAGGGTGGCCGGCTGCCGCCATCCAGTTGGCGGAAAGCTTAATGCGTTTGATGTCGCCAATTTGCGTGGCGGCGATGTTGGTCAGGGCTTCGCCGACCGCCAGACGGGCAGAGGCGGCAAAGTCCAGCAGCGCCACCGGCGCGCGTTCGCCCAGCGACATGGCTTCGCCATAGTAGCTGTCGAGGCTGGCGGTAGTCACGGCACAGTTCGCCACCGGCACCTGCCAGGGTCCGACCATTTGATCGCGGGCCACCATACCGGTGACGCTGCGGTCGCCGATGGTGACAAGGAAGGTTTTTTCCGCCACCGCAGGAAGATGCAGCACACGGTTAACCGCCTCCGCTACGGTGATGCTCTGACGGTTAAAGGCCTCGCCTGCCGCTTTTTGCGTCTGCACCGTGCGGGTCATTTTCGGCGTTTTGCCCAGCAGCACGTCCAGCGGCATGTCGATAGGCTGATTGTCGAAGTGGCTGTCGGAGAGGCTTAAGTGCATCTCTTCGGTAGCTTCGCCGATCACCGCATAAGGGGCGCGCTCGCGACGGCACAGGGCATCGAACAGCGGTAACTGATCGGCGGCGACCGCCAGCACGTAACGCTCCTGGGATTCGTTACACCAGATTTCCAGCGGGCTCATGCCCGGCTCATCGCTGAGAATTTTGCGCAGATCGAACCGACCGCCGCGGTTGCCGTCGCTCACCAGTTCCGGCATGGCGTTGGACAGACCGCCCGCGCCAACGTCATGAATAAAGAGGATTGGGTTAGCCTCGCCAAGCTGCCAGCAGCGGTCGATCACTTCCTGGCAACGACGTTCCATTTCAGGGTTGTCGCGCTGTACGGAGGCAAAATCGAGATCCGCATCGGACTGGCCGGAGGCCATAGAGGACGCCGCGCCGCCGCCCAGACCGATGTTCATCGCCGGACCGCCCAGCACGATCAGTTTCGCGCCAACGTTGATCTCGCCTTTTTGCACATGATCGGCGCGAATGTTGCCGATCCCACCCGCCAGCATGATCGGCTTATGATAGCCGCGCAGCTCTTCGCCGTTGTGGCTGTTCACTTTTTCTTCATAGGTACGGAAGTAGCCGTTCAGCGCCGGGCGACCGAATTCGTTATTAAAGGCCGCGCCGCCAAGCGGGCCGTCGGTCATAATATCCAGCGCGGTAACGATGCGATCCGGCTTGCCGAAATCTTCTTCCCACGGCTGTTCAAAGCCCGGTATACGCAGGTTGGAAACGGAGAAGCCCACCAGCCCGGCTTTCGGCTTCGCACCGCGCCCGGTGGCGCCTTCATCACGAATTTCACCGCCGGAGCCGGTTGCCGCGCCCGGCCACGGCGAGATCGCCGTCGGGTGGTTATGGGTTTCCACTTTCATCAGGATATGCGTCGGCTCCTGGTGGAAGTCGTAGCGCCCTTCTTCGTGGCTGGCGTAGAAACGCCCCACCTCTGAACCTTCCATCACGGCGGCGTTGTCTTTATAGGCCGACAACACGTGATCCGGGGTCTGTTCAAAGGTGTTCTTGATCATTTTAAACAGCGATTTCGGCTGCTGTTCGCCGTCGATCACCCAGTCAGCGTTAAAGATTTTGTGACGGCAGTGTTCGGAGTTTGCCTGGGCGAACATATAGAGCTCGATGTCGTTCGGGTTGCGACCCAGACGGGTAAAGGCATCGAACAGATAGTCAATTTCGTCTTCCGCCAGCGCCAGCCCCAGACGCAGGTTGGCGTCGTTCAGCGCCTGACGCCCCTGCCCCAGCATATCAACGCTGGAAACCGGCGCAGGCTGGTGATGGGCAAACAGCTGCTGCGCATCGTCCAGCGCTGCGAACACCGTTTCCATCATGCGGTCATGCAATTCGTCCGCCACGGACTGCCACTGTTCCGTGCTCAGTTCAGCGGCGTCAACATAATACGCCACGCCGCGCTCAAGGCGGCTGATCAGCGCCAGCCCGCAGTTGTGGGCGATATCGGTGGCTTTGGATGACCAGGGAGAAATAGTGCCGGGACGCGGCGTCACCAGGATCAGCTTGCCTGCCGGGGTATGGCTGGCGAGCGCCGGGCCGTATTGCAGCAGACGCGCCAGTTGGGCGTGCTCATCGGCAGTTAACGGGGCGGTGAGATCGGCAAAATGGACATACTCGGCGTAAATGTTGCTTACAGGAAGGTCGGCCGCCTGAAAACGCGCCAGCAATTTGTTGATACGGAAGGCAGACAGGGCAGGCGAACCACGCAGAATTTCCATCATAAGTCTCTCGTCTTTAGCGCGTCGGTGACGCTTTACGTATGCGCAAGGTGGGGAAAACGGGCACATTATAGAGAATAGTGAGCGCCGACGAAACCGTTTGCGTGGAAATAAAATCGGCGCAGTTTTTGCGCCGCTGCGCCTGCCGCTTCGCGAATTAGTTGCCAACTGCCTTATTGTTAAGCAAAATGCCGCTCATCCTTCATCACGCATTATTGTTATCAGGGCAGCATCTACTCAGGACTCGCGCGGCGCAGAGAATTAACTAATTGAAAAAATTAAAGCTTAATTATCTGCTTATCGGCATCGTTACCCTGCTGCTGGCAGCGGCGTTGTGGCCTTCCGTTCCCTGGTCAACTAAAGCCGAAAACCGCATCGCCGCCATCCAGGCGCGCGGTGAGCTGCGCGTCAGCACCATTGTCTCCCCGCTGACCTGGTCTTCCGTTGACGACAAGCCTTCCGGTCTGGATTACGAACTGGCGCAGCAGTTTGCCGATTATCTGGGCGTGACGCTGAAAGTTACGGTGCGGCAGAATATCAGCCAGCTGTTTGACGATCTCGATCATGACCGCGCCGATATGCTGGCCGCCGGGCTGGTGTATAACAGCGAGCGCGTACGTAATTATCAGGCCGGGCCAATCTACTATTCCGTCTCGCAACAACTGGTATACCGGGTGGGCAGTTATCGCCCGCGCTCGCTCGCGGAAGTGAACGCCTCGCAGCTGACCATTGCGCCGGGGCATGTCGCCATCAACGATTTGCAGGCGCTGAAAGCGCAGAAATTCCCGGATCTGAGCTGGACGGTGGATGAAAAACTCGGCACCAGCGCCCTGCTGCAACAGGTGGCGGACGGTAAGCTGGCGTACACGGTGGCGGATTCTGTCGCCATCAGCCTGTTCCAGCGGGTGCATCCGGAACTGGCGGTGGCGCTGGATATCAGCGATGAGCAACCGGTAACCTGGTTTACTCACAAAGACAGCGACAACACCCTGTCTGCGGCGATGCTCGATTTTTTTAACGATATCAATGAAGACGGCACCCTGGCGCGGCTCGAAGAGAAATATCTCGGCCATGGCGAGGGCTTTGACTATGTCGATACCCGCTCCTTCCTGCGGGCGGTGGACAATGTGCTGCCGGAACTGCAGCCGCTGTTTGAGAAATACGCGCAGAATATTGACTGGCGGCTGCTGGCGGCAATCTCGTATCAGGAATCCCACTGGGACACTCAGGCCACCTCGCCCACCGGCGTGCGCGGCTTAATGATGCTGACCAAAAATACTGCCCAGAGCCTTGGCCTGAGCGACCGCACCGATGCCGAGCAGAGCATCAGCGGCGGCGCGCGTTATTTGCAGGACATGATGGGGAAAGTACCGGAGACGGTGCCGGAAGAAGAGCGTATCTGGTTTGCGCTGGCGGCCTATAACATGGGTTATGCGCACATGCTGGACGCCCGCGCGCTGACCGCCCGCACCAAAGGTAATCCTGACAGCTGGTCTGATGTTAAGCAACGCCTGCCCTTACTGAGCCAGAAGCCCTGGTACAGCAAACTCACCTATGGCTATGCGCGGGGTCACGAGGCCTATGCCTATGTGGAGAATATCCGTAAGTATCAGATAAGCCTGGTGGGATATTTGCAGGAGAAAGAGAAACAGGCGGCGGAGGCATTGCGTCTGGCGCAAAGCTATCCGATCGTGGAGATGGATGAACTGGATGCGCCTCAAGAAGGCGTGCTGCCTTTCAGCGCGTTTTCCCCGGCGGAGGTGCTGGGCCATTCCCCGCTGGTGCTACCTCAGGCTCCGGCGCAGCTGCCGCCGGTGCAAAAACCCGCGCCTTAGCGCGCGTCTGTCGCGCCCTTTTTCAACGCTTTTTTCTCGGCCCGCCGCGCCCGGAAAAAGGCGCTCAGCATACCGGCGCACTCCTCGCCCAGAATGCCTTCCATAATCTCTACCCGGTGATTCATACCCGGATGGTGCAGCACGTCGATAAGGGATCCTGCCGCGCCGGTTTTCGCATCCCGCGCGCCGAAGATCAGCCGCCCGATGCGGCTGTGCACCATTGCGCCTGCGCACATCACGCACGGCTCCAGCGTCACATAGAGCGTGGTATCCAGCAGACGGTAGTTTTGCTGTACCAGCCCGCCCTGCCGTAGCGCCATAATTTCGGCGTGGGCGGTGGGATCATGACGGCCAATGGGCCGGTTCCAGCCTTCGCCAATCACCTGGTTATTGTGCACCAGCACCGCGCCGACCGGTACTTCCCCTTCATCCCAGGCGCGCTGAGCAAGCGTAAGCGCATGGCGCATCCAGTATTCATGGGTCAATTCAGCGTCGGACAAGTTATAGCACTCCAGTGATAAAAGCGGGGCGCATTATACACAGTCGCTATGTATCAGGCACTATTCGAGTTGCTGGAGTTCGCCGCGCGGCGTAACGCGCCAGCGATGCTGGCAGAAGTAAAGCAGGGGGTTGTCCTGTTTGCTGTCGCTGTAACCGCTGTACAGCCGCAGCGGCGTGCCGATTTTGCGCTCCAGCTGCACCACTTTTTCATGGCCGAGGCAGCGCATGGTCAGCACCCAGCCTCCGTAACGGCGATGGACCTGGCTGGCGATCAGATTGACCCGCGGCAGCCAGGGGGTATCGAAATAGACCTGCTCCACCAGCGGCTGCGGCGAACCGGTGATCAGCCAGATGTCGGCGTCGGAGGCGGCAAGATAGTTGGTAAGACGGTCCTGCACCACGGGGAACGCGGTGACTTTGGTGCGGAACCAGGCGACAAACTCCTTTTCCAGCTGTTTCAGGCGCGCTTCGCTGTGCCCCCAGGTACAGCCCCATAACAGCAGGCTCATCGGCCAGCGCGCGGCGCGTCCTTTGATCAGTAACGCGCCGCCGATAATGGGCAGCAACGGCAGAACGAGCAGCGCATTCAGTGGCTGACGACGCAACATGTAACGCAAGAAGGTACCAAACATATCCTGCTGATGCAGTGTGCCATCCAGGTCAAAAAAAACGACACGACGCTCGCTGTTAGCCAAACCTTACTCCTCTGGATCGTTGAACCCTAAAAGCCAGGTAAAGAGGAACCCGGCAATAACCGCCACTAAATAGCCTAACAGATAGAGCACGACTTTTCCGGTCACTATCGTTAATGCCAGCGGTAAACCGGAAATTCCGAAGGTGATCACTGTCGCCACTTTAAAGTAGCTGATCAGCGCCCCGCCCACGGCACCGCCCAGACAAGCCCCGAGGAATGGCTTGCCGAGCGGCAGGGTGACGCCAAAAATCAGCGGTTCGCCAATACCCAGCAAACCTACCGGCAGCGCCCCTTTACAGAGCTTTTTCAGGCGGCTGTTACGGGTTTTCATCAGCACCGCGATAGCCGCGCCCACCTGACCTACGCCCGCCATAGAGAGGATCGGCAACAGCGCGTTATAGCCGTGGGCCTGCACCAGTTCGACGTGGATCGGCACCAGCCCCTGATGCAGCCCGGTCAGCACCAGCGGCAGGAATGTCCCGGCCATGATCGCGCCCACCAGGAAACCGCCGCGATCGATAGCCCAGGACGCACCGTGGGCGATGGCTTCGGAGATCCAGCCGCCAAGCGGTTGCAGCGCCACTATGGCAATCGCGCCGGTGATGAGCGTGGTCAGCAGCGGGTTAAGGATCAGCTCAATAGAGCCGGGAAGCAGCGCGCGCAGGCGCTTTTCGATCCAGCACATCAGCGCCACCACCAGCAGCACGGCGATCACCCCGCCGCGTCCCGGCTGGAGCTGTTCCCCGAACAGGGTAATTTGCGCCAGCTGCGGGCTGGACAAAATCCCCGCCATGACGCCGCCCATTGCAAGCGATCCGCCGAACACTTTCGCGGTATTCACCCCCACCAGAATGTTCATGATGGCAAACACTGCACTGCCGAAAATCGCCAGCAGACCGAGCAGGTTGGGATACTGGGTCGCCACGTCGCCAACAATATCCGGGCGCTTAAGAATATTAATGATGCCGGTAATAAGCCCCGAGGCGATAAAGGCCGGAATAAGCGGAATGAAAACGTTCGCCAGCATGCGCAGCGCATCGCTCATCGGCGCTTTGTATTTGCTTTTGGCCTGGGCTTTGTTGCGCTCAACGTCGTCGGTCACCGGCGTGTCGTCTTTATCCCCCATCAGCGCTTTCATAGCATCCACTACCTGCGCGGCCCGGCCAGGCCCGACAATCAGCTGGTGCTGCTCCCCCTGCTTCACGTAGCCGCTGACGCCGGGGAGCTGTTTTAAGCCGGCAATATCCAGCAGCGCATCGTCGTGCACTTCGACGCGCACCCGCGTCATACAATTTTCCAGACGCGAAATATTCTGCTGCCCGCCAATGCCCCGCAGGATCTCACTGGCCAGCGTTGTGGTTTTATCCATACCCGCCTCGTTAATTTTCTAATGCTGCGCGTAAAAAGCCCTGGTGCGCCGCGAGTTTTGCCCGCGCGGCGGCGGCATCCAGCCCGCTGAGGATCATCAGGATCGCCGGTTTGACGTCATAGTCGGTTTGTTTGAGGATCGCTTCGGCTTCGCTGCGTTCCGCGCCCGTGGCTTCCACCACCATGCGGCAGGCGCGATCCACCAGTTTGACGTTAGTGGCCTTCATATCCACCATCAGGTTCTGATAGACCTTGCCGAACTTCACCATCGCACCAGTGGAGATCATATTCAGCACCAGTTTTTGCGCAGTGCCGGATTTCAGGCGCGTGGAGCCGGTCAGCGCTTCCGGCCCGACCACCGGGGAGATGGCAATATCGGCGATCTGCGCGATTGGCGAGCCGGGATTACAGGAGATCGCCACCGTAGTACAGCCGAGGGTACGGGCATACTTCAGCCCGCCGATGACATAAGGCGTGCGCCCGGAGGCGGCCAGCCCGACCACCAGATCCTCTGCCTTCAGGTTCAGCGCCTGTAAATCGCCCTCCCCCAGCAGCGGATCGTCTTCCGCGCCTTCCACCGCTTTAAGCAGCGCCCCCGGCCCGCCGGCAATCAGCCCGACCACCAGCCCATGCGGTACGCCAAAGGTGGGCGGACACTCAGAGGCATCCAGTACTCCCAGCCGCCCGCTGGTGCCCGCGCCCATATAAATAATCCGCCCGCCGGACTTCAGGGCGGCGGCGGCGGCATCCACCGCTTTCGCCACCTCGGGTAATGTTTCTTTCACTGCCAGGGCGACCAGCGTATCCTGTTGATTAAAACGGTTAACCAGTTCGATGGTCGACAAGGCATCTAAATCCATTGTCTGTGAATTGCGTGTTTCTGATACCAGTAAGCCAAGATTCATATTTCGACCTCAAGAATTTTTTATTCACTTTAACCGCGGCATGATGGAATATTATATTCATTCATGCGAGCGGAATGTGTAATTTGCAACCATTGTCACATTTTGTCGGGGAGAGCCTATGAACTGTTTGATTCGCATCCGTCAGCGCTACCCTGGGCTGGCGCAGAGCGATAAGAAGCTGGCGGATTTTATTCTGGCGCAGCCGGACGTGGCCCGTCACCTTAGCTCCCAGCAGTTAGCCAGCGAAGCCGGCGTCAGCCAGTCCAGCGTGGTGAAATTCTCTCAGAAGCTCGGCTTTAAAGGGTTTCCGGCGCTGAAGCTGGCGATAAGCGAAGCGCTGGTCAGCCATCCAAACCCGCAGGCCGTGCCGCTGCATAATCGGATCCGCGGCGACGATCCGCTGCGTCTGGTGGGCGAGAAACTTATCCAGGACAATGTGAACGCCATGCATGCGACCCTGGACGTGAACAGCGAAGAAAAACTTCAGGAGAGCGTGCAGCTGCTGCGCGGCGCGCGGCGTATTGTGCTTACCGGGATCGGCGCATCCGGACTGGTGGCGCGGAATTTTGGCTGGAAGCTGTTGAAGATTGGCTTTAACGCGGTGGTAGAGCAGGATATGCACGCGCTGCTGGCAACGGTACAGGCGCTGGGGCCGGGTGATGTGCTGGTTGCGGTGTCCTATTCCGGCGAGCGGCGGGAAATCAATCTGGCGGCGGACGAAACTTTCCGCGTCGGCGGCAAGATCCTTGCCATTACCGGCTTTACGCCCAACACGCTGCAACAGCGTGCCTCCCATTGTCTGTACACCATTGCGGAGGAGCAGGCGACGCGCAGCGCGGCCATCTCCTCATCCAGTGCGCAGATGATGCTAACCGATCTGCTGTTTATGGCGCTGGTGCAGCAGGATATTGAACACGCGCCGGAGCGTATTCGTCACAGTGAAGCACTGGTAAAAAAACTGGTCTGAACAGAAATTGGGCGTATAATGCCCGCCCTGTTTGTGTTGTTTCTGAGATTTTCCTGATGGCGCTGTTGATCACCAAAAAATGCATAAATTGCGATATGTGCGAACCGGAGTGTCCGAACGAGGCCATTTCGATGGGCGACAGCATTTATGAAATCAACAGCGATCGCTGCACTGAGTGTGTGGGCCATTACGAAACGCCCACCTGTCAGAAGGTGTGCCCGATCCCGAATACCATCTTAAAAGATCCGGCACATATCGAAAATAACGAACAGCTGTGGGATAAGTTCGTGATGTTGCATCACGCCGATAAAATCTAGCTTTCGATAATCACCGTCGCACAGGCGTAGTGGCGCTCATCCGCCAGCGTAACGTGCATCGATCTGACGCCCATTTTTTCTGCCAGCTTCAGCGCCTCGCCCCATAACCGCAGGCTCGGCTTGCCCAGTTCGTCGTTGTACACTTCAAACTGATTAAAGGCCAGCCCGTTGCGAATGCCGGTGCCGAAGGCTTTTGCCGCCGCCTCTTTTACCGCAAAGCGTTTCGCCAGAAAGCGTACCGGCTGCTGATGCGAAGCCCAGATGGCCCACTCGTTGTCCGCCAGCACGCGCCGCGCCAGGCGATCGCCGCTACGGGCGATCACCGCTTCGATACGGGCGATTTCGACAATATCCGTCCCTAATCCCAGGATCGCCATTAGCGACGCGCTTCCAGCATCAGACGTTTCATTTCGCTGACCGCGTCTTTCAGCCCGCTCATCACCGCGCGACCAATAATCGCGTGACCGATATTGAGTTCGTGCATTTCCGGCAGGCCGGCGATGGCTTTCACGTTATGGTAGGTCAGACCGTGTCCGGCGTTCACTTTCAGGCCGAGGCTGGCGGCATAGGTTGCGGCTTTCGCGATGCGCTCCAGTTCCTTTGCCTGCGCGGCTTCGTCTTTCGCATCGGCGTAGCAGCCGGTGTGGATCTCGATATAAGGTGCGCCCACGTCCGCAGCGGCTTTGATTTGCGCTTCATCGGCGTCGATAAACAGTGAGACCAGGATGCCCGCATCAGCAAGACGTTTGCAGGCTGCGCGCATTTTTTCACGCTGACCGGCGACGTCCAGCCCGCCTTCGGTGGTCACTTCCTGACGCTTTTCCGGCACCAGGCAGCAAAAATGCGGACGGGTGTCACAGGCAATGTCCAGCATCTCATCGGTAACGGCCATTTCCAGATTCATGCGCGTATCCAGCGTCTGGCGCAGGATCTTCACGTCGCGATCGGTAATGTGCCGACGATCTTCACGCAGATGCACGGTAATACCATCCGCGCCCGCCTGTTCAGCGATAAACGCGGCCTGCACCGGATCCGGGTACGCCGTGCCGCGCGCATTACGCAATGTGGCAATGTGATCGATGTTAACGCCTAACAGTAATTCAGCCATGACAGTCCTCGTATGACATGTTCATTTTATTGGGGATCGGGTGCCGCGCGCTTAGGAATGAACTGACGAAACAGTTCGCGACTTTTTAGCGGCTTACCGCCAAGGTACGGCTTTAAGGCCATGCGGGTAAAGCGTTTCGCGGCCTTCAGCGTGTCGGCATCAGGAAACTCGCGCTCCGCCAGCGCCCGCAGATGACGTCCGGTAAAGGTACGGTTATCCAGCACGACACTGGCGATAAACCCTTTCTCTTCGCGATAGCGGTAGGTCATGGTGTCTTCCACCACGTCGCCGCTGCCCGCGCAGTGCAGGAAATCGATGCCGTACCCCAGGTGACTGAGCAACGCCAGTTCAAAGCGGCGCAGAATGGCCTCCGGCGAACCGTTGACGCCCGCCAGCGCCTGGATGCAGTGCAGGTATTCAAAGAAGAGTTCAGAGAAGCGCGTCTCGTGCTCCAGCACGCGCGAAATCAGCTCGTTGATATACAGACCGCTGTACAGGGAAATACCGCTTAAAGGCAGCGCCAGGGAAACGGCTTCGGCGCTGCGCAGCGTTTTGACGTTGCCGCGTCCACCAAAGCGGAGCAGCAGAGGGGTAAAGGGTTGTAGCGCGCCTTTAAGGCTGGAGCGTTTAGAGCGTGCGCCTTTTGCGACAAGACGCACGCGACCGGATTCTTCCGTGAAGACGTCCAGCATGAGACTGGTTTCGCTCCAGGGACGACTATGCAGGACGAAAGCGCGCTGCCAGCCTTCAGTCATACTGTATGGCTCTTACTTCAGGTCGTCGGTGTAACCAAGACTACGCAGGGCGCGCTCGTCATCGGCCCAGCCGGATTTAACCTTCACCCACAACTCAAGATGCACGGGGGCTTCGAACATGTCCTGCATGTCCTTGCGGGCTTCAATACCAATGGTTTTGATTTTCGCGCCCTTGTTGCCGATCACCATTTTCTTCTGCCCTTCGCGCTCGACGAGGATCAGACCGTTGATGTCGTAACCACCGCGCTCGTTAGTGACAAATTGCTCAATTTCTACCGTTACCGAGTAAGGCAGCTCTGCGCCGAGGAAACGCATCAGTTTTTCACGGATGATTTCAGACGCCATAAAGCGCTGGGAGCGATCGGTTATATACTCTTCCGGGAAGTGATGGATCGCTTCCGGCAGATGCTTACGCACAATCCCTGCCACGGTATCAACGTTCATACCGGTTTCCGCAGACATCGGCACGATGTCGAGGAAGTTCATCTGGCTTGCCAGGAACTGCAGATGCGGCAGCAGATCGGCTTTCTCCTGCACGTTGTCCACTTTGTTCACCGCAAGGATCACCGGCGCGCGGGCATCACGCAGTTTGTTCAGCACCATCTCGTCGTCTGGCGTCCAGCGCGTGCCTTCCACCACGAAAATAACCAGCTCTACGTCGCCGATGGAGCTGCTTGCCGCTTTGTTCATCAGACGGTTAATGGCGCGTTTTTCTTCCATGTGCAGACCCGGGGTATCCACGTAGATAGCCTGATACGGCCCTTCGGTATGGATGCCCACGATACGGTGACGGGTGGTCTGCGCTTTACGGGAAGTAATAGAAATCTTCTGCCCGAGCAGATTGTTCAGCAGGGTGGATTTGCCAACGTTGGGACGCCCCACGATGGCAATAAATCCGCAGTATGTCTTTTCTTCGCTCATTCCAGCTCCAGTTTTTTAAGCGCCTGTTCGGCGGCGGCCTGCTCTGCCTTACGGCGGCTGGAACCTGTGCCTACCACCGGTTCGCTCAGACCACTTACCTGGCAGTGGATAGTAAATTCTTGATCGTGGGCTTCACCACGCACCTGCACCACCAGATAAGACGGCAGTGGCAGATGACGCCCCTGCAGGTATTCCTGCAAACGCGTTTTCGGATCTTTTTGTTTATCGCCCGGACTGATTTCATCCAGACGGCTTTGATACCAGTTGAGGATCAGTCTTTCGACGTTATGAATATCGCTGTCGAGGAAAATGCCGCCAATCAGCGCTTCAACGGTATCGGCAAGGATAGACTCACGGCGAAAGCCGCCGCTTTTCAGCTCGCCCGGCCCGAGGCGCAGGCATTCGCCGAGTTCAAATTCGCGGGCGATCTCAGCCAGGGTATTGCCGCGCACCAGCGTGGCGCGCATGCGGCTCATATCGCCTTCGTCCACGCGTGGAAAACGGTGATACAGCGCATTGGCGATCACAAAGCTTAAAATCGAGTCACCCAAAAATTCGAGACGTTCATTGTGCTTGCTGCTGGCACTGCGATGGGTTAATGCCTGCTGCAACAATTCCTGATGATGAAAAGTGTAGCCCAGCTTCCGTTGAAGCCGATTAATTACGATGGGATTCATGCGATACCAGATAAAATAATGCGTAAAAAATACAGCACACGAAACCGACCTGAGCAAACCAACGCGGTTTCGTGTGCCGTGGCACCTTGCAGCGCCAACCTTAAACTTCGGGGGAATATTCTATACACAACGGCGGGGTATGTCGTTAACGGAATAGATTTATCAGAGAAATAATTTGGGTTGCAGCCATGACGACTGCAACCCGACAAATTAATGAATGCCGCCGATGCGACTGAAACGCACGCCGGTTGGCCATTCACCTTCTTGTTTCTCGAAACTCATCCAGATCGCCGTCGCGCGCCCTACCAGATTCGCTTCCGGCACAAAGCCCCAGTAACGGCTGTCCGCGCTGTTATCGCGGTTATCACCCATCATGAAGTAGTGTCCCGGCGGCACGATCCAGGTGGCCAGTTGCTGACCCGGCTGCTGGTAATACATCCCCAGCTGATCCTGCGCGATTGGCACCATCAGAATACGGTGCGTCACGTCGCCCAGCGTCTCTTTACGCTCGTTAAGGCGAATGCCGTTGTCACGGGTTTCCCCTTTCGGCAGCGCGAAGAAACCGCTGCTCGCCTCACCGCCGTTTTTACGGCCGAAGGTCTGCACAAAATCGCCCGGCTCAACGTTGGAGTAAGTGATCGGCAGCGCGCTTTCGCACGCCTGACCAGAACGACAGCCTGGCTGTACCGTCACCTGCTTGGTCACCGGATCGTAGCTCACCTTGTCACCGGGTAAGCCCACGACGCGTTTGATGTAATCAAGGCGCGGATCGTCCGGGTATTTGAATACGGCGATATCGCCGCGTTTCGGGTGACCCGTTTCAATCAAGGTGTGCTGGTAAATCGGATCTTTGATCCCATAGGCGAATTTCTCCACCAGAATGAAATCGCCGATCAGCAGCGTTGGCATCATGGAGCCAGACGGGATCTGGAATGGCTCGTAAATGAAGGAACGCACCACCAGTACAATGGTCAGCACGGGGAAAACCGATGCCCCGGTTTCCAGCCAGCCCGGTTTCGGGCTGACTTTTTTCAGCGTTTTCGGATCGATTGCATCGCCGGTGGCCGCCTGCGCCGCCGCCTGGCGTTCACGGCGCTTTGGTGCAAAGATAAATTTATCCACACACCATAACAGCCCGGTCACCAGCGTCGCGATCACCAGGATCAGGGCAAACATATTCGCCATGCCAACTCCTTAATTTATTTGCTGTCTTTGCCTACATGCAGAATGGCGAGGAAAGCTTCCTGTGGCAGCTCGACGTTACCGACCTGTTTCATACGCTTCTTACCGTCTTTCTGTTTTTGCAGCAGCTTTTTCTTACGGCTGACGTCGCCGCCGTAGCATTTCGCCAGTACGTTTTTACGCAGCTGTTTCACCGTTGAACGGGCGATAACATGGTTGCCAATGGCGGCCTGGATCGCGATGTCAAATTGCTGACGCGGGATCAGATCTTTCATTTTTTCAACCAGCTCACGTCCACGGTACTGGGAGTTATCGCGGTGGGTGATCAGCGCCAGCGCATCGACGCGTTCGTTGTTGATCAGGACATCCACGCGCACCATGTCAGAGGCCTGGAAGCGTTTGAAGTTGTAATCCAGCGACGCATAGCCGCGGGAGGTGGACTTCAGGCGATCGAAGAAGTCGAGCACCACTTCCGCCATCGGAATTTCATAGGTCAGCGCCACCTGCTTACCGTGGTAAACCATGTTGGTCTGCACGCCACGTTTCTCAATACACAGCGTGATGACGTTACCAAGATATTCCTGCGGCAGCAGCATGTGACATTCGGCGATCGGCTCGCGCAGCTCTTCGATGTTATTCAGCGGCGGCAGCTTGGACGGGCTGTCGACGTAAATCGTTTCTTTCGAGGTGGTTTGCACTTCGTAAACTACCGTCGGCGCGGTGGTGATCAGCTCCAGATCGTATTCACGTTCCAGACGCTCCTGGATGATCTCCATGTGCAGCAGGCCAAGGAAGCCACAGCGGAAACCAAAGCCCAGCGCCGTAGAACTTTCCGGCTCATAGAACAGGGAGGCATCGTTGAGGCTGAGTTTACCCAGCGCATCGCGGAAGTTTTCGTAGTCGTCAGAGCTGATCGGGAACAGACCGGCGTAAACCTGCGGCTTCACCTTTTTAAAACCAGGCAACGCTTTGTCTGCCGGGTTACGCGCCAGCGTCAGGGTATCGCCCACCGGCGCGCCCAGGATGTCTTTAATGGCGCAAACCAGCCAGCCTACTTCACCGCAGTTCAGTTCGGTACGGTCGATCTGTTTCGGGGTGAAAATGCCCAGACGATCGGCGTTGTAGACCTGGCCGGTGCTCATCACTTTAATTTTGTCGCCCTTGCGCAGGGTGCCGTTTTTCACACGGATCAGCGAGACCACGCCCAGGTAGTTATCGAACCAGGAGTCAATGATCAGCGCCTGCAGCGGTGCGTCCGGGTCGCCTTGCGGGCCAGGAATTTCCTTCACCAGGCGCTCCAGCACGTCACCCACGCCCACGCCGGTTTTCGCTGAACAGCGCACGGCGTCGGTAGCATCAATGCCGACGATGTCTTCAATCTCTTCCGCCACGCGCTCAGGATCGGCGGCCGGCAGGTCGATTTTGTTAAGCACCGGTACGACTTCAAGATCCATTTCCAGTGCGGTATAGCAGTTCGCCAGCGTCTGGGCTTCCACGCCCTGACCGGCATCCACCACCAGCAGCGCGCCTTCGCAGGCGGCAAGGGAGCGGGAGACTTCATAGGAGAAGTCAACGTGGCCGGGGGTGTCGATAAAGTTCAGCTGATAGGTTTCGCCGTCTGATGCTTTGTAATCGAGCGTAACGCTTTGCGCTTTAATAGTAATGCCGCGTTCGCGCTCAAGATCCATAGAATCAAGTACCTGGGCTGCCATTTCGCGATCGGACAGGCCGCCGCAAAGCTGGATAATACGGTCAGACAGCGTCGACTTACCGTGGTCAATGTGAGCGATGATCGAAAAGTTGCGTATGTTCTTCATATATGGAGATTTTATGCCTTACGGAAACTAAGAGGCCGCTGTACTGAGCCCACGTCTGTTGTCTGAAACGCCGCATTCTACACTACAACCCTGACGCGGGGAAATGCTCATCCCGCGTACGGCGCGGCAGGCGACGGCGCTGTCTGTTGTACGGTAACGATTAAGGCAAAAAGGCGTGAAATTATTGACTGGCGCTGGAGTGCGGCGTTTCCACTCGCAGCATGTCCGGTGGTAAACCCACGCTCAGGATCACCGGCTGCCAGGCGTCTTTCGCGGCCAGCTTCGGGGAAAGCGCGCGCGCCAGCAAAAAGCCGCCTGCTCCGCCCAGCACCGCGCCGCCCAGCGCTGCGAGATCGTAACCAAACAGGGTCTGGAAAATCCCCGCCACCGCAAACATACCCACCAGCGGCGTCATATACACTAACATTGCGGAGCCAAGCAGACTGCCTTCAGCAATCCCCAGCTCGACTTTTTGACCGGCGACCAGGGGCTGGTCGCAGGGCACCACCAGCGTGTGCGTGGTCTGCGGCCCCAGCTTGTTGAGCACGCGGCTGCCGCAACCGGAACGCGAGGCGCAACTGCTGCAGGATGCTTTCACATCGCAGCTGACCAGGGCTTCGCCCTGTTCCCATGAGACGACGGTTGCCCACTCTTTAATCATTGTGCTGCCCTGAATTTAAGACTGTCCGCAATACGTTTTGCGGTCTGCGGCGGGAGTTCTCCCACCACGGTAATTTCGCTGTTGCCGCGCACGGTGGTATTGAGCGTACGACGCCCGGTACGCAGCATCTGATCGGTACTGTTCTGGTTTGCGGCGTTCACGTTCACCGAGAAGCTGAACAAACCATCTGAATAAAGGCGCGATTCAACGGGTACATCCACCGTGGGTAATTTCCGGCGGCTGCTGGCCACTTCGCTGAAGCCCTGCGGCAGCCAGGACGGAGTCCAGTTGAATTCAATCTTATCGCCTGTCGGCACGGAGAGCAGCGGCGGCAGACTGGCTTTAGCCAATGACTGCATGCTGGTTCCCACCTGGCTGTCCACCGAGAACGCAATCACGCGGAACTGCTCCAGGGTTTCACCGTCGCGATCCAGCAGGTCAACGCGCAGCGGCAGTTTGCTTTCTGAATCGAGCCAGACGATATAGCTGTAACGCGTGCCGTCCCGCGCCACCACGCGGATCACTTCGCACAGGCGATCGGCAATGCGCGTACGTCCGACGGAGATAAAATCATAAATGGCAGAGATGCGTTTGAAATCGGTATAGACCAGCGACGGCAGCGAGTCGACGATGTAATCGCCGTTAAGCGTGAACGGCTCAAGACCAGGCTCGAAATAGCTGATTTCACTGCCGCGCTGTACGACTTCGCGGCGCGGGCCATCCATCTGCAAAAGCTGGGCAAGCGGCTGATTATCGAGACGGGCGTGGCGATAGCGTAATGACTCCACACCCTGCTTGTTGATGCTGACGAAAGACATCTCGTAATTGAGTGACTGGCTGGCCAGATTCATCTGCTGCAACAACGCCCCGGATGATATATCAGCCGAGGCGTTGAAGGAGAGGAACAGGCTACCCGTCACAAAGGACATGGCATACCAAAGTTGCTTCATTACTGCGATTGCGTTCCTAAGGTTTGAGTACCGGGTACCTGGACTGCGGCTTGCTGAGTCTGGGCCTGCTCAAACTGAAGCTGTTCGGAGTGCAGGCGGCGTTGCAGTTCGTAATCCTGCAACATGGCATTGATTCGACGACGCTGTTCCTGCACCTGCTGTTGCTGACCTGCGCCAGGCTGGGAGGCATCAGCAGGAACGCCAAGGCTAACCGGGCTGGCTTTACCCATCATCGGCAGGGTATTGAATACCGGCGCCTCTGGCTGCTGGGTGGCATCAGACTGCCCGTTATAGTGCTGCACGCCGACGATAACTGCAAGCGATACACAGGCGGCCACGCCCATTTGCGTGAGCTGACTTGCCCACGGGCGCACTTTGCTCCAGAACGGCATTTTCTGCCATTGCTGCGGTGCAGGCTGCGCTTCAGGGATCAGCGGCGTCGTCTGGCGTTGCGGTTCGTCTGCAATGGCGGCCATTACGCGCGCTGAAATATCGAAATGCAGAACGTCGGCCGTATCGCCTCGCATTGAATCGCGGATAAGATGATAACTCTGCCAGGTTTTTTGCATTTCCGGATCGCGCGAAAGCTCGCTAAGGAGTTCGCTATCCAGCGTTTCACCATCCATTAAAGCGGAAAGTTGTTCTTTCTGCATGCCTAAATACCTTTTCCAGTATCCCGCTATCGTCAACGCCTGATAAGCGGTTGAACTTTATTATCAATGGCTTCCCGCGCACGGAAGATACGTGAACGAACCGTACCGACCGGACAATCCATGATGACGGCTATCTCTTCATAGCTCAAACCATCCAGCTCCCGCAAGGTGATAGCCATGCGTAAATCTTCAGGGAGCGACTCAATGGTGCGGAAAACAATTTGTCGCAATTCTTCAGACAACATTAAGTTCTCAGGGTTCGAAATTTCTTTCAGCGCCCCGCCACTTTCGAAGTTTTCCGCATCAATTGCATCAACATCGGTAGACGGCGGACGACGCCCCTGAGCCACCAGATAATTTTTAGCGGTATTCACCGCAATACGGTACAGCCAGGTGTAAAAAGCGCTATCTCCCCGGAATGAATCCAGCGCACGATAGGCCTTAATAAAGGACTCTTGTACCACGTCCGGCACGTCGCCAGACGGCACGTAACGTGAGACCAGGCTCGCCACTTTATGCTGGTAGCGTACTACCAGTAAGTTAAACGATTTCTGATCTCCTTTCTGGACCCGCTCAACAAGGACCTGATCCGTTAACTGCTCGCTCATCCGAGGTAATGTCTCCCCAAACCCTGTTTCCACGCGTAATCGAAACGCCACTCCAATACTGCACTATGAGCAAGCAGGTCATTAGAGAATAGGTTTCGTGAATAGTTCCGTTACGCCTTTGTTTTTGTGTATCGTTTCGCAAACTGTTGGTTATAACTCATTATAAGTCTACGGACTTTAAACCACGTACTTTGACCAGCAATAAAGGCATTATTAACCGCCTGAAGAGTAACGCAACGCGCCCCCGATTTCATCTCTTTATCTGTTGCTAACGCTCTGCTTCGCAAATTAATTTCACTTTTTTTATCTGCGCTGTCTGATATAACCTGTTTAGTACCTATAACACAGCCTTAAAAAACAGGTGCTCTGTTGGGAGTGGCAGTGCTATGCTGCGACAACCTTGTTTAGTAAATTAAACACGAAATGAACACAACACCTGAACACGCCTGTGATGTGCTGATTATTGGCAGCGGCGCTGCCGGTCTGTCGCTGGCTCTGCGTCTGGCTGAACGCCATAACGTGCTGGTACTGAGTAAAGGCCCGGTCAGCGAAGGTTCCACTTTTTATGCCCAGGGCGGCATTGCCGCTGTGTTTGATGAAACCGACAGTATCGCGGCGCACGTGGAAGATACGCTGATCGCCGGTGCCGGTATTGTCGATCCCCATGCGGCCGAGTTTGTCGCCAGCAATGCCCGTCATTGCGTGCAGTGGCTTATCGATCAGGGCGTGCTATTCGATACCCACACTCAACCCAACGGCGTTGAGGGTTATCACCTGACGCGTGAGGGCGGGCACAGTCATCGCCGTATTTTGCACAGCGCCGATGCCACTGGCAAAGCTGTGGAAACCACGCTGGTCAGCCAGGCGCTGAGCCATCCGAATATTCGGGTGCTAGAGCGCGCTAACGCGGTCGATCTCATTATCTCCGATAAAATCGGCCTGCCGGGTACGCGTCGCGTGGTGGGTGCCTGGATCTGGGATCGCAATAAAGAAGTGGTGGAAACCTGTAAAGCCAAAGCGGTAGTGCTGGCCACCGGCGGCGCTTCAAAAGTGTATCAGTACACCACCAATCCGGATATTGCCTCCGGGGACGGTATCGCCATGGCCTGGCGTGCTGGCTGTCGGGTGGCGAATCTGGAGTTTAACCAGTTTCATCCCACGGCGCTCTTCCATCCGCAGGCACGTAATTTTCTGCTCACCGAAGCGCTGCGCGGCGAAGGCGCGCTGCTGAAGCGCCCGGACGGTTCCCGCTTTATGCCTGATTTTGACGAGCGCGCCGAACTGGCCCCGCGGGATATTGTCGCCCGCGCCATCGATCATGAAATGAAACGTCTCGGCGCTGACTGCATGTATCTGGACATCAGTCATAAGCCGGAAGCCTTCGTGCGCCAGCATTTCCCGACAATCTATGAAAAGCTGCTCAGTCTGGGGATCGACCTGACCCGTGAGCCGGTACCCATTGTCCCTGCCGCCCATTACACCTGCGGCGGGGTCATGGTGGATGAGGCCGGACGCACCGATGTCGACGGCTTGTACGCGATCGGTGAAGTCAGCTACACCGGACTGCACGGCGCAAACCGCATGGCGTCGAATTCCCTGCTGGAATGCCTGGTGTACGGCTGGTCTGCCGCTGAAGATATTGCCCGCCGTATGCCCTACGTACGTGACACTGCCGCCCTGCCCGCCTGGGACGAAAGCCGTGTGGATAACGCCGATGAACGGGTCGTGATCCAGCATAACTGGCATGAGCTGCGTTTACTGATGTGGGATTACGTCGGCATTGTGCGCACCACTAAGCGGCTGGAGCGTGCGCTGCGGCGGATACAGATGTTGCAACAGGAGATCGACGAATACTATGCCCATTTTCGCGTCTCCAACAATCTGCTGGAGTTACGGAATCTGGTACAGGTGGCGGAGCTGATTGTGCGCTGCGCGATGATGCGCAAAGAGAGTCGCGGATTGCATTACACCCTCGACTACCCGGCGCTGTTGCCTGCCTCCGGGCCGTCGGTGTTATCGCCAGGCTTACATAAATAAGTAGAACGCCTGGGTCAGCGCCGTATAGCCTTCGGAATAGCGCTGATCGGGACCGCGGATCACCAGCCGGTCGCTAAAGCATTCTCCCTGCGTCGGGGAGAATGCCAGCAGCACACGGTGCGGCAGTCGCCCTTCAGTGTCGGAAATATCGGTGCGCAGGCGCAGATGCCAGCCGCCTTCCAGCGCGTTTTGCGTAAAGACATTGCCGATATTTTCCGGCAATACCACGCAGAAAAAGCCCTCTTCGGTAATGCATTCTGTCGCGCAGGCCAGTAACGCTGCATGATCCAGCGTCGTGGTATAACGCGCCTGCTCACGCTCAGGGCTGCCGCACTCAACGCCTTTCTCAAAATAAGGCGGATTACTGACAATCAGATCGTAACGCTGGGTGCACTGTTTCACCCACTGCTGAATGTCGGCGCTGTGCACCTGAATGCGCGCTTTCCACAGTGATTCATCGACATTTTCCCTGGCCTGACTGGCTGCGGCCTCATCCAGTTCTACCGCATCAATGGCTACCGTATCGCCGGTGCGCTGCGCCAGCATCAGCGCCAGCAAGCCGCTACCGGTGCCGATATCGAGAATGCGTTTAACGCCTGCCACGGGCGACCATGCCCCCAGTAAAACACCATCAGTACCGACTTTCATCGCACAGCGATCGTGCGCGACAAAGAACTGTTTAAACGTGAATCCATCACGACGAAGCAACGTTTTGCCTGGCGACATTCTTTACAACCTTCTTAATGAAACCGGGGTAGCATAGGTGAAAGCGATAAGCCGGGGAAGGCTTATCCACACAAACAGATGAAGATTGCAGCCATAACGTCTATAATCAGCGCCCCACACAGAGGTAGAACATGACTGTAACGACTTTTTCCGAACTTGAACTCGATGAAACCCTTCTGGAAGCGCTCCAGAATAAAGGGTTTACACGCCCGACTGCCATTCAGGCGGCTGCTATTCCGCCCGCGCTGGAAGGCCGTGATGTACTCGGTTCTGCGCCGACAGGCACCGGTAAAACGGCGGCGTACCTGCTGCCCGTGTTGCAGCATTTGATCGACTTCCCGCGTAAAAAATCCGGGCCGCCGCGTATTCTGATCCTGACGCCGACCCGTGAACTGGCCATGCAGGTTGCAGAACATGCGCGTGAGTTAGCCGCCAATACCCATCTGGACATCGCCACCATTACCGGCGGTGTCGCCTATATGAACCACGCGGAAGTGTTCAGCGAAAACCAGGACATCGTGGTGGCGACCACGGGTCGTCTGATGCAGTACATAAAAGAAGAAAACTTTGACTGCCGCGCGGTGGAAACGCTGATTCTGGATGAAGCTGACCGTATGCTGGAGCTGGGCTTCGCGCAGGATATTGAACATATTGCAGGCGAAACGCGCTGGCGCAAACAGACCATGCTGTTTTCCGCCACGCTCGAAGGCAATGCGGTAAAAGAGTTTGCTGAGCGTCTGCTGGAGGATCCGGAAGAGGTCTCCGCCACGCCGTCCACACGCGAGCGTAAGAAAATCCATCAGTGGTATTACCGCGCCGATAATCTGGATCACAAAGTGGCGCTGCTTCAGCATCTGCTGAAACAGGACGATGCGACCCGCACCATCGTCTTTGTGCGTAAGCGCGAGCGTGTGCATGAACTGGCGGGGCTGCTGCGTACAGCCGGTATTAACAACTGTTACCTCGAAGGCGATATGCCGCAGGCGAAGCGTACCGAAGGCATCAAACGTCTGACGGAAGGCCGCGTAAACGTGCTGATCGCCACCGACGTGGCGGCCCGTGGTATCGATATTCCGGATGTGAGCCATGTGATCAACTTCGACATGCCGCGCAGCGGGGACATCTATCTGCACCGTATTGGCCGTACCGGCCGTGCGGGTCGTAAAGGCACGGCGATTTCGCTGGTCGAAGCGCACGATCATCTGCTGCTGCTGAAAGTCGGCCGCTACGTTGACGAGCCGCTGAAAGCCCGCGTTATTGATGAATTGCGTCCGACTACCCGTGCGCCAAGCGATAAGCTGACCGGCAAGCCGTCGAAAAAAGTGCTGGCGAAACGCGCCGAGAAGAAAAAAGCAGAAAAAGAGAAACCGCGGGTGAAGAATCGCCATCGCGATGCGAAAAACGTGGGTAAGCGCCGCAAGCCAAGCGGTTCGCAGGAGACCACAAACGAGTAATAAAAAAGCCGGGTTAATAACCCGGCTTTTTTTATCGCTGATTTATAAGCTTTTTCACAGGCTTTCAGTGAAAGTACGGGCAATCACGTCGCGCTGCTGTTCCGGGGTCAGCGAGTTAAAACGCACCGCATAGCCGGAAACACGAATGGTCAGCTGCGGATATTTTTCCGGATGTTCAACCGCGTCCATCAGGGTTTCACGACGCAGCACGTTAACGTTCAGGTGCTGACCGCCTTCAACGCGAACCTGCGGCTGCACTTCCATCGGCACTTCGCGATATTCAATCTCGCCGAGCTTGCTGACAGCCACCACGTCGTCTTCGGCAAAACCGGCTTTTGCGCATACGCAGCGTGCTTCACCGGTTTCGCTGTCCAGCAACCAGAAAGAGTTCAGCAGATCGTCGTTTGCGGCTTTAGTAATCTGGATACCTGTAATCATGTTATGCCTCCCGGGCTTCATAATTTGTTTTAACCGGCCTGATGTCGGCCAATTGGTAAAACCATTGTTGCTTGAGTGTAGATATACCAGTCAGCCAGCCGTCATTCTTTGACTTAAATCAATAAAAACCACACTGCAAAAGTGCCTATAGATGGAAATAATTGTTTTATATCAATTTTAGCCCTGTGATGAATAAAATTATTTTGCAAGCTTTAAAATTTTTTTGGGCAATTTCGCACTATGAAGCCTGGCAATTTTATTCTGGCAACATAAGCAGTTAAGCTAAGCATTATCACTTTTCGCTGGAGAGCGGCATGACCACTTCACTGACATGGCACGATGTGCTGGCCGAAGAAAAAAAGCAGCCTTATTTTATCGACACGCTTAACGCCGTCGCCGCCGAGCGTCAGGCGGGCGCCACTATCTACCCGCCGCAGAAAGATGTCTTTAACGCCTTTCGTTTTACTGAACTGGGGGACGTGAAAGTCGTCATTTTAGGTCAGGATCCCTATCACGGTCCCGGTCAGGCGCATGGTCTGGCGTTTTCTGTGCGTCCCGGCGTCGCCATCCCGCCCTCGTTGCTGAATATGTATAAGGAGCTGGAGAAATCGATCCCGGGCTTTGAACGGCCGACGCACGGTTATCTGGAAAGCTGGGCGCGTCAGGGCGTGCTGTTGCTTAATACGGTGCTGACCGTGCGCGCCGGGCAGGCACACTCACATGCCAGCCTTGGCTGGGAAACCTTTACCGATAAGGTGATCGCGCTGATCAATGAACATCGTGAAGGGGTAGTGTTTTTGCTCTGGGGGTCCCATGCGCAGAAGAAAGGGGCGATTATCGACGGCAAGCGTCATCACGTGTTAAAAGCGCCGCATCCGTCGCCGCTTTCGGCGCACCGTGGCTTTTTTGGCTGCAATCATTTCGTGCTGGCGAACGAGTGGCTGGAACAGCACGGCGAAAAGCCCATCGACTGGATGCCGGTATTGCCTGCAGAAAGTGAGTAAAAAAAATGCCAGCGTTACGCTGGCATTTTTGTATCAGGCTTTGTTTTGTCGCCACCATTCCGCCAGCAACACACCCGTTGCCACCGAAACGTTGAGGCTTTCCACTTTACCTGTACCCTGAATCGAGATGCTCATGTCCGCGCTGGACAGCGCGGCATCAGATAACCCGTCACGCTCCTGCCCGAGCACCAGCACCATTTTCTTCGGCATCGTCGCCTTAAATAACGGGGTGCCTTCATGGCTGGAAGTAGTGACTATGGTATAACCCGCTTTACGGAATGCATCCAGCGCGCTGATAATACTGTCGCCGGTTACGGCTTGCACGTGTTCCGCGCCGCCTTCAGCGGTACGGATCGCGGCACCCGATTCCAGAATGCCCGCGTCGTCCAGCAGCACGCCTTTGACGCCAAAGTGCGCGCAGCTGCGCATCATCGCGCCGAGGTTATGCGGGTTACCCACATCTTCCAGCGCCAGCACGCAATCTTCTTCGCCCGCCTGGTCTACCCATTGCTGAACTGAGATCCCGCTGCGTTTTTTGATGATAAAGCATACGCCGCCGTGGTGTTCAGTGCCGGAAGCCTTCACCAGCTCCGCTTCGTCCACAACGTGGTATGCCTTGCGGTTAGCCGCCATCCAGCGCAGCGCTTCTTTGAAGCGCGGGGTAACGCTTTGCACGAACCAGGCACGGACGATGCAGTCCGGACGGCTCTGGAACAGCGCCTGACAGGCGTTCTCACCATAAACGCGGGTTTCTTCCGCGCGCTGGCGACGAATGACTTCAGGATCGACAAAGGCTTTGCCGCCCGCGGTCGTGGCCTCCGGCTTCGCGCTCGCGTCGACCGGCGGACGGGAAACGGTACGCCATGGCGAAGAGGATTCGCCGTCATAATCACGGTCACGGCTGCGATCGCGATCGCGGCCCGAACCTTTACGTTCATCGCGGGCGGGGCGACGGCCACCGTCTGCACGAGAGGATCCCGGACGCCCTCCCCCTTTCCCGGTACGCGGGTTATGGGTACGTTTGTCGGAATCATCATCACTGCGGACATACATCACTTTGACCTTGCCGCTTTTATTCTTTAGTTCGTCGTTCATGCTTTTCTCCACCAGCGCTGCGCGAAGCGCGCAGATTACCCGATGTGCAGTCGCATAGCCATTACTTCGTTTAAAAGCCAGCGGCTATCGTACTCATTGAACAAAACGCGTTGTTGTCTGTGTCACCTTCAATGATAATACTTAACATTCAGGAAACATTATTGTCACTACCTGTACCCATGGTTTACCAGAGGTTAGTTATGAATACCGTATGTGCAAGCTGCCAGGCGCTTAACCGCATTCCCGAGGATCGCGTTAATGACATCGCGAAATGTGGGCGTTGTGGTCATGAACTGTTTGATGGTGAAGTCATTAACGCCACCGGTGAAAACCTGGATAAATTGCTCAAGGACGATCTGCCGGTCGTGGTGGATTTCTGGGCGCCGTGGTGCGGCCCGTGCCGTAACTTTGCGCCAATCTTTGAAGACGTGGCGGAAGAGCGCAGCGGCAAAGTACGCTTTATCAAAGTGAACACCGAAGCCGAACGCGAACTCAGCGCCCGCTTCCGTATCCGCAGTATTCCGACCATTATGCTGTTCAAAAATGGTGAAGTCGTCGACATGTTAAACGGCGCCGTGCCGAAAGCGCCTTTTGACAGTTGGCTGAACGAATCACTCTGATCTGACGGGGCACAACTTGTGCCCCGTATTTTCCTCTGCGACAATAGCGTTTTTTCTGCGCGCACTCATGAAAACTAACGCTGTTCTGCAACTCCGGGCTGAACGTCTTGCCCGCGCTACCCGCCCTTTTCTTGCCCGCGGCAATCGCATCCGCCGCTGTCAGCGCTGTCTGCTGCCCCTTAAACAGTGCCTGTGCGATACCATTCAGCCTGCCGACGCGCGCAGCCGCTTTTGCCTGGTGATGTTTGATACTGAACCCATGAAGCCGAGCAATACCGGACGTCTGATTGCCGATACCTTGCCGGATACCGCAGCGTTTCAGTGGTCGCGTACCGAACCGCCGCAGGCGCTGCTGGATCTGGTGGCCGATCCCCGTTATCAGCCGATGGTGGTGTTTCCCGCCTCCTATGCCGGAAGCGAGCGTCAGGTGCTGGCCGCCCCGCCCGCCGGTAAGCCGCCGCTGTTTATCATGCTCGACGGCACCTGGACCGAAGCGCGTAAAATGTTTCGTAAAAGCCCGTGGCTGGATGCGCTGCCGGTGATTTCCGTCGACTTGTCCCGCGTATCAGCCTACCGGTTGCGCGCCGCCCATGCGGACGATCAGTACTGCACGGCGGAAGTCGCCATCGCGCTGTTAGATCTGGCGGATGATACCGAAGCGGCGCAGACGCTGGGCGATCATTTCTCCTGTTTCCGCGAACGTTATCTGGCGGGAAAACCTCATCATCAGGGCAGTATCACAGCAGAAGATCCAGAAAGCGTTTAAAATCATCGGGTCGCTCTTTTCCGGAGACCTGTATGAGCCAACGAGGGCTGGAAGCGCTGTTACGTCCGAAGTCGATTGCCGTTATTGGCGCATCCATGAAACCAGATCGTGCCGGTTATCTGATGATGCGTAACCTGCTGGCGGGAGGGTTTGCCGGTCCCGTGCTGCCCGTCACCCCCGCGTGGAAAGCGGTACAGGGCGTGCTGGCCTGGCCGGATATACCGAGCCTGCCTTTTACCCCCGATCTGGCGGTGCTCTGCACCAATGCCAGCCGTAATCTGGCATTACTGGAGGCGCTGGGTGAGAAAGGTTGTAAGACCTGCATTATTCTTTCCGCCCAGCCGGAACAGCATGCTGAACTTTTGGCCTGCGCGGGCCGTTACCAGATGCGTCTGCTGGGACCAAATAGCCTGGGGCTGCTGGCTCCCTGGCAGGGGCTGAACGCCAGTTTCTCTCCCGTCCCCATCCGGCGCGGAAAACTCGCCTTTATTTCCCAGTCGGCGGCCGTTTCCAATACCATCCTTGACTGGGCGCAGCAGCGCGAAATGGGCTTCTCCTACTTTATTGCGCTTGGCGACAGTCTGGACATTGATGTGGATGAGCTGCTCGATTTCCTTGCCCGGGATACGAAAACCAGCGCCATTTTGCTCTACCTTGAGCACCTCAGCGACGCCCGGCGTTTCGTGTCTGCGGCGCGCAGCGCCTCGCGTAACAAGCCTATTCTGGTGATCAAAAGCGGTCGTAGCCCGCAGGCTCAGCGGTTGCTGCATGCCCATTCCGGCATGGATCCCGCCTGGGATGCGGCTATTCAGCGCGCCGGTTTGCTGCGCGTTCAGGACACCCATGAACTCTTCTCCGCCGTGGAAACGTTAAGCCATATGCGGCCGCTGCGCGGGGAGCGGCTGATGATCGTCAGTAACGGCGCTGCCCCCGCCGCGCTGGCGCTGGATGAACTCTGGCTGCGTAACGGCAAACTGGCCACCCTCAGCGATGAGGTACTGGTGCGCTTGCGGGAGGCCCTTCCGCATTATGTGGAAGCAGGGAATCCGCTTGATTTACGCGATGACGCCAGCAGCGAGCGTTACATTGCCGCGCTGAATATTCTGCTCGACAGCACGGACATGGATGCCCTGCTGGTGATCCATGCGCCCAGCGCAGCCGCGCCGGGCAGCGAAAGCGCACGGGCGTTAATAGACGCGCTGAAAAAGCATCCGCGCGGGAAATATGTCTCGGTGTTAACCAACTGGTGCGGCGAGTTCTCCTCCCAGGAGGCGCGACGACTGTTCAGCGAAGCGGGTTTGCCCACCTATCGCACGCCGGAAGGAAGTATCACCGCTTTTATGCATATGGTTGAGTATCGTCGTAACCAGAAGCAGTTACGTGAAACCCCTGCGCTGCCCAGCAACCTCACCGCGAATACCGCTGAAGCGCATCATCTCCTGCAACAAGCGATTGAGGAGGGGGCGACCTCGCTGGATACCCATGAAGTGCAGCCCGTTCTGCGTGCTTATGGCCTGCAGACGTTGCCGACCTGGATCGCCAGCGATAGCGCCGAAGCGGTGCATATTGCCGAGCAGATCGGTTACCCGGTGGCGCTAAAACTGCGTTCCCCCGATATTCCCCATAAGTCGGAGGTGCAGGGGGTAATGCTCTACCTGCGCACGCCGGTTGAAGTGCAACAGGCGGCAGAAGCGATTATCGATCGCGTGAAAATGCGCTGGCCGCAGGCGCGTATCCATGGCTTACAGGTGCAAAGCATGGCAAACCGTGCCGGGGCACAGGAGCTTCGCGTGGTGGTGGAGCACGATCCGGTCTTCGGGCCGTTGATCATGTTAGGGGAAGGCGGTGTGGAGTGGCGGGCAGAAGATCAGGCGGCGGTTGCCCTGCCGCCGCTTAATATGAACCTCGCCCGTTATCTGGTGATCCAGGCGATCAAGAGTAAAAAGATCCGCGGCCGTAGCGCGTTAAGACCGCTGGATATTGCCGGGCTGAGCCAGCTGCTGGTGCAGGTGTCTAACCTGATCGTCGACTGCCCGGAGATCCAGCGTCTGGATATCCACCCTCTTCTTGCCTCGGCGAGTGAATTCATCGCCCTTGATGTGACGCTCGAACTGGCGCCCTTTAATGGCAATAATGACAGCCGGCTGGCCATTCGTCCCTATCCGCAGCATCTGGAAGAGTGGGTGGAGATGAAAAATGGTGAACGCAGCCTGTTTCGCCCGATCCTCCCGGAAGACGAACCACAGCTACAGCAGTTCATTTCGCAAGTCACTAAAGAAGATCTCTACTATCGCTACTTTAGTGAGATCAATGAATTTACCCATGAAGATTTAGCTAACATGACGCAGATCGACTACGATCGGGAAATGGCATTTGTGGCTGTACGCCGAACCGATCAGGGTGATGAGATCCTTGGCGTGACGCGCGCCATTTCCGATCCGGATAACATTGATGCGGAGTTTGCTGTGCTGGTACGCTCCGATCTGAAAGGCCTCGGCCTTGGGCGTCGATTGCTGGAAAAACTTATCAGTTATACCCGCGATCACGGACTTAAACGCCTGAATGGTATTACTATGCCCAACAATCGTGGCATGGTAACGCTGGCGCGAAAACTCGGATTTAATGTCGATGTTCAGCTGGAAGACGGGATCGTTGGCCTGACGCTCCGGCTGGATACGGCAGAGTAATGAAGAGTAAGGTACTGGAAATGTTGATCACTTTGGCTGGCTCTGGTGGTATCATTGCCCGCTTCTGTCGTCTGCTTAGTACAGAGGACCCTTCAATAAACAGAGAAGAAACGCACTGTGATGTTGTCAAAATTCAAGCGTAATAAACATCAACAACACCTTGCCCAACTACCTAAGCTCTCTCAGTCAGTTGATGATGTCGCGTTTTACTACTCTCCTGCGGATTTCCGGGAGACCCTGCTGCAAAAAATCGCCAGTGCCACGCACCGCATCTGCCTTATTGCGCTTTATCTGGAGCAGGACGATGGCGGTAAAGGCATTTTATCGGCGCTTTATGATGCCAAACGGCAGCGTCCTGAACTGGACGTTTGCGTACTGGTTGACTGGCACCGTGCGCAGCGTGGACGCATCGGCGCGGCGGCGTCCAATACTAACGCAGACTGGTACTGCCGCATGGCCCAGGAAAATCCTGGCGTAGAAGTACCGGTTTACGGCGTGCCGGTTAACACCCGTGAAGCGCTCGGCGTACTCCACTTTAAGGGTTTCATTATTGATGACAGCGTGCTGTACAGCGGCGCCAGTCTGAATGATGTTTACCTGCATCAACACGATAAATACCGTTACGATCGCTATCAGCTTATCCGTAATCCGCAGATGGCGGATGTAATGCTCGGCTGGGTTAAACAAAATCTGGTACAAGGGCGCGGCGTAAATCGTCTGGATAATCCGGAGCGTCCGAAAAGCCCGGAAATCAAAAACGATATCCGACTTTATCGCCAGGAATTACGCGATGCGTCTTACCATTTCCAGGGCGATGCGGATAACGATCGGCTGGCAGTAACGCCGCTCGTCGGGCTGGGAAAATCCAGCCTGCTCAATAAAACTATCTATCACCTGATGCCGTGCACCGAGCATAAGCTCACCATCTGTACGCCATACTTTAACCTGCCGGCAATACTGGTGCGCAATATCATCCAGCTGCTGCGCGATGGCAAAAAGGTGGAGATTATTGTCGGTGATAAAACTGCGAATGACTTTTTCATCCCCGAAAATGAGCCATTCAAGATCATCGGTGCGCTGCCGTATCTTTACGAGATCAACCTGCGACGTTTCCTGAGTCGTCTGCAGTATTACGTCAATAACGATCAGCTGGTTGTTCGTCTGTGGAAAGATGAAGATAACAGCTATCATCTTAAAGGTATGTGGGTCGATGAGGAGTGGATGCTGCTGACAGGCAACAATCTTAACCCACGCGCCTGGCGACTGGATCTGGAAAATGCGATTTTGATCCACGATCCCAAGCAGGAGCTGGCGCCGCTGCGTGATAAAGAGCTGGAGTTGATCCGTACGCATACTACTGTTGTGCAGCATTATCGCGATCTGCAAAGTATCGCCGATTACCCGGTGAAAGTACGTAAGCTTATACGGCGTCTGCGTCGGATCCGCATCGACAGGCTGATTAGTCGAATACTGTAACTTCTGCGCTTGCCCTGAGCCCCGTCATTGATGGGGCTTTTTAATGGAGATAATAATGCGATACCTCCCCCTTTTCGGTCTTCTTTTCATTAGTGGTTGTAGCCATATGGCCCATGACGAATGGCACGGCCAGGATAAAGCGCAGCATTTCCTCGCCTCAGCCATGCTGGCGGCTGCAGGTAACGAATATGCTCAGCACCAGGGGATTAATCAGGATCGCAGCGCGGCCTTTGGATTTATGTTTTCTGTAAGCCTGGGGGCATCAAAAGAGTTATGGGATAGCCGCCCGGCAGGAAGTGGCTGGAGCTGGAAGGATTTTGCATGGGATGTCGCGGGTGCTACTACAGGCTATAGCGTGTGGCAGCTTGCCCGGCATTAAGCTTTTTTATACGCAA
>NZ_JBNRLQ010000007.1:241589-310965 GCF_055804875.1 Enterobacter sp. K510 | reverse complement strand
CTCAATTTCCACCAGGTTGGTGTGCTGCGGATTTCCCTTCGCCAGCGGAGAAGGACGGTGCGTGGTCAGAGTATTGATGCATGCGCCATGATCGATGCGGTCGCCCGTCATATTGGCCTGATGCCATGCGCCCTGGCCCATGGCGCTGACCCCAGGCATGATGCGCGGCGTCACTTTGGCGGCAAGGCGCACTTCGCCGCGCCCGTTAAATACCCGCACCATATCGCCATGTGCAATGCCACGCTGTTTCGCGTCGAGGGGATTGATCCACACTTCCTGACGGCAGGCGGCCTGCAACACATCGACGTTGCCGTAGCTGGAGTGGGTACGGGCTTTATAGTGGAAACCAAACAGCTGAAGCGGGAAGTTTTTGCGTTCCGGCGAATCCCAGCCTTCAAAGGTGGCGGCATACACCGGCAGGGGGCTTATCACTTCATCTTTTGCCAACTGCCAGCTTGCGGCGATCTCCGCCAGCTGCGCGGAGTAAATTTCAATTTTGCCGGACGGGGTTTTCAGCGGATTCGCCCCGGGATCTTCACGAAACTTTTTATAGGCAACAAAATGCCCCTGCGGATCCTTGCGCTTATAAATACCCATCGTTTTGAGTTCGTCATACGTCGGCAGCAGCGGATCTTTCGCCCGCATCTTCGCGTATAAATAGTGCAGCCACTCTTCCTGAGTACGGCCTTCGGTAAAGCGCTGAAAGACGTCCGGCCCCAGGCGTTTTGCCACTTCGCTTAAGATCCAGTAAATCGGCTTACGCTCGAATTTCGCGGAGGTGGCAGGCTGGATGAAGATCAGATAACCCATATTTCCCGCGTAATCGTTGGGAATAATATCTTCCTGTTCGACGGTCATCAGATCCGGCAGCAGAATATCGGCATATTTTGCCGACGAGGTCATGAAGTTCTCGATCACCACTATGGTTTCGCATTTCGACTCGTCCTGCAAAATCTCGTGGGTTTTATTGATGTCTGAATGCTGATTTATTAGCGCGTTTCCCGCGTAATTCCAGATGAACTTGATCGGCACGTCCAGCTTGTCTTTACCCTGCACGCCATCCCCGGTGGCGGTCATCTCCGGCCCTCGGGCAATGGCATCGGTCCAGGTAAAACAGGAAATTTTCGTTTTCACCGGGTTTTCCGGTACCGGCATGCGTTCAATGGTGAGGGTGTAAGTGGATTCACGTGCGCCGCTGTTGCCGCCGTTAATGCCGACGTTGCCGGTGAGGATCGGCAGCATGGCGATGGCGCGCGCGGTCAGCTCGCCGTTAGCCTGACGCTGCGGCCCCCAGCCCTGGCAGATATAGGCCGGTTTTGCGGTGCCAATTTCCCGCGCCAGTTTAATAATGCGATCGGCGGGAATGCCGGTGATGGCGGCGGCCCACTGCGGGGTTTTGGCGATACCGTCGTTGCCGTCGCCCAGAATATACGCCTTATAATGCCCGTTGGCGGGCGCGCCTTCCGGCAGCGTGCTTTCATCGTAGCCAACGCAGTAGTTATCCAGGAAAGGCTGGTCGACAAGGTTTTCGCTGATCAACACATGGGCAAGCCCTGCCACCAGCGCCGCATCTGTGCCGGGGCGAATGGGGATCCACTCATCTTCACGCCCGGCAGCAGTATCGGTGTAACGGGGATCGATGACGATCATGCGCGCATTCGAACGATCCCGCGCCTGTTCAAGGAAATACGTAATGCCGCCGCCGCTCATACGGGTTTCGGCCGGGTTGTTACCGAACATCACCACCAGCTTCGTGTTTTCAATGTCCGAGGTGCTGTTGCCTTCATTACTGCCATAGGTGAAGGGCATGGCGCGGGCGATCTGCGCGGTGCTGTAAGTGCCGTACTGACCCAGAAAGCCGCCGTAGCAGTTCATCAGACGCGCCACCAGCGAAGCGGAAGGGGATGAGCGGGTAATATTGCCGCCGACAATACCCGAGGCGTAATTAATGTACACCGCCTCGTTGCCGTATTTTTCCACCACGCCTTTGAGATTCATCGCAATGGTGTTTAAGGCTTCATCCCAGGAGATCCGTTCGAATATTCCTTCGCCGCGTTTACCCACGCGCTTCATCGGATAATTAAGCCGGTCAGGGTGATTAATACGCCGCCGGATAGATCGCCCGCGCAGGCAGGCGCGTACCTGATGGTGACCATAGACATCGTCGCCGGTATTATCGGTTTCCACCCAGGTCACTTCATCATCGCGCACATGCAGGCGCAGGGCGCAGCGGCTGCCGCAGTTTACTGAACATGCGCCCCAGACGGTTTTATCGGCACTTTCTTTCACAGCCTGCTGCACCGCGGCGGCGGCCTGACGCAGGCCAAAAGGTAACGTGAAACCACCGGCCGCCATGACAAGCGCACCGGCTGCGGAGGATTTAACGAGGGTACGCCGGCTGATACCGCCGGTATTATCGACATCGGACATCGCTCACTCCCTGTTTTTATAATGAATAGCATTACAGCTGAAATGATTATCAGCCTGAGGAAGTGTGAGGGTACTAATAAGGGAGTAGAAAGGTATTATCTGAGGTCAATGTTTAAGAAATTCCCCCTGTAAAGACAGGGGGAATAAGTTTACTGGGGTTCGGTGCGGGCGCCGTCGCTGGTTGCGGTGCTGCCCGAGGCGGCGCTCATCCCCCCGGTGCGGGTATAAAGGATCTTCCAGGTGTCATTGGCGCAATGGCCGACCACCTGCGCGTCGGGTTTATCCGCCTGATCGCCGGGGACAATATCCAGCGTAAAGCCGGATTCCGGTACGCCATTATTCACGATACGCTGCGCAATATCGCTTTTGACGTTTTCACAGGACTCCGGGGCGGCCATAACCGGAGCCGCTGCCAGCATCAATCCTGCGCATAACCAGTATGTAGCTTTCATAAACGATCCCTTATCTCATGAATTTATCTACAGTTTAGCAGCCCGCCCGGGAAGCATCGCCGTTGCGGGAAATCTCAGAACCTTCCGCATAACAGGCGAGACGGGTGAGGCGGCAAACCGCTGTATTTGCTACTATGAGGGAATATTTTGCACCTCTGGTAATCTACATGAAAAAAACAATCATTCTGGCCGCGCTAACGGTAGCGCTTGCTGGCTGTGATAATAATGCGCAGGGCCCGGCTTCTTTTACGCCGGAGATGGCGAGCTTCTCAAACGAATTTGATTTTGATCCGCTGCGTGGTCCGGTGAAGGATTTCAGTCAGACCCTGCTCAATGACAAAGGGGAAGTGGCGAAACGCGTCACCGGTACGCTGTCCACGGAAGGCTGTTTTGATTCGCTGGAACTGCACGACATCGAAAACAATACCGGCGTTTCGCTGCTGCTGGACGCTAATTATTATCTCGACGGACAAACCAACGAGAAAAGGCTGCGTTTACAGGGGAAATGCCAGCTGGCGGCGTTCCCGGCGGCGGGGGTGACCTGGGACACGGATGAAAAAGGTTTTGTGGTGACGGCGCGCGGTAAGGATTTGCAGGTGGATTATCGTTATGACGCCGAAGGCTATCCGCTGGGGAAATCCACCACCTCGAAAGATATGCACTTACAGGTGGATGCCACGCCGTCAGCGGATAAGCGTAAGAAACTCGATTATACCGCCATCAGCGTGCTGAACGATAAACCGCTTGGCCATGTGAAGCAAAGCTGCGACTACGACCGCCACGATAATCCGGTCAGCTGTAAGTTGCTGATCGTCGATGAAAGCGTCACCCCGGCGGTCGAACGTCAGTTCACCATCAAAAATACCATCGCTTATTACTGATCCCGCCGCCTACTGTGCTGTAGGCTTTAACAGCGTCCTGCCGGGCGCTTTATGCTCGGCAAGATACTGATGCTGGAAAATACACATGCGGATGGTGTTGCGATACTCGCCGTTAATAAAGAACTCATGGATCAGTTCGCCTTCCACCATAAATCCGAGCTTGCGATAAATATGGATGGCTTTCTCGTTTTCTTTATCGACAATGAGATAGAGCTTATACAGATTTAATACCGTAAAGCCGTAATCCATCGCCAGCTTCGCCGCTTTGCTGGCCAGGCCTCTGCCCTGATGTTCCGGGGAGATAATGATCTGAAACTCCGCGCGGCGGTGGACGTGGTTAATCTCCACCAGTTCCACCAGCCCCACTTTTTCACCGTCGCATTCCACCACAAAACGGCGCTCGCTCTGATCGTGAATATGCTTATCATACAGATCGGACAGTTCAACAAAGGCCTCGTAAGGCTCTTCGAACCAGTAGCGCATGACGCTGGCGTTATTGTCCATTTGATGCACATAACGCAGATCTTCACGCTCCAGCGGGCGCAGCTTCACGCCGTTAATCTCACTCATGGTCAAATCCTTATGACGAAAATTTACGGCGCAACCACGCGGCCGGTACGACGATCAAGACAGCGCAGAGTGTTATTTTCCCAGTAGGCATTGAGATTGGCGCTTTGCTGGCACTTATCGCGGGCATCAAAAGCCGCGTCGTCTTTATCCCACTCTTTTTCCACGCGCTTGTTCACTTTGTTACGCAATGAACGGGTGTCATTCCACTGCTCTTTTTCCATCAACGCCTGCTGGCGGCTCTGGGCGCTGTCGCCGGATTCAATGATCAGTTTGCTGGTTTCAGCCATTGCGCCGGGGGTGACCATCACCGCGCCCAGCGTCAGAATCGCCGTCAGGCACAGGCGTTTGCGAAGAGAGTTTTTCATCAGGCATTCCTTTTAACTATTGCAGGGGCATATTGCTTATATTCTACACCATCACAAGTCGGCGACATACCGGCGCGAGGGGTTATGCCGCATTACCGTTGACCAGAAGTTCACTTTCCACGCGGATCACGAAATCGGTAAATAGCGCCGTGGGTTTAACCGTATTTCCCTTGCGCTGCAAATGCACAAAACCATGGCTCTCAAGGGTTTTGAGAGTGGTCGACAGGTTACTGACCTGACGGCCCGCCAGCCGCGCCAGTTCACTGATTGTTTCGGGTTTATGTGCTGCCATCATCCGTAGCAGAGTGATATTTTCATTGCTCAAAATTTGCCCGATAGCATTAAGCGAGGCAAACCAGACTTTCGGCTCGCCCGGTTCCGGCGTGTATTTACCGGCAGCGATAGCGAGCATTCTTTTACGAAGGTTTTCCTCCGAAATGATGCCTATAAGTGCTTTCATAATGAATCCTCTATGTCTTTCATAACGCTATCTACAGCGGCAAAAAAATCATTCAGCAACTGCGTTGCCGACTGAAAACAGTAAACCTGTCCCGGATCGATTGCGGTTGTATGGACATGGTCATAAATCACCATTCGTGATCGGAAACCCCCGCTACGCGGTGGTGTAATTCCATGCGCATTGTCCATGCCAAAAATCCGGTGGTTATGAGCGTTATGCAGTGTAAGGTTATAGCGGATGCCATGAGGCCTGAAAATCGAAGCTTCAACCCGGCGTGCTTCTATTTTCCACCAGTAGCCATTGTCATAACGAAACTGATAACCATCCATGTCGAGTAAAGTGCTGAGTCCAAAATCTTTTGTATCCATAAACACTCCCTGTACTTATGAGCGGATCATAACAACTTTATCAAAATACGCAATCACCCAGGCTGCGCCTGGCGTTCCGCCCGCAACTCCCGTTATGATGCGGTACTGAACGTAAACAGACTGACTACGCCCTATGATCCGGACCTCACTGCTATTTTTTATCACCGCGCTCTGTGAAATTATTGGCTGTTTTCTGCCCTGGCTGTGGCTGAAACGCGGTGGCAGCGCATTGTTACTGCTGCCCGCGGCGGTATCGCTGTGCCTGTTTGTCTGGCTGCTGACGCTCCATCCGGCGGCCAGCGGGCGGGTTTATGCGGCCTATGGCGGCGTGTATGTATTCACCGCGCTGATCTGGCTGCGGCTGGTGGATGGCGTAAAGCTCAGCCTGTATGACTGGCTGGGGGCGGCGGTGGCGCTGTGCGGGATGTTGATTATCGTCGTCGGATGGGGTCGCGCCGGTTAATCCACGCTCAGAACGAGCTGCGGATAGCGTTCCAGCCAGCGTTTGCGCCGGATCCGTTCATCAAAGATGGCGCGTTTATCCTGCTGAAAACGCGGCGTGGGGCGCAGCCGCAGGGCGAACAGATCGTCCAGGCCAAAGGGCGCGATAATATCAATTTGATCGGATCCGCAAAGCCGCACTGCCACGGCGGTAGCGGTTTCCGGCCAGTAGCGCAGGGCATCTTCCACGCTGTGATAAGGCCGGTCGTGATTACGCTCATGCATCCGCGCCTGATTTTTTACCGACCAGTCAAATCCCGGGCACATCTTCCCGAGGCGCTGTTCCAGAAGGTTATCAATCTCTTCACCGCTTTGGCGGGCATCGAACCACACCACATCCACATCGCCGCAGGGCGGCCACGCCGGTCGCTGGTGCAGGCGATCCCACACCGCATCACGCACCAGCCCGGCGCCAATCCAGCAATTCTTCACGCCCAGCGCCGCCACGGTTTTCAGGGCTTCCATACGTAGCGCATCCTGCAACAGCAGGCGACGCAGTTCATCAGCATGGCGCATCGCGGCATTCCTGTTCACTCATGGGGATCTTTATTCTACCGACAGAGGCGTCATTTTGTGAGCCAGCGCGAAAAAATAGATCTTCATACTTGTATGGTAGTAGTGCGGGTGGTTAGATTTCATGCATCACAACAAAAGAAGCAGGAATTCTCATGAAGATTGTTAGTGCTGAAGTATTTGTCACCTGTCCAGGGCGAAATTTTGTCACGCTGAAAATCACCACCGATGACGGCCTTACCGGGCTGGGGGATGCCACGCTTAACGGGCGCGAGCTTTCTGTGGCCTCTTATCTGAAAGATCATGTCTGTCCGCAGCTGGTGGGACGAGACGCGCACCGTATCGAAGACATCTGGCAGTTCTTCTATAAAGGCGCGTACTGGCGTCGTGGCCCGGTCACCATGTCGGCGATTTCAGCCGTCGATACAGCGCTATGGGACATTAAAGCCAAAGCCGCTGGTATGCCGCTGTATCAGTTGCTGGGCGGCGCATCCCGCGACGGGGTGATGGTTTACTGTCATACCACCGGCCATTCCGTTGATGATGTGCTGGAAGATTATGCCCGTCACAAGGAGATGGGCTTTAAGGCGATACGCGTACAGTGCGGCGTACCGGGGATGAAAACCACCTATGGCATGTCGAAGGGCAAAGGTCTGGCCTACGAACCGGCCACCAAAGGGCAATGGCCGGAAGAGCAGCTCTGGTCGACAGAAAAATACCTTGATTTCACGCCGTCGCTGTTTGCCGCCGTGCGCGAAAAATTCGGCTTTAACGAGCATCTGCTGCACGACATGCACCACCGTCTGACGCCCATCGAAGCGGCGCGCTTTGGCAAGAGCATCGAAGATTACCGTTTGTTCTGGATGGAAGATCCGACCCCGGCAGAAAATCAGGAGTGCTTCCGCCTGATCCGCCAGCATACCGTTACGCCCATTGCCGTTGGAGAAGTCTTTAACAGTATCTGGGACTGCAAACAGTTGATCGAAGAGCAGTTAATCGACTACATCCGCACCACTATTACCCATGCGGGTGGCATCACCGGCATGCGCCGTATCGCCGATTTTGCCTCGCTGTATCAGGTGCGCACCGGCTCCCACGGTCCGTCGGATCTGTCGCCCATTTGCCACGCTGCCGCGCTGCATTTCGATTTGTGGGTACCGAACTTTGGCGTGCAGGAATATATGGGGTATTCGGAGCAAATGCTGGAAGTCTTCCCGCATAACTGGACGTTTGATAACGGCTATATGCATCCGGGGAATAAGCCAGGACTCGGCATTGAATTTGATGAAAAACTGGCGGCGAAATATCCCTACGATCCCGCTTATTTACCTGTCGCGCGACTGGAAGACGGCACGCTGTGGAACTGGTGATCAGGAGTTTTTATGAAAAGTATCGTGATTGAAACACCCAATAAGCTGCTGATTGACGAACGCCCGTTACCAGAACCCGCAGCGGGTGAAGTGCGCGTCAAAATAAAGCTTGCCGGTATTTGCGGCTCTGACAGCCATATTTACCGTGGTCATAACCCCTTTGCGAAATATCCGCGGGTGATTGGCCATGAATTCTTCGGCGTCATCGATGCCGTGGGCGAGGGCGTTGACGCCGGGCGACTGGGTGAGCGCGTGTCGGTCGACCCGGTGATCAGCTGCGGGCACTGCTATCCGTGCTCGGTCGGCAAGCCGAATGTCTGTACCTCGCTGGTGGTGCTGGGCGTGCATCGTGACGGCGGCTTCAGTGAATATGCGGTGGTCCCTGCGAAAAACGCCTGGCCGATCCCGGATACCATCGCCGATAAACAGGCGGTGATGGTTGAACCGTTCACCATTGCGGCGAACGTTACCGGCCAGATTAATCCCGGCGAGAACGACATCGCCCTGATTTACGGCGCAGGCCCGATGGGGCTGACCACCGTACAGGCGCTGAAAGGCGTCTACCGGGTGAAGCAGGTTATCGTTACCGATCGCATCGAAGAACGGCTGGAGATGGCGAAACGCAGCGGCGCGGATCTGGTGATCAACAACGGCAACGCGTCATTGCAGGATGCGCTGGATGCGCAGGGCATTAAGCCGACCATTATTATTGACGCCGCCTGTCATCCCTCGATATTGCAGGAAGCCATCGGTCTTGCCTCCCCCGCGGCGCGCATCGTGATTATGGGCTTTTCCAGCGAACCTTCACAAATCGTGCAGCAGGGCATTACCGGCAAAGAGCTGTCGATATTTTCATCGCGCCTGAACGCGCACAAATTCCCGGTGGTGATCGACTGGATGCGCAGGGGGCTTATCGACCCTGACAAGCTTGTCACTCATACCTTTGACTATCAGCAGGTTACCGACGCCATTGACGTGTTCGAGAAAGACCAGCGGCAGTGCTGCAAGGTCTTACTGACGTTCCCGCAATAACAACAATAAATGCGAGTGAGTGGTACGCATCTTACTATTTCAGAGATAGCCATTATGACCCAAGTAAACAATGAAAGAACGACGTCCGACCTGGTGAAAGCCGCCGTTTCTGGCTGGCTGGGTACCGCGCTTGAGTTCATGGATTTCCAGCTCTACTCCCTCGGGGCGGCGCTGGTGTTTCATGAAATCTTCTTCCCGGAGCAGTCGGCGGCGATGGCGCTGATCCTGGCGATGGGAACCTATGGCGCAGGCTACGTCGCGCGTATTGTCGGCGCATTTTTCTTCGGCAAAATGGGCGACCGCATCGGGCGTAAAAAAGTGCTGTTCATCACCATCACCATGATGGGGATCTGTACCACGCTTATCGGCGTGCTGCCGACCTACGCGCAGATTGGTATTTTCGCGCCGGTGCTGCTGGTGACGCTGCGTATCATTCAGGGGCTGGGCGCGGGGGCGGAGATCTCCGGCGCGGGTACCATGCTGGCGGAGTATGCGCCGAAGGGCAAACGCGGGATCATCTCCTCGCTGGTGGCGATGGGCACCAACTGCGGCACGCTGAGCGCCACCGCGATCTGGGCCTTTATGTTCTTCGTGCTGGATCGGGAAGAACTGGTTGCCTGGGGCTGGCGTATCCCGTTCCTCGCCAGCGTGGTGGTGATGATTTTCGCCATCTGGCTGCGCATGAATCTGAAAGAAAGTCCGGTGTTTGAGCAGGTTAACGAAGGGGAAAGTATTCCTGCGAAAGTGCAGGCATCTGAAACCACCCTCGGGGCGATGTTCAGCAGTAAAACCTTCTGGCTGGCGACCGGCCTGCGTTTTGGTCAGGCAGGTAACTCCGGGCTGATCCAGACCTTCCTTGCCGGTTATCTGGTGCAGACCCTGCTGTTTAATAAGAGCATCCCGACGGACGCGCTGATGATCAGCTCGATTCTGGGCTTTCTCACCATCCCGCTGCTGGGCTGGCTGTCGGACAAAATTGGCCGCCGCCTGCCGTATATCCTGCTGAATATCTCGGCTATTGTGCTGGCGTACCCGATGATTTCAATCATCGTGGATAACAGCTATACACCGGGCGTGATCATGGCGTCGATTATCGTCATCCATAATTTCGCGGTGCTCGGTCTGTTCGCCCTAGAAAACATCACTATGGCCGAGATGTTCGGCTCGCGTAACCGCTTTACCCGGATGGCGATCTCCAAAGAGGCTGGCGGTCTGGTGGCGGTAGGCTTCGGCCCGGTGCTGGCGGGGATCTTCTGTAACATGACAGGTTCCTGGTGGCCCATCGTCGCGATGATGATGGTCTACTCGGTGATTGGTCTGGTCTCCGCCATCCTGATGCCGGAAGTGCGCGACCGTGACCTGAGCATTCGTGAAGATGCCGCAGAGAAAAGTGCGCAGCAGAGCGTGGCGGGTGTACGTCGTCCGGTCTGACTAAGCATCGCATAACCATGCAGGCGCTGAATGAATAATGCGCCTGCATTTTGATACATTTAGTTACCATTCTAGTTGGTGTAGTCAGCAAATCCTGTTTCAGGTCAACATCCCGCTGACGGGCATCCGTCATCTTATGGACCAGTGTTTCATTTAATAAGACGAGTCTCATCCATGGAAAACAGACTGTTAAACGCGAAAGCCACGTTACCGGCTTACGATCGTAATGCGCTGGTGCCGCGCATTGTGCACCTCGGTTTTGGCGCGTTCCATCGCGCGCATCAGGCGGTGTATACCGATATTCTTGCCGCAGAGCACCACAGCGACTGGGGCTACTGCGAGGTGAATCTGATTGGCGGCGAACAGCAGATCGCCGATCTTAACGCGCAGGACAAGCTTTATACCGTGGCGGAAATGTCCGCTGACGCCTGGACCGCCCGCGTCGTCGGCGTGGTGAAACGCGCGCTGCATGCGCAGGTCGATGGTCTGGAAGCCGTGCTGGCGGCACTGTGTGAGCCGCAGGTGGCAATTGTCTCCCTGACCATCACCGAAAAAGGCTACTGCCACTCCCCGGCGACCGGGCAACTGATGCTCGATCACCCATTTATTGTCGCCGATCTGCAAAACCCGCAGCAGCCGAAGTCCGCGCCTGGGGTGATTGTCGAAGCGCTGGCGCGCCGCAAAGCCGCCGGTCTGAATGGCTTCACCGTGATGTCCTGCGACAACATGCCGGAAAACGGCCATGTGATGCGCAATGTGATCACCGCCTATGCCCGCGCGGTGGATACAGATCTCGCCGACTGGATCGACACTCACGTCACTTTCCCGTCCACCATGGTGGACCGCATTGTTCCGGCGGTAACCGCCGAAACCCTGGATAAAATCAGGCAGCTCACCGGTGTGCGCGATCCGGCTGGCGTGGCCTGCGAGCCGTTCCGTCAGTGGGTGGTGGAAGATAACTTTGTGGCCGGACGTCCGGCGTGGGAAAAAGCCGGAGCCGAGCTGGTGGCGGATGTGGTGCCGTTCGAAGAGATGAAACTGCGTATGCTGAACGGCAGCCACTCCTTCCTCGCCTGGCTGGGTTATCTGGCGGGTTATCAGCATATCAACGAGTGTATGGAAGATGATAATTATCGCCGGGCTGCGCACAAGCTGATGTTACAGGAGCAGGCCCCGACGCTGAGCGTGCAGGGTGTGGATCTGGCGCATTATGCCGACATGCTGATCGCCCGCTACAGCAACACCGCGCTGCGTCACCGTACCTGGCAGATCGCCATGGACGGCAGCCAGAAACTGCCGCAGCGTATGCTGGATTCGGTACGCTGGCATCTGGTGCATAACAGTGATTTCCGGCTGCTGGCGCTGGGCGTGGCGGGCTGGATGCGTTACGTCGGCGGTGTGGACGAGCAGGGGCAGCCGATTGAAGTCTGCGATCCGCTGCTTTCGGTCATTCAGCAGGCGGTGAACGGCAGTGCTGAAGGGGAAGAACGGGTAAATGCGCTGCTGGGCATAGAGGCGATTTTCGGCAACGAACTGCCGCATGAAAGGGCGTTTGTCAGTGAAGTGAATCGCGCGTACCAGTTGCTGTTACGCCAGGGGGCGAAAGTTACGGTGGCGCAGTACGCCGCATAAGGTAAAAAGCCGGGTGGCGGCGATGCCTTACCCGACCTACTTATTACGATTTTATCGCTCACATGCCGGGTGGCGGCTTCGCCTTACCCGGCCTACGTTCTACGGATTTGTAGGCCCGGCAAGCGAAGCGCCGCCGGGCACCACCTCAACCCTTTACTCTTCCGTAAACCACTCGCGGTTTTCCTGGCGGATCAGCTGTACGGTTTCGCCGATCTCCTGCAAATGACGCGTCATAGCCTGATCCACGCCCTCCACATCCTTTTTCTCCAGCGCGGCAAAAATATCCAGATGCTGGCTGAGGAGTTTTTCCGGCGGCGAGACGTGATCAAGGCTCATGTAGCGCACCCGATCCATGGTCGCTTTAATATTTTCGATGGTGTCCCACGCCAGCTGGCAGTCGGCGATCTGCGCCAGTTTCTGATGAAACTCGTCATCCAGCTGAAAGAAATCATTTAGCTGCTTGCGATCTATAGCGATGCGCTGCTGATGCAGATTCTGCTCAAGCTGATAGCTCTGGCTGTCGTTGATCATCGTAGCCGCGCGGCGGGCGACGGCGCACTCAATGGCCTGACGCACAAAACAGCCATTGCGCACTTGCTGCATGGATATTTTATTCACATAGCTGCCGCGCTGCGGGCGGATCTGAATAAGACCGTTTTCCGCCAGCTTAATAAAAGCTTCGCGCACCGGCTGACGTGAAACATCAAAACGCACCGAGACGTCTTTTTCAGACAGCGGCGTTCCGGGGGCGATAAGACAATGCACAATATCCCGGCGCAGAATGCGGTAGATTTGCTGGTTTACAGGCTGGGTTGGATTTAATTGCGTTTCAGCGGCCATTCGTTGTGAGTTCTCAGACAGTTAACCCGGCTACCATACCATTTTTTTTGCGGGCATCCCAGAAGGCGAACGCCTCCGGAACGCCCGGCAGGATCAGTTGCCGTAAACCGCGAGCAGCTCTCTGGCCGCCAGCTGGCCGAGTGGATTGGCCGCGAACGGGCTGTCGCCGGTCAGCAGATGACGATCTTTATTTACGCTGCCCTTAATATCATCATTGATGATATTCATCCCCATCGCTTTTAATTCCTCGCCAAAATACCAGGTCAGATGGCCGGGCATATAGCCCATATCCGGCGTCTGTTTATCGGTGGCATCCGGGAAGGCGCAGATAGAATAGCCTTTCAGCGGATTATCGCCGTTGCGCAGCGACAGGAAAGCCGCCGGGCCATGACAGAGCGAAATTACGAAGCGATCGTTGCCGATGGCCCAGCGCAGGGTATCGGCCACCGCGTCGCTTTCTGGCAGGCCGATCAACGCGCCATGACCGCCAGGGATAAACACTGCAGCATAGTCGCTGCTCCCGTTTAGTCCTTTAACCACATCGGACAGTTTTGCAGGGGACTGAAATCTCGCCTGATGCTTGCGGAAAAAGGGCATAATGCACGTATCCTGACGCGGCATCGCCCAGTATTCAAACTTAGCCATCTGGCCTGAAACCGTCGCCACGTCAAATTCGAACCCGGCGGCGTGAAGGTGCCAGAGCGGCACCAGCGTTTCAACTGGATGATTGCCCGTAGAAAACAATGCGCCAGTGTCCGTTTTCAGATAACGCTCATCGGCAGCAATTACCAGCATCTTTTTGCCACCCTTATGACGAGTGGGATAATCGGCATCACTTAAATCGGAAACCGCGCTGGTAAACTCGCCCAGAGAATATTCTGAGGGGAAAAAGGCATTATCTTCAGCATGATCAATTTGTGGCTGTTTACTTTTATCGTTACTCATCACTCATCCTCGCTGATATAGCATCAATTACTGTGTGATTAATTATATGCCATGTACAACGATGCAGTGACCAGGAAAAATCCCTTTAAATATAAAAGCCTTATATTTACTTTGTGTGAGGATATTTCATATAAAATTCAAGGGATCAGGCGAGGTGAGTAGGGAGGAGTAAATAATACATACGCCAAAACGGCAACCCTAATGATTAAATCAGGGTCGCCGCTACTGGCTGTTTCAGGATAATATGTAACTCATTAAAAATGCATTTTCACATTTTTAATTTTTACATTATATCATGTCTGAAACGCTATTCGGATTTTCTTCCGCCGCCATGGCTGTTTTGTCCGCCTTTTTTACCTGCTTCGGAAGCTTTTTGCTGATCGTTTTTGAAATTCCCGCCGCTATGCTGGCCGCCTTTGCGACCTGCTTCTGATGCCTTTTCTTTATCTTCCGCGAAATTACCAGAACCGCCACGATGTTCAGTCATATATATTTCCTCTTTAGATAAAATAATTTGCAGTGGGAAAAAGCACACTGCGCCATGACAACGCTATTAAATGTAGCTCAGCCTCATAAAATAACAAGCGAGAAGTCCGCCAGAAATATCACACTAAGACAATTCCTATAAAGATATATTCTTCCTGGACGATAATTGCAGATGCGGTTTATAGTTACATAAAGAGCTGTAAAACAGGGTGTTATCGTCTGGCTAAAATTACATTACAGTGAATTTACAGGTGACGCATGAATATCTGGTTTATACACGCTGGTGGTAAGGTAAAAGAGCCATTTTGCCCGTTGAGGTTTGGCGGTCGTATTTTTTTATTATTACGAAGCGGCGGTTCGCTATCAAAACCATTGATGTGGCTGGAAAAAGAGAAGAAATTCTTGCGCCGCGTATAAATTATATATTCTATATTTGTTCACAGAATTGTGAGGCTTCCCGTTTCGTTTAGTAGGGTACTGACAGGCATATTTTCACTGCAATTGTACTCCGCTACATCGGAACTAAGCGAAAAGGGATTAAACAGGAAAAAATATGAAAGTTCATCATCTTAACTGTGGGTGCATGTGTCCGGCAGGCGGCGCGTTATTTGACGGTTTTAGTAAAGGTATCTTCGCCCATCTGGTCTGCCACTGTCTGCTTATCGAAACGGAGCGGGACGGGCTGGTACTGGTCGATACCGGGTTCGGGCAAAATGACATTCGCCAGCCAGGTAAAACTTTACCAGGCTTTTTTCGGGTGATGAATAATATTCAGCGACGGGAAACCCTGACGGCGCGTTCGCGCATTGAAGCGCTGGGATTCAGCGCTGCGGATGTCCGGCACATCATTCTTACGCATCTTGATTTCGATCATGCGGGTGGGCTTACCGACTTCCCGGGTGCGCAGATCCATCTGCTGCAAACGGAAATCAATACGGCGCAGCAGCGGCACAGCTGGCTGGCCCGTGAGCGCTATCGTCCCGGGCAATGGGGCGGTATCTCTGGCTGGAACGGGTATCAACCTCAGGGCGAAAAATGGTATGGCTTCGAGGCGGTGATGGCGCTGAAAGGGCTGCCGCCGGAAATTTTACTGGTTCCGCTGCCGGGCCACACGCAGGGGCATGCGGGCATTGCCGTCAGCCAGCCGCAGGGATGGTTGTTGCATGGCGGCGATGCCTGGTTCTATCGCGGCGAAATGGATCTGCAAAGCCCGCACTGTACGCCCGGCCTGCGTTTTTATCAGTGGATGATGGCGATGGATAACCAGACCCGGCATCGTACCCAACAGCAACTGCGGGAAGTATTCAGACGCCATAATCAGGAAATTACTTTCTTCTGCAGCCATGACGCTAAGGAACTACATGCTTTCAGTGAGCATGACGGGATGAATAACCGAGTGTAATATTACACTATAATTCATCAGGGGGCGCCTCGCCCATGTCAGTAATTTTCAGGGTGAAGGATACAGGCGCTAATAAATAATGCATGTACAGGTAATATGTGCAGACTTAATGTTTAAGTATAAAGAAATAAGGAGACGGGATATGAATACTACTCTGCAGGAATGTATAGCTGCATGCTACAAATGTGCCGCTGCCTGTGATTACTGTGCATCTTCGTGCCTTAATGAACCTGATATCGACATGATGAGAAACTGCATTAAAACAGATATTGAGTGTTCCGCGGTTTGTCGGCTTGCGGCCCAACTTATGGGCATGAACAGCGAATATCACAAGCAACAATGCAGGCTCTGTGTGGATATTTGCCGGGCCTGTGCAGAGGAGTGCGCAAGACATGAGCATGAACACTGCAAACATTGCGCAGAAGCCTGCCGCCAGTGCGCAGATGCTTGTCTTAGAATGCTTGCCTGAGCCTGAATTATACCGCCGATAGCTCAGCAGGAAAGAGCAACTGCTTTCTAAGCAGTGAGTCCGGGGTTCAAATCCTCGTCGGCGGACCATTCTCTCTGGATTATATTTTAATAGCTTTAATGTGCCTGCTATTTCATCCTGCTTATCCATTCCACACAAAAATCCAGATAGGCCCGCACAATAGCGGAGGGATGTTTATGGCGGGCATAGACAAGGTGTAACGGCAAAAGGTATTCAGGCAGATCAGGCAGAAGCTGTATCAGATCGCCTTTTTCCAGCCAGGGACGGGCAGAAAAATCCAGCAGCTGTGCGACACCCATACCGCTCAGGGCATAATGAAGTAATCCCTGGGAATTATTTGTGGAAAAGAACGGATCGTATTTCACTTTTTCCGTTCCCGATCCCCATTCAAAAACACCATGGTTGAGGCTCTCCCAGGCCATTACCGGCAGCAGTGCCATTTCCGCCAGCGTCTGTGGCGTGCCATGACGCGCCAGGAATGTCGGGCTTGCCACAAATACGGCTTCCACGCTCATAACAGGTTTAGCGATCACATCCTCTGTATTTATTTCGCCCATGCGCAGCGCCACATCCACGCCATCCTCAAATAAATCCACGACCCGTTCGCTGGAATGACAAAACAGGGTTATATCGGGATAACGCTGTTGGAAGGCGATTAATAAATCCCACCAGAGTGAAAAATTTGGCGGCACAGATAAACGTAATTTGCCCTGTAGGGTATGGGCAGAAGTAACGGCTTTTTGCGCATCCGCCAGCAGTTCGACGCCGGGTCGCGCCTGCTCATAGAATTGCTGTCCTTTATACGTCGGTTTAACGCCATGCCGTGAACGTTCGAGGAGTTGCACATTCAGCGCCTCCTCCAGCTCATTGATTTTTCGGCTAAGGGTGGAGATGGGTACACCCATTTTGTCGCTGGCCGCTGAAAAACTACCGGCATTTACCACCGCGATGAATAATTTCGCTGCGTTGTAATCCACGTTTCTTTCCATATTTGGGTATCAGCTGTCTATTTTTGGTGATTCCATTCCATTTTGCAAGGGGTAAAATTTTAGCTATCTGAATTACTCCGGACCATAAAATGAATAATCGTGTCACTAAAATCTTAAATATTCGTTATCCCCTTATACAGGCCCCGTTATATTTCCTGACCAATGCCGAACTGGTCGCTGCGGTGTCAAATGCGGGCGGCCTGGGTACGCTGGGGCCGCACGCCGGTCAGGAAAGCCTGCCAGGCTCACGCTGGGTGGCGCTGGATCGGATGCGCGAAGAGATCCGTAAAGTCAAAAAACTCACCACAAAACCCTTTGCGGCAACCCTGATCAACGGCCCGGATATGGGCTTCTGGCGGCCTACTGCCGAGATGCTGGCTGAAGAAGGCGTCGAAGTGGTGCTTATCAATGAAGTGCTGGACGCAGAGATCTACGACTTTTTTAAAAGCCGCGGCATCAAAATTCTCTACCGCGCCCTGACGCCGACGATCGCCAATTCGAAAAAAGCCGAAAAACTGGGCGCGGACATCATCATTGCTACCGGCTTTGACGAAGGCGGCACCGTGCCGTCACGGGTGATTGGCACCTTCAGTATCGTGCCGATGATCGTCGACAGCGTGAAAGTGCCGGTTATCGCTGCCGGTGGCATCGGTGACGTGCGCGGTGTGCGTGCCGCCCTGGCGCTGGGGGCGGAAGGGGTATTTGCGGGCAGCCTGTTCTTAACGGCGGTGGAAAACCCCGCGGCGGACAAAGTAAAACGCCTGATTGTCGATTCCACGGCGGAAGATTTGCTGCTGTTCCGCACGCTACCTGCGTATTACCGCACCTTACCTACCGATCTGAGTCCGACGCTGGCAGAACTGGACGCGCAGGGTGCCGATCGTGAAACCCTGTTTAAGGCTATGAACGGCTACCACTCCCTGTGGCAAGCCATGCGCCTCGGTAATTTTGATCAGGGCGTAGTATCCACCGGTACGGGTATTTCGGTCATCAAATCCATTCGTCCGGCCGCAGACATTGTTGCCGATCTCATGCAGGACTTTTAATTAAAGAGGTAAACCATGTCTGATGTAATGCCGTTTCGGGATGTTGTACGCGAGCGCCATTCGGTGCGCCATTTCCGTCCGCAGCCCGTGCCGGAGGCCATCCTGCGGGCAGTGCTGGAGGATGCGCAGCGCGCGCCTTCCAACTGCAACACGCAGCCCTGGCAGACGCATATCGTCTCGGGCGCAAAGCGCGACGCGCTGAGCAAGGCCATCCTCGCGGCGGATGACGCCGGGCAACTGACGCCGGATTTCAGTTTTGATACCGGTGATTTCACCGGTATCTACCGCGAGCGATCAAGAGAGCAGGGCGCGGCCTACTATCAGGCCATCGGTGTGAAGCGCGAGGACTACGATCAACGCCGCCATGCCTCCCGTCGTAATCTGGAATTCTTTGGGGCGCCCCATGTCGCGCTGCTGTTTATGCCGCAGGTGGGCGATAACGTGCGTGTCGCTGGCGATATCGGGATGTATGCCCAGACGCTCTTGCTGTCGCTCACCGCCCACGGTTTAGGCGGTATTCCCCAGACCATGCTGGGCTTTTATGCCGACACTATCCGTGAAACACTCGGCATCGACCCGGCGCTGAAATTACTGTTTGGCTTCTCACTGGGTTACCCGGACCTGGAGCATCCTGCCAACCAGTACCGCATCGAAAAAGCGCCGCTGGGCGAAAGCGTTACGTTTCATCAATAAGTAACAGACTCAGCAGCTCCAGCAGTTGCTGCTGCTGAGTTTCATTAAGCGTGCCCTGCTGCTGGGTCTGGGATTGGCGCGCTGTTTCCGCTGTCGCTGATCGTCACGCTCGATCACGCCACCGCGCCGCCTCGCTGGACAGCGCCTGGGCCATCATGAGCGTCGGCATCGTGCTGGCACGGCTGGCGTTGTTGTATTACGGTTACAATATCACAACCTTAGCCGCGACAGCGGAAGCCAGGAGTACGCCAGTGCGCGTTTTGTTCGCCCTTTTATTGTCATCGTTACTTGCCGGATGCATCACCTCATCACCGCAAAGAGCGCTGTATAAAGCGGAATACCCGCACCGCCAGGATATTCGTCAGCAAAATGTTTACCAGTTTAAAACGACGCCGATTAAGGCCAGCGGCGAGCGTTACTGGGGCGCGGGTGAGTTAACGCAACTTTTCAGGGTCAATGATAAAGACGCTTCCACCGTTCAGCTTCGCTTCAACTATCCGGCAAAATCACTGGAAGCCGTGTCGCTGGATGCAGCAAACAGAACGCTAAGCAAAGAAACCTTTATCTTACTCGATGAGTCTGCACCCAAACCTTCCAGCCCTGAAACGAACTATTTTTATCTGACAAAAGACGGCCAGCTGGTGCATAAAAGCCGCAACTGCACCCCTGATATGAGTGTGGGTTGTCAGTGGTGGAACCACAGGCTTTTTATCACGCGCAACGGAGACATGGCGGTGCATTATGAAAATGGTAGTGCTGTGTTGCTGTTTCTGGTTTTCCCCGGTTACGGCTCACATGACTACCTGGAAATATTCTCAAAGGTTTCGCCCGTCGCCAACGTCACGTCATAGTCAGAAAATAATGCCCCCTCGGCCTGAAGGAGGCTGAGGCGGACATGACTCATAATCTGCAACTATCGCAGCAATACATAACGCTTCCGTCGGGGCTGCCGATAACCGATTACTCCTTACATTACCTGGTAAATCTGATGCGTATCCCTGCTCTTAAACGTTTATTTTCCCTGAACCGTCTGCGTTCAGCCGTTTCTTATCACGCACTTTGCCAGAATAAACCTGTCATTGAATTCAGTCCGCAAGGGGTGATCCATAAAGCGAGTCCGCTTTTTCTCTCCGCGATGGGATACCGGGCCGACGAAATTATTGGTCAACATCATCGGTTATTCTGCCCGCCCTCGCTGGTCAATTCGCCGGAGTACGACCAGTTCTGGCAGCGCCTTGCCAGGGGGGAAAGCTTCAGCGGCAAATATCTGCGTCTGGCAAAGGGGGAACGTCCGGTATGGCTTGAAGCCAGTTATATCCCCGTCACTGACCGGCGCGGCCAGGTGACCCGTGTCATCAAAATCGCGGCCGATATTTCCGCGCGCGTGCAGGCGGCGCTTGAGCAGGAATCTGTCGTCAATGCCATCAGCCGGTCTATGGCTATCATCGCCTTTAGCCCCGAAGGGATGGTGCTGGAAGCCAACGAGAATTTTCTCGCCACCACCGGTTATAAACGCGATGAAGTGATTGGTAAGCATCATCGTCTGTTCTGTTCTCAGAGCCTGTATAAAAGTGATGAATACCGCCAGTTCTGGGAGCGGTTAAATCAGGGGGAATTCTTTTCCGGTCAGTTCCCGCGCCTGAATCGTCGTGGCGAGCCGCTGTGGTTGCGGGCAACGTACAACCCCGTGTTCAACCATGACGGGCAGCTTTATAAAATTGTGAAATTCGCCACTGATGTCACGGCAGATGTTCTGCGCAACCAGCGAGAGCAGGAGGCGGCGGTACATGCATGGGATATGGCGGTGCAGACCCGCGGCAGTGCGCAGGCTGGCGCCGGGGTTATCGAAAACAGTATCCGAATGATTGACCGCATTGCGCAGGGAATGGGCGATGTCTCCAGCGATGTCTCCCGGCTTAACGATCAGTCTGACAGCATTGACGGGATGGTCGAAACCATTCGCAGCTTTGCCATGCAAACAAGGCTGATTGCCCTGAATGCCGCCATTGAAGCGGCGCGGGCAGGTGCATCCGGACGAAGTTTTGCCGTTGTTGCCGCAGAAGTGCGAACGCTTGCGGCGAGCGTCAGCCAGGCGACAGAGGACATTGAGCGGGTCGTCGCCAGCAATAATCAACTGGCCAAAGAGGTGCTCAGCGGCATCGAAAACAACCTGATGAATACCCGGGAAGGGGTGACGCTGATGCGTGAAGCGGGTGAGGTGATCGCCAGTATTCAGAAGAATGCCGCCGGGGTGGAGACGGCGGTGAAGGATGTCGCGCTTTCAGTGAAAGCCGGATAACGCCAGAGCCGCACCGGTGTACGGATACGTAAAACATCAGTTATGCAATTGTAATAACCGCTTTAATTGAGCGTTGTATCCCCGGGCGGGTTCTTTTAACATCGATGATGAAATTTTAACCCCATCCCGCAACGGCTATCCAGTTGTTATGGAAAGATGTTCAAAAGGATCAAGACCATGGAAATAAGTATCCGTACGCCGCTCATCCATTCTTTGCCGTTAAGTCAGCACAGCGGATGTGAGGTCTGGCTGAAAATGGAATCCTCCCAGCCGACCGGTTCTTTTAAGCTCAGAAGCGCAGGGCATATCTGTCAGTATTACGCTCAAAAGGGCGCAAAGGGTTTTATCAGTTCATCGGGCGGGAATGCCGGGATCGCCGTGGCGCACAGCGGGCGCAAACTGGGTTTGCCGGTAACGGTCGTTGTCCCGGAAACCACGTCGGCGCGCGCCAGAGAGCTTATTGAACTGGAGGGCGCGAGGCTCATTGTGCACGGAAAGGTGTGGAGTGAAGCGAACGATCACGCTTTATCGCTGGTAACGGATGACATTTTTTATATCCATCCCTTTGATAATCCGCTGTTGTGGGAAGGCATCAGCACCATTGTGGATGAAGTGGTGAATGACGGATTGCGGCCTGACGCGGTGATCCTGTCCGTCGGCGGCGGCAGTCTGCTGTCCGGCATCGCACAGGGACTGGAAAAACATCACCTGGATCATATCCCGGTGTATGCCGTCGAAACTCACGGCACGGCTTCCCTCAACGCCTCGCTGAATGCCGGTAAGCTTGTGCGTCTTGATAAGGTCAGCGGTATTGCCACTACGCTGGCGGCCAGTCAGGTGTGCGAAAATGCCTTTACCGTGGCGCGTCGCCTGAATGTCACCGGCATGCAGGTTTCCGATGAAGAAGCGGTAAACGCTTGTCGGCAATTGCTGGACGATCATCGCGTGATGACGGAACCGGCGTGCGGCGTTTCATTGTCCCTGCTGTATGATCGCAAAGTTCAGTTTAACCGTGCGGATAAGGTGCTGGTTATCGTCTGCGGCGGGGCGTCGGTGACGCGGGAAAGTATTAACGTCTGAGGATCCTTAATCGAGGTGTCATATTCCGCCAGGTACAGACTTAATGGCAACGGGTTGCCATTAAGCTGTTGTGTAATGTCGGGCGAAGAGAGAGGTGCGGATGCGCCTGGTGCGAGCAGCCCGATCACAGACCAGGCACGTTCCGCCCGCTAAACGAAAGACTCACTTTCAGCGTCAACGGAACGGGTCAGTGTCGCCCTGACCTGCGGCAGGCTCTGCGGATAATTCTGCTGAATAAACTCAATCATTTTTTCCCGCACGTAACAGCGTAAATCAAAGGCCATAGGTGAATTCTGCGCCGTCATCAACAGTCTGATGGTCATGGTTTTTTCAGTGGTGTCGGTGACCTGAAGCACCTGGGTTTCCTGATCCCAGAGTCGGGTTTCACTGAGCACTTTTTCAAAGTGTTCGCGGAGCGGCTGTAGGGGCATGGAGTAATCCACATAAAGAAAAACCGTGCCTAAAATTTGCGCGTTATTACGCGTCCAGTTCTGGAAGGGATTTTCGGTAAAGTAGGTGATCGGTAATACCAGCCGGCGCAAATCCCACAGACGCACCACCACATAGGTCAGGTTGATCTCTTCAATCCAGCCCCACTCTTTTTCCACCACCACCGCGTCATCGATTTTTATGGGTTGCGTAAAGGCTATCTGGATACCGGCAAATAAATTGACCAGCGACTTCTGGAGCGCAAAACCAATGATGATGCCCGCCACCCCGGCACCGGCCAGGATAGTGGTACCGAATTGTCGGACGCCAGGGAAACTCAGTAAAATCAGGGATAAACAAAGCGTGACCAGTATGACAATTGCGACTTTCTTCACATACATGATCTGCGTGCGAATTTTGCGGGCGCGAAGATTGTTCGAAATATTAATGTCATAGCGTATAAAAAGCATATCCTGTGCAACATTAATCAATCTAATCAGCACCGAACAAAATGACATGATAATAAATATGTTGGTTGTCGTTCTGATGAAGTTCAGGGACTCGGGCTGGATATGGACATAATTAATCCCTACACGAATAAACAGCAGGGGAATAAAGAGAAACATCGATCCACGAAGGTGTTTCTCAAGCGACTTGAAGAGTTTTCTGTCATGGTTTTGCCAGAAACGGATAAACTGCAAAAGGATAAATCTCGCGAGAAAACCCACCGCAAGTGACACAGTGACGAGCAATACAGCAGGCACCCATGCCGGAGCGCCAGATAACTCACCAACTAAAAAAGGCATGCTTTCCCCTTATCTTTGCCAACAAATGAGTCACGCTTGTCATGCAGCTGTGTGCTGACAGACGCCCATTAGTATATGAAAAATTCAGCAAATCTCTTCCGTATGCCGGGCATCATATTCCTGCTGAGCCCGTACCACTTCCGGCCCGTGTTTCAGCGCCCAGTCGTACAGCGCACTGAAGGGTTCCTGTAACGTTTTTGCCAGTGGAGTAAGACTGTATTCCACGCTCACCGGCGACGTGGGCAGCACTTTCCGGTGCACCAGTCCATTGCGCTCCAGCCGCTTCAGGGCGTCAGACAACGCCTTATGAGTAATGCCGTCCAGCCGGCGGCGAAGTTCATTAAAGCGTGCAGGCTCACTGCACAGCACGGTAAGAATTAAAATCGACCATTTATTGGTGATGTTCTCCAGCACAGGCCGGGTTTTTCCAACTTCTTTCAGGTTATGACCGTCAATCTGACACATGGCGATATACTCCGCGATACCTGGTATAAACAAAGTGCGTAATTGTTATTAAGTATAAAAATTATATCATCTGTTTTCCACCTCAAAAGGAGTAAGCAGATGCAACAATTAGAGAACAAAGTGGCCCTGATCCTGGGCGGCGCAAAAGGCATTGGTCTTGCCATCAGTCAGCGATTTGCCCGTGAAGGGGCAACCACCTGGTTCACCTCGCGCCGGAGTGAGGAGTTAGACATCGCCGTTACTGGCATAGAAGGCGACGCCAGGCCGCTGCGTGCTGATGTCAGCGAACTTAGCGAACTGACACGGATCGCCGACCTGATAAATGCGGAGTCCGGCCGGATAGATGTGCTGGTCATCAACGCCGGTATGGCGGAACACGCGACCATTGATGACGTCACTCCGGCGCACTTTGATACTATTTTCGGTCTCAATGTGCGTTCCCCGTTATTTGCCCTTCAGGCCGCGCTTCCCCTGCTGAAAGAGGGGGCGAGTGTCGTGTTGATTGGTTCGATTGCCGATGTCATCGGCACCAAAGGCTATGGCGTCTACGGCGCCAGCAAAGCGGCATTACGCTCTTTCGCCCGCACCTGGACAAATGAGCTCGCCGCCAGGGGGATCCGCATCAATGTGGTCGCCCCGGGGCCGGTGGATACGGAAATGATGCAGGCCGCCTCCGAAGAGCTGCGCAATGGAATAATCAGCGCCATTCCGTTATCCAGAATGGCGAGGCCTGACGAAGTGGCCAGCGCGGCATTATTCCTGGCGAGTGATGAAAGCAGTTATATCGCAGGCGCCGAAATTTGTGTGGATGGCGGGCTGACGCAGGTTTGATGAAATCCGGGTCCGGCTGGTTGTAAAATGGTAAACACGTTCCGCTTCTGGTTCGGCGCTGCCACGCAAAATAGGGTGGCAGCGTTGAGCGAGAGGCGGACATAGGGTGATCGTTTTGCATCAGGCACTACTTGTGAGTGGATTAATTTCAGCCAACAGCCAGCTTTCAAAACGCTCCAGCGCCGCCTCATTTATTCCCGTTTCCGTTGTTTTGACTAAACAGAATCTTTTGCTCAGACTATTTGATGCAGGCCATGGAGAAACAAGCATGCCGCTACGCAATTCATTCTCGATATACATCCGCGGAATCAAAGCAACGCCCTGTCGTGCCATCACGGCAGCGATGGCCATTTCATGCAGATCATATCGCACACCGTGAGCCGGATTATCGAGGCGTATTCCGCTTTCGACGGCATAGTGATGCCATGCATCAGGATTCTGTCGACGATGGATCCTCGGCAGTTCATTTAACAGTTGATTGACATTATTTTTTGTTATCAGTGCAGGATGGCATACCGGCAGCAGATTTTCCTGAAACAGAAATTGCATACGCATTCCTGCCCATGCGGAATGTTCAAAATGAATAACCGCGTCAAATCCACTTCCAGGCAAAATAAACGGATCCGTTCTGGCCGCAATATTTAACGTTATATCCGGAGATACAGCGTTGAAACTGTTCAGGCGCGGAATAAGCCAGCGACAGGAAAAGGTGGGCAGGACGGCAATGTCCAGACTCTGACTACCTTCAGGCATTCCCATTATGTACTGCGTATCCCGTTCGAGTCGATCGAGCGTTTCCCGCACGTGATGCGCATAGCGCGTACCGACGGGGTTAAGCTTTACACGACTGCCCATACGGTCAAACAACTTACCATTCAGTAACGCTTCAAGACGTGCAATCTGACGGCTAATCGCCCCTTCCGTCAACGACAACTCTTCTGCAGCACGGGCAAAACTGCCGTGCCTTGCAGCGGCATCAAAAGCCTGCAGGGACGCACTACTGGGTATTTTTCTGCGCATAACATCGTTTCCTTTTTCAGGCCCAGTATTCTGCCTTCATTGACTAAATGTCACTAATCCGTGACGTTTTATCGATTTTACGGGGCTGAACCATCTTGTAGCATGATGAAAAATCATTAAGCAAATGAATCTGCTTACGCCTGTGGCTCATATGGAGATAAACAGATGTTCTATACCGTGGAATGTTCATATAACGATCCTGACAGCGAGGCAGAATGGAATGCCTTTTATAGTCAGCAAAAATTACCCGCGTTGATATCTGTTGCTGGCTTCACGACGTCGCAACGCTTTCGTGCTATCAATTCCGGCTGCCCTGTTTACCTTGCCATTCATACCATTAAAGATGCGGATATTCTCAACAGTGATAATTACCGTTTAAAAGGAGGCGGCAATTTCTCTCGATGGCAGGTCTGTATTACTGACTGGCACCGCAACCTGTACGAAGGAAAGGGCATTATCCCGGCCGTATCTGCCGGTGAAATTCTGCTATTGAGCGCAACGCCATCAGGCGTTTTAGATAAAGAGTTGGGATATCGTGGGCTGGAAATGCATGCGGTAGGGCTGGATAAAACTCCTGAACATCGCGTTGCGTATGTTCTGCCGGTTGGCATTGCCTCGTTATTTACTGAAATCCCAGGCATGTACCTCTATGAACCTTTGACCATGCAATTGCAGGATCCGGAATAAGGGACGCTAAAACATCATGCCCAATCTGACTTTTTATATTGCTGAAAATCAGGCTGACGTGTTGCAACGTGCTGGTGATTTTACGCATAAATGCCGCGCCCTTTGCTGTGACATCCTGCGCGCAGAGCCTCAAAACGTGCATATCATTTTTGTTGCCGTAAAGCCTGGATGCGGACAACCGGTCTATGCCCAGCTCTTTTATCGCCTGACAACATTACGAACCCAGGACGTGATGGAGAACTTTATGGGTGAACTGGACGCTGCCATTCAACAGGCCTCTGGTCTGACGCCCCGTATTCGTTGTTTTGGCTCCCCAGCAGAACAGATATTTGCACGCAACTGATCCCGAGGTAAAAATGAACCAACCCTTTCCGAGCCGTGAGACTGGAGATTTTCAAATTACGGCGCTAAGCGACGGCATTATGTCAGCCAGTCTGGATTTGCTCTCAGGCATAGAAAAAGCGGAGGCAGACCTTATTCAACGCAATGCGGGTATCAATGAGCCCGGCGATATTCATATAAACTGTTACCTAATCCGTGGTCGGGGACGCATCATTTTGGTTGACGCTGGCGCCGGGATGCCTGGCAATATGCAACTCACAGCAAACCTCGCCGCAGCAGGTGTCAGCCCTGACGACATTGATACCGTGTTGCTGACACATTGCCATCCGGATCATATTGGCGGCCTGCTGGATCCTGAAAAAAAGCCGGTTTTTAAACATGCCGAAATTATGCTTCATCCTCTCGAAGCACAGCACTGGCTGGATGATAAGAAACTCGAAATAGCGAATGAGCGCGGGCAACGTAATATCCGGCTGGTCCGCCAGACATTAGGCGCTTATGCCCATAACGTGCATTTTTTTAACGGGGATAAAATTGCAGGAAGTATTCTGCCCGTTTGGCTACCAGGCCATACACCGGGACATACAGGTTTTCGCATCGATACGGATGATAAATGCTTATTAATATGGGGAGACATTGTCCATTATCCGTATATTCAATCAGCACAACCGGCTGTTTCTATTTTATTCGACACTGATCCCATCCAGGCAGAGCAAACAAGGAAGATGATTCTTGAAAAGGCTGTCAGCGAAAAACTGCTCATTGCTGGTATGCATTTAGGTCAGGCAGGGTTTGCACACGTTCTCAGGGAGGGTAATGGATACCGCATTTCCTGTACTGACAAATGAAGGGATGTATATGTTCGGAGGGTTATTGATTCCCTCAATACAACGTTATTATTGTCTGCGGCTCAGAAACTGAGAGAGGAAGACCCTCTCTCTTTTCCCGTATCACGCCTTTGCCCGCCGCAATCACTCGCAAAAAGGGGAACGCTGCTGCGCCGCGGAGAGAAGCTGCATCGCATCTTCACCGGCCGCGGTGTAGAGCGGAGCGTTTTGATTTTCAGCCACGGCATAAATAGCGTTCGCCACATCTTCCGCGTGCGTCACTGGCGCGTGGGGATCGCCCGCCCGCTGGATAAATTCATTCACCAGGCTTCCATAGACCGCATCGTCCCGCCCGCCAGAGTAGGCCCGCGCATTTTCGCCAAACTTCGTTTCCGGCGAGCGCCCCGGTAATACAACGTGAACGCGGATCCCAAAAGGCTTCACTTCGACGGCTAATGACTCGCTCCAGGCATTCAGCGCCGCTTTACTGGCGCGATAAACCCCAATCAGCGGCATCGCTTTGGTGGTCACGGACGAAGACACGTTGATGATCGTCCCTGATTTTTTCTCTCTCATCAACGGCAGAAACGCCTGCGTTAATGCCAGCGTGCCCAGCACATTGATGTTCATTAATTGCTGCGCGGTGGAGAGGGACGTCAGTTCAACGGGAACCGCCGCGCCAAGACCGGCATTATTGACCAGCACGTCAATCGCGCCCGCCTGTTTCACTACCCCGGTAATACTTTCCGCAGAGGTGATGTCCAGTGGCAATATCCGCAGCCGGTCGCTGGCAGGAAAAAGCGTCGTATCCAGCGTTCTCATGGTGGCAATCACGTGCCAGCCTTTGGCTAAAAACAGCTGTGCTGTTGCCAGCCCAAAACCTGAAGAGCATCCGGTAATCAGTGCAGTCGACATGGTAAATCCTCGCTGTTGGTCAGAGAAGCCATGATAGTCGTAGCCATCCGGACAATATATAATCAGAAATCCACTTTTCTTGAGAGAGCGTCCAGTGTCAGATCCGTTAACCGATATTGTTGCTTTACTCAACCCCAGGCCCACCCATACCAAACTCGTCGAGGGGGCAGGGAAGTGGCGTATTGTCCGGGAGTCTGCCGGAGAGGCGTTTTACTGCGCCGTGTTGCAGGGGGAATGCCTGATGAGTATTAACGGTAAAGCGCCGACATTGCTTGTTGCCGGTGATTTCGTGCTGATCCCTGCAACTTATACCTTTGAGAACACCAGTGCGGGAACGTCTCCTCCTGAAGACATTACGCTGCCGACCCTGCTCGGGGACGGGCACGTGAGGATCGGTTCAGCAACCGGGGAGGCGGAATTTCTTATGAATGTCGGGCACTGTGAATTCGATACGCCGGACAAACAGCTTATCGTCGCGTTACTTCCCGGTGAGATCTTGATTAAAGGGCAGCGTCGTTTTGTCACCCTGTTTGAACTCCTGCTGGATGAGAGCCGCACCCGGCGGCCGGGGCGGGACGCGGTAATGACGCATCTTTTGCAACTGATACTGGTTGAGTCGTTGCGTAGCGATCCAGCACTGTCCGGTACCGCAGGTATTCTGAAAGGGTTACAACACGAAAAAATCGCCACCGCGCTGCATCTCATCCATACCAGTCCCGGCGCGGACTGGCAAATCGCGCAGCTGGCCCGGGAGTGCGCGATGTCCCGATCCTCTTTTTTCGCCGTATTCAGCGAGACCGTCGGCATGTCTCCCGGTCAGTACCTGCTGTTCTGGCGAATGTCGTTAGCCAGGAAAGCGCTGATGGGCGGCAAGGATAAAATAGAACAGATTGCCCTGCGCACAGGATACCAGTCTGCCAGCGCCTTCCACGTCGCCTTCACCCGCTACACCGGCCTGCCGCCGGGGGAATTCCGACGCCAGCATGTGGCTAATGCGTCCTGAAGCGCGCTGAACGTGACCCGTTCAAATGCTCACAGCTTAAGTGCGGCGACGATGGCGGCTTCCATTTTCTGCGGCGTGGTGAAGGGGGCGAAACGCTTAAGCGGTTTGCCGTCGCGCCCGATCAGGAATTTAGTAAAGTTCCATTTAATGCGCTTACCCGGCAGGCCGGGCAGTGCGTCTTTCAGGTAGCGAAACAGCGGGTGCGCGGCGGCACCGTTGACTTCCACTTTCTCAAACATCGGGAAGCTCACGCCGTAGTTGATGTGGCAGGTCTGCGCGATGTCGTCGGCCCCGCCTGGCTCCTGTTTACCGAACTGGTTACACGGGAAACCCAGCACCACCAGCCCCTGCGCACCGTACTTTTTGTAGAGCTTTTCAAGGCCAGCGTACTGCGGCGTGAAACCACACTTACTGGCCGTGTTCACCACCAGCACCAGCTTTCCCGCATAGTCGGCCATTGGGATGGGTTCGCCGCGCAGGCTGGTGGCGGTGAGTTGGTAAAAGGTGGTCATGGTGGAAGCCTCGATGGAGAAGATGTTATGGGGTAGTGGGGTTACAGGATCAGTACTTTAGCACGTCGGCTTCTGGCAAAAGCGGGACTGACATGCTGGGCGATATTTGCGATTCGGGGACCGGAATTTACCGTTATTGCTCTAAATTTGTTAATTTTACCTTTAGTACCGTTATTTCTTGATCAATAACAAAAAATCCTTCATTGATAGCATCCCTAAGTTCTGCATCAATGTTTTTTATTCCTTGCGCATAATCTACCATTACAGCGATTTTTGCAGTGTGCAATCTTTCATACATGTTTTTATCTTTATTATTGTCTGCCATATCGAAAAGAATTTTTTCGTAATCTACAACAAGTTGGTTGTTTCCTTTAAAAGATTGTATTAGTGATCGGGCATATGTGTAAATATTAATTATTGAGTCTCTTGCTGCGTCATTCAATTTTGCAATAATCTTCGCGTTTTGCTCATAGAAAGTAAAATTATCATCTCCAACAGGAAATTTGATAAGCAGCATTTCCCCTGGGCTAATGCTATCAATATGATTTTGCATTCTTTTGTTATAGATATTCATTAATGTGAAAATTTCTCCCTTAATGCCTTTTAATACAGATAACTGCAATTCAAGAGAATCCTTTTCAGCCGCAGCACGAGTAATCTTAGCCTCGCGGTCAACGCCTTTAAGAGTAAACCAACCCCCAATTATCGCTCCAATTAAAGCGGTAATAAATGATGATAACCATTGAGGAATGCTATTTAAAAAATCACTTACCCCCATTAAAAAAGCCATTATGATTTATCTCTTTGTTAATATGTGGACATATTGATACTACTATACCTTAAAATTAACCAAAAAATAAAGTCAACTTTTAGGTCTGTTAGGCATATCTATTGGGAGTAAGTGAGCATGCCAATCATTTTAATTCAGCCAAGACACAATGTTTAATGTCTGCTCCTGTCACAAAGCGGACATGATCTCAGCTTAGCAGGGCGCGAAAACGTTACCCTGTCACGTCATCAATAACTCTCACGCCATCCTCTGTGCGGATCCAGCGCGGCGCATTAATTTCCTCCGCCAGATACGCCATCACATCCGCCAGCAGCCAGCGCAGCGGTTCTTCCTGTTGTGGCGGTACGCTGCGGCAAAGTAATACTTGCGCCAGCGCCGCGCAGTATTCGCCGAGGGTATCAGAATCGGAAGCAAACTGAGGTACGTGAGTGGGCAGGCTGTCCACAGTAAAACGGTCCTGCTGTTCCGGCGGGATCGGCTCGTTCAGCTGGGGTTTGAGCAGGGCAAACACGGCGGAAAAGCGTCCGCATAACGCCATTCGCAGCGCCGGATCGAGGCTTTCCGCCTGGGCTTCCGCAAGCTGGTGGCAGTGGTCGGCAAGGTCGGTGAAATCGCTGTCGGCATCAAACGGGATGGTGAGTAACGGGTGAGTCTGGTTGGGGATCGTAGCCATAAGGGCAGCCTCCTGTAACGGGTTTAAAACCCACCACCTGAGGTTCCAATCTCATGGTGATGGACTGAACGGGGTTGGAACTACCGGCGTTACAGGCAACCGGCGCACCTTTCGGTGCCCCCGTCCAGCCCACCATTGAGGTGTAGCTGAGCGCACGACATATAAAAGACGCTGACGCGTCGTATGTCGCCTGTAACATTTCGCAGGGTTCCAATCCCGGCACCTGATTTTGCAGGTGCGGGCGAAAGATACCGTTTTCAGCGGAAAACGGCAAGACGGCGGCGTGATGACAGCGGTGCGAATGAATAAAATGCGTACCGGCTCGCAGGACTGTCAGGACAGGCCCGGTCTGCTGCCGCCTGTGACGCTATTACCATCTGGTCACTCGTTGTTAACCCGGCCCCGCTGGGTTAAGCTTACCGGATGACGAAAAAAGAAAACGACCACGCCACGCGCGGCACGGCGGACCACAGCGTCCGCGATCAGGTGGTGGATGCCGCCACCGAACATTTCAGCCACTATGGTTATGAGAAAACCACGGTGTCCGATCTTGCCCGCGCCATCGGCTTTTCCAAAGCCTACATCTATAAATTCTTCGATTCCAAACAGGCCATCGGGGAAGTGATCTGCCGCAACCGGCTGGCGATGATCATGGAGATCGTCACTGCCGCCATTGCCGACGCGCCCACGGCGTCGGAAAAGTTCCGCCGTCTGTTCCGGGCGTTAACGGAAGCGGGCAGCGATCTCTTTTTCCATGACCGCAAACTTTACGACATCGCCGCCGTCGCCACGCGGGATCAGTGGGCATCCACCCGCGCCTACGAAGAACAGCTGAAGCAGTTGATTCAGGAAGTGTTGCTGGAAGGGCGTAAGTCAGGGGAGTTTGAGCGCAAAACGCCGCTGGATGAAACCGCGCAGGCGATCTATCTGGTGATGAAGCCGTATATCAGCCCGGTGCAGTTACAGTACAACCTGGAAAACGCGCCGACGGCGGCGGTACTGCTGTCATCGCTCATCCTGCGCAGTCTTGCGCCGTAGCGCCGTTAAACAGCCCCGGCCTGCGCCGGGGTCTTCATATCAGCCGCGGTGCACGCTCAGGCCTGCAAAGGTCTGACTTACCGGCATCATTTCCAGGGTGTTGATGTTGACGTGCTTCGGCAGCGTCGCCACCCACCAGACCGCTTCGGTAACGTCTTCCGGCGTCAGGGCGGTGGTGTTCTCGTAGGTTTTTCCGGCTTTGTCGTCGTCGCCTTTAAAACGCACGTTAGAGAATTCGGTGCCGCCCACCAGCCCCGGCTCGATATTGGTGACGCGCACGCCGGTGCCGTGCAGATCGGTACGCAGGTTCAGGCTGAACTGCTGCACAAAGGCTTTGGTCGCGCCGTAGACATTGCCGCCCGCGTACGGCCATCTGCCCGCCGTGGAGCCGATGTTGATCACGTGACCGCGATTGCGCGCCACCATGCCCGGCAGCACGGCGCGGGTCATGTACACCAGGCCTTTGTTATTGGTGTCGATCATGGTTTCCCAGTCCTCGACGCTCGCCTTGTGCGCCGGCTCCATGCCCAGCGCCAGACCGGCGTTATTCACCAGCACGTCGATGTCGCGCCATTCAGCCGGTAAATTCTCCATCGCCTGCTCGATGGCGGCGCGGTTGCGCACGTCCAGTTGCAGCGTCAGCACGTTGTCGCCCAGCTCGTCTTTCAGCGCCTGTAAGCGCTCCTGGCGGCGGCCGGTGGCGATCACTTTATGGCCGTTCTTCACAAAGCGACGTGTAATACCTTCACCAAAACCCGCAGTTGCCCCGGTTACTAAAATAATCATCTCTCTGTTCCTTAACGCTTTTTGTGTTGCCTTAGCATAGTTGCGCAGCGGCCCGGTGGCAACGCATACCGGGCGAGTTAATAGTGTGGCAAATAATCTGTTCCCGTGACGGGGGGATTTGGTACTGTAGAAACCGATCAACGGTTCAGGGGAGTAAACATGTCCGTCACCAATCCACTGTTTGAACAGAGCACGCTGCCGTATCAGGCTCCGCGTTTCGATGCGCTGCAGGACAGCCATTACCGGCCCGCCTTTGATGAGGGGATGCGCCAGAAACGCGCGGAAATAGCCGCTATTGCCGGTCAGAGCGACGCGCCGGACTTTGCCAATACCGTCCTGGCGCTGGAGCAGAGCGGGGAGTTGCTGTCGCGCGTCACCAGCATTTTCTTCGCCATGACCTCGGCGCATACCAACGACGATCTGCAATTGCTGGATGAAGCTTTCTCGGCGGAACTCGCCGGGCTGGCGAATGACATTTACCTTGATGACGCGCTCTTTGCGCGCGTGGACGCGGTGTACAACGCGCGGGACACCGCCGGGCTTGATGATGAATCCCGCCGCCTGCTGGAGGTTACGCATCAGCGCTTTATTCTCGCGGGCGCCAAACTGCCCGCCGCCGATAAGCAGACGCTGAAAGCACTTAACACCGAAGCTGCGCAGCTCACCAGCCGCTTTAATCAGCATCTGCTGGCCGCCGGAAAAGCCGCGGCGCTGGTGGTGGAGAGCGCCGGAGAACTCGACGGTCTGACAGAGGATGAAATCGCCCGGGCGCGGACGGCGGCGGAGGAGAGAGGCCTGCACGACCGCTGGCTGATCCCGCTGCTGAACACCACCCAGCAACCCGCTCTTGCGGCGCTGCGTAACCGCCAGACCCGTGAAAAACTCTTTACCGCAGGCTGGCTGCGTACCCAGCGCGGCGATGAAAACGACACCCGGCAGATCGTGCTGCGTTTAACGCAGATCCGCGCCCGCCAGGCGCAGCTGCTGGGCTTTGAGGATTACGCTTCCTGGAAGATCGCCGATCAGATGGCACAAACCCCGGCTGCCGCGCTGCGCTTTATGCGTGACATTGCACCTGCCGCACGCGCCCGTGCCGAAAAGGAACTGGCGGATATTCAGCAGGCGATCGACGGGCAGCAGGGCGGCTTTACCGCCCGCGCCTGGGACTGGGCCTTTTATGGCGAACAGGTGCGCCAGGCGAAATACGCCATCGATGAAAGCCAGATCAAACCCTACTTCGCGCTGGACAACGTGCTGGTGGACGGCGTGTTCTGGACGGCAAGCCAGCTGTTTGGTCTTACTTTTACCGAGCGGGCTGATATTCCGGTCTATCACCCTGATGTGCGGGTATGGGAAATTTTTGATGAGGACGGTACAGGGCTTGCGCTGTTTTACGGCGATTTCTTCGCCCGCGATTCGAAAAGCGGCGGCGCGTGGATGGGCAACTTTGTGGAGCAGTCGACCTTAAACGGCACCCGCCCGGTGATCTACAACGTCTGTAACTACCAGAAGCCTGCTGCCGGGCAGCCCGCGCTGATCTCGTGGGACGATGTGATCACCCTGTTCCATGAGTTCGGCCATACGCTGCACGGCCTGTTTGCCAGCCAGCGCTACGCCACGCTCTCCGGCACCAACACGCCGCGGGATTTTGTCGAATTCCCGTCGCAGATCAACGAGCACTGGGCCAGCCACCCGGAGGTGTTCGCCCGTTACGCCCGCCATTATCAGACCGGCGAGCCGATGCCGGAGGCGCTGCGCGAAAAAATGTTCAGCGCCACGCTGTTTAATAAAGGCTACGACATGACGGAGCTGTTAAGCGCCGCGCTGCTGGATATGAACTGGCACCGCATCCGCGCGGATGCCGACATCAACGACGTCGATGCTTTTGAAACTCAGGCCATTAAACAGGAAAACCTCGATCTGGACGCGGTGCCGCCGCGTTATCGCAGCAGCTATTTCGCGCATATTTTTGGCGGCGGCTATGCCGCTGGCTATTACGCCTATCTGTGGACGCAGATGCTGGCCGATGACGGCTATCAGTGGTTTGTAGAGCAGGGCGGATTACGCCCGGAAAACGGGCGACGCTTCCGGGCGGCGATCCTGTCGCGGGGGAACAGCAGTGATTTAGCGGCGCTCTATCGTGAATGGCGCGGACATGATCCGCTGCCGGAACCGATGCTCAAAAATCGCGGACTGAGTCAGTAGCGGCTGACGGTAATAAGAAGCCCTTGTTGAATAACAAGGGCATTGTCAGTATTTCATCAGCTCGCCATCTTACGCGCTTTGCGCTTTCGTGGTATGCAGGAGCTTGCGGTTAAACGTGTACCACAAGTTGAACAAATTGCGCCGTGTGGATGGAGTTTTTCCGGGTCGAAGGTCGTGAAAATAAAGCTATTTCCATGACATATTGGGCAAAGAAATTTGAGATTGTAAATAATCCCTCACGCCAGTCAGGTGGAAGACAAACGCTAACATAAATTCCTCATCCTGAAGGATATATCTTCATTTTTGTATAAAAAACAAGCGTGAATTTTTAAACAGATCTTCCTCGTTTACGCTTTGTTGAATCAGGTACTGTTAAGGTCTTATCGATCCGTGACCCGACAGCTAAATGGCGGGGGTGCGCATAAATAAAATAACGATCCTATCCATGCAAGCATTTCCGCCAGCGTAACTGGCGGATTTTTTTTGCCTGTAAATCACCCGGCGCTGCGGGCCAGGATGGTTTTGCGGTAATCGCCGGGGGAAATAGCGAACTGCGCGCGGAAATGATGGCGCAGGGAGGCCGCGCTGCCAAAACCGGTCTGCTGCGCGATCTCGTCAATGCGTAACCTGGAGTTCGCCAGAGACTCCCGGGCGCGCAGCAGCCGTTCGTTGAGGATCCAGCGCGCGGGCGTGGTGCCGGTGGCATCGGCGAAGCGCCGTAAAAAGGTGCGCGGACTCATGCCTGCCTGACGGGCAAGGGCTGCCACGCTGTGATTTTCCGCCAGCGACTGATGCAGAAAATCAAAGATCATCCCCAGGGATTTACTCTCCCGCGCCCGCGCCACCGGACGCACCACCTGCTGGGTTTGCGCCCCGTCGCGGTGCGGCTGCACCACCAGCCTGCGGGCGACGTTGTTGGCAATCTCCGCGCCAAAATCCTCGCGCACCACGTGCAGACATAAATCGATCCCCGCCGCGCTGCCCGCCGAGGTCAGCAGCGAGCCTTCATCATAATAGAGCGCGTCATCCAGCACCTGAATGGCGGGATAACGGCTGCGTAACAGCGGGGTGTAGCGCCAGTGGGTGGTAGCCCTGCGCCCGTTCAGCAAGCCGGTGGCGGCAAGCACAAATACCCCGGAACAGATGGTCATAATGCGGCAGCCGCGCGCACTGGCCGCGCGCAGGGCATCGCACAGTGCTTCCGGCACCGGCGTGTCCGCGCCGCGCCAGCCGGGAATGACGATGGTGTCCGCCTGCGCCAGCAGATCCAGCCCGCCGTCGGCCATGATGCGAATGCCGCCGGTGGCGCGCAGTTCCCCCTCATCCACCGCCGCCACCGCAAAGCGGTACCAGTTATCCCCCAGCTCCGGGCGCGGCAGACCAAAAATTTCCACCGCCACGCCGAATTCAAAGGTGCATAAACCATCGTAGGCGAGGGCGACGACGAACGGACGGGGCGATGCGGGAGGTAATTTTGTCATGATCCTGGCGTTTTCTGGCAGACCGGCAGGCAGTGGCGCGGCGAATTAATGGATACAGTAGTGTTATCACAAACCCGGAGAAAACACGATGAGCTATGTAACCGAATTCCCTGCCGCCACGCCGGAAGAAACCCGCCTGCATTTTCTGCATCGCCTGAGCGTGGAAACCGACTGCGCCGATGTCCATCACGCCATCACCACTGGCGATCAGGATTTTGTGCTGCTGCACGTGGTGGGGAGCGCGGCAACGTTCGCCCGCCGTCATCTGCCCGGCGCGATCCATTTACCTCATGCGCAAATGACCGCCGAACGGATGCAGGCGTGGCCCGACGGCACCCTGTTTGTGGTGTACTGTGCCGGGCCACACTGCAACGGAGCCGATCGCGCCGCGTTAAAACTCGCCACCCTTGGCCTGCCGGTAAAAATCATGATTGGCGGCATTACCGGCTGGGAGGATGAGGGCTATGCCTTTGCGCAGGGGGATGACTGAATCCCTGCGATGAAGGATTAAATCTGCGCCGCGCCGCCGTCCACGAACAGCTCGCTTCCGTTCACGAAGCTGCTGTCGTCCGAGGCGAGGAACAGGGCGGCGGCGGCCACTTCGGACGGTTCCGCCAGACGGCCCAGCGGCGTGGTGGCCTCAACCTCATTAATCATCTGCTGGTTCGCGGCTTCATCCGGCGACAGGTTATGCCAGCCTGGCGTGGAGGTGGAGCCGGGCACCAGCACATTGACGCGGATCTTGCGCGGCGCCAGATCGAGGATCCAGCCGCGGGCGAAGGTGCGCAGCGCGGCTTTGCTGGCGCTGTACACGCTGAATGCCGGAATGCCGGTGGTGGCGCTGGTGGAGCCGGTGAGGATAATCGACCCGCCGTCTTTCAGCAGCGGCAGCGCTTTCTGCACGGTGAACAGCGTACCTTTGACGTTGGTGTCAAAAATACGTTCGTAGTGTTCCTCAGTGATTTCCGCCAGCGGCGCAAAATCCCCGCCGCCTGCGTTAGCAAACAGCACGTCAATTTGTCCCGCCTGTTGGCGAACCTGGTCAAACAGGTTGTCGAGATCGGCCATCTTTGAGATATCACACGGAATACCCACCGCGCCATGCCCAATCTCCGCAACCGCCCTCTCCAGTTCGCTGACCCGACGCCCGGTCAGAAACAGCCGCGCGCCTTCCTGTGCAAAGCGTTTCGCCGAGGCCAGACCGATCCCGCTGTTCGCACCCGTAATAACGACGACTTTACCTGCAAGCTTACCCATGATGTTTCTCCGCAACTGTGTGTGAGAAAGCAGTGTAAGCACAGACTTTCCTGTATACTAGTACCTACCAAAAGGTATGTATGGAGAAAATTATGGAGCCGGTCTGCGGCCTTGATGTGGCCCTGCATTACATTGGCGGCAAGTGGAAACCGCTGTTGCTGTTTTACGTGCAGTACAGCCCGCGTCGTTTCGGGGAATTTAAACGGCTGGTTGAAGGCATCAGCGAGAAAGTGCTGATCCAGCAGCTCAAAGCGATGACGGAAGACGGCATCATCACGCGTCACGATTTCCGCGAGGTACCGCCGCGGGTGGAGTACAGCATTACCGATTTTGGCCGTTCGCTGGCGCAGGCGTTGCAGCCGCTGTGTGAGTGGGGCACCCGTAACCGGGAAAACATGGACGACGGGACGGCGACCCCGGTGTTAACGGAAGAAAGATGAATTTTTTTCAACATGCGTGAGCTTTTCTCATTTGCTATCCCGCCCAGGATATGACATCTTTTTTGGATGTTTAGCCGTCCAGAAGGCTAAAAATTCAAATAATGAACTATCACGCCAGGGTATTACTTTTCACTGGCGGCAAGGAGATAAGCATGCAACAACACGCCCCGTACCGCGCCGATGTCGTCGGCAGTTTTTTACGCCCGGACGCCATTAAACAGGCGCGAATCCAGTTTGCGCGCGGTGAAATCGACGCCGTGCAGCTGCGCGCCGTGGAAGACGACGCTATCCGCCAGGTGGTGGAACAGCAGTGCGCCTGTGGCCTGCATGTGGTGACCGACGGCGAGTTCCGTCGCGCCTGGTGGCATTTCGACTTCTTTGATGGTCTGAACGGCGTGGAGCGTTACGATTCTGAGCAGGGCATTCAGTTCAATGGCGTGCAGACCAAAGCCCACAGCGTGCGCGTGACCGGCAAGCTGAGCTTCGGCGATCACCCCATGCTGGAAGACTTCCGCTATCTGCAAAGCATCAGCGGCAATGCGCAGCCGAAAATGACCATCCCCAGCCCGAGCGTGCTGCACTTCCGCGGCGGGCGTAAAGCCATAGACGCGACGGTATACCCTACGCTGGACCGCTATTTTGACGATCTGGCGACCACCTGGCGCGATGCCATCCGCGCGTTTTATGACGCGGGCTGCCGTTATCTGCAACTGGATGACACCGTCTGGGCGTACCTGTGCTCTGACGAACAGCGTCAGCAGATCCGCGAGCGCGGTGATGACCCGGACGAACTGGCGCAGATTTATGCCCGCGTGCTGAATAAGGCGCTGGAAGGCAAGCCGGAGGATCTGACCATCGGCCTGCATGTCTGCCGCGGGAATTTCCGCTCGACCTGGATTTCGGAGGGCGGCTACGAGCCGGTGGCGGAAGTGCTGTTCGGCACGGTGAATGTCGATGCGTTCTTCCTCGAATACGATAACGACCGCTCCGGCGATTTTGCCCCGCTGCGCCATGTGCGTCCTGGCAAACAGCAGGTGGTGCTGGGGCTGATCACCACCAAGAATGGCGAGCTGGAAAACCCGGAAGGCATTAAGGCGCGCCTGCAGGAAGCGGCGCAGTATGTGGATATCAATCAGATCTGCTTAAGCCCGCAGTGCGGCTTTGCGTCAACCGAAGAGGGCAATTCCCTGACGGAAGCGCAGCAGTGGGACAAAGTCCGCCTTGTCACCGCCATCGCCGATGAAGTGTGGTAAGTGACAGTGTAACGCTAAGTTGCCCGGCGGCGCGATGCTTGCCGGGCCTACAGGGTCGTCACCATGTTCACCCCTGGCCGGGTCAATCGCCCGGCGGCGCGATGCTTGCCGGGCCTACAGGGCAAGCCGGTTAAAACGTAGGCCGGGTAAGGCGAAGCCGCCACCCGGCATTTACCGCCCGTCACCACGCTTTAAACCGCCACCTTTTCCTTCACGTCCTGCCACGGACTTACCCGCATCCCCAGCAGCATCATCAGCCAGGCCAGCACAATCACCACCATCAGGATCACAAACAGCGACCAGCCCGGCAGATTCGTCAGGATCACCCCGGTGGCCAGCGGGTTTAACGCCGCGCCCAGCCAGCCTAACGCCTGCGCTGAGAAGTAGCTGGATTTCATACCCGCAGGCGCGATGTTATCGATCAACAGGTATTCCCCCGGCGCATAGATAATCTCGCCGACGGTAAAGATCGCCGAGGCAATGCCCCAGAACCACAAATTGCTGCCCGCGAGCATAAAGCCCGCCAGCCCCACCACAAAAAACAGCGTCCCGGCGGCCATCAGCGGCTGGATATTGCGGGCGTTAATACTGCGGCCCAGCGCATATTGCAGGCTGACCACCATCGCGGCATTCACCGACAGCACCACCGCCACCACTTTCTCGGCGAAATTGTTATCCGCCACGCTCATCACGTACTGGGAAATACAGGTGGCGAAGGAACCGGCGACAAAAGAAGCCAGAAAACCGGAGAGGGTGAACCACAATAGCGCCTTATCCCGCAGCAGCACCGACGGCGACCAGGCAACGCTCTCTTCGCCGCGCATATTGATGGGAATACGCTGCACAAACAGCTGAATAAACACCAGCGGGAAAGCGGCGCAGGCTGCCGCCAGCCAGAACGGCAGGTTGACGCTCTGCATCACCAGCAGCGTGCCGAGGGGCGGCCCCACGGTCCAGCCAATATTCAGCACCGTATAATTGAGGGAGAAAATCTTCGCTTTCGCTGACGGCGTCAGGGTGTCCGAGAAATAGGCCTTCAGTACAGTGGAGAACACCGAATAGGCGCAGTTGATCAGCGCAAACAGCGCCACCACCACGATCACGTTATTACTGAGCGGGATCGCCGAGAAGCCGATAATGAAACAGGCGATGGCGATCACCATATAGCGCTTTTTGTCGAATTTATCCGCAAGAATGCCAAACCCGAGGCTGAAAAAGACGCCGATGGTGAGGGCAATACTCAGGGCATAACCTACTGCATCCACCGTCATGCCGTACTGACGGCTAAGATAGATCGTCATAAAGGGCAACGTGGCACCGCGACCAATGGTCAGCAGTAACGAGGAGGCGAGTAGTGCGAGGGTGGAACGGGTTTGTGTTGGGATCATATGCTTGCCTGACATCACATTCATTATCGTTATTTGCTATGACTTACAGCAATAACATGCAGATCCGGGCTTGTATAGCTACCGGTTTGTTCTCGAATGCGAAATCTGACCTGCCATAATTTGGGATCTGTCTCTGTACATTCTTTTACGTTAACGTTACTTTTTTACATAAATTTAAAAACATCGGGGCAATGATGACGCGTAAAGATAGTCTGCTGGCGTTGCTGGTCGTGGTGGTGTGGGGACTGAATTTCGTCGTCATCAAACTTGGACTGCACAATATGCCCCCGCTGATGCTGGCGGGATTACGATTCGTGCTGGTGGCCTTTCCGGCGCTGCTGGTGGTGTCACGGCCAAAAATCCCGATGCGTCTGCTGCTCGGCTACGGGCTGACCATCAGCTTCGGGCAGTTTGCCTTTCTGTTCTGCGCCATTAACTTCGGAATGCCCGCCGGGCTGGCGTCGCTGGTGCTGCAGGCGCAGGCGTTCTTTACCATTATTCTCGGCGCCTGCGTGTTCGGCGAGCGCTTACAGGCGAAGCAGGTGATCGGCATTACGCTGGCGGTGTTCGGCGTGCTGGTGCTGGCGCAGGCGAGCCTCAACGGTCAGCATGTGGCGCTGCTTGGCTTTCTGCTGACGCTGGCGGCGGCGCTGAGCTGGGCCTGCGGCAATATTTTCAACAAGATGATCATGCAGCTGCCGGTGCGCCCGTCGGTGATGTCGCTGGTGGTGTGGAGCGCGCTGATCCCCATCGTGCCCTTTATGGTGGCGTCGCTGATTTTCGACGGTCCGGCTGTGATGGTACAAAGCCTGGTGAATATCGATCTCGTCACCGTCTTTTCGCTGCTCTATCTGGCCTTTGTGGCGACCATTATCGGCTACGGCATCTGGGGTACGCTGCTCGGGCGCTATGAAACCTGGCGTGTTGCGCCGCTGTCTTTGCTGGTGCCGGTGTTCGGTATGGGCAGCGCGGCGTTATTGCTGGGTGAAACCCTGACGCTGTTACAGCTGGTCGGGGCGGCGCTGATTATGGCGGGGCTGTATATCAATATCTTTGGCGTGCGTTTCCGTAAAGCGCTGCCGGTCAGATAAAAAAAAGCCCCGCCGGAGCGGGGCAAAGCGAAATTAGCCGTGCCGGTTGTAATAAGGCACGCCTAATTCGTCGGATTTGTCGCTGCCGGTTCCCATATGATTGAAGTCGAAAGGCGACTGGTCGTGGGCCGACGGCATGATCATCGCGTCGCGGTCACTGGATGCGGCAGGATGACGGGACTGCTCCGCATAGCTCTGGGCGCTTACCAGCATCAGAGCGGTGAGGGCGGCGGAGACGATAGTTTTCATGATTTCCTCGATACGTCTAAATCAGGCGTTTCTCAATTACAGTGATTAATAGGTAGCAGATACCGGGTTTCGCCGTGCATACCGGTGGTGCGGTATTTGTGCGGCGGCACGTCAAAGTAGTTCTTGAAAGTGCGCGTCAGCGTCTGCTGTGACTCAAAGCCATAACGCTCGGCCAGATAGAGGATCGGCTCGTTGCTCTGCTTGAGCTTTTGCGCAATTTCAGTCAGTTTGCGGCTGCGGATGTATTGACCTAATGAATGGCCAGTTTCTTTTTTGAACATCCGTTGCAGGTGCCACTTCGAGTAACCTGAACGCTCGGAAACCTTCTCCAGCGACAGCGGGGATTCCAGGTTATCTTCAATCCAGTCCAAAATGCTATGAATAGTGATCGCGTCATTATTGCGTCTGGACATCGTCATACCTCGTTGTTTTACGGCAGTACTTTTTTGAGTAAATACTCAAGAGTTGCCACTTCGTCTGCCGTTAAGTTTTTTGTTAGTTCCTGGTGCAGGTCTTGTCCTAATAACTGATGGCCGCGCTCGCACAGCGCCGCGCCATCGGTGGTCAACCGGATCAGTACGCCGCGCTTATCGTGCGGGTTTGGCGTACGTTCGATCCAGTCTTTGCATACCAGACGATCCAGCATGCGGGTCAGGGCGCCCAGATCGACAGAAAGCACTTTTTTCAGTTCCACCGGCGTAATGCAGCCGGCGCAGCGAATTGAACAAAGCACTTTAAACTGCGTCGCGGTAATATCCAGCGGCGACAGGTAATCGTTAAGCAGGCGATCTTTTTTCTGGTTAACCATATGAATAAGACGGCCAAGTGGGATGATTTCGTTAAACAAGTCACTTGTGTTATTCACGATGGTTGCCCCGGCAAGTAAGTAATCACGGCGGATATTATTGCCGGGGCAAGTATAAGTCAACTGAATGAATCGCCGAATGCCACGAATTGCTAAAACGTTTCACGTCCTGTCACTTTTCTGCTCCTCGCCCCCCTTTACAGATATACTTGACGGGTCTTTACCTCATCACAGGAGTGAAATTTTCATGCTGGATCTTATTCGGGCGATTGGCCTCGGACTGGTGGTTTTACTGCCGCTGGCGAATCCCTTAACCACGGTTGCGCTCTTTCTCGGCCTTGCCGGGAACATGAACAACGCCCAGCGCAACGAACAGGCGCGCATGGCCTCGCTGTATGTCTTTATCATCATGATGGTGGCGTACTACGCCGGGCAGCTGGTGATGAACACCTTTGGTATTTCGATACCCGGTCTGCGAATTGCGGGCGGGCTGATCGTCGCCTTTATCGGCTTCCGTATGCTGTTCCCGCAGCAGAAAGCCCATGAAACGCCGGAGGCGAAAACCAAATCCGAAGAGCTGGAGGACGCGCCGGATACCAATATCGCCTTTGTCCCGCTGGCGATGCCCAGCACCGCCGGGCCGGGGACCATTGCGATGATCATCAGTTCCGCCTCAACTGTGCGCCACTCCAGCGAGTTTCCGGAATGGGTGATCACCGTCGCGCCGCCGCTGATTTTTGCGCTGGTGGGGCTGATTTTGTGGGGCAGCCTGCGCAGTTCCGGGGCGATCATGCGGCTGGTGGGCAAAGGCGGTATCGAAGCGATTTCACGTCTGATGGGCTTTTTGCTGGTCTGTATGGGAGTGCAGTTCATCATTAACGGCGTGCTGGAAATCATCACCACTTATCATTAAAAAACAGCCCCTGACCTGGCGGTGAGGGGCTGGCAATTCAGACGGTCGGCGCGTGCTCTTCCAGCGCCGTCGGCCAGCGGCGGAATATCAGTACCGCCCAGATCAGCGCCGCCAGCGCAGGTATCGCGCCCACATAGCCGATAGCGCTCATCGAGCCGTGCAGGCTCACCTGATTGCCCACCAGCGCGCCCGCGCCAATGCCAATGTTGAAAATCCCCGAGAACAGCGCCATCGCCACGTCGGTGGCATCCGGCGCCAGCGACAGCACCTTCACCTGCATGCCAAGGCCGATGATCATGATCGCCACGCCCCAGAACAGGCTCAGCACCGCCAGATGCATCTCACTGTCTGCCGCCGGCAGCAGCAGCGCCAGACACAGCGTCAGCAGGGCGATCGCACCGCTCACCAGCCCTGAGGCGTGGGCGTTACCCAGCTTGCTGAACAGCACGCTGCCGATGATGCCCGCCCCGCCCAACACCAGCAACAGCAGGGTGGCGAAGCTGGCGCTCGATCCGGCGACCGTCATCACAAACGGCTCGATATAGCTGTAGGCCGTATAGTGCGCTGTCACCACCACCACGGTGAGCAGATAAATCGCCATCAGCGCCGGACGGCGGAACAGCACCGGCAGGCTTTTCAGCGATCCGGAGTGCTCGCTCGGCAGACGCGGCAGCAGTTTGACAAGGCACAGCAGGGTGATGAGCGCCCCGAGGCCGATAATAAAGAAGGTGGTGCGCCAGCCGAAATACTGCCCGACGAGGCGGCCAATCGGCAGGCCGAGCACCATCGCCAGCGCGGTGCCGGTGGCCAGCAGGCTCAGCGCCTGGGCGCGTTTGCCCGCCGGGGCGAGGCGGATCGCCAGCGACGCGGTGATCGACCAGAAAATCGCATGGGCAAAGGCAATGCCGATACGGCTTACCACCAGCACGGTAAAGTTCCATGCGAGGAACGACAGCACATGGCTGGCGATAAACAGCACAAACAGGCCAATCAGCAGCTTACGCCGTTCCACCTGGCTGGTGAGCAGCATAAAGGGCAGCGACAGCAGCGCCACCACCCAGGCGTAGATGGTCAACATAATTCCGACCTGCGCGGTTTCCATACCAAAGCTCTGCGCGATATCAGAGAGCAGCCCCACGGGGACGAACTCCGTGGTGTTAAAAATAAAGGCCGCAATGGCAAGCGTAACCACCCGTAGCCACGCGACCCGGCGTGATACCGTGTTGGTTGTCATAAATTTCTCAGGCGTGAATGCAATAAGGGAAGACGGCGATCTTAAAACGATTAGTGGTGAAAATACAGCCGTTTTGTGATTTAGATCTCATTTTCCTGCCTGCGCTGACCGATAAAAACGGCTGCGCGCTGCGGTGCCTTATGTCATGGTAGCCATCGGGATCCGCAACAGGAGCAGACAATGCAGGAAATTGATTTTTATATGGTTGATGCGTTCAGCGACCGCGCCTTTGGCGGTAACGCGGCGGCGGTATGCGTATTAACGGAATGGCTGCCGGATGAGACGCTGCTGAAGATGGCGAAACAGCATAACCAGTCCGAGACGGCGTTCTTTGTGCGCCATGATGACGGCTATGAGCTGCGCTGGTTCACCACCCAGTATGAGATTGACCTTTGCGGCCACGCGACCCTCGCCGCCGCGCACGTGATCTTTAACCATCTGGGGCATCCTGATACGGAAATTGCTTTCACCACCCGCTTCGTCGGCCCGCTCAGCGTCTCCCACAATGGCGACTGGCTGACGCTGGATTTCCCGGCCTGGCAGACGCAGCCGGTGGAGGACCTCCCGCCATTGCTGTTCAGCGCGCTGGGCATCGACCATGCGGTGGAAGTGCGCGCCGCACGGGATTATCTGGTGGTGCTGCAAAATCAGCAGCAGGTGGAAGCCCTGCAACCGGATATCGCCGCCATGATACCGCTTGGCAAAATGGTCTGCGTCACCGCGCGGGGGGATAACCATGATTTCGTCAGCCGCTTTTTCTGCCCCGGCGAAGCGGTGGCGGAAGATCCGGTCACCGGCTCCGCCCACAGTATGCTGATTCCGTACTGGGGCGAGAAGCTTGGCAGAACGCACCTTGCGGCCCGTCAGGTTTCCGCCCGCGGCGGCGATCTGCGCTGTGAATGGCGCGGCGAGCGGGTGAGCATCGCGGGTCAGGCCACCACTTACCTCACCGGGCGCATTCAGCTGAAACAGCCTTAACCTTACGGCAGGCGGGCGATATTGGCGGTAATGACGCTGGCGGAGTGACGGAACAGCGCCAGCTCATCGTCCGCCAGCTGTAACTCAATGATCTGCTGTACCCCGCTTTGCGCCAGCACGGCGGGCACGCCAATGGCGATATTGCTCATGCCGTACTCGCCGTCCAGAATGCAGGAGATAGCCAGCGCCCGGTGGCTGCCGGTAAAGATATTGCGGCAGATCTCGGCGATGGTGCCGGCAATACCGTATTCGGTGCAGCCTTTGCGGGCGTAAATATCAAATCCCAGACGACGCACCTTCGCCGCCAGCTGGTCGCCATCCAGCGGCTGCCCGGTTTTGCGCTGGTACACCTCGGCAATGGGGGAGCCGTAAACCGAAGAGTGCGACCACACCGGGAACTGGGTGTCGCCGTGCTCGCCGAGGATAAAGGCATCAATACTCTGCGCGCCAATGTCCAGCGCCTCCGCCAGCGTGCGGCGCAGCCGGGTGGTATCCAGCCAGACGCCGGTGCCGATCACCTGATTGCGCGGCAGCCCGGAAAGCTTCCACACCTGCCAGGTAATGATGTCGCAGGGATTGGTGGCGACGAGAAAAATGCCGTTAAAGCCGTTAGCCATCATCTGCGGCACAATGGTCTGCACGATACGCGCCGTGCCGGTCAGCTCATCAAGGCGGGTCTGGCCGGGTTTGAGCGCGCCGCCGGAGACGGTGATCACCGCGATATCCACATCCGCGCAGTCCGTCACCTCACGGGTGGAAAGGGTCATCATGCCCGGCATATAAGCGGCGGCGTCGGCCAGATCCTGCGCATGACCGGCCACGCGCTCATGGTTAACGTCCACCAGAATCAACGCTTCACAAATATTCTGATTAAGCAGGGCGTAGGCCGCAGAGGCGCCCACGTTGCCGGTACCGATAATCATGACCTTTCGGGCTTTGGTATTCATGGATGTTCCGTTTTCAGGAAAAAGATAATTAAAAGTATCGCTCCTGACCGGGTCAGCGCAATGCGCTAACCGGCGTATAGGAAAATCCTATGACGCCGTCCCGCGCTCCGCGAGCAAATCAATAAACGCCTCCAGCGGCCGGGTCTTCGCGCCACGCCGCCACACCAGCCAGGTGGTCAGCCAGCGCCAGTTCTCCGCCAGCGGCCAGGCGCTGATCTGATGATGCCCCGGCATACTTTCCAGCATAGAGCGCGGCATCAGGGCAAGGCCCGCCCCGGCTATCACGCAGGCAAGCATACCGTGGTAGGACTCCATCTCATGGATTTTACCCGGCGTGGCGTGATCCGCCTGAAACCAGCTTTCAAAATGCCGCCGGTAGGAACAGTTGGCGCGAAAGGCGTAGATGCTCATGCCGTTCACTTCAGCGGCGCGGGTGACAGGCGGATGTCCGCCGGGGGCCACCAGCATCATCTCTTCGCGATACACCGGAATGCCTTCCAGCCCCGGATGCATCACCGGGCCATCCACAAAGGCCGCGCTGAGCCGCCCGTCGATCACCCCGTCGATCATGGTGCCGGACGGCCCGGTCGCCAGGTCAAACTGGATCCGCGGATAGCGCTGATTGTATTCCGCCAGGGTGACAGGAATACGCACGGCGGCGGTACTCTCCAGCGCGCCGAGGGAGAACAGCCCCTGCGGTTCGTCACCGGCGACCACGCTGCGCGCCTCATCCACCAGCGCAAGGATCTGCTGGCTGTAGTGCAGAAAACTGTGCCCGGCGGGGGACAGACGCAGCCGCTGGTTTTCGCGGATAAAGAGATCGACCCCCAGATCCGCTTCGAGCTGGCGAATGCGGGTGGTCAGGTTTGACGGGACGCGGTGCACCTGCTGCGCCGCCTGGGTGATGCTGCCGGTACGGGCGACGGCGTTAAACATCTCAAGCTGGGTTAAATCCATGCCATTCTCGATTTGTGAATAGTGTGGTTAATATTATTCAGTTTTCAGAAATAGCAGAGGCAGGCAGGATAGGGCAAGTCTTACATTCATAAAGAGAGAAAATTATGACCCCTTCATCTGTCACTCATGCGCTGTCCGTCAACCCGGCAACCGGAGAAACCCTGGCCGCCCGCCCGTGGGCCACCGCGGAAGAAGTGAATAACGCCGTCGAGCTGGCGGATCGCGGTTATCGCCAGTGGCGCGAGCTGGATGTTGAGCAACGCGCCGGGATGCTGCGCAGGGTGGGCGCTACGCTGCGTCTGCACGGCGAAACTATGGCGCAGCGCATCCGCCAGGAGATGGGCAAGCCCATTGTGCAGGCGCGCGGCGAAGTAAAAAAATCGGCGGATCTCTGCGACTGGTATGCGGAACACGGCCCGGCGATGCTCAGCACGGAGCCGACGCAGGTGGAAAATAATCAGGCGGTGATTGAGTATCGTCCCCTTGGCCCGGTGCTGGCGGTGATGCCGTGGAACTTCCCGGTGTGGCAGGTGCTGCGCGGCGCGGTGCCGATCCTGCTGGCCGGTAACAGCTATTTGCTGAAACATGCGCCTAACGTGCTGGGCTGCGCTGAGCTGCTGGCGGAAATCTTCCGCGAGGCGGGCGTGCCGGAAGGGGTGTTTGCCCAGGTGAATGCCACCAATGAGGGGGTGAGCCAGGCCATTAAGGATCCGCGTATCGCGGCGGTGACGGTCACCGGCAGCGTGCGGGCAGGGGCGGCCATTGGCGCGCAGGCCGGTGCGGCGCTGAAGAAATGCGTGCTGGAGCTGGGCGGTTCCGATCCCTTTATTGTGCTTAACGATGCCGATCTGGATCTGGCGGTAAAAGCCGCCGTCGCCGGACGCTATCAGAATACCGGACAGGTGTGCGCGGCGGCGAAGCGCTTTATCGTCGAGGAAGGGATTGCCGCTGCCTTTACGGAGAAATTCGTTACCGCGGCAGCGGCGCTGAAAATGGGCGCGCCGGATGTGGAAGAAAACTATCTCGGCCCGATGGCGCGTTTCGATCTGCGCGATGAGCTGCATCAGCAGGTGCAGGCCAGCCTGCGTGAAGGGGCGAGCCTGCTGCTCGGCGGTGAGAAACCAGCGGGGGCAGGAAATTACTATCCGGCTACCGTACTGGGTAATGTGACGCCTGCGATGACCGCGTTTCGTCAGGAGTTGTTCGGGCCAGTGGCGGCGATCACCGTGGCGAAGGATGCAGAACATGCGCTGGCGCTGGCTAACGACAGCGATTTCGGGTTATCGGCGACGCTCTTTACCGGTGACGAAGATCGTGCCGCCCGTTTTGCGGCGCGTCTGGAGTGCGGCGGGGTGTTTATCAACGGCTACAGCGCCAGCGATGCCCGCGTGGCCTTCGGTGGGGTGAAGAAAAGCGGCTTTGGCCGCGAGCTGTCCCATTTTGGTCTGCATGAGTTTTGTAATGTGCAGACGGTATGGAAAGATCGCGTCTGGTGAGCTTGCCCGGTGGCGCTACGCTTACCGGGCCTACAGTAGCCCGCCCGTAGGCCCGTGCAAGCAACGCGCCGCCGGGCAATGGCGATGTTAATGTCATGGTACTGTCATTTATCTTTTGTAGACTCGCGCCCATTGTGAGGTTACAGAAGAATATCATGAACTTATTGCAAATTTTCCGCCGTCTGACGCGGCGATTTACTCCACGGCAGTTTGGTTTGCTGGCCGGTATCTTTTGCGTGATCGGCCTGTTTTCCGCCCTCCAGATCTCCTCCTCACTGCTGCTCTCCCGCTCCCTTAACGAAGCGCAGCACAACGAACAGCGCAATCAGCTGGCGCAACATCAGCAGGTCAAACTGGATGAATCACGCATCGCGCTGCTGGCCGCAAGCGATCTGTTAAACCGCGCAGGCGTCTGGTTTATGCAGGATCAGGCCACCGGCTCTGACGGCAGCTGGCACAGTCTGATGGAGGAAGCGCAGCAGGCGCTGGTCACCTCCCACAAGGCCTGGGACGACTGGCTGGCGCTGAACCCGGTAAAAGATGACGGGCTGATCAACAGCTATCAGCAGTTCTTTGGCGCGATCAAAGAGCAGGCGGACGGGCTGACGCGCACGCAGTCCATCGATGCGTTTTTTGCCGTGCCCGCCCAGGCCTTTCAGGCGGATTTCAACGATAACTTTGCCCGCTACCAGCAGGCCAGCCAGCAACGGGCGGAGCAGGGGCGTCAGGCGCTGATGGGCAGTCTCACCGGCCTACAGGATCTCTATCTGCTGGCTCCGGCGCTGCTGCTGGCCATCGCCGTGGCGGTATGGTTCGGCATGTCCCGCTGGGTGATCACACCGCTGCGTGGGCTGATCAAACATATCAATCTGCTGGCTGCGGGAGATCTCTCCACGCCCTTGCCGCAGGTGGCGTATTTTAACCGTGAGGTAGGTCAGCTCGCCGCCAGTATCAGCACCATGCAGCACGGTCTGTTGCAGCTGGTTGTGCAGGTGAACGACGCCACCGCCTCGATGGTGGATCATATTAATCGTCTGGCGGATGGCAACCAGAAGCTGTATCAGCAATCGGCGCGCCAGGCGAAAGAGCTGGATGAGGTGACGGCCCATATCGCGGCGCTGGAATCCCACGTTGAAGGCAATACCGGCTACGCGCAGCTTGCCAGCCAGCGGGCGGATGAGGCGCAACAGGTGGCGGCGGGGGGCGATCGCATGATGGATATGGTGAATGCCTCCATGCGCGCCATTGTCGAACGCTCCGCAGAGATGCGCGGCATTGTGTCGATTATCGACAGCGTGGCGTTTCAGACCAATATTCTGGCGCTTAATGCCGCCATTGAAGCGGCCCATGCCGGAAATCACGGGCGCGGCTTTGCGGTGGTGGCGAAAGAAGTCGGTCTGCTGGCACGTAAGAGCAGTCACTCCACGCAGACCATTCAGCAACTGATCCAGCATTCATTACAGGGCATTGAAGACGGATCCCAGGCGGTCACGCGTCTGGAAGATAATCTGCAACAGGTAACGGGGCTGGTGGGGCATCTGAGTACGCTGCTCAGTGATATTTCCGCCGCCACTCTGAATCAGGGGGAGAATATCCACCAGATGACCCGTCAGCTGCATGGCCTGAATCAGGTGGCGCGGCATACCGGGGAGCTGGTGAGCACGGCGGCGATGGCCTCGCAGCAACTCCATGATGATTCACATCAATTGATGCAGGCGGTGGCGCGTTTTCGTCTGCCCGCCTGACGGTGGCTCTGCTATACTCCCGGCCTCTTATGGCCGGGGTGTAAGGAGCATACTGTGGCGATGATTGATAACGATGTACTGGAAACCATCCTGACGCAGATCAGGCCGCTTATCGGGCGCGGTAAAGTCGCGGATTATATTCCGGCGCTGGCCTCGGTGGAGGGTAATAAGCTGGGTATCGCCATCAGTACGGTGAACGGACAGCACTTCGCGGCAGGTGACGCCCATGAACGCTTTTCCATTCAGTCGATTTCCAAAGTGCTGAGTCTGGTGGTGGCGATGAATCACTATCAGGAAGATGAACTCTGGTCGCGCGTGGGGAAAGATCCCTCCGGTCATCCCTTTAACTCCCTCTTACAGTTAGAAATCGAGCAGGGGATCCCGCGCAATCCCTTTATCAACGCCGGTGCGCTGGTGGTGTGCGATATGCTGCAAAGCCGTCTCAGCGCGCCCCGTCAGCGGATGCTGGAAATCGTGCGTAAGCTCAGCGATGTGCCGGATATTGCCTATGACGCGACCGTCGCCCGCTCGGAGTTCGAACATTCTGCCCGTAACGCCGCCATTGCCTGGCTGATGAAATCCTTTGGCAATTTTCATAATGACGTGACCACGGTGTTGCAAAACTATTTTCACTACTGCGCGCTGCGGATGAACTGTGCCGAACTGGCAAAGACCTTTCTGTTTCTCGCCTGCGAAGGGCGCGCGCCGCATCTTGCGGAGCCGGTGGTGTCGCCCTTACAGGCACGTCAGGTGAATGCGCTGATGGCGACCAGCGGAATGTATCAGAGCGCCGGAGAATTCGCCTGGCGCGTAGGGCTGCCCGCCAAGTCCGGCGTCGGCGGGGGGATTATCGCCGTGGTGCCTCACGAAATGGTGATCGCCGTCTGGAGCCCGGAACTGGACGAGGCGGGGAATTCGCTGGCGGGCATTGCGGCGCTGGAAGTATTGACCAGACATATGGGGCGCTCCGTCTACTGATCGGCAGAGATAAGCCCGGATAATATTAAGCGTCAGAGGATTAAGATGGTAAAGGACATGTTAAGCTCCTGTACCATTTTTTCTGACCTTATGCTCGCCCTGTGCGATTGTCTGGAATACTAATTTAATGCGCCCTGATGTGATGACGCCTTTTCGTTTGTTCCGTGAAGATAAACCGCTGCGTAACGCTGTCTGTATATTCCTGATCACCACGCTGTTTTACGCCATTGGCGCGATGCTGCGGCTGGTGGAAGAGCTGTCGCTGTTCTGGCCGCTGAATGCGGTGATGGCCGGTATTTTTGCCCGTTTCGCCTGGCTTAATCGCCTGCATAATTACGCCATCTGTTATACCGCGATGATGCTCTACGACGGGCTGACCACCGACTGGGGCCCGGCCTCGTTTGTGATTAACTTCTCCAATATGGTGTTTATCCTCACCTTTGCGCTGCTGGTCCAGCGGGACAAACATGTCCCCGTGCAGGCGGAAGCGCTCTCTGTCGCCCTGCGGCTGTTTAATTACTGTCTGCTGGCCTCGGTGCTGTGTGCCTTGTGCGGGACTTTTGGTTCGCTGGGTATTGACACTCAGGCGTTCTGGCCGCTGTTTGCCGACTGGTTCAGCGAGCAGTTCTCCACTGGCGTGATGATCCTGCCCTGTATTCTGGCGATCTCCTGGCCGGGGCTGCGTCTTCCGTTTAAGGTGCAGCACCTGCTGCCGCTGATGGCGCTGGCCCTGAGCATCGTCGCCTCGGTGGTGATTGGCGGGGCGGGCAGCCTGGCGTTTCCGCTGCCGGCGCTGATCTGGTGCGCGGTGCGCTATTCACTGCTGAGCACGGCGCTGCTGACGCTGATCACCGGCGCGGCGGAAATCATACTGGTGGCTAACTCCATCATTAATATTTCCATGTCCGCGAAACTGCATACCTCGCAGATGTTTTCTGCGCGTCTGGGGATCGCCACCATGACCATCTGCCCGATTATGGTATCAGTCAGCGTGAATGCCATTAATGCGTTAATGAAGCAGGTATCTCTGCGCGCCGATTTCGATTTCCTCACCCAGGTCTATTCCCGCTCTGGTCTGTATGAACTCCTGCGTCAACAGGAGAAAATTAACCATGCCCCGCGCCCGATGTCGGTGATGCTGCTGGATATTGATTACTTTAAAACCATTAATGATAACTATGGTCACGAATGCGGGGATAAGATCCTCACTGCCGTGGCGCAGAAAGTGCAACAGGTGGTGGGTAATGCCGGTAACGTGGCGCGGATGGGCGGGGAGGAGTTTGCGGTGATCGCTAGCGTGCCGGATGAGCAGCAGGCGCTGCAACTGGCGGAAACGATCCGTCAGAGTATCGAGCAGCATCGTTTTCGCTGGCGGCAACAGACGCTCTCGCTGACCGTCAGTATCGGGTTGAGTCATGCGGTGAGCGAATTCTGGCAGCGCACCGAAACCTTTAATCGTCTGCTCAATGAAGCCGATGAATATCTCTATCAGTCTAAAAAGGCCGGGCGTAATCGCGTCAGCGTGCAGGGCGGTGCGCAGACTTTATTGATATGACTGTTAAATAACTTGCCAGGTATTTTCGGCGTCAATAATATGGCCGGGTAAACCTGGTGAGACATGCGGCATGAACGGATCGGACAAACTGAATATTAACGCCAGGGTGACTGGTCTGCGATTTGTTCGCCGCATGTATCTGATGCGTATGCTCGGTACGCTACTCTGTTTTTTTCCTGTTCTCTCGGTACTGGTGGAACATCATCAACCGCTGTGGCTGATGGTGCTGCTGGGCGTCAACGCGTTTGTCTGGCCCGGCCTGGCGTTTCTCCGCGCCCGGCGTTCTGCCACGCCGCACAATACCGAACATCAGAATCTGCTGCTGGATGCCGGAGCGGGTGGTTTCTGGATCGCCATGATGGCGCTGAATCCGCTGCCATCGGTGGTGATCGCCACTATTCTGCTGTCGGACAGACTGGCGGCAGGCGGCCTGAAACTGCTGCGTAAAGCCGCCATCGCGCTGGTGGCAACAGGCCTGTTCGCCTGGCTGATAAGTGGTATGCCTTTTGAACCGCAGGTTTCCCAGCGCACCATGTTCGCCACGCTGCCGCTGGTGGCGATTTATATGCTGGCGCTGAGCGTGCTGACCGACGCCATTAGCCGCAAGCTGCGGCTGAAAAGCCGCGAGCTGGAGCGCATCGCCATGATGGATCCGCTGTTGGATATTGCGAACCGTCGCCTGCTGGAAAAACGTATTACGCATGAGCTGGATACCCTCAACCAGCGCTGCCGCAGCTCAATACTGATGTTTATTGATATTGATAACTTCAAAGAGGTGAACGATAGGTTCGGGCATAAAGTCGGCGATACGCTGCTGGTGACGGTCTCAAAAATTCTGCATGCGGCGACGCGGCAAACCGATACCCCGGCGCGGCTGGGGGGCGATGAGTTTGTCATCCTGTTGCCGGATACTACCCTGGACGAAGCCTATATTGTGGCTACACGCATTATGGACGGCGCGTCGGTGATGACCATTGGCGCGGATATTTCATTCCGCACGACGCTGAGTATTGGCATCGCCAGCGCCACCCCGGCGATGGACGACGTCACAGACTGGCTGAAAGCCGCCGACGATGCGCTTTACCGCGCCAAGCGTGAAGGCAAGAACCAGATCTACTGTCACTGACAAACGCGCTGAATGAACTAGACTTTATGCATGTCTGGCGAGAAGAGTGCGTTATGAAACACCCTGAAATCCCCCCAAATGAATCGCAAAGGATGGCCTCGCTGCACGAGTCCGGTTTGCTGGAAACGGCTTCCCGGGAACGCTTCGACAGGCTGACCCGTCTTGCGAAAAGAATGTTTAATGTGCCCATCGCGCTGGTAAGTCTGGTGGGGGCTGATGCGCTGCACTTTATCTCCTGCGACGGCATCCCCGATGGCCGGGTGGAGCGGAAAATCTCCTTTTGCGGTCACGTCATTCTCAGCGATATGCCGATGGTGGTGGCGGATGCCCTTAAGGATCCACGTTTTAGTGAAAACCCGCTGGTCACCGGCGAGCCTTTCATCCGCTTCTACGCCGGTTATCCGCTGCGCGTGCCGGATGGATCCAACGTCGGCTCGTTCTGCATTATCGATCGCCAGCCGCGGGAATTTACCCCTGCGGAACTTGCGGTACTGAAAGATTTCGCCGCCATCGTGGAGGATGAGTTCGCCACCATCAGCGTGGCCACCACCGACGAGCTGACCGGGTTGTATAACCGCCGTGGCTTTGAAAACCTCGCGAAATTCGCCATTACCGCCGCCCGGCGTCGGGCGGAGCCGTTAACCCTGGCGTGGATCGATCTTAACCGCTTCAAATACATCAACGATACCTGGGGCCATGAGGAGGGCGACAATGCCCTGAAGGCAGTGGCAAATCTGTTGCGCGAGAGCTTCCGCGAGGCAGATTTGCTGGTGCGCTTTGGCGGGGATGAATTTGCGGTGCTCTTCTCCGATACCAGCGAAGACGGCGCCTGGGTGGCGATGACGCACCTGGTTGAGCAGGCGGAAGCCTTTAATGCGTTCTCACAAAAGCCCTGGAAACTGTCGTTCTCCTGGGGGCTGAGCGAATACGATCACCAGGCGATGCCGGATATGAAAAGCTGGCTGAAAACGGCGGACGATCGGATGTACGCCATGAAAGAAAAAAACCGTTAGCACGTTGATTGGTAGCCATAAGAAAACGCTATCGCAGCGCCGTTGCGTTAAATATTTGTTATCAGCATAGTGATCATTTTGAAAAGGAAAACATGATGATCACTACTGTCCTCTGCCGCCCGCTCGGGCGCGATGAAATTATCCAGCGAATTGACGAACTCTGTGACGTGCTCGAAGACTGCGTGCGCGGCGGGGCGTCCGTCAGCTTTATGCTGCCCATCACCCGCGACACGGCCATGCACTTCTGGCAGGGCGTGGCGGAAAGTGTGGGCCGCGGCGAGCGCGCCGTGCTGATTGCTGAGAATGCCGACTTTCGCATCATCGGCACGGCACAGATTATCCTCGATCAACCCCCCAATCAGCCACACCGCGCCGATGTCGCCAAACTTTTGGTTCACCAATCTGCACGCCGCCAGGGCGTGGCGCGGCAGTTGATGGATAATCTTGATGATATTGCTAAAAAAAATGGCAAAACCCTGCTGGTTCTCGACACCGCCACCGGCAGCGACGCGGAGTTTTTCTATGCCCGCAGCGGCTGGGAACGCGTGGGGGAAATCCCTGGCTATGCTCAGATGCCGGACGGAACTGTGACGGGGACGACAATTTTTTATAAGAATTTAACATCCAACGCAATTTAACGACTGCAATTGATCAAAACAGGGTTTCATGGTCGTAAAGTCTGGTAAGTTATCACACCAATCTTCCCAGGTTGTATGACTAATCAATAAGGAACCCATTGTGAAAACGATCAATCGTCGCGATTTTCCCGGAGCCCAGTACCCGGAACGTATTATTCAGTTCGGCGAAGGGAATTTCCTGCGCGCATTCGTTGACTGGCAAATCGATCTGCTGAACGAAAATACCGACCTTGACGCCGGTATTGTGATTGTTCGTCCGATCCAGAGTGATTTTCCGCCGTCGCTGAGCACGCAGGATGGGCTGTATACCACCATCATTCGTGGTCTTAATGACGAAGGTGAAGCCGTCAGCGATGCGCGTCTGATCCGTTCCGTGAACCGCGAAATCAGCGTTTACACGCAGTACGATGAGTTCCTGAAGCTGGCGCACAACCCGGACATTCGTTTTGTGTTCTCTAACACCACTGAAGCAGGCATCAGCTACCATGCGGGCGACAAGTTTGAAGATGCCCCTGCGGTCAGCTATCCGGCGAAACTGACCCGCCTGCTGTTCGAACGCTTCAGCCACTTTAACGGCGCGGCGGATAAAGGCTGGGTGATCGTGCCGTGCGAGCTGATTGACTATAACGGCGACGCGCTGCGTGAACTGGTGCTGCGTTATGCGCAGGAGTGGGCGTTACCGGCCGCTTTCGTGCAGTGGCTGGACAGCGCCAATGCCTTCTGTTCCACCCTGGTGGACCGCATCGTGACCGGTTATCCCCGTGATGAAGTGGCCAGCATCGAAGCAGAGCTGGGCTATCACGATGCTTTCCTCGATACCGCCGAGCATTTTTACCTGTTTGTTATTCAGGGGCCGAAATCTCTGGCGTCTGAACTGCGCCTGGATAAATTCCCGCTCAACGTGCTGATTGTGGACGACATCAAACCGTACAAAGAGCGCAAAGTGGCGATCCTTAACGGCGCGCATACCGCCCTGGTGCCGGTGGCTTACCAGGCGGGTATCGACACCGTAGGGGAGGCGATGAACGACAGCCAGATTTGTGCGTTCGTGGAGAAGGCTATTTATGAAGAGATCATTCCGGTGCTGGATCTGCCGCGCGATGAGCTGGAAACCTTTGCCAGCGCCGTTACCGGACGCTTCCGCAATCCCTATATCAGACATCAGCTGCTGTCCATCGCCCTTAACGGCATGACCAAATTCCGCACGCGTATTCTGCCGCAGCTGCTGGCAGGGCAGAAGGCCAGCGGTAAACTCCCGGCGCGCCTGACCTTTGCGCTGGCGGCGCTGATTGCTTTTTATCGCGGCGAGCGTGACGGCGAAACCTATCCGGTCCAGGATGATGCCCACTGGATCGAGCGTTATCAGCAACTGTGGGCACAGCATGGCGATCGCCAGCTGAGCACCAGCGAACTGGTCAAAGCCGTGTTGTCCGTTACCGATCACTGGGAGCAGGATTTGACGCAGGTATCAGGTCTGGTCGAGCAGGTGTCGCTGGATCTGGACGCCATCCTGTTACGTGGTATGCGCGAGGCGGTTAAGCCGCTGTGCTGATAACCGGTTAACAATGACCCGGCTGCGGCCGGGTTTTTACTTCTCACTATGTAGTTACAACATCCATTGTCTCTTTAGTTCAATGAACTGTGGCTTCAGCGACGTAATCGCCTCGCAATGAAACAATTGCGCGACATTTACTTAGCATTTCGGTTGCATTGGTCCTAAGATGAGTCCTGAACAGAGGAGGAACGCGCAATGGAAAGAATCGTTCAGATGATAGTGGTGCTGGTCGCCTGCGTTGCGGTATTCGCCACCGCTTACGACCTCTCTCTTGTTACCGATTTACCCTGATCATGAAAAGGGGGCCTGCGCCCCCTTGATGCGTTAGCTGGCCGGGAGCTGGAAGAAGCGCACCGAATGGCGCAACTGTTCACTTTGCTCAGTCATGGAAAGGGCGGCCACCGCAGCCTGTTCAACCAGCGCGGCATTCTGCTGCGTCACCTGATCCATCTGGTCAATGGCAACGCTGATCTCGCGGATACCCTGGTGTTGCTCATGGGATGCCGAGGAGATTTCCGCCACAATGTTGGTCACTTTGTTCACCGAATTGACGATGTCTTCCATGGCCCGGCTGGCCGTATCCGCATAGCGCGACCCTTCAGTGATTTTCTCTACCGTGCCATCGATCAGCGTTTTGATCTCTTTAGCCGCTTCGGCGCTTTTCTGCGCCAGATTTCGCACCTCACCGGCCACCACCGCAAAGCCTTTGCCTTGTTCTCCGGCCCGCGCAGCTTCCACGGCGGCATTGAGCGCCAGAATATTGGTCTGGAAAGCGATGCCCTCGATCACGGAAATAATATCGACAATTTTTTGTGAACTGTCGGCAATCTGATGCATCCGCTGGAGCATATCCTGGACTTCTTTGCCGCCTTTGACGGCGGTTTGCGAGGTCTGCCGCGCCAGCTCGCTGGCTTTGTAGGCGTTCTCGGCGTTACTTTTCACGTTTTCGGTGATCTGCTGCATGTTCGCAGAGGTCTGTACCAGCGAGGCGGCCTGTTCTTCGGTGCGCTGTGACAGATCGCTGTTGCCCATGGCGATCTCACTGGCGGCATGGGAGATAGACTCGCTGCCGTTGATGATGCCGTGAATAATTTCCGCCAGCTTGCCATTCATAAATTTAATCGTCGCCAGCAGACTGTGCTGATCCTGCTCTTTCAGATTAATTTGAGTGGCCAGCTTACCGGCGGCAATTTGCTGCATAATTTCCACCGCATAACCCGGTTCACCGCCCAGTTGCCGGGCAAGGTTACGGGAAATCCAGGCGGCGATAATGCCGGTGGCTATCAGTGCGAGGATCAATAAACCGCACAGCACAGACAACGCCTGTTTATATCCGTCGGCGGCTTGTTGACTGGCCCGATCGCCAATGGCAATTTCCATATCCACCAGCGTGGCTAAATCTTTCATCAGCTGTGTGCGATATTTCGCCGACACCGCGCCGCTTATTTGGCTGGCCTCCTGCAAACGTTCTGCATTTACCGCCTCAATAACTTTTGCATTCACATCGACAAATTGTGTGAAGTTATTGACCACCTGAGAAAACAGCGCCTGCATTTCCGGCGTCATATGGGACGTCAGACGGGCATAGCGCTGCTGCGCATTGAGAAAAATATCCTGATTTTGCAGCAGCTCAAGGCGGTGCTTTTCCCGCTCGGCGGGCGTTGTGGAGCTGATGTACTGGATCTGCTGTAAGCGCATTTCCGATAACACGCCACGCATTTCAAGGGAAGAACGCACCCCCGGCATGCGATTATCGCGAAAAGCATCAATATTCTCATTACTGACGTTGAGCTGATAAATAGCCACCACGCCCAGTAACAACATCATGGTAATCAGAATTGAAAAGCCGGTTAATAATTTGGTTAAGACCGTTGACTGTGCATATTTTTTCATAGGAGTAACTTAGTGATAAAAGGTAATGCTATTAACGGCATAACCTTAAAAATATTGATTCCGTAAGTTGATCCTCATCACATAACCATCTATTTAATTTCTGGTGTAAATCAGGCGTGTAAATACTTTAATGCGATGTTTTAAATATGTATTTTTGCTGTGATAAATTTGCCCTAAAGCGCCCCGGATACCTGACCAGATTTTGCCGCAGGCAGGGCGGTCATGCTCTGACTGGCGCATAGCGGTGCGCATTATGTCGCCTTATTCTTTTAATGAATCATTGCATTATGTGCTTTACTGAAAGAAAGGACGGGGCGCAGGAGGAACGGTGAACGTCGGTAAATACATCGCGGGTGCGTTGTCGCTCAACTCTTCGCTGGGGCGCAGCATTACCTTGTTTATGAGCGGATTGCTAATCGCAGGCATCGCCACCAGCGCCTGGACGCTGAACCGTTCCTGGGAGCGCGCCATCAAAGAGACGGAGCGCAGCGCAATCAACCTTTCGGTGTCGCAGGCTCGTCAGGCGGAAGATACCTTCGTACAGGCGGAACTGGCGCTGCGTGATATCCGTCGTAACGTGCCGCAGAGCGGGATCAACGGCATGGATCCGGTTAAATTTAACCGCTTTCTGGCCGATATCAAAGAGCGCCTGCCACAGCTGCATGGCCTGTTCGTCTATGACGCCCAGGGTTTTATGCGCGTGACCTCTTTTGGCAAGCTGCCTGCCATTACCAATAATGCCGATCGGGAATATTTTGTTTATCACCGCGCTAACGGACACGGCAGCGTGCACATCGGGCATGTGATCCGCAGCCGTTCGACCGGGGATCTGATTATTCCGGTGTCGCTGCGCATTAATGACGCCTACGGCGGCTTTGCCGGCGTGGCGCTGGCCACCGTGAAACTCGACTATTTCCGTCACTTCTATAATTACTTCGAGCTGGGGCCGCGCGATCTGTTAGCGCTGCTGAGCACCGACGGCACGGCACTTTATGCCAGGCCATTTGATGACAACGTCATTAACCGCAATCTCTCTGTCAGCCCGTTATTCACCCGTGAACTCCCGAAACACGATCGCGGCAACGCCACCTGGCTGTCAGCGCTCGATAAAGTAGAACGGATTTATGGCTACGCGCGCCTGGAACGATTCCCGCTGGTTGTGGCGGCGGGGTATGACAAACCGGCGCTGTGGCAAAGCTGGCTCACGGAAAGCCTACCGGATATCATCCTCAACGCGATGCTGTTGCTGGGCACGGTCATTATGGGGGCGCTGGTTTTCCGCCAGGTGAGACGCAACGTACGCGATCAGGCGGAGCTGACCATGTTGCGGGATGAGCTGACCAGCATCAACCACACCTTACAGACCATGGCGCTGGCAGATGGCCTGACGGGGCTGGCGAACCGTCGCCAGTTTGATCTGTTCCTTGCCCAGGCGCTGAAAACGTCGGTGCATACGCAACGGCCCGTGTCGCTGATCATGATCGATATCGATTTCTTCAAACGCTACAACGATCACTACGGCCACGTGGCGGGCGATAACTGTTTGCGTCAGGTTGGCGAAATACTGATGAAGCTGAATCTGCGGCAGAGTGATTTGATCGCCCGTTACGGCGGCGAAGAATTCGCTATCGTCCTGCCGGAGACCGATCTCCGCGAAGCCTTTATGCTGGCGCAAAATGCGGTGGATGCGGTGCGCTATGCGCATATCAAACACGAACATTCCTCCACCGGGCGCAAAGTAGTGACCATCAGCGCGGGCTGCTTCAGCATGACGGGCACCGGCACTGATGACGATGCGCGGATAATAAAAGAGGGCGCGGATTCCGCGCTGTATGCCGCAAAAATCAAAGGCCGAGATCGTGCTTTTGTGGTGTCGCCAGCGCCATAAGCATTTTCTTACCCCGAAAAAGCATGCCCGACGGCATGCTTTTTTTGGGCGACGTTTTATAGCCCTTCAATAAAACCTCAGTGGGCGTAACAATAGTTTAACCATCCTGCCTAAATATCCCAACAACCAGCACCATCTGTAAATGAAATATTGTTTTAATTTAATATATATATTATTTCAACTGTGACGTGGCTAGCAGATCTGCGACAATCGGCAGTGCTAGTATCCCGGCGGGTTCTTTGCATGGAAACCCAAAAATAATGGTGTAATCAGTCGTACCTACTGGGATGAGAATAATGGATATACTTTTAGGGCTTGTTAAAACGCCCGCCGTTATCATAGCAATCGTCGCCTTTCTGGGATTGTTATTTCAAAAAGCCTCTATTTCCCGTTTAATTACAGGAACCTTTTTATCTTTTATTGGTTTTACGATGATCAAAGTGGGCGGCAGCATCTTAATGAAAGTGCTGACGGCTTTTAGCTCGCTGTTTTCTAATGCCTTTAACATCGTTGGGGTGGTGCCCAGCAACGAAGCCATCATGGCGGCTACCATTGATAAGCTGGGCTCAATCGCTGCGCTTATCCTCTTGTTTTCCATGATTTTAAATATACTGCTGGCCCGTTTTACCCGTTGTAAGTACATTTACCTGTCGCTGCATCTGGTGTTGTTTATGGCATTTGCCATCACAGCGGTGCTGATGCAGTTCGGTTTCAGTCATACCATGATGATTATCATTGCGTCGCTGCTTATCGGCACTTATATGGCGGTATCGCCATTTATCCTGAGCCGCTTTAGTCGTGAAATCATCGGTTCCAATGAATACGCTATTTCTCATGCGGCTATTTCTTCTTATGTTATTGGTTCTTATATGGGGAAATGGTTCGGTAACAAAAATAGCGATACCGAACACTTAAATATCAGTAATAAATTTGATTTTATTCGTGAGCCAAATATTGCAACCTTGTTAACAATGTTGGTGCTGCTGCTTATCTCCTGCATTTTTGCCACCCAGCCGCAGATTAAGGATGCAATGACCGTAGTGTATGGCGCAGGGGCAGGGGATAAGAACGTAGTTATTTTTGTGCTGGAGCAGTCGGCGACATTTGCCTGCGGCCTGTATCTGGCTAAAGCCGGGGTAAATTTATTTACCGCAGAGATCGTCCCGGCCTTTAAAGGTTTTGCCCGTGTATTTGCGCCTGGGGCCGTCCCGGCGGTGGATGTGATGGTGTTATTCACCAAAGCGCCAAACGCCACGCTGATTGGCTTCCTCATCAGCTTTGCGGTTGAGCTGGTCTGTATCTTCCTGTTCCCCTTTATCGGTCTGCCGATTATCGTGCCGGGGATCATGGCGAGTTTTATCACCGGCGGTGCGGCGGCTATCTTTGGTAATGCCACCGGGGGATTCCGTGGCGCGGTGATCGCCAGCAGCATTAACGGATTACTGCTGTGCGTATTACCGGCGCTGACATTACCTATCTTCTCGCAGCTGGGCGCGAAAGGCGTAACCTTTGCGGATCCGGACTTTACGCTGCCGTCATTGATTCTTGATTATCTGCTGCGGTTATTCAGCTAAACCAAATACCGGAGGAGCAGGCTTCTCCGGTTTCCGGCATCCTGTTGCCGTGCTTTAACCCGTGAGTGCCTTGCGCAACAATTGCATTACGCCGCGCCGGACAGTATGGTGAGCAGGATTTTTTCTTTCTTCGGGATCACCATGGCAGAGCATGTTTCCAAAGACCCGCTGCACGGCGTCACACTTGAAGCCTTACTGACCGATCTGGTCGCCCGTTTTGGCTGGGAAGAACTGGCCGCGCGCATCAATATCAACTGTTTTAAAAAAGATCCGAGTATCAAATCAAGCCTGAAATTCTTGCGCCGCACGCCCTGGGCGCGCAAAGAGGTGGAAGATTTGTACGTCAGCACGCTGGGTGAAAAAAGCGTAGCAGCGCCTGGGGAGAATCCCTGGGCTAAATGGAAGTAGGGCAACAATATACCGTCTGCCCTGGCCGTTCCGGTCGGGGCTGATAACAGCTCGGCATGGCGCATTTGTAAATTCCCTTTTCAAATCACTGACAAAAGTAATCTTGCTTATTTATCCTTAACAGTCCACTATGCGTCATCGGTTTGGCATACAGACCTTATGAAAGCAGTTTTAGTAAAGCAGTCCTCATTTCAAGCGTTATCCAAAGATACTCTTCTGCATGAGCCTCCTCCTAAGCGCCCAATAAGTCATCATCTGCAACAGGCCATGTTCGCCACGACGTGTGGCTCAAAAATTAAAGGAAGTATCTATGTCTAATAAAATGACTGGTTTAGTAAAATGGTTTAACTCTGAAAAAGGTTTCGGCTTCATTACCCCGGCCGACGGCAGCAAAGATGTATTCGTACATTTTTCCGCTATTCAGAGTAACGATTATAAGACCCTGGATGAAGGCCAGAAAGTTGAGTTCTCTGTTGAGAATGGCGCTAAAGGCCCGGCAGCGGCTAACGTTACCGCGCTTTAACCGCGAAAATCGCACTGACGCTTACGACAGCGATGACGGTATAAGCCTGAGCAGATAAGTGAACGTGATAAAAAAACCCGCCATGAGCGGGTTTTTATTATTTTAGCGGCAGGATTTATCCGCCGTTATTCAGGCAGCGCATAGACCACGACCTGATCGCCAACCTGATCCTTCAGGATAGTATTCCCGCCTGCCACGAACGCCACATACTGACGGCCTTTATATTCATAGACCGATGGGTTCGCTACCGCAGGGGCTTCCACCTGATCGGACCACAGCTCTTCACCGCTCTCAACCGAGTAGGCGCGAACTTTGGCATCCATCGAGGCGCCGATAAAGACCACGCCGCCAGCGGTGACAGCCGGACCGCCGATAGTCGGTGAGCCCCAGCTTTCCGGCATAAAGAAGCCGTACTGCTGAGACGCGCCAACCGGACGACGCCATTTCACATCACCGGTATGCATATCCAGCGCGACGATTTCGCCGAACGGCGGCTGCCAGCACGGCATACCCAGCCAGTTATTCGCCACCATCAGACGCATACCGTAAGGCGCGCCTTCCTGCGGTGCGAAACCGCTTTCGTTACCGGAACCTTTATCCGCTTTATCGTAATCTTCGCGGCTGTAAAGCTTCACATACTGCACAATGTGCGAGGTGTTGACGATGGCGATCTGTTTTTGCGGATCGAATGCCACGCCGCCCCATTGCACGCCACCAGCGCTGTCCGGATAGGTCAGGGCGCCTTCGCCTTTAGTGGTTGGCGGCGTATACATGCCTTCATAGGTCAGGTTATCCCACAGACGGGAGCACTGGCCCGCGCCCACCATATCCGCCAGTTTCCAGATTTCCGGCTTTTTCGATTGATCGAGCAGCGGGGCGGGTTTGGTCGGGAACGGCTGCGTTGGCGAAAGCACTTCGCCCTGCACCGAACCATCGCCCTGCGGCACCGGACGCTCTTCGATTGGCCAGACATCCTCGCCGGTCAGACGGTTTACCACAAACAGGAAGCCCTGTTTGGTCGCCTGGATCAGCGCCGGGATCTGTTTGCCGTCAACGGTAATATCCATCAGCGTCGGCGCGGAGTTGATATCATAATCCCACACATCATGATGCACCCACTGGCGTGACCAGACCACTTTACCGGTGTTAATGTCCAGCGCCGTGGTGGAAGTGCCGAGCGGGATCGGATCGACGCGGTTACCGCCCCAGTAGTTAGGGGAAGGAGAGGAGACCGGCAGATAGACCAGACCATGGGCTTCATCGGCAGACATGTGCGTCCAGACGTTGGCGGTACCGGTACGTTTGCGGGTTTCTTCCGGGATCGCTTCAAAGGTCCATTCACGCTCGCCGGTCTGCGCATTAAATGAGAACACGCTGCCCGGAGGCGCTTCGGCATAGGCCCAGTCTTTACCGGCCCAGCCAACCAGCAGATGATTACCGACGACCGTTGGCGGTTGCAGTATTGAGAGCGGATATTTGGCGTTTACCGTGTTCCACTGATTAATATCCAGCACGCCTTTATCAGCGAAGCCTTCGCACGGCTTACCGGAATCGGCGTCCAGCGCAAAGAGTTTGCCATCCACCGTACCCATATAGACGATCTTCTGACAGGCCTCTCCGGCGACCGGATTTTTTGCCTGCCAGTAAGAGACTCCACGGTTTTTCAGTACCGGCTGCGTCAGCGCTTTGCGGGAAGATTTGGTGTCATAGTGCCACTTTTCTTTGCCGGTGCCTGGATCCAGGGCAATCAGACGATCAAAGGGTGTGCCGATATAGATCGTTTCGTTGGCGAAAATCGGCGTGGCTGACCAGACGGTGGCAGGCGTATCGCCTTTGCCATCCGACACATCGCCGGTATGGAACTCCCAGACTTTCTTCAGTTTACCGACGTTTTCCGCCGTGATTTGCGTCAGCGGGCTATATTTCTGGGCGTTAAGCTGGCCGTGGAAGCTGTCCCAGGTGGCGGAAGACGGCACCAGAGATGTCGCCGGATTGCCGGCAGATTCAACTTTTTGGCCGTCTGACTGACCGGAAGACGCCTCGTCAGTGGTTTTTGTGGTGCCGGGATCTTGCTGATCCGCTGCGTCCACGTTCACTTTTTCCTGTGTTCCCATCGAGGCTTCAGCGGCTTTGTCCTGCGCCTGAAGGGAGAGGGGCGCGACCAGTAGCGCCAGCGCCGTCATGCTGACTTTCATTAAGGGATAGTGTTTATCGTTATACACGGGCGATTCCTCAGACTTTTACGCGATGGTTGTGATGCACGGGGTTGCGGCTCATCATGATCAAACCAATGAGACCGACTACCATTGCGGCCGTAATGATGTACTGGTGCAGCAGCGCTGCTGCAAAACCAATACCGACCAGCATGATCAGCGTAATAATCACCAGAAAAATGCGCATACCGCGGCGGGATACGGCACGTATAGCAAAGGCCAGTAGCGCCACCACGACACAGTCGATAGCCACGCCCAGTGCGCCGATAGTACCGGTGACGCCGGTAAGCGGCGTCAGCCAGGCGTATAACGCGACGACGAAGCCGATCACGGCAGCCAGCAGCAGCAGCCAGCTGCCGGTGCGCGAGGATTGAGTTTGTAACATCCAGGAAGTCCCCATCAAAAATAAAAAAAGAGTAACAAGGGTGTATCGGTGAATTTTGCAGCTGACATGCGCAGCGGCAAAGTTCACTGAACGTAACTCAGTATAGAAGATGGTTTTTTTTATGGGGCGCTCAAATCTGGGAGTTGCCGGTCAGCGGTTCATCATAAAGGTTTAAGATGCAGGCGTGCCGGAATGTTAACTTTAGCTAAACTTAAATCTCAGCTCTTAACGCAAAGAGGAGAAGGTAATGGCTGATCCAATACTTATTGATACGCTGGAGTTTGGCAATGATGGTGCGACCGCTCAGAAGTATGAGATTTATGGCGATGATGAGCAAAGACCTGCCTATGCGCTGATTTACCGGCAAGATCAAGGCGAGTGGATCAAACTTGATGAAACGCTTGAGTTTGCGGCCCGGGAGGAGCAAAAAGCAGCGTCGTCTACCATGGATTATGGATCCAGTGACGGCCTGCCAGAACTACGCGATCTCCCCGGTGAAGCGAAAGCGCGCTGTAAAACGCACTGGCAGGAAAGCCAGGGATCCGGTGATGGCGCAGCTTCGTCAGCGTAAAGCGTCAACGCCGGTAACTGTGCAGCATGCTGAAATGAACGTCCGCGCCAGGCGGGCGTAATTATGTTAAATGAAGAGCGGCGATATTCCAAAGTCATCTCATTGTCTTACCGCTTCAAAGTCGTATCCCTTCATTAACAGCTTTCAGGCTGTAATATTGATAAAACAGCCTGTAGGGTGTATCTTCGGAATACAGCCTGAGAGTTGTATCAGCTCCCGTTAAAGTGGCCTCCTTATTATGAAAAATGTTTACCCGTTAAAAACGCTTAACCAGCTGCGTCCATTACTCCTTGGTTTTCGCAAAGCGCATGGCCTGACGCAAAAAGAGGTGTCCGAAAGGTTAGGCGTAACGCAGCAGACTTACGCCCGTCTGGAGGCCAATCCTGCCAGCGCCAGCATAGAGCGTCTGTTTAAGGTGTTTTCCGTCCTGGGTGTCGAAATTAGCTTTTCCTCAGCGGCCCTTGACTCAGAGAACAGGCAGGCGGAGGGAAATTCAGATTTAAATTCACCTGCACGGCAGGAGAAATGGTAACGATATGAGCAGGAGAAAGCCGCGTTTAGCACTATGGATGAACGGCATCCACGTCGGATTCTGGGAGAAAAGCAGAGGGGAAGATTTATTGCGCTATCTGCCGGAATGGATTGCTGACGGGCAGGGCAGGCCTTTATCACTGTCCCTTCCTTTTACACCCGGTAATCAAGCCTGGCGCGGGAATATTGTCCGCGACTATTTTGATAATTTATTACCCGACAGTGAAGGAATACGCCGACGCCTGGCGATGCGCTATCAGGCAGAAAGTCTTGAACCTTTTGACCTGCTGACAGAGCTGGGAAAAGACTGCGTGGGCGCGATACAACTTCTGCATGAAGACGAGGAGCCCACAGATTTATATTCCGTAAAATATCGTCCGCTTTCTGCATCAGAAATCGCGACAGCCTTGCGAAACTTCCGCAGACGTATCCGCAGGAACTTGCTGACAGTATTTTTAATGGCATCAGGCAGCAATGCAGGCATCTGGCAGAAAAATAGTTATGCATTCTGAGGACGGGTAACGGAAAGCTCAATGCCACACAATCTGCATAAATGCATCCTGGTGCGCATAATGTATATTATGTTAAATTATATTGGCTATTAACTTACTTGATGAACAAAGACGGTTCGCATAATTAAGGTGGCAAATGTGGTATACCTGCTTGTGATTGACACAAAGGCCCTCC
>NZ_JBNRLQ010000007.1:0-241579 GCF_055804875.1 Enterobacter sp. K510 | reverse complement strand
CCCCCCCCCCCCCCCCCCCCCCCCCGCAGTACTGCCAGATGCGCCAATAACCTAAACGCCTGCGTTCAAGCGCCAGTTGAGTGATACGCCCTGATAAATGTGCATCAGCACATGGACGATGAGCGTCATAGCGGCAGGTTAACAGGTACAAACTAGTAATCTTGCAGGCACGACGTTGCTACAGACCGGTCGCATCACGGGCTTCCCGCTTCTGGTCTAGGGTCTCATGAAGCGCATCCTTATCCAGCATGGCTTCGGCAAGAGACTTCTTGAGTTGGACGTTATCCTCTTAAAGGCAGTTGAGAGTTATGCAAACTCTTGGTTGAAAGTCCATGCATGTTTTAATGCAGTTTTAAATTCATCAAACTCTAACTTTCCGAGCTCATCTCTGAGCATTTCATTCCAGTCATCTTCGTCAAACTCTTCGAATAGAGAATACAAGTATTCGACATTAGGCATGATTGCTTGCACTGCAGTTCTACGACTGCCAAGCAGCTTTTGGTCGCCGTTCAGGTTAAAAACACGGATAGTTTCTTGTGCTTTTTTAAGCGCTCTCCCTGTGAGTCCGATAGCTGGTACAACCTCCCCGGTAGTGAGAAATAGCAGGTAGTCGTCAGGGTTTTCTTCATCAGGTTTTATAAGGTCATCAGCATCGTAGGCGCCAGCACCATTGTCCTTATATATACCGCAACGTGACCACCCGCCCCTTTTTCTTGAATCGCCACAAGAACCGAAGAGGTTACTCCAGACAAACGTCAGACCAGGAAACCTTCCCCTTGGCCTGAAATGCTCAATATGACGTCTGTTCAACCGGCACTCACAATAAGCACAAAATCCACCTTGCATTTCAGTTAATTTCGGCCATACCGCTGACTGATCAATCTCCATCCAGTCATTTTGACCAGCTGTATACTGGTCCAGAATCTCCGGTCTCTCCAGCCGAGCTAACTCTTTCATTCCTATTTTCCCTTCTCAGCCCTTATCTTGTTTATTTTATTCTTCATCTTATTAATGCGAATAAGGCTGTCTGCTTTTTTCACTTCAGCGCTGTCGATGCCAAAGTGCGCCTTTATTTTTTTGTAAAGTACTATAGACTGGTTATCAAGTTCTCCCGAATTTTCTAAAAGCAATAGTTCAAAATCACCTAACCAGTGAGATTCCGCAATACCAGGCGGCGTAGGATGTACGTTCATTACCTGCTCAAGAATTTGAGCATTCTCACTTCCCTTTGTTTGCATATCGGGAGAGTCAAGGAATGATTGGTCGCCATCATCGTTGGGATTAAATTCACGAATACAGCGTTTCTCAATAGTAGACAGAACAATGGGACTGTGTGTTGTAATAATAAACTGAATGTTCGGGAATGCACTGCGTAGGTTAAGGATAACTTCCTGCTGCCACTTAGGATGAAGATGAAGCTCTATTTCATCAATTAAAACAATGCCACGTCCCTCTAATGGATTTTCCAGGAGGGGATTCAGCATAACCATTCTTCGCGCAAGATCGGCCACCAGCGACAGAAATACACGTTGCCCGTCAGACAATTGGTCAATAGTGACATCATGCCCATCATTGGTAACTTTGACTAAATCAGAACCCGTTGTCGTTTCAACCCATATCTTGCTGATACTAGGCACAACCGAGCAGATTGCTTTCTCAACAATATTTTTTTGAACAGACTCAGTTAACATTTTCGAGGAAGCCGCAGCATCGTTTCTTTCTGTTGCTTCAATAAGCTTTAACTTCATTTGTTCCAGAAGTGATTTTACCGAAACCATACCACCATCAACGAAACGCTGTAAGTCATTAACCTGTTGTTCAAGTTCTTTAATTGAACTTGAGATATCTGATGCAGTACGCTTATGCAGGTAAATGTACCACTCAACGAAATGATCGAAACGACCTGCGCCACCAAGCGCTTGATTATAGGCATCAAAGCGCTCTTCTCTGCGTCCGGCATTATCTTTTGTGTTGCGATTAAAGGGTTGCGAGCGCTCAACGTTGTAAAGCGCAAACGTCGGCAAGTTGATCGTCTTCACCTCGTTAATGACTCGCCATATATCAGCTAAATCCTTGGCAGGCTTAACCTCGCTGTCCCGCCTTTCCGCTGTACCAAGGGCTGAGCGTGACAATCTGATGGGTACACTCTTAAGTCCTTTGCCAAAGAAAAAAGTGCTGCTGACATCGGCATACCTGTCTTCAGCGTCATTTTTTATGTCAGTCAGCTCGCTTAACCTTTGCCCACTACCGCCTTCCTTCAGGATGTTCGCGACGAACCAGCTTAGCGTTTTTGCGATCGCATATAAGATGCTTGTCTTCCCTTTACCATTGTTACCAATAATGACTGTCAGATCTTCTTCGAGTTTGATTTCCAGAAGAGAGAAACGGCGAAAGTCCTTTAGCGTGACGCGGCGAAGATAGAACGCATTATCTGGACGAAACGTTCCTGACTCATCAATGTGTCCATCCTGAATATAATCCCTGCAAATTTCGAACCATTCATCCACCACAATTTCACCCATACCAGGTGCTTCATCAGTATTTTGTTGATAAAGTTCGAACGCTGACAGTAAATTGCCACCCTTTGCTTTTCTTTCATATTGTTTGGTCATCTCAGTCCTCTCAGGCGCTCCATGAGTTCTAATGAGTATTTTTCGTTCATACGTGTGATGAACCCGGGCTCGATATGACTGGCAAATGCTAACAGCCCGGTCAGATAAGCTTTATCCTCATTATCAAGGAGACCATACTTGTACTGGTTAATCAGATGCTTGATAAATCTTTTTCTATCTCGTCCTAGTGACAGTGTCTCTTCATTAGTTATTGTTATACCAGTCACATGCCGGTTATGTGCTTTTGATGAGAAAACCGTTTTGCTGTGGTTAAGTCTGAGTGCGCTTCCGAATAAATCCTTCAGTAACGCCTCAAGCGTTGAAGGAACTGTTTTCAGTACATCACGGATATTACACGAGAACGTGAGGTCATCTGCATATCGTGTGTATGTTATCTCCATCTTATTGCAAACCGCATGAATTCGTTTATCGAATTCATACATGCAGAAATTGGATATGACTGGTGAAGAAGGCGCACCAACACTCAATATCAATTTGGTTTTGCGACGCTTTATCGGTTGCCAGAAAAGGATCTTTTCAATAAAAAACTTATCCTGAGGTTCAAATCGAGGTGTCACCGCAGATGACATTTCAATGCACCGCCAAAAAATTGCCGGTGTAATTGAGTTAAAAAAATCCTCCAGATCCGCCTTCAGGAGATACTGGTTGCCAGCATGTGCTGCGGCATTATCACAAATTCCCTTCTCTTTCATATAGGCCATTGAAGCATCATGAACAGGGAAGTTATAGAGCTGAACAAAGGCTCGTTGGATATCTTTTAGCCCTTTGGCAGGCTGGGCAATGACCCTAAACCCCGTCGTACGCTTAGGGATTTTGTAAACTTTGTACTTTCTCGGGGCGGTCACAAGAAAGGTGCTGATATCAGAGTCACTTTGACGTAAAACCGCAGCTAATCTACGAATAACAGACATAACAGTACCTGAAAAAGGCCCGGCGCATTTACGCCGGGCTTCACTCTTTACTTGAGGAAGCGAAAGTGTCGCAACCCGAGAGAGGAACGATCTCGGGTTGCGACACTTTCGCAACCCTTAATACGTTCAATAAGTTAGAGTCTGGCTAATCACCCGACTAGACGTAACCGTCCAACGCTAAAGAGTATCTAAAGCTTATCGCAAACAGCCATACTTAACAACTCGCTATGACCAGCCTATGAAGGAAGCTAAGCGACTGTTACTCCAGAATTTATAGTCTCGAAGTGAAGTGGTTTACTGAATTTGGCCACCTGAACAGAGGTTGATATGCTGACCTCAGACAATACAGATGTACCAATGAAAAGAAGAAATTTTAGTCCTGAATTCAAACGCGAACCCGCTCAACTGGTTGTTGACCAGAACTACTCGGTGGCAGATGCCGCCAAAGCTATGGATGTCGGTCTTTCCACGATGACAAGATGGGGCAAATATCTTGATGAGCTTAAGGGCAAAACACCAAAAGCTTCTCCTATGACACCAGAACAAATCGAAATACGTGCGCTGAGAAAAAAGCCACAACCCATTGAAATAGAGAATGAAATTTAAAAAAAAAGCTAACTTTTTTCATTTTTTCGCGCCTTTAACATCTCCGATTGATAGATACTACGTTCCATTTTAATCACTTGTTGATGAGTAATAAGTTAAATTGCATTCAGGCTTACGCGCACCGCCTGTAAGTCTGTCCCCGCCCCTCATCATCACGAACCGATCTCTCATACACCGCTCAAAACAAACCCGGCGCGACAGCCGGGTTTATATTGCAACCTTATGCGACTCACGCAATAAGGCATCATTCCGCATCTGCGCCAGCAGCATCCGGCAGCGCCTGCTCCAGCACGTCGGTACACAGACGCACGGTTTCGCGCAAACGCGCTTCGCTGTGCCCTGCCCGCGCACTGGCGGAAAGTCCGGCCATCACGGTTACCATAAAATCCGTCAGCCGTTCGGCTTGATCCGGAAACTGTCGCGCAATGAAATCGCGGATCAGGGTTTCTGCGGCCTGATGGATTTCGCAGGCCGCTTCCCGCGCTTCCCGATCGTCACAATGCGTGCCCTCGACCACCATACAGCCGCTGGCGATGGGATCGGCAACGTAGCGCCTTGCCGCTTCATTCAGCACAGCTGTCAGGCACTGCGCTACCGGGCGGTCTGTACGCAAAATTTCGGCAAAGGGAATCGCGCCCTGGCGGGAATAACGTTCCAACACACGCTGATAAAGGCCGAACTTGCTGCCGAACGCGGCGTAAAAGCTGGGAGGATTGATGCCCAGCGCTTTCGTCAGATCCGCCACGCTCAGGGCGTCATATCCCTTTGAATGAAAAAGTTTTTGCGCTGTTGCGATCGCCTGCTCTGCATCAAACTTGCGGGGACGCCCCGGTGTTTTACTTTCTTTTGTAGTGACCACTACATAACTCCTTGACAGGCTGCGTGACCGTCGAATATTGTAATCATCACTACAATATCACAAGGACACACAAATGACTTCATTTCAGCATAAATCCGTTCTGGTTATTGGCGGCAGCCGTGGTATCGGCGCAGCCATCGTCCGCCGCTTCGCTGCCGAAGGCGCATCGGTCACCTTCAGCTACGCGGGATCTCATGATGCTGCCACACAGCTGGCGGCAGAAACAGGCAGTAAAGCGGTGCAGGCAGACAGCGCCGATCGCGACGCGGTGATCAATCTGGTACGCGCGGCCGGGCCGCTGGACATCCTGGTGGTGAACTCAGGCATTGCGCTGTTTGGTGACGCGCTTCTGCAGGATAGCGATGCGGTGGATCGTCTGTTTCGCATCAATATCCATGCGCCCTACCACGCCGCCGTTGAGGCCGCCCGTCAGATGCCGGAAGGCGGACGCATCCTTATTATTGGCTCGGTCAATGGCGACCGGATGCCCCTCCCTGGCATGGCCTCTTACGCCGTCAGCAAATCCGCCCTACAGGGCATGGCGCGCGGATTAGCGCGGGATTTTGGCCCGCGTGGCATCACCATCAACATTGTTCAGCCAGGCCCGATTGATACTGACGCCAACCCGGAAAATGGCCCGATGAAAGATCTGATGCACAGCTTTATGGCCATCAAACGCCACGGGCGTCCTGAAGAAGTGGCCGGTATGGTTGCCTGGCTTGCCGGGCCGGAAGCCTCATTTGTGACCGGCGCCATGCATACCATTGACGGCGCATTTGGCGCGTGATCCGTCGGGGTTCGGCATCGCCGGACCCCCTGTTTTGCCGTGTCTGCCCTGCCCTTACTCCAGTGCCAGCAATGCAAAGCTCGCCAGCCAATGACCGCCGCTGTAATGGCTTCCCACCACATGCTCAACGCTGGCCGTCAGATGACGCGCCACGGCTTCGCGCAGCGGCGTCTGCGCCGGATGGTTTTGCGGCAAAGCTTTTGCGATATGCTTCATACACCAGGCGCGGCTCAGGTTCAGCCCGTCAAGATGCGCGATTTTCGGATCGGTACGGTCACTCACTTCGGCAGGATGTATCAGCGCCGACACCGATCCCACATGCGGTAAGAATGCATCGAACCACGCCGGGAATTTATCCGCCACTTTACTCATCAGCAGGGCTTCCGTCAGCGCGCCGGAAATATACTCATCACCGCCTGGCTCATAATGCGCAGGATAATCCGTATCGGCCTGATAAAAGCGCGTCGCCGCATCCAGAATGGCCTGCTCCAGCGGACGGTCAGTCAGCGCCCTGGCATAATCCAGCCCCAGCGCCAGCGCAAAGGCCGTGTTGTAATGCGTTCCGACGCGGATCGGATACGTCAGCTTGCTGAGGTAATCCATCAGCCGGTTGCGAATATCCTGGGTTAACGGCTCCAGCAGTTGATGCCACTTCTGCGCCTGCGGCAGTGAGGATTGTTTCAGCTCCTGCGCCAGCGCCAGCAGCCAGCCATAACCGTACGGGCGCTCGAAGGATGCGCGGAACGGCGCGTTAAAATATGCCAGTTCCTGCGCCACGTTTTCTTCCGTCATGTGTTCGTCAAACAGCGCAACGATGTCATCACGGCAGGACAATTCCGGGTACAGCCGCACGCAGCGTAACAGCAGCCAGTAACCGTGTACCGCCGAGTGCCAGTCAAAACAGCCATAAAAAATCGGATGCAGCGCGCGCGGCGGTAAGACATCACCATCATCATTAAGCAGATGCATAATGTGATTAGGGTATTCCTGGCGCAGATAGGTTAAAGGCATTCTGGCGAATGCATCCGCCTGATGTTGCGTTAATTCCATAACAGCTCCTTAGCTCAATGCCGCGCTTAGCGAAACGCGAGGAAATACATTAAAAAGACGTTCACCACCAGCAGCGTCAGCGCCGTTGGGATCTGGATCTTGATCACCTGATATTTATCTTTCAGTTCCAGTAACGCGGCGGGAACAATATTGAAATTCGCGGCCATCGGCGTCATCAGCGTGCCGCAATAACCCGCGTACATACCAATCGCCAGCAGCGGCGCCGGGTTACCGTGGTGAACGTTAATGAGGAATGGCAACGCGATCCCCGCGCTCAACACCGGGAATGCGGCAAAGGCATTACCCATGATCATGGTAAACAGCGCCATGCCGATACAGTAAATCACCACCAGCATGAAACGGTTGTCCGGATTGACGAACAGACTCACCACCTTTTGCACCGACTCGCCGGTATTCGCCACCACAAAGACCCCGCCAAGCATGGCAAGCATTTGCGGCAGGATCACCGCCCAGCCGATAGTGTCCACAAGACGCCGCGACTGGCGGATCGCATGCAGCGGCGTTCCTTTCGTCAGCCACCAGCCCGTGAGGATCGCGGCGACGCAGGCGACACAGAGCGCGGCCAGCGTGAGCTGCTTCTGATCTAGCAGATACACGCCGCCAATGGAAACCCCTTTCAGGAACAGCGTGCCGATCACCGTCACCACGGGGATCATCAGCGCCGGTAAAAACAGCCAGTTTTTCAGTCGCCGGGATGAGGCTTCCCGCTCTTCATCGGTGGACATTTTATAGTGTCCTTTGCCCACCAGCCCAAAGCCTGCCAGCAACGCAATGGCGATCACGCCGCCGCCAATGATCCGGTAGGCCAGCGATTTGCCCAGCTCCTGCACCATCAGATCGCCGAACAGGAAAATGCCGCCGAACAGAAACCAGAATAGCGCGGTGGTAAAGCGTTTCGGGTTAGCCCGATCGCGCAGCGTCATAATGACCAGCAGCATCACAACAAAGCCGATGAGGTAATAGACGCGGTTAATGGTGATCAAGGTGCTCATCGTGTCGCCTCCTGTGCGCCCTGCTCTGCTTTCCAGGCCATGACGTCGCGACGAATACTGGCATCAAGGCGCAACAAGCGGGTCATATGAATAATTAATGCGGCGATAGCGGTGGGAATAGCCCACAGGCCGATATGCAGCGGTTCAATGCCCTGAATGCCGCTCTCTTTCAGGAAGGCGTCGATCAGCAGTACCGCGCCAAAGGCAATAAAGATGTCTTCGCCGAAGAAGACGGCAATATTGTCGCAGGCGGCGGCATGGGCTTTGATCTTATCGCGGATATGTTGCGGCAGTTCGCCGTATTCATTGAGCGCCGCCCCTTCGGCCATGGGCGCAAGTAACGGACGGACGGTCTGCGCATGGCCGCCAAGGGACATCAGCCCCAGCGCGGCGGTACCTTCACGGGCGACAAAATAGAGCATCAGAATACGTGCCGAGGTGGCGCTGGCTATCTTCGCGACCCAGGCCTGCGCCCGCTCTTTCAGCCCGTAATACTCCAGCAGGCCAATGACCGGCAGGATCAGAATAAAGGTGGCCAGCGAGCGGCTGTTTACAAATTTTTCGCCGAAGGTTTCCAGCAGCATGCCGAAATCCATTCCCACCAGCAGACCGGTCGCCAGCCCGGCAACGACCACCACCAGCAGCGGGTTAAACCGCAATGCAAAACCAATAACCACTATCGGTATCCCGATGAGCGGCAGCAGCGTAGAACCGTCCATAACTTTTATCCTGTCTAAAGTGAGCGTTGCGCGCCGGCGGCTATTTTTTTAATACTTCACATCAAGGCGAAGCGTGATCCATAACGGCGAGAGATGTTGTGTTTGCCAGGGATCTGTCATTCGCACAGAGCCTGTACTAAAAATCTATAACTGAACGGCAAAAACATGTAAACAATTTATCAATAAAATGTTCTTATTTTATCGCTTTGCGTTTACATTTTTGGTGAAGAGTCACAATCCGATAAGGGACGCTATGACCACAAAAAAGAGTGCCACCTCAACGCATCACGACGATATTGCTGACGGCCGTATCGTTTCCTCCCGCCATCTGGTTTCTGAGCGTTGCGCGGAATTATCGGAGCTGGAGTACGCGCTGATCATGACCAGCAATGCGTTTAACAAATGGATGGTGCGCTGTATGACCGCCGCCGGTGAGCCGGATATGGGCGCTTTTGACGTGTCGCTTCTGCATCATGTGAATCACCGCAATCGCAAAAAAAAGCTGGCGGACATCTGCTTTGTGCTGAACGTGGAAGACACGCACGTGGTGACCTATGCGCTGAAAAAACTGGTTAAGGCAGGCTATGTGACCAGCGAAAAGGCAGGAAAAGAACTCTTTTTCTCCACCACCGATGAAGGTAAAGCCTTATGCATGAAATACCGTGATGTGCGTGAAGCCTGCCTGATCAACATTCATGCTGAAAGTGGCATAGCAGGCAGCGCCATTGGCGACACGGCACAGTTGCTGCGTACCATATCTTCTCTGTATGACACCGCCGCGCGGGCGGCGGCATCCTTGTGACGCAGCGTTACTGCACGGGCGTGAACTGACGGGTCACGTCCCCCTGTTTGATCTCGCCATCAGACAGGCTTAGCGCCCTTTCCCCCTGGCTGAAGTCGATTTTATTGAGATCCACCCAGACCGTGGAGGGAGAACCCGCCAGATCAAACATCATGATGTTGTTTTTAAGATCGCTTATCCCGCGCCAGAGGGTGGTACTGTTCTCCGGATTCCTTTCGGTTGAGATAGCGAACGGCGTGGACAGCGTGCGCATGACGGAAAGCACGCTCATACGCGCCTGCATGGCGAAATTCTTACCGGGAACCAGGTTAATAATAGTGTCCATCTTGTCAGGGCTGATTTGTTCCAGCCAGCCTGTCGCGCGCATAAAACGGTCTACCGAGTGGGGAGAACCAGGCATGTTTCTGGCGAGATCCTTTTCGTTATAATAATCATATATTTTCAGCATGGATTCATAATTTGGATCGTTGGTCATTACGGCGTTGCCTGCTTTGGGATATATTTTCAGTTTACCCCCGGCAATTTCAATAATCATATTCGCGCCGCTGCGGTCGGTAACCATATAATGCAGTCCTGCGTGCATGCCCTTGCTAATCATATGTATCGGCTCGCTTTTAAGCGCTTTTTCTGCCTCCTCAACCGTTGCGAAATTATCCAGCACGTACTGAATAAAGGTTTTTGCCTCCAGGGTTTTCTCTGCCGGTGAAGCCTTGCCGTATTTCGCCTCGCCGAGATATAAAAGATCGGCCTGCAACCCCTTTTCATTCATGCCTGATTGCGGCCCAGGTGACACGGGTGCAGGCGTCAGAGGATGAGAGTGTGCCTGCTGAAAGTATGGCGCTGCAAAAAAGAGCAATGACTTTCTTATCCATAATGTAGCTCCTGAATTTCCTTTTTATAATGACCAGTCAAACCTTAGCAGTTGGCGGTTTTAGAAAAATAAGCAAATTAAAAGATGTTCAGTGTTCACTGCAAAAGACATTAAATGCGCTTTATAAAAGTAAAGAAATTAACCACACTGCTAAAATGGTTATTAGCGTTGCTACACTATTATGGTGAGATAGCTGATCGTATTATTTCACCCTTCATGATCCAGATCATATTTATGTCTGAATGATGTTTTTACTGCGAAATTGCGGTGCAGAAAGCCGCCGTAAAGCCGATATGCAATGATGAATATCAAAGCGGGTTATTAGTTTCGCAGGAGAGATCATGAAGTTAAATAATATGAGTGTGGGTATGCGTATGGGAACCGGCTTTGCCCTTCTTTTGCTGATGACAGTCATTATGGGAAGCAGTGCATTCTGGCTGACCATGAGCAGTGAGAAGAAAGTAGAGGAAATGATCTCCTGGCATCTTGTTAAAGAAAGAATGATTGAGGACTGGACAAGACTTTTAAATACTAACAGCGGAGTAGCCATGACGGCGATGAGCACCGCCGATCCTGCCCTGCGCAAATCCTTGCAGGAAACCGTGGAGAAAGGATCCGCGGACATCACCCGTGTTCAGGAAGAACTGACGCCGTTATTGCGCTTACCGACCGGGCAACGCCTGCTGGCGAAAGTTAGCGCGGCGCGTGAAAAATTTGTCTCCTTACGACAGGAAGGACTTCAGCTTGCAGGAAACGGGCAGGATGAACAGATCAGCGCTTTTATACTGAATCGCTTTTATCCGGCAACCCAGGAATACACCCAGGCACTGACCGAGCTGCGTGATTTTCAGAAGGCGCTCATCGATAAAACCTATGCGGACATTCGGCGGGACGCGAATCAATCAGAAAACATCATTCTGACATTTATTATTGCCAGCATCATCCTGGGCATCATTATCGCCGGGTATATCACCCGTAGCATTACGCGACCGCTGTCTGAGGCCGTAAGCGTTGCAGGCAATGTTTCCGCAGGGGATTTGACGGTGGAAGTGAATGTCCGCTCAGGCGATCAGCTGGGGATGATGATGCAGTCATTAAAGGATATGGTTGCCGGGCTGGGCAGTACCGTCACGAATGTCAAACAGGGCGCGCTGACCATTTCCCATGCCGCCAGTGAGATTGACGCCGGTAATCAGGATCTGGCGTCCCGGACGGAAGAACAGGCCGCAAGCGTGGAAGAAACGGCCGCCACGCTGGAACAGCTTACCTCCACCATCAAACGGTCGGCGGATAACTCCCGCCATGTTAACCAGCTGTTTAGCGAAACCGGAGACGTCATCCGCAAAAACGGTGAGCGCATGAATGACGTGCTGCTCAGTATGGAAGATATTCATAATGCCTCCGGCAAGATGACCGACATCGTCACCGCCATTGAAGGTATCGCCTTCCAGACCAATATCCTGGCGCTTAACGCCGCTGTCGAAGCGGCACGGGCCGGTGAACAGGGCCGTGGATTTGCGGTGGTCGCCGGTGAAGTGCGCACCCTCGCCCAGCGAAGCTCCTCTTCAGCCAGAGAGATTAAGGAGATCATCGGATCGTCCCTCAGCAAAATCGACAGCTGTCGTGAACTGGTGGATGAAGCCGATAAGGGAATGAAAGGCATCGTGAATAATGTGATCGACGTGCAGCAACTGGTTGATGAAATAGCCCGCGCCAGCGCCGAGCAGAGCGACGGCATCACCCAGATTAATATTGCCATGGGTCAGATTGATACCACCACGCAGCAGAACGCCGCGCTGGTTGAACAATCTTCCGCTGCCAGCGCATCGCTCAAGGAGCAGGCGCGTCTGTTGTTAAACAGCGTGGAGGTCTTTACCTGTCATGACGCTGACAGGGTGCAGGCCTGAGATAACTTCCCGCCAGCCGTGGCGGGAATGCTTACCCTTTCCCGCCGGTGATTAACACTCTTCCCTTTTCTGCCGATAACCATTCCGGAGACCTCTGGATAATAATCATCTGTACCCGGTGATGGGTGAGCGATAAAAAATGAACTGGCAACCTACTCAAGCGCTTAACGCTGTAAAGACCGACACCCTCAGCATAGTGAAGAAATCAATGCTGATTATGATCCTGATGATTGCGGTGATGTTTATCCTCGCCATCACGGCCACTTATCATGTGGCAGGCGATCAAAATGCGCGTTCCGATTTCCGCAGCGGGAATTTGCTGAAAAAAGCGATAGAAAACCGGACCGCCACCATCCGCGATCATCTGGCGGACTATGCCGACTGGGGAGAAGCCTACATTAATCTTCACCAGAGTATGAATTTACAGTGGGCATGGGAAGGACAGAACCTCGGGGATTCGCTGTACAAATTATTTCAGTACGAAGGGGTTTTTGTTATTTCACCCGACGGTCAAACCAAATACAGCGTGCTCTACGGCGAACGCGTGCAGGATCCGTTCGAAAACTGGCTGGGTAAGCCGGTTTTACAGGCATTGCAGAATGAGCTGATGTTCACTAAAGGCCTGCCGCTGACGCGCATGGTGATTGCCAAAGGTCAGCCGGTGATTATTGGCGCGGCCTGGATCAAAGCCGGAAGCGATAGCCGCGTACTCACCACCTCTGATAAACACTCGCTGATGATCTTTGTCGATAAACTCACCCCGGAAAAACTTGTCCTGATGGGTAACGAGTACGGCGTTGAACAGGTGAGCTATAACAGGCATGGCGGCACGCCGTATCGCCAGGGCGAGGTGTCCATCCCCACCGATGAGGGCAGCATGATCCTGAACTGGAAAAGCGATGATCCGGGTGGAGCGCTGTTAAAGTGGGAGTTACCGTTATTGCTCGGTATGGCAGCCATTACGCTGTTACTGGTGCTGGCGCTGCTACGCAACGTATTAGCCAAAGCGCGCAGCAACGATAACAATATCGGGCTATTAAAACAGAGTCAGCTGGCGCTGGCGGCGAGTGAGCGGCGTTTTCGCGATGTCGCCGAAGCCACCACCGACTGGATCTGGGAAATAGACCATCAGCGTAAACTTAGCTGGATCTCAGAACGTTTCCCGGCGATCACCGGCTATCCAACCCGTCACTGGCTCGGGCGAAGCCTGACCGACTTTTTGCCCCAGTCTGCCGCCGAGATTTCGCAGTGGTTCAGCGATCCCCGCGCGGATACGCTTTTTACCTTAAAAAACTGCCGTTATGTCTCCGCCAGCGGGCAGACCCGTTATTGCAGTCTGGTGATAAAACGCGTCGATCTGCCGGGTGGCAGCACGACTTACAGGGGCACGGCGACGGACGTCACCGCCGAGCTGGAAGCCCACGAACGCGTGAAATTCCTCTCCTGCCATGATGAATTAACCGGCCTGGCGAACCGCATGTATCTGAAGGATTTTCTCGAAACCAGAGTGCGTGAGCAGCCCTATTTTGGCCATCAGATTGCGGTCATTACCCTGGATCTGGATAAATTCAAACCGGTTAACGATCTCTTTGGTCACGCCGCCGGTGATACCCTTCTTAAACAGGTCGCACGCCTGCTGGAAGGCTGCATCAATAAAAACGATCTGGTCAGCCGCCACGGCGGGGATGAATTCGTGATTATTCTTTCCGATATTCAGCACGTAGCGCAGATCGATGCGATATGTGAAAAAATTAATGCGGCGATCACGGCGCCCTTTAAGATAGTGGAGAACAACGATATTTATATCGGCGTCAGCATGGGGATCGCGCTCTATCCGCAGGATGCGCAAACGCCCTGGGATTTAATGCGCTTTTCTGACATCGCCCTCTACGAAGCGAAAAAAGAGGAACATACCCGCTGGATCTACTTCCGCCAGAATATGATCGAGCAAATCATCCAGCGGCGGGAAATGGAAAACGATCTGCGCTGCGCTATCAATGAAAACCAGTTCATTTTGTATTATCAGCCGCGCTACGACCTCAAGCAGTCGCGTATTAACGCGGTTGAAGCCCTGGTGCGCTGGGAACATCCCCGCCTGGGGCTGCTGATGCCCGACCAGTTTATTCCGCTGGCGGAAAGTTCCGGCCTGATTATGGGGCTGAGCCGTTGGGTGCTGACCAAAGCCTGTATCGATATCAGCGAAAGCCTGCCGGAGATGATCCTGTCGGTGAATATCTCCGCCGTGGAGTTTCTCAATCCCGGACTGGTGCAGCGGGTGAAGGAGGCGCTGAACGTATCCGGCCTGCCTGCCGCGCAGCTTGAGCTGGAAGTCACCGAAAACGTGACGCTGTCACAACCGGAGCGTGTGCTGGAGATCATGCATGAACTTAAATCCATCGGCGTGCGCTTCCTGATTGACGATTTTGGTACCGGCTATTCCTCCCTGAACTATCTGCGTACCTTTCCTTTTGACGGCATCAAGCTGGATAAGTCCTTTATCTTTGCCATGGAGTCTTCAGAGACCGCGAAAGACGTGATCGAGAATATGATTAATCTCGGTAAATCCTACTCCCTGAACGTCACGGCGGAAGGCGTGGAAACCACCGGGCAACTCACTATGCTGGAGAAGTATAAGTGCGATGAGGCGCAGGGCTACTACATTGGCAGGCCGATGCCGCTGGATAAAATCCAGCTCAATAAAATGATGTGATACGGGAGCCGCGAGGCTCCCTGTTTTACCCGCAGGCTAGCGCGCCGGGCGCAGGTTAACCGCCAGTTCCGCGGCGGATGCCCTGAACGCCTTAAGGACGTTTTCATCCGGCAGCGCGGCTAACGCCCCTTTGGCGGTGGTAGCCAGCGCGCCGCAGGCGCTGGCCTGGCTGACAGCCTGCGTCAGCTGCGTCAGATCCGCTAACGCATTCCCCTGCGCCAGGCTTGCCAGCAATCCCGCCATAAAAGCATCTCCCGCGCCGGTGGTATCCAGACTGCCCACCTTATATGCGCTCATCTCAACGATCTGATCCTGCCATAACACCACAGAGCCATCCGACCCGCAGGTCACCACCTTCAGGCGCGACGGATACCCGCCCAAAATCGCCAGCGCTTTGTCATGCTGCGTGGTGCCGGTTAACCAGTACAGCTCCTCCTGTGAAAGCTTGAGGATATCGGCCTGGCGCGCAAAATGACGCACCGTGTCGGACATCTCCTGCGCATCCGGCCACATCTGTTCACGCAGATTGATGTCAAAACTCAGCAGACCACCGCGCTGTTTAATGCTGCCAATGGCGCGCACCAGGGTTTCGCGACAGGTGGTGGCTACCAGCGCCAGCGAACAAAAATGCAGAATGTCGTCGGCAAATTCCGGCAGATCCTCTGCCGTTAAAAACTGATCGGCGGAGGGATCGACCAGAAAAGTGAAACTGCGATCCCCCTCGTCCCCCAGCGCCACCAGCACCGTGCTGGTGCGGTGCTGCGCGTCAAACTGCATATGACGGGTATCCACGCCCTGTTCAGCCAGCGTTGTTTGCAGAAAATGGCCAAAGGGATCGTCCCCGGTACGGCCAATAAAGCCACAATCCGCGCCAAGTTTCGCCGCGCCAACCGCGACGTTAACCGGCGCTCCGCCCGCACAGGCGCTGTACTGCATCTCTCCCTGCGGTAACAAGTCGATCACCGCGTCGCCTAATGCCCAGATTTTCATACACTCCCCTTAAGCTGATTATCAGAACAGATATTTAAAGCGCACCCGCGCGCCATAACGGTCGTCATTGCTGCCGCTTTCAGACGCCGATGCATCAAGCCAGGAGGCGTATGCCCCGAGGTAGATATTGAAGTTCGGCAAATCCATGATCTCCGGCAGCTGCCATGAGGTATGCAGGGTATGGATATCGTAACGACCAGGTGCGAGGATCGCGCAGTCGCTGTCACAGTCGGCATTGACGCCTGCCATATTGAAGCGGTCGATTTTGTTATGGGCGTAGATATAGCCCAGCTCGACGCGATGCCAGAGGGCATTGATACCGGCGCTGAAGTCTTTTTCGTCTGCCGCATCCAGGTAGGCGGTACTCAGGTTCACCACCGCGCCGTTTTCCGCGTCGATCCGCTGGGTGTTCCAGCTCATGGTCATACCGTAACCGGTGCGGCTGGACTGATCGCGAAAGCGGCCGTTCTCCTGCTGGTAGCCGTAAGCGTTATTGACCAGATTGCTCTCCAGCGCGGCGGCCACCGTCCAGGGGCCGGACTGCCAGGCGGCGACCGGGCGCACATAGACCACGTTTTTGCGGTTATCGAGGGCGTTGCCGTGATAGTTCTGATCGACGAACAGCGAACTGCCGTCCTCAACCAGCGTATTGACCTCGAAATACCAGTTATCAAGGTTTTTACTGAGCAGGAAATTACCGCCGCTGTTGCTGCGTCCGCGCCCTTCTTTCATCATGTAGATATAGCCGTAGCCATCGCTGTAGAGATCGTTGGCGGTATTACCGGAATATTCAATAAAGGTATCCTGATTTAACGGGAACATATCCCAGGCTTCAAAACGCCCTATTTTAATTCTCCAGTCATCCTGCTGACCGAAGAAAAAAGCCGCGTCGTCGAGATTCATTTTGCCGCTCATATCCGCCAGCGGCTGTACGCTGAATCCGGCATATTTGCCGTCTGCGCCCTTTCTCATCCCGTCGAAGCCAAGCAGAATGCGGCCGTTAATATCCCAGCGCTCTTTCTCGCCAGGTGTCCAGTCTTTATTGGCGCTGGTTTTCAGCGACGTCAGGCCGCCGGTGCGGCTGGCGCCGTCCATATTAAATTCGACATCGCCATAGAATTTTAATTCGTCGGTGTCATTCACCTGTAAAGAGGGTTTTGCCGGTGCAGCGCTGGCAACCGCACGGGGCGCGTCCTGCCGTTTTAAGGCGCGGATCTCCGCTTCCGCGCTGGCGGCTCGCGCTTCGGTGGCCTTAAGGCGGCTTTCCATTTGCGCCAGACGCGCTTCCAGTGAAAGATTTTCCTGCGCACAGACCACGCCGCTGAATACAGACGTCAACACACAACCGATCCATAATATTTTCATCGGGGAACCTTTTTTATTATTTCGCTAATCAATCATTAATGGTGCAGAGGGTATTCCGGCGACAGCGACAGCAATAACCCGCCCGTCGCCAGGGACGGGTTATTGATAATCTGAGTGTGATTTATTCCAGCTGCCAGGCGCCGCCGTCGGTTAATGAAGCGCTTCCGCTCCAGGCGAATAAACGTAATTCCCGGTTTCCGGCATCCGGATAAATACGGCTGCTGAGGCAGGCTTCGCCGTTATTCACAAAAACTTCAACGGAGGAGCTGTCGATAAACAGCCGCACACTGAGATCGCGATCGGGGGATAACGGCACGCTGCGCGTCCCGCATAAAGCGTGCTGCGGATAATACCGCTCCAGCACCAGCCGCTGCTGCTGGGCATCGACATACACCCGCAGGCCGTCGCCGAGGCTGATGCCGTATTGTTCGGCGGTGCTGTCGGCGCTATTCCAGTTCAGCACCACTTCCATGGCCCCGGCGTTTTCCGCCACGCTGATCTGCTGATTTTTAAGGGTGCTGACCGGCCAAGGGAACCAGGCCTGACGCAGGCTCTCCACCTCTTTCGCCGGGCGCATTTGCAGGCGGTTATCATGGCTCAGGCTAAGTTCCCGCGGCAGGGAGAGCATCCCCGCCCAGCCGTCCTGCTGCTCCGGCAGCGGCGACTCCCACATATCCAGCCAGCCGATCACAATGCGGCGTCCGTCCGGCGTTGCGAAACTCTGCGGCGCGTAGAAATCGTGGCCGTGATCCATTTCGGCAAACTCACCGGCGCGGATAAAAGGCTGGCCGGGCTGCCAGTCGCCCACCAGATAACCGCTCTGGAACAGATTGCGATTTTTGAAGCCGTCGGCGTTCATGCCCTGCGGCGAGAACATCAGCACGCGCCTGCCGTTCAGGGTGAAGAAGTCCGGGCACTCCCACATAAAGCCCATGCCGGCTTCCGCTTCATCGAGCACGCCTTCGTCCTGCCACTGGCGCAGATCCGCCGAGCGATACAGACGCACCTGTCCGGTTTCGCCCAGACGTGCGCCGACGATCATGTACCAGCTGTCCCCTTCGCGCCAGACCTTGGGATCGCGAAAGTGATGCACGCCCGGCGGCGTATCCACCACAATGCCCTGCCGCTCAAAGTGGATCCCGTCGCGGCTGGTGGCCAGACACTGCACCTGATAGAGGTTGTCTTCGTTACCGGCGTCGCCGTGAAATTTATGGCCGGTGTAGATCAGCGCGAGGGTGTCGCCGTCCACCACCGCCGAGCCGGAAAAACAGCCGTCTTTATCTTCAGGTCCTTCCGGGGCGATGGCCACCGGCAAATGTTCCCAGTGCACCAGATCCTTACTGCGCGCATGCCCCCAGTGCATCGGTCCCCACTGCGTGGAATACGGATGATGCTGATAAAAGGCGTGATACCAGCCGTCGAACCACACCAGCCCGTTGGGATCGTTCATCCAGCCCGCACGGGCCGCCAGATGGTAATGCGGATACCAGCGCAGGTTGAGCGCGTCGCGCTTTACCCTGAGTTCCTGTTCAGCGTCAGCAATTGAGTAGGTCATAGTCTTCACTCTTTATTCAGATAGCGGAAAGTTGGGGTAGCTGCGGATCCGCTGAAGCCTTGCCGGATCGCAGTAAAAAGATGGAGATAAAGGTGATGCCGAACACCAGCATGCCCATAAACAGATAGGATTCGGCGAAGCCATATTTTTCGTAGCTGTAGCCTGCCAGCGGCGACAGCACCGAGGCGATCACTGAACTGGTGCAGGCAAAGCCCACCAGATAAAGCGTGGAAGAGAGGCGTTTGTCGAAATTCAGGCTGTTGTATTTGAAGATCGCCACCAGCAGCACCGGCAGCTCGACGGCGTGCAGCAGTTTGGTGATGGAGATCAGCAGCGGCCCTTCCACCAGCCCGGAGGCGATCATGCGCATCGCCATCACCATGCCCGCGAAGATCAGGCCATTTTTCGCGCCGACGCGGTTCACCAGCCAGGGCGCGCAAAACATCCCGGCGGCTTCAAGAAACACCTGGAAGGAGTTCAGATAGCCGTACATCGCATTGCCTTCCTGCGGCGTGGCGAACTGTGACGAGAAATAGACCGGGAACTGCTGATCGTAGACGCTGTAAATACAGGTGCCGACGACGAAGAATACCAGCGCCCAGAAGCGCGGCAGCGTCAACAAACGCAGCGCGTCCGCCAGGGTGACTTTACCGCCCGCTACCGCCTCCTGCATGGCATGGGGCGCGGAGGAGACCCGCAGACGGGCCAGCAGCACCATGAATACCAGCCCGGAACAGCTGGCAACCGCAAAGTTCAGCCGCGGATCGATGTTAAACAGCAGCCCGGCGAAAAAGGTCGCCACCGCCCAGCCCAGCGATCCCCACATGCGCGCCTTACCAAATTCAAACTGGCTCTGACGCGCCACGCGTTCGGTGTAGGATTCCAGCACGCCGATGCCGCCATTAAAGGTCAGGCCGATAAAAATGCCGCCGAATACGCTGCCGAGCAGAATGTTAATGGTCAGCAGATGCCCGAACAGCAAATACGCCGGGCCGGAGAGGATCAGCATCGCCGTCAGATACCACAGCAGATGCTTGCGCAGACCAAGTTTATCCTGCACAAAGCCGTAACAGATCTGCGCGAACAGCGCCGAAACCGACAGTACGGCAAAAATAATCCCCGTATCCCCCGCCTTCAGCCCGACTTCCTGATGCAGCCAGATGGAAAGCAGCGAGCCTGAGGAGGACCAGGTGACAAAAAAGAAGAACAGCAAGGCACTGAGTAAAGGGTAACTGTGAGAATGATGGACTTTCATCATGGCGATCTCGTGTTGGAGTAATGCTTCAATGGTAACGTTAACAAAAGCTCGCCCTCACGCCGTTTTGCTGAGATTCATGATGTTAATCACAAAAGTTAACGTTAACATAACAGGGATGAGATCGCGATCAACATTTCAGGCCTACAGACCGCGACACAGCGGAAAAGGAATAGCGTATGATCCTTTTACATCAGCAACTTAGTTATACTGCCGCAGGCAGCGCGGCAATGATGGAGTAAAAGAATGGCCTCCCTGAAAGATGTGGCAAAACTGGCAAACGTATCGCTGATGACCGTATCGCGGGCGCTTAACAGCCCGGAACGGCTAAAACCGGAAACCCTGGCCCGCGTACAGCAGGCCATTGAACAGACCAATTACGTGCCGGATCTGTCCGCCAAGAAGATCCGCGGCGCCCATGCCTCCCCCAGCACCATCGGCGTGCTGGCGCTGGATACCGTGACCACGCCTTTCTCGGTGGAGATCACCCTTTCTATTGAAGAAACCGCCCGCGCCCACGGCTGGAACAGTTTTGTGGTCAATATGTTTTCCGACGACAGCCCGGACACCATGGTCGATCTGCTGCTCTCCCACCGGCCGGACGGCATTATCTATACCACCATGGGCCTGCGCCAGGTGCCGCTGCCTGCCAAGCTGCTGACGCTGCCCTGCGTGCTGGCGAACTGTGAAAGCCTGCACGATCCGGTGGCCAGCTATATCCCGGATGACGAACAGGGTCAGTACAGCGCGGTGAAAGCGCTGCTGGCGGCGGGCTATCGCCGCCCGCTCTGTCTGCATCTCCCGGAAAAACATCTGGCGACCATCCGCCGCCGTCAGGGGCTGGAGCGCGCCTGTCGGGAAGCGGGTATCGATCCGCATACGCTTAACCACGCCTATATGGAATTTGGCGACGAGCACTATCGGGATATGCCCGCCCTGCTGCTGGCGCATATCCACGACGGCAGACCGCAGTTCGACGCGGTGATCTGCGGTAACGACCGCATCGCTTTTATGGTCTACCAGACGTTGCTGGCACAGGGGCTGCGCATTCCGCAGGACGTGGCGGTACTGGGTTACGATAATATGGTGGGCATCGGCGATCTGTTTGTGCCGCCGCTCTCGACGGTGCAGCTGCCGCATTATGAGATTGGTCGTCTGAGCGCGTTGCATATCATTCAACAGCAAACTCATCGCGATACTGTCCGTGTGGAAAGCCCGCTGCTGCTGCGCGAGTCGTTGTAAAACGCGCCCCCGGACAGGCGGGCGCGTGTGCCGGGATTACTCTTTAGCCATCGGCGTGGCGTTCTCGTCGATTTTCGTCTCGCCCTGAATGGCGGTAATTTTCTTCTCTACGTCCGCCACCTGTTCACTGCTGTGCAACAGGGTGTAGGTCAGATCAAACTGCGTACTCGCCCCCGGCTGGAGCTGCTTCACGCGTTTCTGCTCGCGCTCTATGGTCACCGGATAGGCGTAGCTGGTGCCCGGCTCAATGCCGGTGACGTAGCCCTGTTTGAGGGTGTCGGTATTTTTCCACAGCGTCAGCACCGGCAGCTGGCGGTTGTCGAACTGGATGGATGCGCCCTTATCACCCGCTTTGTTTACCACGGCCGCCAGCGTCTGATGATCTTCCCCTGCCAGCGGCTGAATGTTGAATACCATCTCGTCAAAGCCTTTGGTTGGCCCGGCGTAGGTCTGCCAGCTTTTCAGACCGTCTTTGGCGTAGTCATTAAACGGACTGATAGCGGACATCGGCGCAAGGAAGCGCGCGCCCTCTTCCAGGATCGGCATGCCGAAGTTGCTGTGATAGATGATCTGGTAATCGTGCGGGTAATCCGCATGGTTGGTCAGCACATCGTGCAGGCTGAAACTGTTGCTGCCCGGCACGTAGCGCAGCTCGGTCAGGGTCTGCAGATCGGCTTTTTTGAAGGTGCTTTCTTTAATCAGCCCGCGAATGCGGATCTCATAGGGCGCGGCGTCCGCCACCTCGACTTCCACCTGCGAGGCGGGCGTATTCCCCGCTTTGCCATGCAGCGTATAGATTTGGCCGTCAGCGGTGACCGGATGGCCGGTCCATTCATAGCCGCAGCGCACCATCATTTCGTTGAAACCTTCCAGCCAGCCCGCGCCGTTACGGCTTTCCAGATTAATAAAAGCCGGGTTAACCACCTCTTTCACCGGCGACTCCCAGCCCATTTTTGAGCCGAAGCCTTCCACGCGCAGCAGATTCATGCCGCGCGTCGGGCTAAGGGTAATGGTCAGCCCGTCCTGACTGGTAATAACGAGAATTTTGCTCCCTTCCTGCTTACCGCCGTGCAGCACCTTTTGCTCAATGCTGAAGCTGTGATCTTTGACGTTCAGCTCCTGGCTGGAGATCTTCCAGTTTCCTTTCTCCACGCCCTGTTCAGCGCTGGTCAGCACCCAGGTTTTTGCCGCCACCTGTCCCGAAATCATCACTGCAAGTACCGTTAAAGCCAGTTTAATTTTCATTTTTCGTCCTTTTGCTGAATCGATTATTGACTGACCCGCCCGAATCTACTGTTTAGCAGGTTAAAGAAATGTGACGAGGTTCACCTGCCGGGAAAAGCAGCGTTTTTAAGCAAAATTATGTGGTTTTGATCGCATTAATAATGAAAAATCCCCGCACGATTGCCGTAATTATGCGGGGTTGAACAGATAATGCTTTAACGATTCAGCGGCTAAACAGGCTGGCCGGGCACGGGTGTGGCGCGAAAGGCGTTAAGGCTGCGGTCCAGTAGGACCTGATGATCCGCCCCGGAATCCAGCACCGTATTGTGCGTGGCTGTGGACGCCACCAGCACGGCTGTTACCTCCAGCGCAACGCGGCGATCCGTTGCCAGCAAGGCCCCCACCTGGGTGGTAAAACAGGAGCCAGCGTCAGCAGACGGTTCAGCTCCTGCATCGCGGGTGGCGATGATATGATTATTAGCGATGTAATTCCCCTGCCCGGCGACGAGATGAATGATCACCGGCCTTACGTCCGGCGGTGTGCTAAGCGCCGTGTCGGGGGTCGCAGAGATATGATTACCGATCACGGAATTGTGATCGCCATTGATACGCACCAGCCCGAAGCTGTCATCAAGGCCATTGTCGTAGCCCTGCATTGGCGGCCAGGGTTCACGGTCGCGCAGCAAATGGTTGGCGGAAATCAGGTTTTCCGAGCAGTTATCTTCAAGGATCACCATCCCCGGATAAAAGGCGTGAAAACGGTTGCCGGTAATACTTGATCGCGCCACCCCCGAGAAATGCACGCTGCTTTTACCGCGCGGAAAGATATTATTGGCGGCGATCAGCAGCCCGCCAAAATTCTGTGCATAAATGGAGTAGCCTTTGTAGCCTGCACCAATCAGGTTATCGGTAATTTTTGAGGCCTGGCCCGCGCCGCGCAGTTCCACGCAGTTACCGCATTCGGCAATGAAATTATCATGCACCGACAGCGCGTCGGCATGATAAATGGTCAGGCCGTGCTCCAGATAGACAAAACCCATGCCGTTGATGCGAAACGAGTCCTGGGCGCTGGCGATATAAATCCCCGTCTTACCGTTCACATAGCTGTTTTCCGGATCGTTATGCCCCAGGTCGTCATCGACGAAATGCAGCCCATCAATGCAGAAGCCGGAAAACTCCACCGAGCTGATGCGCGGCTCGCCGCTGCGCTCCACATAAAAGGCCGCCCCTGCATGCTCCGGCTGCCCGTCGCCTGCGGCAATATCCACCAGAATACGGCTGCCGCCCGGCCAGATTTCATGCCAGTTCGGCCATTCATTTTGCGGCGCGTTAAAGCGGATGCTGGAAGACGTAAAGCCATGCCCGGCGCCCATGATTTTCAGGTAACTGATGTCGATGAGTACCTGCGTGGTGAGGTGATAGTCACCCGGCGGAATATAAATGACCGCGCCGGGCTTGCCGCCGCCGTTACTGTCAGTCTGCGTTTGTCGGCTTTTTATATCGGCGATGATGCTGTTGATCACCTCGCCAATATCACTGTACGGGTTGCCGGTATGCCAGCGGGTGACATCATAATGGTTATTGCTCGTCATCAGTAGATCCTCATTTACATGACAGAAAGTTCGCGTTTAGCCAGGTCGACTTTGATTCTTTCCAGCAGTTGATTGTCGAGTTTGAAATAACGCACCATCCAGGCGCTGATGAAATAGCTCACCATCGGCAGTAAGGAGAACATGATAATAATGCCCTGGAGGGTTTGCGGATTTTGTTGCGGCTGGTTGGCGACGTAGCCGGTAAAGGAGAGGATCCAGGCGACGATAGCCCCGGCGACTGCCAGCCCCATTTTCAGCATAAAGAGATTGCCCGCAAAGGAGATGCCGGTCAGACGCTTGCCGTATTTCCAGTCACCGTAATCATCCACGTCGGACATCATCGCCCACAGAATCGGACCGGACTGGATCAAATGCAGAATATTGATCGCGATAAACAGCGCAAGCACCGGCGTGAGCGATTGCGGATCAACAAACCACAGCGCGAATGACAGAATGCCGAGAATAATATTGATAATGCGGAACAGCTTAATTTTATCGAAGCGGTCGGTAAGCGGTTTGGCAATGACGCTACCGAGCATATTACAGGCGACGCCGAGCGCCATAAAAAAGGTCACAAATCCTACCGAGGCGTGCATCACATAGGTGGCGTAATAAATGGTCACTGCCCCACGGATAAAGGCCGGGAAAACGTTTAAAAAGGTAATTGAAATCATCAGCAGCCACTGATCATTTTTGATGATGTCTTTCAGATCGCGCATTAATGAATCGCTGGCTTTTACTGATCTCACCCGCTCTTTAATACTGCTGAAGCAGAACAGGAACATTAGGGTGGCGGCAGCACCCATGATCATCATGGTCTGCTGAAAACCCGCCGCGCGGTCGCCCTCTCCCAGCCATTCGGTGAGCGGCAGAATAGACGAGGACACAATCAGCGTCGCCAGTCCGTTCAGGAAGAAGCGCCACGACAGACAGCCCAGCCGCTCTTTCTGATTCAGCGTGATCACACCCGCCACCGAGCAGTAGGGAATATTTATCGCGGTATAAATCAGCGACATCACCAGATAAGTCACCCAGGCATAGATTATTTTGCCGCTCATCGTCAGATCGGGCGTGGTAAACATCACCACCGCGCCCAGACCAAAAGGCACCGCCATCCACAGCAACCACGGGCGGAATTTGCCCCAGCGACTTTTAGTGCGATCGCATATTGCGCCCATCACCGGATCGCTGAAGGCATCAAATATACGGATCACCAGAAATAAGGTGCCCACGACGCCGGCATCGAGGCCATAAATATCGGTGTAAAACCAGGTCAGATAAAGCGCAAGCACGCTCCAGATCATGCAGGAACCGGCATCCCCCATGCCGTAGCCCACTTTTTCTTTCAGGCTGAGCTTTTCATAAGCGCTGTGCTTTGATGTTGTTTTTACAGACAGAGTGACAGACATAGCGTGTACCTTTTCATTGCGCAGTCGTGAACGCCGGGCACGGGTCATCAGACCGGTCCCATCCGGGATAAATGTCGTGTTGATTAATTCAGGCGAAAATTAAACGTATCACAGCGTCGTGATATTCAGCCTGACGCTGCTCTCGCGGATAATTAACCGCGAAACGATCTCCACCATGTCGATACTTTCCAGCTGGCTGTTATTTTTCACCATCTGAAACGCCAGGTGCGCAATTTCATTTATTGGCTGCGCGACGCTGGTTATTTTTTGTGTTTGCGCCAGCACAGTATTATCAAAGCTGGCGATGGCAATATCGTCCGGAACGGTCAGCCCCTGCGCTTTCAGGCCATCGATAATGTAGCAGGCGGCGACATCGTTATAGACCAGCAGACAGGTGCAACGCGCCGGGTCATTTTTCAGTTTATCGATGATCACGTCCAGGTTATGGATATGCCCGGAGGTTCTCTCCCCCTCGCCTTTACCGATCCAGAACTGGTGCGCCAGCGCCAGTTGCAGGCCGTGCCCGGTAATTTTCCTGCTGTAGGCCGACGCCTTGCGATTATCCACCCCGTCCTGGGCGATAAAACCAAAGGCAGTGTGGCCGGTATGAATAAAATGCCCGGCGATATTCTCCGCGCCACGGGTCTGGTTAATGGACACTGAATTAAAGAAGCGGGAGACCTGCGTGACTACCGCCACCGGTATGTGGGTGGCACGAAGCCATTCCGATAATTCCGCCTCGGCTTCAGTGGGCACCCACAGCAGACTGTCTATGCCCATGCCAATCAGACTATGAATAATCTGTTTATCCTGTTGCGGCTGATTCTGATGCGTTTTCACAATCACCGATTTGCCAATATAGCGGGCCTCTTCTTCAAAGGTGGCCAGTAATTCGCAAAAGTGAGGGTTGACCAGATTGGGTAATACCACGCCAATCAGACCCGAACATTTTCCGCTGAGTTGCACGGCGCTTTTCAGTGGCACATAACAGAGAAAATCCATGGCATCCCGCACCGCCTGGCGCGTTTCCGGATTTACGCCCGGATGATTATTCAGCACCCGGGATACGGTGGCGGTTGATACACCGGCTTTTTTGGCGACGTCTTTCAGGGATGCCATAAGAAGTTACTGTGTCTCTGTTTGATGTGCAGTCACTATAGAGTGTGATCAGGTTCAAAAATGTTAGCCCGTTCACATGTCATTTCGTTACATCAGGGCAGAGATCGGGATCTCATTTTTCATTTGATTCAGGAGAGACTACCATCATTACCAGTTATCTAACTCATTGACTTAAGTCTGAATACCATGAAAATGACGCCACCCACACCGCTTTATGCGAATCCGGAGACTATCATCGCCCGTTATCATCGCTTTCCGCGGCTGCGCCGCGTTGCCCGCGTGGCTGCCCTTACCGGCTGCGCCCTGCTGCTGGTCAGCTGTTCCTCCAGAGCGCCGCATTCGCTGGTCACCCCGCTGCCGCCGGTGACAAAGCAGCCGCTGGCGGATAAATCATCACAGCCTGACGAACCGGTGCGCGGGGTCTGGCTGGCGACGGTGTCCCGCCTCGACTGGCCGCCGCGTGAGTCGGTCAACGGCAGCAGCAGCGCGGTGCGCATCCGGATGCAGCAGGAAGCGCTGAAAACCAAGCTGGATAATTTGCAGCGGCTTGGCATCAATACGGTTTTTTTCCAGGTAAAACCCGATGGCACAGCGATGTGGCCGTCAAAAATTCTGCCGTGGTCAGATATGCTGACCGGAAAAATTGGTCAGGATCCTGGTTACGATCCGTTGCAGTTTATGCTGGATGAAGCGCACCGGCGCGGCATGAAAGTCCACGCCTGGTTTAACCCCTATCGCGTCTCCACCAATATCAAACCCTCTACCGCCAGCGAGCTGAACAGTACGCTGGCGCTGCGTCCTACCAGTATTTTTGTGCTGCATCGTGACTGGATCCGCACCGCAGGGGACCGCTATGTGCTCGATCCCGGCATTCCGGAAGTGCGCGACTGGATCACCAGCATTGTGGCGGAAGTGGTGACAAGTTACCCGGTGGATGGCGTGCAGTTCGATGATTATTTCTATGCGGAAACGCCTGGTTCGCCGCTTAACGACAGCCAGACATTCCGGCAGTACGGGCAGGGATTTGCTTCGAAAGCAGACTGGCGGCGGCATAATACGCAACAGCTGATCGAACAGGTGTCGCGCACCATCAAGCAGCTGAAACCCGAAGTGGAATTTGGCGTCAGCCCGGCGGGGGTCTGGCGCAATATTTCCCACGATCCCTCCGGTTCGAACACGCGCGGCGCGGCGGCCTATGACGAATCCTATGCGGATACGCGGCGCTGGGTACAACAGGGATTGCTGGATTATATCGCCCCGCAGATCTACTGGCCTTTTGCACGGGATGCGGCGCGTTACGATGTGCTGGCGCACTGGTGGGCAAACGTGGTGAAGCCGACAAATACGCGCCTGTATATTGGCGTCGCATTATATAAAGTGGGTGAAGCGTCGAAAAATGAACCCGACTGGACAATTAACGGCGGTGTGCCGGAGCTGAAAAAACAGATCGATTTGAACGAGTCTGTGCCGAATATCAACGGCACTATTCTGTTCAGGGAAGACTATCTTAATCAGCCCCAGACCCGGGAGGCGGTCAGCTATTTGCGTGGCCGCTGGGGAAAATAACGCTTACTTACCGTGAAATACGATGGTGAAACCCTGTTCGTGCCAGTGCTCAAACTGTTCCTGCTGGCGGCGCGTCAGGGTTTTACCTGTCCAGATAAAAATATGCTGCCCCGGGAAGAGTTCCGGACGCGGCAGATCCAGCGGTTCGGCGAGCACGTCAATATGCCATCCCCGCTGCGAAAGGCGCCAGGCTTCCAGCCACAGCCGGGTACGGTCGTCAGTATCCCAGCCTATCAGTAGCGCCTCTTTACCTGGTTTTAATCGCGCCTGCGCGACACAGCTCACGGCGTATTCAATCAGCGCGCCATCCAGCAGGCTGCTCATAGCGCGGGCAGTATTTTGATCGAGATTTAAACGCTGACGCACCGGGGTATAAACATGGTCGATTAAGGCATCGACCGGGTGCTCACGCCCTGCTTCATTAATTTTGGCGCGTAAGTTCGCAGGATTGACCCGGCGCAGCACGGCCATCATCTCTTCCTGCTGTAATGACCAGCCGTCGTCCACCGCCACTTCTTTTGCTTCCAGCAATGCCTTCACCTTTCCGACCGGTACGCCGCTTTTGATCCAACGCTTAATATCTTCGATGCGCTGAATATCCTCTTCATCGAACTGTCGATGGCCGCCTTCACTGCGCTGAGGTTTCAGCAATCCATAACGACGTTGCCAGGCCCGCAGCGTTACAGGATTGATTGCGCATCGTTCAGCGACATCGCCAATACTGTAATGAGCCATAGGTCTCCTTTGTACATCTATTTAACACTTCACATTAAACTAACCAATATCCTGAGCTTGTACAAACCCTTTTTTGTTGTACAAGAATTATGTGCCTGTTAATAAACACTATTTATAATTTTCGAATGAAAAAAAAGCCCCGCTTCTGCGGGGCTTGTACAAAGGTGTAGCGGATGATTATAAGTCGGCTTTCTTTTCCGGCCAGGCCACCTGCGGGATTTGATCAAAGGCCGGACGGGCAAAAAGATGTCCCTGGAACTGGCTGATGCCAGCCGATTCCAGCCACATCCATTCTTCTGCTTTCTCGACGCCCACCGCGGAAACGGCAATTTCAAGCGAGTGGCAGCATTTGATAATCGCCTGTATGACCGCCTGGCGCGGACCGCTGGTATGCACGTCCTTGATCAGCTCGCGGTTAATCTTGATCCTGTCCGGCTGAAACTGCGTCAGCAATTGCAGACCGGCAAAACCTGCGCCGAAATGATCGATGGCCACGCTGATACCTGCGGCTTTCAGCTGACGCACCGCGCCGGTAAAGGCGTCAAAACCGGATATTACCTCGCCTTCGGTAAACTCCACGATGATCTGTTCCGGCACCAGTCCGCTGGTGGCGATACCCTCTAACAACACATCAACCGCTTCGGGTATTTTCACCAGCGTCATCGGCAACAGATTCACCGACAGCGCCTGCTCATGCAGGTTTAATCCCCCCGCCATCGCAAAAGCGACTTTTTTGCTGTGCAGATCGGCAAGGTATACCTCATCCCCCTGCATACCCGCAAAATACGCCTGCGGGCCGCCGCCATCCGGTGTACGTAACAACGCTTCTACCGACGCGATTTCACGGGTCAGCGGGTCGATAATGGGCTGAAACGCAAAGCTGTACTCTGTTGACGTTGATTTCAACGGTGCGCCAAGTTGTACAACCTCATTATCAGGTACAAATTCCCATGCATCACCGGCAGGGATCTCAAAATAATTCTCTTTTTCTGTGGCTTCGACAAAGGTGCGGAAGAATTGCAGCGCCCTGTCGTTATACGTTAACTGATATTTCGACGTGCCTTTGTCCAGTACGACCTGCAAAACTTCCTCTTTTTCGGACTGCCGTAAATCAAACAATTCCATACCGGCTTTGCCGAAGCGTCTTGCAGGAGCGTAATCATACAGAAGCTCCACTACGTTATAGTGGCGTTGGTCGCGACAGATATGACGGTAAATTTCCACCACATTTTCTTCAGGGCCTTCAAGCAACTGGAAAAAATGTGTGCCATTGAAAAGTAAAATGCCCGTAACATTTGCCCGACTATTTATCTGGTTTGCACCCGCTACCATTTCTTCCAGCGATTTAACTGAAACGTTATCGCATATATGGCTGCGGTAGATGATGGTTGTGAGCATTTTTTCCCCGAGAGTGTGATATCTGCGGCCAACATTAACAGATGCCAGGCTATTCGTCTTGTCCGTCTGTGGTCTTCAGAAAATATATTTTTGTCCAGATATTACAGTGGCTTAAGCCCGATACGAAAGTCATTTTCAGTACAAATTTGCCTTGTATAAGCTGTACAACTCCCCATTCACACCACCAATTTTTTTTCGGTCCTAAAATACTGAAATTAGAATGATATATCTTCCAGACTCCAAAATACCTAAAAACCTGTACGCTGGCTATGTACAAGTTTAGAAAGTTTGTATAACTTAGTCGACAAGTTAACAAGTTCAGCACATTTAACAGGAGCGACCAATGCAACAGGACGGGTATACCTTCGATTCATCTGCTGCCATTGCACAATATTTTAGTAAAGCCGCTCTGCCGACTCAGCAGGAAACGCTGGGTGAAATTGTGGTGGAAATCCTGACGACAGGTCGCCATCTCAATCGCAAAAATCTTTGTACAAAATTACTGGTACGCCTTGAACAGGCCACCAGCCAGGAAGAAGAACAACATTATCAGGCGCTGATCGGCATGTTATTTGAACGCCAGATTTGATGTCTTCCATTTAATGAATTATTTGTTTTCGAATGAAAGTAAAAGGCCGGTATTTTCCCTGACTCTGGTCAGCCAATAAACTCTTAACCGCGGTGAAATATAATGAATTCCATGATTGCACATGCACAGCAACCAGACGTATTTTCAGCACTGCACAACCCCGCTTTATCTGCTTATGTTCGTAACGCCGCTGATTTAATGCCGGATGAATCCGCCCTGCTGGCTACCGCTATCAGAAGCCTGCTGGTGTCCCAGGGACATGCCAGCAATAAAGACATTATCCTGTGGTTAATCGGTACGCTGGAAACCACGCACGATGCCACCACCGCTGATGTGATCCGTCACTGCCTGGAACTGGTGGTTAGCTACACCATGGACGACATCTGAGACAGATTTAAACCTTGATCAGGCCAATGGATTGGCCCCCCTCTTTACCTCGCCTTTTGCTTCCCCGGTTTTTGCATTTCATCCCCCACTGTCTGTTTTATTCATTCAGCCAATCAATGTGATTCAGCCCACACTCCGCCATGAAACCGGTTGCACGCGAATCCTTCACTGCTAGCATGAAACCGGTTACACGAAAAGTCACATAAAAATTTACCCATAAAAAAGGTACATGAATAATGGCAGTTATCAGGGATTACAATAAGTTAGCCAGTGACATCCTTCGCGAGGCAGGTGGTGAAAATAACATCAGCAGCTTTACCCGCTGCGCCACCCGGTTACGCCTCGTACTCAATGAAACTCCTGCGGAAGCTAAAACGCGCATTCAGGATCTGCCCGGCGTCATCGCCGTGGTGGAAAGCGGCGGTCAGTTTCAGGTGGTGATTGGCACCCACGTCGCCGACGTATTCAACGCGCTCTCCGCCCTGCTCGGCGAAAACCATGCCGGTGCAACAGCCAAACCGAAAACCCGCTGGCTGGATGCAGTGATCGGCACCATGTCGGCGGTGTTCGCGCCCATCGTTTATATTCTGGCGGCAGCCGGGATCTTACAGGGGCTGCTGATTGTTGTCGGGCTTATCGATGCCGATGTAAAAACCACCGGCACCTTCGCCATTCTGAACTTTATGTCATGGACGCCCTTTGCGTTCCTGCCGGTGTTTATCGCCATTACCGCCGCGCGCCATTTCAAATGTAACCCCTATATTGCGGTGCTCTGCTGTTGTGCGCTGATCAACCCGGAATGGTCTGCCATGGCGGGCCGCATCGCGGGCGGCGAAACCATTACTTTCCTGTTCATCCCGCTGGCGAAAACGGTGTACACCTCGTCGGTGCTGCCGCCGTTATTTCTTGTCTGGGCGCTGTCGTGGCTGGAAAAGCGGGTCGAGCGCATCCTGCCGGACGTGGTCAGCGCCCTGTTCACTCCGCTGGTGTGCTTTGTGATCATTGTACCCCTGACGTTGATTATCATTGGGCCGGTCACCACCTGGGCGGCGATGGGCATTGCCTCCGGCTATAACGCGCTCTTTGCGGCAGCCCCTGCGGTGGCAGCGGCGGTGATTGGCGGCGTGTGGCAAATAGTGGTGATTTTTGGAGTTCACTGGGGCATTACGCCGGTGATCATGGCGAACTTCGACACCCAGGGCTATGACTCCTTCCAGGCCTACCAGACCATCGCGGTGATCGGCCAGATGGCGGCGGTGTTCGGCGTCTTCCTGAAAAGCCGCAACCGCGAACTGAAAACCACCTCGCTGTCGGCGGGTGTGACGGCGATTTTCGGCATTACTGAACCCGCGATTTACGGCGTTACGCTGCGCTTTAAAAAGCCATTTATCTGTGGCTGCATCGGTGGCGCGGTCGGCGCTGTTGTCGCCAGCCTGTTCGGTTCCCTCTACTACGCCTACGCCGCGCTGCCGGGTCTGTTCACGCTGGTGAACGCCATCAGCCCGGATGCGCCCCTGTCCTTTATTGGCGAGCTGGCGGGCAGCGCCACGGCCATTGTGCTGACCATTGTGCTGGTACAGTTTGTCGGTTTTGAAGATCCGGTGGCTGAAGAACAACGTGGCGAACCGGCAAATAATCCTGTGACGGCTGCGCCTGCCAGCCTGAACATCATGAGTCCGCTGGACGGCGAAGTGATGGCCCTTGAAGATGTTGCCGACGACGCCTTCGCGCAGAAAGCGCTGGGTGACGGTATCGCCATCCGACCGCAGTCGGGTCTGGTAGTCGCCCCCTGTGACGCTCGCGTAGAAACGTTAATCGACTCCCATCATGCGGTCGGGCTGGCGTGTGATAACGGCGCAGAGCTGCTGATCCACGTCGGCCTGAATACGGTGAATTTACAGGGGCAACATTTCCGCCCGCTGGTAAAAGAAGGCGATGTGGTAAAAGCGGGAACGCCGTTGCTGGAGTTTGATAAAGAGGCTATCGAGCGTGCCGGTTACGACCTGACCACGCCGGTGCTGGTGATCAACAGCGACGACTACCGCTTAACCAAACATCAGTCTCACGGGGATATCCGGCAGAACACGCCGCTGATGACCGTGGCCTGAGGCCGTCATCCTGCGGCAGAGTGGCCAATTCGCTGCTCTGCCGCACAATTTCCGCTGCAAAATCCCCTTACTATCATGCTCCTGCTGCATAATAGGCAGAGGTATTGATAACAAGCAGGAATTTATGGTCACGATACTGGATGTTGCCAGAAAAGCGGGCGTCTCAAAAGCGACAGTGTCACGCGCGCTTAACGGTAAGGTAGTGGTCAGCGAGGACGTTAAGGCCCGCATCTTTCAGGCCATTGAAGAAACCGGCTACCGGCCTAATCTGCTGGCGCGCAAACTGGCGACCAGCGAATCAAATTCCGTCGGGCTGGTGATCACCAACGGCCTGTATAACGGCCCCTTCTTTTCCGCCATGATTTACCAGGCCGCGACCTGTAGTGAAGATCACCAGCGCCAGCTGGTGCTCGCCGACGGCAAGCACAGCCGGGAAGATGAGCGTAATGCCATAAATTTCCTGCTTCAGCTGCGCTGCGAGGCGATCATGATCTATCCCAAATATCTCAGCGTTGACGAACTTGATGACATCATCGATCAGAATACGGTGCCCGTTGTGGTGATTAACCGCGAGCTGAAGCGTAACCGCAACAACGCCGTGTATGTCGATCATCACCGTTGCAGCATGCAGATGATGAACTATTTGCTGGAACAGGGGCACCGCACCATCGCCTTTGTGGGCGGCGCTGAAGGTTCCCCCACGGGCGACAGCCGCCTTGCCGGGTATCGCGATGCATTAAACCAGGCGGGAATTGTCCCGGATGAATCCTTGATCGTACGCGGCAGCTGGAGCACAGAAAGCGGCTATGAAGCCGGGTGCGCGCTGCTGAAACAGCGTCGCGACATGACCTGCATTCTGGCGGCTAACGATGATATGGCCATCGGCGTCACCAAAGCGCTGACCGATCAGGGTTTCCGCGTACCGCAGGACATCTCCGTCGCCGGTTTTGATGATTCCACTATCGGGCGATACTTCACCCCGACGCTGACGACGGTACATATCCCGATGGATGAGATGATCAGCGACGCGGTGCGCATTCTGTTATCGCCCACCGCCGAAAGCGAAACCGCCCCGCTGCCGCGCCACGAGGGAACGCTGATTATTCGGGAGTCGGTGGCTGCACGTCGCTAAATGTGCATGAGGTGTTAATAAAATGCCTCATGCGAAAATGCCTGGCCTGCGTTTATTCAGGAAATGTTCTTTTTATTTGCGATAAGTATTGAGGTCGTTCTTTAAATAAGACTGCCGGTATTTTTATTTATCAATTTTATAACACGCTTATTTAATCCCTGCTTAAAAAAATATTTCTCCCGCCTACTATCCGTTGCATTGCGCTTAGTAGAAAATGCCACGCCGAAAACAAAAATATGCACTGCACGACACTTATTTTCAGGGTTTACCTGAAACACTTCATCGTGGGGATTTTATGAAGCGTAACACTCCTGTTACACAAAAAGAGTATTTGCTTAAAGATGGCATGACATTAATGTCGACCACCGATACGCACAGCCATATTACGTATGCTAACTCCGCTTTTATTGACGCAAGCGGCTATGAAGAAGAACAGCTGACGGGCGAACCGCATAACGTTATTCGCCATCCCGATATGCCAGCGGCGGCCTTTGCGGATATGTGGTTCACCATTCAACAGGGCGAAAGCTGGACGGGGCTGGTGAAAAACCGCCGTCAGAACGGTGACCATTACTGGGTACGCGCCAACGTCACGCCGGTTTATCAGCAGGAGCGGCTCACAGGCTACATCTCGGTGCGTAATATTCCGTTGCGCGACGAAATTAACGCCGCCGAAAAACTCTACGCCGCGGTAAATGAAAATAACCTCAAAGGTCACCGCTTTTATAAAGGCCTGCTGGTGCGGCGGGGTTTATTTTCCTTCCTGTCGCTGTTTCAGTGGATCAGCCTCGCCCGGCGAATTCATCTTGGAACAGGTATTAGTCTGCTGGCGATTGTGGGGCTGCAAATGATGCCCGTGATGTTGCCGGTAAAAATAAGCGCCACGGTGCTTATCCTGGCGCTGTTATCATGGTTTCTCACCGCGCAAATTGCGCGACCACTAAAAACCATTCTTACCCAGATGCAGAAAGTGATCTCCGGGCGCAAGGCCGATTACGTGCAGTTTAACCGCGTCGATGAGATTGGTTTACTGCTGCGCATGGTGAATCAGTCCGGGCTTAATCTGAATTCCCTGGTGGATGACGTCACTACCCAGCTGCACGGCATCCGGCAGATCAGCCAGCGCATCGCCAAAGAAGGCATTTCCCTGCATACCCGCACGGAAGAAACCTCTGCCGATTTGCACCAGACGGCAGCGGCGGTGGAAGAAATCGCCAGTGCGGTAAAACAGACGGCGGAAACCGCAGGCGAAGCGATGCTCCGCGCCGATGAAACCAGCGGCAATGCCATGAACAGCGGCAACATCATGAAACAGACCATCAGCATGATGCAGTCCGTATCCCGTGATAACCGGCAGATTGTTGACATCATCAGCGTGATCGACAGTATCGCCTTCCAGACCAATATTCTGGCGCTGAATGCGGCGGTGGAAGCTGCCCGCGCGGGCGAGTCCGGACGCGGTTTTGCGGTGGTCGCCGCTGAGGTACGGCACCTTGCGCAGCACTCGGCGTCGGCGGCGAAAGAGATCAAAACGCTGATCGAGAAAAATGTGGCCAACGTCAGTCATGGCGTGGCGATGGTGGAGAGCACCGAATCGCACCTGACGGCCATGATCGACAACGTGCTACAGATGTCACAGATGATCAAAGAGATCGGCACCGCGACCCGGGAGCAGACACAGGCGCTGGCGCTGATCAATGAGTCCGTCTCACGCATCGGGGTGATGACGCACAACAATAATGTCATGGTGGAGCTGGTCACTACCGCCGCAGGAGATCTCTCTGCCCGCGCCGCGCGCCTGCAGCGGGCGGTGCAGGTTTTTGGCAGCCACTAACCTGGCATGGATGGAAGCCTGGTGCTCCCTCTGTACCTGCTCTGCTGCTGTCAATAACCGCCTTGCCCCGCTGCGCCCGCTCAATAACGTGCGGCTGGGGGGATCTTATGCGTCTGACAGAGCAAAATCTGGTAGCGAGGGGCCACTAGTCAAACTTCGGTTCCCCCGTTACACTCACTGTATTCATTCACCTGATAAATATAAAAGGAGGTTACTTATGCTGTGCTGTGAATTGTTTATCCATTCACATCATTTTGGCGATCGCCACTGCTCAAGCGTTACCAGTATCGTGCTGCGATAACTGAAGCTTGAGCGAAGCTATCACCTGAGTCCCTTCTCTCGGGCTTACTGGGTTATCGTCAGCGATGTTTGACGAGGCACACCTGTGCCTGTAACTCTTGAGTAAGCAATGAGCACATTACTAACTGCACAATCACTTCGTGTCGATACGGCTTTCGGTTCGCTGTTTCGCGATCTCTCTTTTACCGTTAAGAAAGGCGACCGCATTGGTCTGGTGGGCTATAACGGCTGCGGCAAAAGCACGCTGTTAAAAGTGCTGGACGGCACCCTTTCCCCGACCGCTGGCGTCTATTCTGTGGCCCGACACTGCCTACTGGCGCGGGTCGAACAACACCTGCCCGATGAGCTTGCTTCTCTCTCCATGCTTGACGCGGTGCTGTCGCAACTGCCGCAGGCGGAACGCGATGCCCGACGCTGGCAGGCGGAAACGCTGCTTGCCAGCCAGGGCTTCAGCGAGCGGGAGTGGCAATTATGCGCGGGTACGCTCAGCGGCGGTCAGCACACGCGGCTGTTGCTGGCGCGGGCGCTGATCCGTCAGCCGGATCTGTTACTGCTGGATGAGCCGAGCAACCACCTCGATCTGCCGACGCTGCTGTGGCTGGAGCAGTTTTTGCAGCGCTGGAACGGCAGCTTTGTGCTGGTGTCCCATGATGCGCGACTGCTGGATGCGGTGACCAACACCACCTGGATCCTGCGCGACCAGACGCTGAACTGTTTTGCCCTGCCGTGCCAGGCCGCACGACGGGCGCTGGCTGAACGGGATGAAGCCGACGCCCTGCGTCAGAAAGCCGAGCAGAAAGAGATCGACCGCATCACCGCCAGCGCGAAACGGCAGGCGACCTGGGGACAGGTTTACGATAACGAAGATCTCGCCCGCAAAGCGAAGCAGATGGAAAAACAGATCCTGCGCCTGAAAGAGGTACAAACCGACGTCACCGCCGGTAGCCACTGGACGCTTACCTTGCAGGGCGATGCGCTGCGCGCCGACCGTCTACTGGAGTTGAGCGAACTTGATGTCGCTCCGGCAGCGGATGCTGCGTCGCTGTTCAGATTGCCCCTTGGCCGAATCAAAAGCGGCGATCGGGTGGCGATTATGGGACGCAACGGCTGTGGGAAATCATCGCTGTTACGCCTGCTGTGGCAGCATTACCGGCAACCGCGGCTAAGTGAAGGCGTGGTGTTGCATCCGCGCGTTACCATCGGCTACTACGATCAGACGCTCCATCAGTTGCATGATGAGGATACGCTGTTCGATGCGCTGGAGCCGTTCGCCCCGCCGCCGGAGGTGCGGAAACAGGCGCTGATCGCCGCCGGTTTCGCCTGGGCGCGTCACGGGCAGCGGGTCAGCACCTTAAGTGGCGGCGAGCGCTCGCGTCTGCTGTTTGTCGGCATGTCGCTGGCGCGTTATGCCCTGCTGATGCTGGATGAGCCGACCAACCATCTGGATATGGAAGGCAAAGAAGCGCTGGCGCAGACGCTTTCCGGCTTTGACGGCGGCGTACTGCTGGTGAGCCACGATCGTGATTTGATCGCCAGCAGCTGTAACCGTTTCTGGCTGATTGAGGACGGCGAGCTTAACGAGTGGCACGACGTCGAGGCGGTGTTTGCGCGGCTGCGGGAGCCGGACGCGGTGACGGCACCTGTCGCGGCGGGATCTTCCCCCCGTTCGCCAGAAACTGATGACGATCGGCTGCTCGCTGAGCTGATTGCGCTTGAAACCCGGCTGGCGGAAGATCTGGCGCGCAAGCCGAAACATCAGAAGCCGCAACTTCAGGCGCAGTGGCGGGCCGCTATTGACGACATCAACCGGCAGCTGGAGTAGCGAAACCCGCGCCGGGTCACAGACTGTTCTGAAACCCGGCGCGGCCATTGATATTTGGCATGGGATGACCCAACATCAAAGGTGCCGCGCACTTTTCGTACCGCGCGGCATTGGCTTTCGCTATGGGATTACGCTCACCCGTCAATGTTGCGGGCGCGTCCTTGAAACTTGTCACAGGATTAAGGAGTCAGCATGAAAACGAATCGTCAGGCACGTCACATTCTGGGTATGGACTACAAAGTGTCTAACCAGAGAAAAATCGTTACCAGTGAAGATCAACCGACGGTAGTCACCCACCGCACCGGTCGCCATCGTCGCGCGAAGTCATAATGTTATCGCCCGGCGACGCACGTCTGCCGGGCCTGCTGAACCCGCCTCGCAATTCTTTAACATTCTCCTTACGATTAGACGCATCCGGGAAGTATTTGCCATCGGCATGCTTTATACTTGCGCCGCCGCCGTCCCCGTCGGCATGCAGGCGACGGGATCGTTTTTTAAGGAGTTTTGAGATGTTACTGAAGTATAAAAAAAACCGTTCTCTGTACATTCCCTATGCCGGTCCGGTGTTGCTGGAATTCCCGCTGCTCAATAAAGGCAGCGCCTTCAGCCTTGAAGAGCGCAGCAACTTCAACCTGTTGGGTCTGTTGCCGGATGTGGTTGAAACCATTGAGGAGCAGGCTGAACGCGCCTGGCTACAGTACCAGGGCTTTAAAACAGAAATCGATAAGCACATTTACCTGCGTAACATCCAGGACACCAACGAAACCCTTTTCTATCGTCTGGTCGATAACCATCTCGACGAGATGATGCCGGTGATCTACACCCCGACCGTCGGCTCCGCCTGCGAACGTTTTTCTGAAATTTATCGCCGCGCGCGCGGGGTATTTATCTCCTATCAAAACCGTCACAACATGGACGACATGCTGCAAAACGTGCCGACCCACAATATCAAAGTGATTGTGGTGACCGACGGCGAGCGCATTCTGGGGCTGGGTGACCAGGGTATCGGCGGCATGGGGATCCCCATCGGCAAGCTCTCCCTTTACACTGCCTGCGGCGGCATCAGCCCGGCGTACACCCTGCCGGTGGTGCTGGATGTCGGCACCAATAATCAGCAGCTGCTTAACGATCCGCTGTATATGGGCTGGCGTCATCCGCGCATCACCGGCGATGAGTATTACGCCTTTGTCGATGAATTCATTCAGGCGGTGAAACAGCGCTGGCCGGACGTGCTGTTGCAGTTCGAAGATTTTGCGCAGAAAAACGCTATGCCGTTGCTGACCCGTTACCGGGATGAAATCTGCTCCTTTAACGACGATATTCAGGGCACCGCAGCGGTAACTGTCGGCACGCTGATTGCCGCCAGCCGCGCCGCGGGCAGCCAGTTAAGTCAGCAAAAAGTGGTATTCCTCGGCGCAGGCTCTGCCGGTTGCGGCATCGCCGAGCAGATTATCGCCCAGATGCAGCGTGAAGGCCTGAGCGAGGAAGCCGCGCGGCAGAACGTCTATATGGTGGATCGTTTTGGCCTGCTGACCGACCAGATGCCGAACCTGCTCTCCTTCCAGAGCAAACTGGTGCAGAAGCGCGACAACCTCCAACACTGGGATACCGATGCAGAAGCCATGTCGCTGCTGGATGTGGTGCGTAATGTGAAACCGGATATTCTGATCGGCGTCTCCGGGCAGACCGGATTATTCACTGAAGAAATTATTCGTGAAATGCATAAGCACTGCCCGCGCCCTATCGTGCTGCCGCTGTCGAACCCGACCTCCCGCGTGGAAGCCACCCCGCAGGACATTATTACCTGGACCGAAGGCCAGGCGCTGGTCGCCACCGGCAGTCCATTTATGCCGGTCCACTGGCAGGATAAAATCATCCCCATCGCCCAGTGTAATAACGCCTACATTTTCCCTGGCATTGGCCTCGGGGTGATCTCCTCCGGCGCGTCACGCATCAGCGACAACATGCTGATGGCCGCCAGCGAAACCCTGGCGCAGCACTCCCCGCTGGCCAACCACGGCGAAGGCATGGTGCTTCCGGCGCTGAAAGATATTCAGACCGTGTCGCGGGCGATTGCGCTGGCGGTGGCAAAAATGGCGCAGGAAGAAGGCCTTGCGGTGAAAACTTCCGCCGAAGCCTTGCAGCAGTCCATCGAAGAAAACTTCTGGCAGCCGGAATACCGCAGCTACCGCCGGACGTCTATCTGAGTTTTATGGCGCCAGCGATAACCCGCTGGCGTCATTTTAATCAGCTATGATAGAATGTACGGCAATTTACCGTACATACGAAGGTTGACCATGTCCACCGCGAAAAAAGAACGCTTTGATTTCCGGCTTGATGAAAGTCTGAAAAAACAAATGGAAGAAGCCGCCAGCCTGCTAAGCATACCAGTCAGTACTTTTGTGATCGATGCGGTGCGGGAGCGGGCAGCAGAAGTTATTAATGAGCACCGGCGTATCGTGCTGGATGAGCAAAACTGGGAGCGCATTCAGACCTTGCTGGACAATCCCCCACAGCCAACGGAACGCATGAAAGCAGTGGCTGCACATTATCATGACAAGGACAGCTGGACGTGGCAGAAGAATTAACGTTAAGCATAGAGTCATACGATCCTGCCCGAACCTATCGGACAGAAAATTTCAGTTGTGGCGTTGAGGCGCTGGATGTGTTTTTAACGTCCCAGATGTCTGTTCAGCAAGAGCGACGTATTCTGCGTTGCTACGTGCTGGTCACAAACGAAGCCGTTCCTGAAATTATGGGATTTTATACCCTCTCGGGGGCTTCATATGAAAAACAGCACCTTTCCGGATCCCAGCAACGCAAACTACCTTATCGTAACCTGCCCTGTGTTCTGCTTGGCAGAATGGCGGTTGATCGACGCCTGCAACGACGGGGTTTCGGTGAGAAATTATTGTTTGATGCCCTACGCCGCACCTGGTTAACCGCGGGCATGGTCGGCATCTATGCGCTTTTCGTCGAAGCCAAAGACGAGGCCGCCGTAAACTTTTATCAGTCATTAGGCTTCACGCTTTCAAAATCGCAGCCGTTAACGCTCTTCTACCCCGTTAATCAGTTCGAATTTTTAATCTGATCCCTGGCTGGCGAAAATAGTGTTATAAATTAGACTTCGGTATTCAGAAAAATAACGGACGAGGGATGACCAAAAAAAGAGCAACGCTGACCGGCTTAGTGGCGATTATATTATGGAGCACCATGGTCGGGCTGATCCGTGGCGTCAGTGAAGGACTGGGACCGGTTGGCGGCGCGGCCATGATTTACACCCTCAGCGGTTTATTGTTACTCCTCACCGTAGGTTTTCCCGATATTCGTCGTTTCCCGCCACGTTATTTACTGGTGGGTAGCCTGCTGTTTGTCAGCTATGAGATGTGCCTCGCCCTGTCGTTGGGCTATGCCGCGACGCGTCAACAGGCGATTGAGGTGGGCATGGTGAATTATCTGTGGCCCAGCCTGACCATTCTGTTTGCCATCCTGTTTAACGGGCAAAAATCCAGCCTGTGGGTGATCCCCGGTCTGTTGCTTTCCGTGCTTGGCGTCAGCTGGGTACTCGGCGGTGAGAATGGTCTCAACCCGCAGGATATTATCCGTAATGTGGTCTCCAGTCCGCTGAGTTATATTCTGGCATTCTGCGGGGCCATTATCTGGGCAGCGTACTGTACGGTCACCAGCAAATATGCCCGCGGGCATAACGGCATCACCTTTTTTATTTTGCTGACCGCCATGAGCTTGTGGATCAAATATGCGCTCGGCGAGCAGCCGCCGATGTTGTTCAGCTGGCCGGTGACGCTAAAATTACTCCTGGTGGCCTGTGCGCTGGGCTTTGGCTATGCGGCATGGAATACCGGCATCCTGCATGGTCACGTCAACGTGCTCGCGGCGGCATCCTATTTCACGCCAGTACTCTCCTCGGCGCTGGCGGCGTTGCTGCTGAGCGCCCCGCTGTCATTGTCGTTCTGGCAGGGGGCGCTGATGGTCTGCGGCGGATCGCTGCTGTGCTGGTACGCCACCCGACGGCGTTAATCCGTCTGGCGGTTATCGGTACCCGCAAGGCTAAACCAGATCCCCACCGCCAGGATAAACAGCATCACGCCTGCGCTGCTTAACGCCACACTGTGCGAGCTGATAAAGGCCGTTTTTGCCGCCTGCATAACAGCGGCGGCAAGTCCCGGCTCCAGCGTCTGCGCCAGTTGTACCGCCTCACCAATGGACGACGTCGCCTGCGCCGCCTGATTGACGGTGAGCGCATCCGGCAGGACGATGGACGCAGCAAAACTGCGGCTTAGCAACAGGCCAAAAATGGCGATCCCCAGTCCCGCCCCCAGCTCGTAAGCCATGGTTTCGATTGCGCCGGCGGCGGCCGCTTTCTCTTTTGGCGCGGCGGCCATAATCGCCGCGGTGGAGGCCAGCAGCGCGCTGGCGGCGCTGAAACCTAACAGCGCCATCAGCGCGGCGGCCTGCCACTGCTGGCTGCTGAAGTCAGTGACCGACAGGCCAAGGAAACTCAGCGCGCTCAGCGCCATGCCGCCCGTCGCCACCCGGCGCAGCCCAAGCCGCGACACCAGCAGACCGGCGATGGGGCCGCTGAAGCCGCTCGCCAGCATCACCGGCAGCATAAAGATCCCGGCGGCGAAAGGCGTAAAGCCGTGCACAAATTGCAGCTCCTGCGCCATTAACAGCTCAAATCCCACCAGGGTGATCATCGAAGTGATAGCCATTATCACGCCGCTTAAAATAATGCGATTCGTAAACAGGCGCATATCGATCATCGGCGTGCGGGCGGCAAGCTGGATACGCACAAAGGTCACCAGCAGGATCATGCCGAGCACCGCCCCGCCTGCCAGTAATCCCGGCGCGACAGTGGTTTTCAGCGCCATTTTGACGCAGTAAACCAGCAGTAATATCGCCACAATCAGCATTACCGCATGGCCGAAATTAAGCGGCTGGTCGCGGCGACCGGTCTGGCGCGGCACCTGCCAGGCGGTCAGCGCCATCACCACCAGAACGATCGGCACGTTGATCAGAAACACCGAGCCCCAGTAAAAGTGCTCCAGCAGCAGACCGCCCACCAGCGGGCCAAAAGCCGCACCGCCGGAACCGACTGCCGCCCAGATGCCAATCGCCATATTTCGATGGCGGGTTTCGGTAAAGGTGGCGCGGATCCCGGCAAGGGTGGCGGGCACGATCATCGCCGCCCCTGTTGCCAGCAATGCCCGCGCCAGGATCAGCCCGCTGGCGCTGGAGGCGCTTGCCGCCAGCAGCGAGGCCACACCAAAAAGCGCGCTGCCACACAGCAACAGGCGTTTAAAGCCGATGCGATCGCCGAGCGCGCCCATCGGCAGCACCATACCGGCCATTACCAGCGAATAGATATCAATGATCCACAGCAGCTCATTGCTGCCGGGGCGCAGGGTCATACTCAGCGTCGGTACCGCCACATGCAGTACGGTGGCGTCAATCGCCACCGGAATATAGACCAGAACAATAATCCACAACGTCAGCCACTGACGAAACATAGCCCTCTCTCCCTAATTTGGACACCCGTCCAGAAATGGCGATCTTACGTAAAGTTGGACGCATGTCCAGCTTATTGTTATATTCTTTTCGCCCATTATTCAGAGAGCCGCTATGAACTACCTCAATCGGGAAGACCGCCGGGAAAATATTCTGCTCGCCGCCATGCGCGTGGCGCTGGACGAGGGATTATCCGCCATGACCGTGCGCCGCATCGCCAGCGTGGCGGGTGTGGCCGCAGGCCAGGTGCATCACCACTTTGCCTCTACCAGTGAACTGCGCGCGCTGGCGTTTATCCGTCTGATCCGCGTGCTGCTGGACACCGAAGTCGTGCCCGAAGACGCCAGCTGGCGTCAGCGCCTGCATTCCATGCTGGGCAGCGATGATCGCGGCTTTGAGCGCTATATCAAGCTGTGGCGGGAAGCGCAGTTGATGGCGATGCGCGATCCGGAAATTAAAGGGGCTTACGTACTGACCATGGAGATGTGGCATGAGGAGGCGATGAAAATTATTCATGCCGGACAGCAGGCCGGAGAATTCACCCTTAGCGACAGCGTGGAAAACGTCGCCTGGCGACTGATTGCGCTGGTGTGCGGTCTGGACGGCATGCACGTGCTGGGACTTGAGGGGCTGGATGACGAAGCTTTCGATCGCCACATTGACCGGGCGATCGAACTGGAGCTTAACCGCTGACGACGGCCCTGTTACTTCTCCCGGGCAGCGATGCCCGCCATCACCGCGCTCAGTTGTGACAACGTCACGCCATGACTGGCATCGTCAGTCCCCAGCCCGAAGCGGACATGTAAGAGTTCATGGAGCGCGGGCACATCCACAGCGTTAAACTGCTCCACCACCTCCCCGTCCTGCCAGTGGGTGAAGTGAAAATTATTGAGCGTCAGTTTGCTGCCATCCGGCAGATGACGACACATCAGCAGATGATGGCGAAAATGCGAGTGCGGGAAGTGCGCGGTATAAAGATTCCCGGTCACAAAATCAGAGAAGTATTGCTGGCTTAAATCGAAGCGGTACATCTGCTGCCAGCGATCGTGATGCCTGAACTGTAAGATCCAGTCATCCCCCTCCCGTTGCAGGCGATAAAGGCCGTGCGGCGTCTTTTGCTCAATATCCGTTTGCAGCCGGATCGGCGCGGTGAGCGATTGCCCGCCAAATCCAACGTCCGCCAGCCAGGGCTCGCCGTCCAGCTCAACCAGCAGGATGCGGTGCGTGCGCGGCGGCATCTGCTCCGGGTTGGCCATCACCACACGACCAAGCAGACTGCGAACACTGAAGCCGATTTCGCGCAGCCCGCGTTCAAACAGACCGTTCAGCTCAAAGCAGTAGCCGCCGCGCCGGGCGACAACCAGCTTGGCGAACAGCGCCTCGTCCGTCAGTTCAATTTCCCGCGGCAGCAGCACGTCGAGATTTTCAAAAGGGATAGCGCTGTTATGGTGCTGGTGCAGCGACTGTAGCGTCGGCAGATCGGCCTGCGGGACACCCGTCCAGTTCAGGCGTTGAAACCAGGCTGTTAAAAAAGGACTCATTTCACACTCCGGCAAAAGATGAGTCCTATTTATACACTGGATGAATATTTTGATGCGGCAATTTGTGCACTGCCGCTTACGTCCGGCCTTTTCGCTGCATAATGCCCAGCGCTGTGAGCATCAGGATCAGCCCGGTGACCAGCGTCAGCGTCGCCATCGCCATGCCCTGCCCAACGGATCCCTGCTCAAACTGACGCCAGATAAAGACTGCGACGGTTTGCGTACCGGCAGGCGCCAGCAGCAGCGAAGTCACCAGCTCCCGCGAGGCGATGGCGAAGACCATCAGCATGGCCGCCAGCAGCGCCGGAAACACCAGCGGCAGGACGATCAGCCGCAGCGCCTGCAATGCGCTTGCGCCATGCACACGGGCGGCAGGCTCCAGATTACCGCCGAGCTGCCGCAGCGCGCTGCCGACATAGCGCACCGGCCAGGGCATCAGCAGACAACAGTACGAGAGCAGCAAAATCATCCAGCTGTTATAAGGCGACACCGGCCAGAAGGTGCGGTTCCAGAGCAGGATCAGCCCGACGCCCACCACAATCCCCGGCAGCGCGGCAGGCATCAAAGACAGCGCATCCAGCACCGCGCGGCCACGAATTTTTTGCACCACTACCAGCCAGGCCGCCAGCAGCCCTAGCACGCCGGTGACCAGCGCCGAGCCCAGCGCCAGCGACAGACTGGTGCCAAGGGCGGACAGCGCATCTCCCTGTTGAGAAAAGAGCGCATGATAATGGCTGCCGGTCACGTTATCCCAGGAAAGCCCGCCGGAAAGCGTTGACATAATACCAGTCACCGCCATGGAGATCCCCGGCAGACCGACCGCCAGAAAACCGACGCCGCCCATTAGCAGCATCACCGGCACGGTGGCGATACCTAATGACGCGCCGGTATTTTCCGTGGGTTTGCCCGTCACGCTGGTCACGTCTTTATCCCCCACCAGCTGACGTTGCAGCCACCAGCCGCCAAGCGCGATAACGATCAGCATCAGCGACAGCAGCGACGCGCCAGGCAGATCAATCGGCCAGTCGGCCAGCTTTTTCTCAATGCCGACGGTCATCATCACCACGCCGGATCGCGATCCCAGCGCGGCCGGTACGCCATATTCTTCAACGGCCAGGGTAAAGGCCAGCAGCATACCCGCCGCCAGCGCGGGCGAGAGCATCGGCAGCGTGACGTGCCAGAAGGCGCGCCAGGCGCTGGCCCCGTGCACCCGGGCGACAATCGCCAGTCGCTGCCCGCTGGCAAGCAAACTGCGGGATACCGCAAAATAGACCACCGGGAAAATGTTCAGCGTCATCACCAGCACGATCCCGCTGCGGCTGAACAGCAGATCGTTGAGATCAAACCCCGCCACCTGCGCCAGATAGCCGTTGGTCTGCAACACCAGCATCCACGAAAGCGCGGCGATATAGGGCGGCGTAAGAAATGGGATCAAAAAAAGCACATCCCATAGTCGTGGGCACGGCAGGTTAAATAATCCACGCGCCACGCCCAGCGGCAAACCGATCAGCGCGCTCAGCAGCGCTACGCCTGCGGCGATCCACAAGGTGCCGCCGAGCATGGCGGGCAGTTGCGGATCGCTGAATTGCGGCAATATGGCGCTGAACGGCGCGGCAAAAGAACCGGCGCTGAATGACGGGAAAATCGCCTGTAAAACAATAAAGGACAGCGGCAGCGCCACCAGTATCACCAGCAGCGCCAGCGTCAGGACAGAAAGCATTCTCTGATTCACAACGGATCCTGAAGACGGGGTCGCCCCCGTCGGCTGAATTTACTTGCTGAAAAGGGTATTGAAGCGTTGCAGCACTTCGCTGCGCTCGCTGTTACCGTCCTGACTGGTTGGCAGAATATGCAGATCGTTGAGCAGCGGGCGTTTGGCTTCCACGTCAGTACGCGCCGGCATCAGCCAGGCGTCAGCGACCATCGCCTGTCCTTCCGGCGACAGGACGTAATCGACAAAAGCTTTGGCATCGTCAGCATGCTGAGTGGTTTTGAGGATCATCATTGGTCGCGGCGCGATCACCGTGCCGCTGGCCGGGAAAATCACCTTCAGGGACTCGCCCTGGCTGATGTTGCCATAAGAGACGTAATCCACCGCGCCGAATACTGCCGCTTTCGCCCCCTGCATCACCGGCGTCACCGCCTGGGCGTTGGGGCCGCTGACCACCATACCGTTCTGCTTCAGCGCGTCGAACAGCGCCCAGGCTTTATCGCCCATACTGTTTTGCAGGCCGATCAGCAGATCGAGGGACGCGCCGGACAACGCCGGATCCGGCGTGGTCACTTTGTCTTTAAAGGCCGGAGCGGTCAGATCCTGCCACTCTTTCGGCTCTGGGGTACCGCTTTTGGTGTTCCAGACAATACCCAGCGCCGACACGCCCTGCGCCACGTATTCGCTGGTTTTCAGCGCCGCGGGCACCTTTTCGGCATTGCTGCTCTGGTACGGCAACAGCCAGCCGCGGGTATGCAGATCTTCTGCGGTATCCCAGGAGGCGGAGATCAAAATATCCGCCTGCGGATTGGCCTGTTCGGCCTCCAGCCGCGCCATCACTTTGCCAGTGGTGGCCTGGAAAATATTCACTTTCACGCCGGTCTTTTTCTCGTACCCGCTGGCGAGACTTTTTGCCAGCGATCCCGGACCTGCGGTATAGACCGTCAGCGCGTGGGCGCTGGAGATCATGACGGACGACAGCATCATGGCGAGAGCAACTCCTTTCTTCACAGACATTACAGCTTTCATGCATATTCCCCTGAGGATGGTGTGACAGCGCGTACAGCGGCAATGCTGCCCGCAGAAAGATGCACGATGCGGTCGGCCAGCAGTTCGGCTTCCCGGCGATCGTGGGTGACATAGACGGCGGTGATGCCGAGCTGGCGCAGCAGGCGCGACATCTCAAGGCATAACGACTCACGAAGTTCACTGTCGAGATTGGAGAGCGGCTCATCAAATAACAACACGCGCGGCTCAGCGACAATCGCCCGCGCCAGGGCGACGCGCTGTTGCTGCCCGCCAGATAAGCCTGCCGGTTTACGGTCGGCGAAATCCGCCAGGCCGACGCGATCCAGCGCCGCCAGCACGCGGGCCACCCGCTCACCGCGCGGCACGTTGCGCATCTTCAGCGGGAAAGCGACGTTCTGCGCCACCGTCATGTGCGGCCACAGGGCGTAGTCCTGAAACACCATGCCGATGTCGCGCGCTTCCGGCGGCAGTGACCAGTGGGGTTTCGCCACCAGACGATCGCCGAAATAGATTTCGCCTTCCGCAGGCTGCGTAAGCCCGGCCAGCAGGCGCAGCAGCGTGCTTTTGCCGCACCCCGACGGGCCGAGGAGCGCCACAATGCTGCCGGCGTCGACAGTGAGATCGATCTGATTGAGAACGGTATGTGAGCCGAAGGCGAAAGAGACGCCCTGCAGCCTTATATCGGTGAATGCGTTCACGATCGCCCTCCCGCAGCGGGAAGCCGACACGCGCCCGGGATCGACATCCGCCGGGCCGCACTCACCTGTGGAAAACACAGGGGAGTAAACATATTGTTATCCTCTTTGGGACTTAGTAAGGCGAGACTATAGGGAGGGAGTGTGACGGATGGATTACGCTTGTGTTACGACTTGCTTTCCGGACGCTTTCAATCCTTTAATGCGTCATCAACCTGACGAGGACAATATCATGAGCCATTTCCGCCCTGTCGCCCTGGAACACGCCAGCCGCCTGCTTAATCACGGGCCGACCATTATGATCACCAGCCGCGACGAACAGATTGACCGCCGGAACGTGATGTCCGCCGCGTGGTCGATGCCGGTGGAGTTCTCGCCGCCGCGCATTGCCATTGTGGTGGATAAAAGCACCTGGTCGCGGGAACTTATCGAGCGCAGCGGCATGTTTGGCATTGTTATCCCCGGCGTCGCCGCCACCAACTGGACCTATGCGGTCGGCAGCGTGACCGGGCGGGATGAGGATAAGTTTAACTGTTACGGCATTCCGGCCATTGCAGGGCCGGTACTGGGATTGCCGGTGGTGGAAGAGAAATGTCTGGCATGGATGGAGTGCCGCCTGCTGCCCGCCACCGCCGCGCAGGAGAAATACGATACGTTATTTGGCGAAGTGGTTTCCGCTGCCGCCGATGAACGGGCGTTTATCAATGGCTGCTGGCATTTTGATGACGATAAGCTCAACACCCTGCACCATCTGGGCGGCGGGAATTTTGTGGCGAGCGGAAAGGCGTTGAGTGTGAAGTAAGCGCCGGGTGGCGCTAGCGCTTACCCGGCCTACAAAAAACCAGGCGTGTGACGTGTAGGCCGGGTAAGGCGCAGCCGCCACCCGGCGCAAAAATCACATCGAATAACCCGGTTTTTTGATTAACTCATCCATCTGCGGGCCGATTTGCGTATCCCACACCTGCGCTTTCCAGTCGTCCGGCTGCACCTGGCTGTACGCCACGCTCACCGAACTCTCCTTGCTGTCAAAATGGCTGACGATCACCTGGGTGATGGCCTCCGCCAGCGCGGCTTTTTGTTCATCGTTAAAATCACGCGGAAAACTTTTAATATCTACGTGTGGCATAGCAGGCTCCTTATTGAGATAACGTTAAACCTAACACACCGCACCGCCGCAGATTATCAATTGATGCCGTTATTCAGAAAGTCCCTGGTCTGGCGCGGGCTGCGCAGACGCACAAAGCGGATATGCGCAAAAGCCGGATCCGCCAGATCCGCTTCATAACGCGCGCGGTTGCTGCGCCAGGTTTTCAGCGTCCACAGCAGAATTGACTCACGGCTGAAAAACGACTGGCGAAAGCTTTCACGGTTGCCGGTGCCCGGCCAGAGTTCCTTTTTATGCCAGGCGCGTTTCAGGGCGCGCATGACGGCCTGGCGCAGGGTACGGGCAAATCCATAATCCACCCATACCACCATATCCACCTTTTGCCATTTCACCGGCCGTGTGCGGTTGTAATTACCATCCAGCACCCAGCCCGGCGTGGCGTTCAGCTTTTCGCCAAGCAGCGCCAGCAGCTCTTCATCGGAAACGCCCTTCCAGTTGGGTCGCCAGTACAGCGCATCCATTTCGATATAAGGCACATCCAGGTGTTTTGCCAGACGGCGGGCGAGCGTGGTTTTGCCGCTGCCGCTGGTGCCGATGACGTTGATTTTCATGCGCAGGCTGACCCTTCATTCTTCATTCATGGAAATTATGAAACTAAGGATCCCTGAATTAGCCGGGTGGCGCAAGCTCACCCGACGCTGAAGAGTGTGTGCTTAATAAGTGATCCCCGGCGGGTTGATTTGTGACGTTGTCACCGCTTCTCCCGCTTCCCCCCAGCGTGCCAGCACTTTCTGGTACTCTCCCCTTGCGATAGCGCCATCCAGCGCCGCTTTCAGCGCCTCAACCAGCCCGTTGCCTTTTTTGGTAGTGGTGGCGACATAGGCTTTTTTCGGGCCAAGGCCGACCACTTTGGTTTTACCGGTCAGCGCCGCTTTATAAGACGCCACTGACTGCGGACCGAAAAACACATCCGCGCGCCCGGACTGAATATACAGATTGCCCGAGGCGTCATCGGTCAGATAGACCGGCAGCGCGGGTTTTCGCCCTGCCCGTTCGTTTTCCGCATTCCAGCCGAGCAGGATCTTCTCCTGATTGGTGCCGGAGCCGACAATCACCTTGCGCCCCGACAAATCCTCAGGTCCGCGCACTGCCTCAATGGGACTGGTGGATTTCACCGAAAACGCCAGCGAATCCACGCGATAGGTGGCAAAGTCATACTTCTCTTTGCGCTGCTCGGTGACGGCGATATTCACCAGCGCCACGTCATAACGCCCGGCGGAGATCCCCAGCGGCCAGTCTTCCCACGCCGTCGGCACCAGCTTTAACTTCAGCCCGAGACTGTTCGCCAGCAGGCGGGCAATGTCCGGATCGCTGCCGATGCGGGTACGGTTATCGCTGGCGAGCAGCGCCAGCGGCGGCGAATTCAGCGCCGAAATAGCCACCGTCAGCGTACCCGGTTCGACAAAGGCAAAATTCGGCGGAATTCTGGCGATCGCCGCCTCATCGCCCTGGCTGTGCAACGGCGTCTCGTTAGCTTTCAGATCGATACCCTGCGCGCCGCTGAGCGTACTGACCAGCAACAGCGCCCATAATCCCTGTTTCATGCTCTCTCCTTACAACACTTTGGATAAGAATTGCCGGGTGCGCGGGTGCTGCGGATGGTTCAGCACCTCGTCGCTGCTGCCCTGCTCCACGATTTTGCCGTCCACCATAAACACCACGTTGTCGGCCACCTCGCGGGCAAAGCCAATTTCATGGGTGACCACCACCAGGGTGGTTCCGGAACGCGCCAGCTTTTTGATCACATCCAGCACCTCGCCCACCAGTTCCGGATCGAGGGCCGAGGTCGGCTCGTCAAACAGCATCACCCGCGGGCGCAACGCCAGGGCGCGGGCAATGGCGATGCGCTGTTGTTGCCCGCCGGAAAGGTGCCGTGACCAGGCATCGGCTTTATTACGCAGCCCCACGACGTCGAGCAATTCATAGGCCCGCTCGATGGCGGCCTTACGGCTGAGCTGTTTGTGGGCGATGGGCGCTTCGATCAGGTTTTCCAGCACCGTTAAGTGCGGGAAGAGATTGAAGTTCTGGAACACATAGCCGACGTTGACGCGCTGGCGCAGGATCTCCTTCTCCTTGAGTTCATAGAGTTTGTCACCCTGGCGGCGGTAGCCGATGTAATCGCCGTCAATCTGGATAAAACCTTCATCGACACGCTCCAGATGATTAATCGCCCGCAGCAGCGTGGATTTTCCGGAGCCGGACGGCCCGAGGATCACCGTCACCGAACCCGGCGCTAACTCCAGTGAAATATCATCCAAAGCTTTGTGACGGCCAAAGTATTTGCTGACGCCGGTGATGGAAATATGGCCTTCATGAGAGGTGTGCATGGACTGGCTCCTGTGGCTGCGCGACGCGACCCGGCGCGGCAACGCGGGCGACGCGGGTGGAATTGATCGCCGAGCGGCGCTCGCTGCGCGCCATCCAGCGCTCGACCAGATGCTGGATCAGCGACAGCACGCTGGTGATCACCAGATACCACACCGCCCCCACCATCAGCAGCGGGATCACTTCCTGGGTGCGGTTGTAGATCATCTGAATGGTGTAAAACAGCTCTGGCATTGCCAGCACGTACACCATCGCCGTGCCCTTGGCGAGGCTGATGATCTCGTTAAAGCCGGACGGCAAAATCGTCCGCAGCGCCTGCGGCAGAATAATGCGCAGCGTGCGGCGGCTGGCGGGCAGCCCCAGCGCGGCGGCGGCTTCGTACTGCCCGTGATCGACCCCCAGAAAACCGCCGCGAATAATCTCCGCGGTATAGGCGCTCTGCACCAGCGTCAGCCCCACCACGGCGGTGGAGAATTGCCCCAGCACGTTAATGGTGTCATAGCTCGCCCAGGTGATGCCGGTAAAAGGAATGCCGATGGCGAGCGTGTCATAGAGATAGGAGAAGTTATAAAGGATGATCAGCACCACAATCAGCGGCAGCGAACGGAACAGCCAGATGTAACCCCATGCCAGACTGCTCAACAGCCAGGACGACGACAGCCTGGCAAGCGCCAGTAATCCGCCAAAAATCACGCTTAGTACCGTACCCAGCAGCGTCAGCAACAGGGTTTGCCCCAGCCCTTCAAGGATCACCGGATCGAAGAACCAGCGGGCAAACACGCTCCACTCCCAGCGCGGATTAAAGGCAACCGACTGGATCACAATGGCCAGCACCAGCAGCGCCACGACCGCGCCGACAATACGCAGCGGATAACGCGCGGGGATCACTTTAATGGGTTCAGATGTTTTCATGTTGATTCCTCAGGCTGATTTCCCCAGCGCCACGCCGAGCGCTTTGATAAAGCGCAACCGTCCGTCATAAGGCGGCTGGCTGTAGATTTCCGGATCGCGCTCGACATCAAACTGTGCCTCATAGCCCTGGCTGAGATAGAGCCTGACCGCTTCCGGCTGACGAAAACCGGTGGTCAGATAAATGCGGCTATAGCCCGCCAGCACCGCCCGCCGCTCCAGCTCGCGCACCACCCGCGCCGCCAGCCCCTGCTGACGCAGGGTTTTGTCCGTCCAGATGCGTTTAATTTCGGCGGTGTGCGCGTCATAGGGTTTATACGCGCCGGTGGCGATGATCTTCCCGTCGCGCTCCAGCACAATAAACAACCCCTGCGGCGGCAAGTACCATTCGGTCAGCTCCACTTCGGCGTCTTTCGAAAAGTAATCCCCGTAGCGCGCGGCGTATTCCGCAAATAAACCTTCGATGACCGGCTGAAGTTCCGGTGCTTCCGGGGAGAGATCGCGAAAATGTTCGCTCATGGGCCGCTCCTTAATCGCCAAGGCCTGGCGGGTTGATTTCCGATGACGGGATGCGTTCGACGCCTTCACCCCAGCGGGCGAGCACTTTCTGGTAGTCGCCGTTTTTGATCGCGCCGTTAAGGGCGGTTTGCACCGGTTCTGCAAGGCCGCTGCCTTTTTTCAGCGTCACGGCAATGTGCGCCGCTTTCGGCCAGCCGCCGTCCACCACGCCCACCAGTTTGGTTTTTTGCGTCAGCGCCGCTTTCCAGGCACCCGTGACGTTCGGGCCAAAAAAGGCATCGGCGCGGCCTGATTGCAGCGCCAGCGTCTGGGCGGCGTCATCCTTGGTATACACCGGCACAAAGGGCTTCAGCCCCTTCTGCTGGTTCGCTTTGTCCCACGCCAGCAGGATCGCTTCCTGATTGGTGCCGGAGCCGACGATAATGCGCAGCCCGGCGATGTCTTCCGCTTTCTCAATGTTGCTGATTGGGCTGGTTGATTTCACGTAAAAGCCCAGCGAATCCTTGCGGTAGGTGGCGAAATCAAACTTCTCTTTGCGCTCTTTGGTGACGGTGATGTTGCTGATGGCGGCGTCATATTTGCCCGAGGCCACGCCCAGCGGCCAGTCCTCCCAGGAGGTCGGCACGACGTTTAATTCCAGTCCCAGGCTGTCCGCCACCAGACGCGCTATGTCCACCTCGCTGCCGAGCAGGGTTTTGTTGTCATCGGAAAACACCGTCAGCGGCGGCGAGTTCAGCGCGGCGACCGCCACGGTGAATTTCCCCGGCTGCACAAAACGGTGATCTTTGGGCAACTGCGCGATTGCCTGCGGGTTGGCCGGAGTATTGATCGGCGTTTTATTGGCCTCAATGCTGACGCCGGTGCCGTTGATATTGACCTCTTTTGCATACGCCAGCGGCGTTAAGGCGAGGGTCATAGCCAGTAACAGTGAAGTTTTCTGCATAGCGTTATTCTCTATTTTGTTTTTATAAACTGATTCACCGGCAATTCGAGGCCCAGACTTTCGCGCAGCGTGGTGCCGGGGTAGTCGGTGCGGAACAGGCCCCGTGCCTGTAACAGAGGCACCACCTGGTCAACAAAGCGCGGGAAGGTATCCGGCGTACCGCCCTGAATAATGAAACCGTCGGCGGCGTACTGGCTGAACCACTGTTCAAGACCTTCTGCGACCTCCTCCGGCGTGCCGGCAAAACGCGCACGGGGTGAGGCGGCTTCCAGCGCCACCTGGCGCAGCGTCAGGCCACGTTCTCGGGCATTGCGTTTGATCTCATCGGTGGTGCTGCGGAAACTGTTTTGCCCCAGATCGCCGATGTCCGGGAAGGATTCATCCAGCGGATACTGGCTGAAATCGTGATGTTCGAAATAGCGCCCCAGATAGTTGAGCGCGTCCTCAACCGAAACCAGTGCGGCAGTGGTCTGATACTGCTGCTCCACGTCCGCCGCGTCTTTTCCGACAATGACGCTGACGCCCTGAAATATATGCAGTTCATGCGCCTGACGGCCATTGGCTTCAAGCTGGAGCTTAACGTCGCGATAAAAGGCTTTGGCTTCTTCTAACGTATCGTGATGGGTAAATATCGCGTCGGCATGTTTGGCGGCTAATTTCTTGCCATCATCAGACGCGCCAGCCTGAAATACAATTGGGCGTCCCTGCGGCGTACGGCCAATATTCAGCGGCCCGGCTACCTTAAAGAATTCTCCTTCATGATTAAGCGTGTGCAGTTTCGTCGCGTCAAAGAATTGTCCGCTGGCTTTATTACGCACAAAGGCATCGTCTTCCCAGGAATCCCACAGGCCTTTCACCACGTCGAGATATTCATCGGCGATGCGGTAACGCAGCGCATGTTCCGGGTGTTTATCACGGGAGAAATTTTTAGCCGACCCTTCAAGCGGCGAGGTCACGACATTCCAGCCCGCGCGGCCCTTGCTCAGATGATCGAGACTGGCGAACTGGCGCGCCACGGTAAAGGGTTCGCTGTAGGAGGTGGAGAGCGTCCCGACCAGACCGAGATTTCTGGTCAGGCTGGCAAGCGCCGATAATACCGTCAGCGGCTCAAAGCGATTTAAAAAATGTGGAATGGATTTTTCATTAATATAAAGACCATCGGCGACAAATAAAAAATCCAGTTTGCCCTCTTCGGCTTTCAGCGCGGTTTCTTTTACAAAATCAAAATTAATACTGGCGTCAGCGGCGGCCGCCGGATGTCGCCAGGCGGACATATTCCCTGACGCGCCATGCAAAATGGTGCCCAGGCGTAATTGTCTTGCGCTTGTCATAGAATGTCCTCAGTCAGTATGTAATAACGCTTTTTCTGCCAGCCGTGCGAAATATCGCGCCGCCCCTTCCAGTAAGGTGTCGTCGGGATTAAAGGCCGGATGGTGTAAACCGTATTCGCTGGCGCTGCCGATGCTGACGAACGCGCCGGGGATGTGTTGCAGATAGACCGCGAAATCTTCACCGCCCATATGCAGCTCGGCGTGATGGGTGCGATAGCCCTGCTCGTCGGCGACGTGGCGGGCGAAGGCGGCCCACTTTTCATCGTTAACTAACGCCTCCGGGCCGTCGAACCAGGTCACCGCGATCTCCGCGCCGAACGCCTGTCCTAACCCGGCGGCGATCTCGTTGACGCGATCTTTGACCTGCTGGCGCACTGCACGCTTATGGGTACGCAGCGTGCCTTCCAGCTCGACGGTTTCCGGCAGCACGTTCCAGGTATTGCCCCCGGCGATGCGCGTTACGCTCAGCACCACCGAATCCAGAGTATTCACGTTACGGCTGGCGACGCTTTGCAGGGCATTTACCAGCTGGCTGGCGAGCAGGATGGCGTCATTGCCTTCATGGGGCCGCGCGGCGTGAGCGCCTTTGCCCTTCACCGCGATCACAAAACGATCGACGTTGGCGTAAAACGGCCCGCCGCGGGTGGCGAACTCGCCGACGGGTAAGCCCGGTTCGTTGTGCATGCCGAAAATTGCGCTGACGCCTTCCAGCGCCCCGGCTTTGATCAGCCGTTTCGCGCCGCCAAAATTTTCTTCAGCGGGCTGGAAAAGAATACGCACCCGGCCAGCCAGTTGCTGTTCGTTCGCTTTTAACAGCAGCGCCGCGCCGAGCATCGCACTGGTATGAATGTCATGTCCGCAGGCGTGCATCACGCCCGGATTCAGGGAGCTGAAAGGTACGCCGCTGCTTTCGGCGATGGGCAGCGCGTCGATGTCGGCACGCAGCGCGATGATTTTTTCCCCTGTCCCCACTTCCGCCACCACGCCGGTGGGCAGATCACAGGGCAGCAGGCGTAGCCCGGCGACTTCCAGCCACTGGCGCACGCGACGGGTGGTTTCGAACTCCTCCAGCGACAGTTCCGGGTACTGATGCAGCTCGCGCCGCCAGTCGATTAGCTGTTGTGCAAAACTCATCCGGCGACCTCCTGCAAGGCGTTTGCTGAGGCGTGCGCCTCCGCCAGCAGACGCAGGGAGTCGAAACGCGGCTGGCCCTCCGCCACCGGCGTATCAATGACAAATTCATCGATGCTGTGGTCGCGGTGCAGTTCGTCGAGGGCGGCAAGAACGCTCCGGGCGGTGCCTTTGATCACTGCGGATTCCCGCCGCACGATCTGCTTCGCCGGACTGCCCGCCTGGCGGGCAAAGGCCTGCGCCTGGGATTCGCTCGCCACGGTGACGCGCTGCCCGTTTTCCAGCTCCACGCCCCAGAGTTCTATCTGCGCCGCCTGCCGGTCGGCCTGTTGCTGCGTCGGGGCAACGATCGCCTGCACGGCGACCAGCGTGTTGCGCGCGCTGTTCTGCTGCCAGATGCCGAGCACCTCGCGCAGCAGGTTTTTGTCGCCGTTAAGGTGGGCGGCAAAGACAAAGTTCCAGTCCAGCGCGGCGGCGAGGCGCGCGCTTTCCGGGCTGGCGCCGAGTAAAAAGCCGTCGACGCGCTGCGGCGGCACCGGGGTGGCTAATACCGTTTCGGCTTCCTGTTCATTAACGCGCAGCGACAGCCAGTGATCCAGCTGCGCCAGTTGATCGGCAAAGCTGCCCTTCTCCTGCGCGTTAACGCCCTGCTGTAACGCCCGCGTGGACAGCGGCAGACCGCCCGGCGCTTTACCGACGCCCAGATCGATACGCCCCGGCGCCAGCGACGCCAGCAGGTTGAAATTTTCCGCCACTTTATAGGGGCTGTAGTGTTGCAGCATCACGCCGCCGGATCCGACCCGAATACGCCGGGTTTGCCCGACAATCCAGGCAATCACCAGTTCCGGCGACGGGCTGGCGAGCTGTGCGGTGTTGTGGTGTTCCGCCACCCAGAAACGGTGATACCCCCACTCATCGGCCAGTCTGGCTAATTGCAGGGTACGCGCCAGCGCCTCTGCTGCGGTTTCGCCTTCCGCGAGGGGACTTTTATCCAGAATACTCAGACGATATGACATGCGCACACTCACTCTGCTTAACATGTCACCATTAATAAATCCCTATGAAACACTTGTGAAACAACTAAATAACATTTGAAAAGCTAAAAAGTGGCAAAGTGCCGTTTCAGGGTTATGAAGGCTGTCAATTTTTGGCAGGCCAGGCTTTGCGTAGCTTACGGTTTGCAGGTAGGATGCTGCGCCATGTTTTGTCTTATCCATACGCAGAATGACTGGAAAGACAGTGCATTAATTCGTCAGGGCAATCGTTTGTTCTGTCCTGACGGGTGAGGAAATCCTTCGATGATTCAGACAGGTCAACAGGTAACTCAATGAACAAAAACAACAACAGCGCAGCGGAGCATCATGCTGCAAAACGTCGCTGGTTAAACTCTCATGAAGAGGGATACAACAAAGCGATGGGCAACCGACAGGTGCAGATGATAGCGATTGGCGGGGCGATCGGCACCGGGCTGTTCTTAGGCGCGGGCGCACGACTGCAAATGGCCGGGCCGTCCCTGGCTATCGTCTATGCCGTTTGCGGTATCTTCTCTTTCTTCATCCTCCGCGCGCTGGGCGAACTGGTGTTGCATCGTCCGTCCAGCGGCAGCTTCGTCTCCTACGCCCGTGAATTCCTCGGCGAAAAAGCCGCTTATGTAGCGGGCTGGATGTACTTCGTTAACTGGGCGATGACCGGCATCGTCGACATCACCGCCGTGGCGCTTTATATGCATTACTGGGGCGCGTTCGGCGATGTGCCGCAGTGGGTCTTCGCCCTCGGCGCGCTGGCCATTGTCGGCACCATGAACATGATCGGCGTGAAATGGTTCGCCGAGATGGAGTTCTGGTTCGCGCTGGTTAAAGTGCTGGCCATCGTGGTGTTCCTCGTTGTCGGGACGATTTTTCTCGGCACCGGTAAACCGCTGGACGGCAATGCCACCGGCTTCCATCTGATCACCGATAACGGCGGTTTCTTCCCGCACGGTCTGCTGCCGGCGCTGGTGCTGGTGCAGGGCGTAGTGTTTGCCTTCGCCTCCATCGAACTGGTGGGCACGGCGGCAGGCGAATGTAAGGATCCGCAGACCATGGTGCCAAAAGCCATCAACAGCGTGATCTGGCGTATCGCCCTGTTTTACGTTGGCTCGGTTGTGCTGCTGGTGCTGTTGCTGCCGTGGACGGCCTACCAGGCGGGACAAAGCCCGTTCGTCACCTTCTTCTCGAAGCTGGGCGTGCCTTATATTGGCGACATCATGAACATGGTGGTGCTGACCGCGGCGCTTTCCAGCCTCAACTCCGGCCTCTATTCCACCGGGCGTATTCTGCGTTCCATGTCGATGGGCGGTTCCGCGCCGAAGTTCATGTCGAAAATGAGCAAGCAGCAGGTGCCGTGGGCGGGTATTCTGGCAACGCTGGTGATTTACGTTTTCGGCGTGGTGCTGAACTATCTGGTTCCGGCCAGCGTGTTTGAGATCGTGCTGAACGTGGCGGCGCTGGGGATTATCGCGTCATGGGCCTTTATCGTGGTCTGCCAGCTGCGCCTGCGCAAAGCCATCAAAGAAGGTAAAGCAGCGGATGTGTCGTTCAAACTGCCGGGCGCGCCTTTCACCTCCTGGCTGACGCTGCTGTTCCTGTTAAGCGTGCTGGTGCTGATGGCGTTCGACTACCCGAACGGCACCTACACCATCGCCTCTATCCCGTTCCTCGCGGTGCTGTTAGTGGCGGGATGGTTCGGCGTGCGTAAGCGCGTCAATGAAATCCAGAGCACCGCGCCGGTACATCCGGAAGACGGTAAAGACGGGAAGTTAACGGAAGAGTTGTCCCGTTAAGACAGTGTGCCGGGTGGCGGCTGCGCCTTACCCGGCCTACAAAAACCATAACCCGTAGGCCCGGCAAGCAAAGCGCCGCCGGGCATAAAAACAATTTCATGATCCATTGGCTGTATCAGAATCCGGAAATCTTATTCGTTTCCGGATTTTTTTTGTGAATTGCTTATCACCCCATTTGTTTGCTCTGTGCATAGCCTCATAAAAATCCATACGCGTGGAAGTTCAGGGAGAGAAAACACATGGCAATTACCGTCAGCGTATTACTGGAAAACCGGCGAAGCCGTAGCGCAAAAAATGCATTGCACACTAAAGCCGGGCTAAGTTTGTTTATTCAGGATGAAGATGATGCAATTTTGTTCGATACCGGGCCAGACGACAGCTTCCTGCATAATGCTGACCTGAAGGATATTGATTTAACTGGATTAACCGCGACGGTGCTCTCACATGGTCATTATGACCATTGCGGCGGCGTTCCATGGCTGCCGGCCCGCTCGCGGATAATTTGTCATCCACAAATTGTCAGTGAGCGTTACTCAGCAATAAATATAGCTGGCATCACTTCACCGATAAAAAAATTATCTCTCGATGTTGATTATTCACGTTTACGTATGGAGTACGGTAGAACTCCCTGCACTTGGGGAACATAGCAGTTAAGGAAAATCGAACTTATATTGATCAAACCAAGTTTTTTTAATCTTTCGACGTGCTACTTTTTACTCCGGCAATTTGAAAGGTGCAGAAAATGAATAAAGTTATAGATAAATCAGAGTTAGCTTTTTCTTTTTTCACAAAAATGAAACGTGAAAACAAGCTATTTAATTTTATCGACATTGAACAAGCAACGGGTTGGGGGCGTTCTACTGTAAGAACTTACTTCAGCAAAAAGTGGGCTAATATCCTAACAAAAAGTGAAGATGGTATTTTCGTAAACAATAAATTCGACAATTTTACACTAAAATCTTTTATACAACATCATAGTCAAACTGAGATAACAGACAAATTTTTCTTTAACGTTTTATTAAAAAAATCCGTTGCAGCAGGCGTTACAGCGATTGAAGTTTATAATAAACCTGATTTTAAATTTAGGGAAGAAAGTTTCTCGATATTAATGGTTAATGCATGGGAGTTGTTATTAAAGGCCAGAATATTACAACTAAACCATGATCGGAAAGAGTCTATTTATATTAAAAGTAAAAGCGAAGTCGTTTTATCCCCTTCCGGAAATCCAAAAACTATATCAATTACTAAAGCTGTAGCAATTTTGCAATCATATGGGGAAATTAATTCAATCATTGCTGATAATATCCAACTGCTCATCCTTATTAGGGATGAATGCGTCCATTTTATAAGTGAAGATAACGAACTTAGTGTAAAGGTGCAGAGGCTAGGCACTGCTTCGCTAAAAAACTTTATGACATTAGCTATGAAATGGTTCGATTTTAATTTTAATCAGTTTAATTTTTATCTAATGCCCGTATCCTTTTATCACCTCACTGATATGTGCAGTTTTAGTATAGACAATAACTTTAAAGAAAATATGCTCCACTATTTTAACTCTATAGAACATGCACATGATAACGATGACGATGACAATTTTAGTATTTCTTTAAAACTTGAAACCAAACTGGTTAAAACCACCGCAGCGGAAGCAATGCAGATACGCCTTACTGATGACCCAACTGCACCAGAGTTGCAGATAAATGAAGAGGATGCCCTTAAAAACTATCCTTATACTTATATTGCGCTGTGTAATATTTTTCGAAAGAGATATTCTGACTTTAAGCAAAATAAAGATTTTAACAAAATAATGAGAAATTTGCAGGTGCAAGGTGAGAAATTCTGCAAACAGCGGAAATTAGATCCTAATAACCCGAAAAGTATATATAAAACTTTCTATAGCTCAAGGATTGTAGAAGAGTTAGATAAGCACTACACGAAAATATAACAACCTACGATATTGTAAAAGGCTCCTTACGGAGCCTTTCTTTTTTCACATCACAGCGCAATGCGGATCACATCATCCGGCTGGGTGGCTTCTTTCTCGCGGGTGGAGGCCTGCTTCACGCTGACGTACAGCGTTTTACCGTCTGCGGACAGCGCCAGGCTGTTCGGGTGCGTCGGGGTGTCGATGGTTTTCACCACTTTGTAGCTCTTCGCATCGATCACGCTCACTTTACCGGCCTGACGGTGGGTGACATAGACTTCATTACGCGCCGGGTTAAACAGCACCGCCAGCGATTCCGGGGCGGCGATCTTCTCGATCACGTTACCGTTGCGGGTGTCGATCACCACTACTTCCGGCGCTTTGGAATCGGTCAGGAAAGCGCGATGTCCGGCGGTATCCAGGCTCAGGTTAAGATAGAAATGCTCTTTGCCATCGTCCTGCACTTTTTTGCGGCTGAGAATTTTATTAGTCGCGGTGTCGATGGTGATGAATTCACCGTCGCCGTTAGTGGTATACAGGCGTTTGGCGGCGCTGTCGATAGCCAGACCGGTGGCAAAAGTGCCGGTGCCGGTAATGGTGGTTTTCAGTGCGATGTTGTCGCCATCCACCACCCAGATCGCACTCTCTTTGCCGACGCCGGTGATATAAACGCTGTCGGTGCTTTCGTCCACGACCAGCTCACGCGGCTGCAACGGGCGCACGGTTTCGGAACGCTTACGCTCATCCAGCACCAGACGACCTTTCACATCGCCGGTTTTGGCGTCAATGGCGGTAACGGCGCTGCTGGTCGTGTTGCCAAACCACAGGGTCTGCGTCTTCGTGTTGATGGCCGCGCCAAACGGTTTTAAATCGTTATGGATCGCCTGGGTCACGTTCAGCGTGACCGGATCCAGACGATAAACCACCCCGCCCTTGTCTGTTTTACGGCTCTGCGATGTCGCAAGCCACAGCGCGTTTTCCTGCTGGCTGAACGCCATTTCATAGGCCCCTTTCCCTACCGGCTGACGCAGCATTTCTTCCGCTGCGGTGGCGTTGAACGTGCCGGCGAGCAGCAGAGAACCTAATAACAGTGAACCACGCAGGCGCGGTGAGCTTAAATGACGAGTAAACATGACGACTCCCTTTGATAACGAATGTATAGCTGCATCACATGGCTTCCGGTCAGCGAAGTCGCGCTTCGCTTGTTTTTCTAAGTGAGAATAGTAATCATTAATTGATTAAAATGGCAGTCTTTCTTGCCGAATCCGCCATTCAGGCCATAATTTCTCCCGGCGATTATTCACAGTAAGTGCCGTTAAAGTTTTCAATTTCTTTACATTACCCGTAACATGTTGGCGCATGTTCCATTTGGTACGTATTATTTTTAACCGGTTTAACCATGAAAATCATTTTTGCACGCCCGGCGGCCCTGCCGTTTTTGTTACTTCCCGCGGTCTTTAACCCTGCCTTCGCGGCAGCGGAACAGACCATGATCGTCACCGCTTCCCCGCAAACCGTCTCCGAACTGGATACGCCTGCCGCCGTCAGCGTGGTCCAGGGCGAGGATATGCGTCAGGCGACGCCGCGTGTGAACCTCTCGGAATCGCTGACCAGCGTACCGGGCTTACAGATCCAGAACCGCCAGAACTACTCCCAGGATTTGCAGCTGTCGATCCGCGGTTTTGGCTCCCGCTCCACCTACGGCGTGCGCGGCATTCGTATGTATGTGGACGGCATTCCGGCGACCATGCCGGACGGCCAGGGCCAGACGTCCAACATCGACATCAACAGTATTGAAAGCGTCGATGTGCTGCGCGGTCCCTTCTCTGCCCTGTACGGTAACGCGTCCGGCGGCGTGATGAACGTCACCACCGAAACCGGTCGTGAACCCGCCACCATTGAAGCGAGCAGCTATTACGGCAGCTTTGGCAGCTGGCGTTATGGCCTGAAAGCCACAGGCGCGGTCGGCGATGGCACGCAGCCGGGCGACGTGGATTACACCGTTTCCTCCAGCCGTTTCGCCACCCACGGCTATCGCGATCACAGCGGCGCGCAGAAAAACCTCGCCAACGCCAAACTGGGCGTTCGCATTGATGACGTTAGTAAGCTGACGCTGATCCTTAACAGCGTCGATACCAAAGCGAACGATCCCGGCGGCCTGAGCAAAAGCGAATGGAAAGATAACCCGCGCCAGTCGCCCCGTGGCGATCAGTACAACATGCGTAAAACCATCAAGCAGACCCAGGCAGGGCTGCGCTATGAACGCCAGCTCAGCGAGCAGGACGATCTGAGCGTGATGATGTACGCCGGTGAGCGCGAAACTACCCAATACCAGTCTATTCCCCGCGCCCCGCAGCTTAATCCGACCCACGCGGGCGGCGTAATCGACTTAACCCGTCATTATCAGGGCGTCGACACCCGCTGGACGCACCGTGGCGAACTGGGCGTGCCGGTTACTTTTACCACCGGTCTGAACTACGAAAATATGAGCGAAGATCGTAAAGGCTACGAGAACTTCGTGATGTCCGGCAGTACGCCGGTATACGGGCAGAAAGGCCAGCAGCGCCGTAACGAGCGCAACCTGATGTGGAACGTGGATCCTTACCTGCAAACCGCCTGGCAGCTGACCGACAAGCTTTCTCTGGACGCGGGCGTGCGCTACAGCTCCGTATGGTTTGACTCCAACGATCACTATGTCACCCCGCGTAACGGCGATGACAGCGGTGAAGCCAGTTACCACAAATGGCTGCCGGCCGGATCGCTGAAATATGCGGTGACCGATGCGTGGAATCTTTACGTGGCGGGCGGTCGTGGCTTTGAAACGCCGACCATTAACGAGCTTTCCTATCGTTCCGGCGGCCAGAGCGGCCTGAATTTCGATCTGCAACCGTCCACCAATACCACCTGGGAAGTGGGCAGCAAAACCCGTATAGGTAACGGCCTGCTGACCGCGGCGCTGTTCCAGACCGATACCGATAATGAGATCGTCACCGATGCCAGCAGCGGCGGCCGCACCACCTATAAAAACGCAGGTAAAACCCGTCGTCAGGGCGCAGAGCTGTCGGTTGATCAACAGTTTGCCGGTAACTGGCGCGCGAAAATGGCCTGGACCTATCTGAATGCCACCTACCGCACTAACGTCTGTAATGACGGCGACTGCAACGGCAACCGTATGCCGGGCATCGCGCGTAATATGGGCTTTGCATCACTGGGCTGGCAGCCCGAAAGCGGCTGGTACGCCGGGGCGGATGTGCGTTATATGAGCGATATCCAGGCTGATGACGAAAACAGCGCTAAAGCGCCGTCTTATACCGTGGTTGGCCTGAATAGCGGCTACAAACTCAATTATGGTAACTGGATGATGGACGTGTTTGGTCGCGTGGATAATCTGTTTGACCGGGAATATGTCGGTTCAGTTATCGTCAACGAATCTAACGGTCGCTACTACGAACCTGCGCCAGGCCGAAATTATGGCGTTGGCTTGTCCGTGGCCTATAGCTTCCAGTAAAACGATTCCGGCCTGATCATCAGGCCGGATTTTTTTATTAGTGCATATCGTTGTCATACTGACGAAGCAGAATTGTTTCACCCACCTCGATAGCATCTATTATTGCCTGTTTACTTTCCGCGCACTGACCTTTTTCCAGCGAGGATAATAATTCATCGTAAGCGCCGTGACTGCGCATTAAACTTTCGGACGAAGGATAGAGATAATTAAAGCATGGGCCGAGGCGCACCCAGAGTTGCTCAATGATCGCCGTCAGCGTAGGCATTTGCGCATAATCATAAAGACAAAAACGGAACGTACGGTTGGCCTGTAAGGTCTGTTCAATATTGCCGCTGGCCAGCGCTTCCTGATAACTTGCCGCCAGCTGTTGCAGCTTTTTCATTTTATCGGCATCGAGATTAGCGCAGGCCACTTCCACCGCCATACCCTCGACTTTTTTGCGTATCGCGTTGATTTCCAGATACCTTTCCCGACGCACTTCCGGCACCAGAAACGCCTGTGCGGGGGTGGCATGCAGCGCGCCTGCGGAAACCAGCCGTAAAAACGCCTCTCTCACCGGCGTAATACTGGTACCCAGTTGATCGGCAATTTCTTTAGTGATGAGCCGCGCGCCAGGCTTTAATGCGCCAACAATAAGTGCGCTTTTCAGGCTTACTTCCACCTGCATAGTAAGGCTCATGCGTTGCGCTTTGACCAGATCAAGCATATTCCGTTCCTGTCCAATACTTAACAATCTCAAGCGGGCTAGTGTAATTAAATGCACGAAATCGTAGGGATATATTCTCTTTATGCATGCCTGGTATGGTTCGTCTCTGAAAGGTTAGTATAAATTTTGGTTATTCAGAGTTAATTAAAGACGCTAATGGAAATTTTGCCTGGAATTTGATGGCGGCATTGACCGCCATCAATGTTGTTATGACCGTTCGGCAACCTTAATCACCAGTTTGCCGAAGTTTTTCCCTTCCAGCAGACCGATAAATGCCTCGGGCGTATTTTCCAGCCCTTCAGTGATGTGTTCACGATAGTGGATTTTGCCCTCTTTCACCCAGGGGATCATCTCGTTGCGGAATTCGTCGAGGCGATGGCCGTAATCCTGATTGATGATGAAACCCTGCACGCGCAGACGTTTTTTCAGGATGGTGCCCATCAGCAGGGAGAGACGGTCCGGGCCGTCCGGCAGGTCGGTGGCATTATAGCCGCTGACCAGACCACACACCGGCACGCGCGCCGCGCTGTTCAGCAGTGGCAGAACGGCGTCGAAGACTTTGCCGCCGACGTTTTCATAATAGATGTCGATGCCGTCAGAACAGGCCTTTTTCAGCTGTTCGGCGAAATCGTCCGCCCGGTGATCGATACAGGCATCAAAGCCCAGTTTCTCCACCGCATAGCGGCATTTCTCTTCGCCGCCGGCAACGCCCACCACACGGCAGCCCTTGAGCTTACCAATTTGCCCGACGGTGGCGCCCACCGGCCCGGTGGCGGCGGCTACCACCAGAGTTTCACCTGATTTTGGCTGCCCGATATCCAGCAGGCCCATATAGGCGGTAAAGCCCGGCATTCCCAGAACACCCAGCGCCCAGGACGGATGTTCCGTTTCCTGAAGCTTCACCAGCCCGCTGCCGTCGGAAATCTCAAACTCCTGCCAGCCGCTGTAGCCCAGTACCAGATCGCCTTCGGCAAAGTCAGGGCTAAAGGATTTCACCACCTGGCTTACGGTACCGCCGCACATCACCTCATCAATCTGTACTGGCGGCGTGTAGGACGGCGCATCGCTCATACGGCCACGCATATAGGGATCGAGCGACAGGTAGAGCGTGCGCAGCAGCACCTGGCCTTCCCCCGGCGTGGCGATGTCATCTTCTTCCAGGCGGAAGTTTTCTTTTACCGGTGCGCCTTTCGGACGAGATGCCAGTACCCAGCGACGATTACGTTGTGAATTTTGACTCATACGGATTTCCTTTCGAAGTAAACCTTAAACAAGGGTAGAAGCTTAAAGCCAGGTTTGCTTTCACATTACGAGCCAGAATGGTTTAAGCGCACCACCAGATAGCGGCAGATCTCTGCGGAATCGTTGATAAATCGGCAGTCATTGGGCGGGCCGAGCTCCAGACAGTCACCGGCGTGCATGTGATGGCGGGTATCCCCTTCGACAAACGTCAGCTCGCCCTCCTGCAACCAGATCAGCTGACGCGCCAGCGCATAGGACGACGCGGGCATGGGAATGTCGCTGCCCGGCGGCAGCTCCACCTGCACCAGATCAAGAGGCAGATCGGTGCGCGGCGAAACATGGCGGCGCAGGTAATGGGTTTGCGGATCTCGCCACAGCGGTTGATCGGCAAAGCGCAGCAGTTTGCCCTCCTGCATTTCCGCCCGGGCGATGAGCGTCGACATGCTGATGCCGAAAGCGCCCGACAGCCGCGCCAGCAGCGTGGCGGTGGGGCTGCTCTCGCCCTTTTCAATCTTGTGGATCATCGCCCGCGACACGCCGGCACGGTTCGCCAGATCGCTTAACGACCAGCCGCGCGATTCGCGCTCAAGACGAATTCGCACACTGATCCGTTGATTTATGTTGTCTGTAATAGTATTCATATCGTAATACTATAGTGAACAACTGCAGAGGTTCAACCATGAATATTCGTTATGCGCATAAGGACGACTGCGCGGCTATCGCTGAAATTTTTAACCATGCGGTATTGCACACCGCCGCCATCTGGAACGACGCCACGGTGGATGTGGATAACCGTATCGCCTGGTTTGAAGCGCGCTCGCTGGCGGGTTATCCGGTGCTGATCAGCGAGGAAAACGGCATCGTGACCGGCTACGCTTCGTTCGGCGACTGGCGCGCCTTCGATGGTTTTCGTCACACGGTCGAGCATTCGGTCTATGTGCACCCGGCGCACCAGGGCAAAGGCATCGGCCAGGCACTGATGATCCGGCTCATCGAAGAAGCGAAGCGCATCGGCAAACATGTGATGGTGGCGGGCATTGAGTCGCAAAACCACGCCTCCATTCATCTGCATGAAAAGCTCGGCTTTACCATCACCGCGCAGATGCCGCAGGTGGGCACCAAATTTGGCCGCTGGCTGGATCTGACCTTTATGCAGCTCCAGCTGGATAACCGAAGCGAACCGGACGCGCTGCCATGAATCAGTCGCTGACGCTGGCGTTTCTGGTGGCGGCGGGCATTGGTCTGGTGGTGCAGAACACGCTGATGGTGCGCATTACCCAGAGTTCCTCAACCATTCTGATCGCCATGCTGCTGAACTCGCTGGTGGGCATTGTGCTGTTTGTCAGCATTCTGCTGATTAAAAATGGCTTCGCGGGATTCAGTGAACTGGCGGCGACGGTGCGCTGGTGGACGATTATTCCCGGCCTGCTGGGATCCTTTTTCGTTTTTGCCAGTATCAGCGGTTATCAGTATGTCGGGGCAGCCACGACTATTGCCGTGCTGGTCGCCAGTCAGTTGATTGGCGGGCTGGTGATGGACGTGCTGAAAAGTCAGGGGATCCCGCTGCGGGCGCTGATTGGCCCGGTGTGCGGCGCGGTGTTGCTGGTAGTCGGCGCCTGGCTCGTGGCCAGACGCCAGTTTTAGATCAGAGAATAACGCCGCCCTGGGTCAGGTGCTCGCGCCTGGCCTCCAGCTCTTCCTTGTTATGACGATCTTTATGCGCGATAGCATGGCGCAGGCGCTGCTGCTGCTGGTAACGTTCCTCCCGGCTCAGCTCCGCGTCATCGCTCAGGGCGATCAGCAACTCGTTCATGTGCGCGATGACGTTCTCGTCAATGGTGGCATCCACGCGCGCAATAACCTCATCCAGATGCGACATACCCTCTCCTTACGATCTAGTTAACTTTGGCTTTGGAAAAATCACTGCCCATCAGACTGACACTATACCCGCTGACGTTGCTGCGCGTGGCATAAAAGGTTTTGCCATTCGCCAGCGCGATCCACGGCGCCTGCTGATAGAACACCTCCTGCGCCTGTTCGTACAGACGCGCGCGTTCTTCCGGCACGCTGGTCAGCTTCGCTTTTTCAACCAGATCGTTATAGCCTTTATCGCACCAGCGGGCGGCGTTGGAGCCGGTTTTGATGCTGTTGCAGCCGAGCAGCACATCGGCAAAGTTATCCGGATCGCCGTTGTCAGACATCCAGCCAAAGAGCGCGCTGTCGTGCTCGCCTTTACGCATGCCGGAGAGATATTCGCCCCACTCATAAGAGACGATTTTTGCCTTCACGCCCACTTTTGCCCAGTCGCTCTGGATCATCTCAGCGATGCGTTTGGAGTTCGGGTTATAAGGACGTTGTACCGGCATTGACCACAGCGTCACTTCTGTACCCTCTGCCACCCCTGCCTGTTTCAGCAGCGCTTTGGCTTTTTCCGGATCGTACTGGTAATCCTTCAGATCTTTATTAAAGCCGAGCATATTTGGCGGCAGCGGCGATTTCGCCACCGTGCCGGAGCCGAGGAACACCGCGTCCACAATGGCTTTTTTATCGGTGGCGTAGTTCAGCGCCTGACGCACCAGCACGTTATCGAAGGGTTTTTTCTCCGTGTTAAATGCCAGATAACCGACGTTCAGCGCATCGACGGAATGCAGCGTTAAATCCTTATTCTTTTTGATCTCGTCAAACTGCACCGGAGCAGGCGCCGGAATGATCTGGCACTCATTGGTTTGCAGTTTCGCCAGACGAGTCTGTACGTTCGGCGTGATGGAGAAGATCAGGTGTTTGGTCGGCACTTCACCGTCCCAGTAATTCGGGTTGGCGACGTAACGGATCAATGAATCCACTTTATATTGTTGCAGCGCATAAGGGCCGGTACCGATGGGCCAGGTATCGACATATTCCGGCGTGCCCTTTTTCAGCATCGCATCGGCGTATTCGCTGGAGAGAATGGAGGCAAAATCCATGCCCCAGTCGGCAAGAAATGCCGCGTTAGGTTCGTTAAGAACAAACTGAACGTGATAATCATCCAGCTTTTTCACGTCTTTGATCAGCTTATCCAGACCGACGTCGTTAAAATATTCGTAATTGCCCTGGGAAACATTGTGATACGGATGGTCGGCATTTTTCTGGCGTAGTACCGAGAAAATCACATCGTCGGCATTAAAATCCCGCGTCGGTTTAAAATATTTATTGCTGTTAAATTTCACGCCCTGACGCAGGGTAAAGGTATAGGTTTTGCCGTCCGGGGAAATTTTCCACTCCGTCGCCAGCGACGGCACCGGGGTATTATTTTTGGGGTCGAAATTCACCAGCCGGTTATACAGCACCTGGGAGCTGGCTACGAAGGTCGGGCCAGAGCTGGCGATCTGCGGGTTAAAAGATTCCGGAGATGCTTCAGAGCAGTAAATCAGCGTGTCGTTAGATGCCGCCAGCGCGGCGCTTGCCGGTAAGAATGTGCTCAGCGCCAGCGCGAGCAGCGTTTTCCCTGTATTCATTGTTATGCCTTATGGATTTTTATGACAGACAGTGATCACAGCACAGCAATATAAAACTGGCAAATAACGAATCACTATCAGGTTATTCTAATGCCGCGTTTTTTGTTGAATATTCATCCACTGAACCGCTGAAAATTTGCGTTAAGTATTTTCGCAAAGGTCAAGCCCTGAAGACGCTCTCAATACGACGAGAATTCAACGCTTTTAGCCTCTCTTCTGTCGTTTGTTTACATGCCGGTTTGCGTAAAGTAGACGTGTGAAGAAGTCTATGGGATGAAAACGTGGCAAAAACTCTCTTGCGCAGCGGCGATCTGGATGATTTTCAGGCAGTTGGCGGCGGCGGTCAGGCCGTATTTGATTCGGCACTGCAAATTCGTGAAGCATTACGTCTGCGTAAACAGCAGGCGATGGTGGATTGTCTGGCAATCCCGCAGGTCAACGACGACGGCGATCGCGTTGACTGGTATTCGCCGATTGACGGACGCGCCATCTCGTGGAAAGCCGCTGATGAGGACGCGCGTTTTCGTGCTCTGCGCTATCTGGAAAGCACCCTCGACAGTGCCGCCGCGCTGAGCCGCAAAAGCCTGCAATCAAATAAAACCGCGCAACAGCTGTTTGGCTCGCTGCTGGAAAAAGCTTTGCAGTTTCCCGGCGTTAACCACGTTTTCCTGGTGGATGGCAAACCGGTTATCACCTTCTGGGGCTTTGTGAATCTGAACGAAAGCGCCCGTGACGACGTGCTGGCCTGTCTGCGCGAGCAGGCGCTGCCGGAACCGGTAATTTCGCTGGTTGAGCCACCCGAGCCGGAAGAAGAGCCCGCGCCGGTGGTTAATTTCAGCCAGGCGGACGAACCGCTGATCGCCCCGCCGCCCGTGGTGAAAACCGAAGAGGTTGCTGAAGCCGTTTATGAAAAACCCCAGCCTGCGGCCCCCGTTACCCCAACGCCTGCGCCGGAACCGGCTGCCGCGCCTGTGGCTAAAAAACGTTCCCCTGCGCTGTGGCTGCTGCCCGTCGCGGCACTGGTCGCCGTTGCCGTCGCCGCGCCCATGCTGCTGAAACAACAGGTTACCCCTGAAACGCCGCTGGCCAGCGCCGCCGCGCCCGTTACCCCGCCCGTGCCGGTGACGCCTGCGCCACAGCTCACCGCTTCCCTGCCGCTGCATCAGGCGGATGTCGTCGCCGTGAAAACCCCGGTTGTCGAAGAGAAGAAAAGCGAGCCTGCGGTGATCGCCGCCATCCCGAAAGACGTGATGGTGATGGATGCCATTCAGGTGAAAACCGGTAATACCCGCTTCCTGAATGGTAACTGGCGCGTAACGCCAGAGATCAAAGATCACGCCACCGGCAAAGCGCCGACCCTGCGCTACCAGATCCAGAACAACAAAGGCACGGCCCGTCTGGTCCAGGCTGGCAATATCACCTGCCGCGCCGATCTGTTCTCGGGTCTGCATCAGACCGGCGAACTGATGATCAAAAGCCGCAGCAATGCGCGTTGCAGCGATGGCTCCCGCTACCCGATGCCGGAAATCACCTGCACCGCGGGCAGCAATGATATTGCGCAATGTACCGCACGCTATGACGGCAACACCGTTGTGCCGGTAACCTTCAGAAAAACAGGTGCCTGATTTTATGCTGGTAAATCTTTGCGACTACAAACAGAGCGTGACGCTGATTGCCAACAGCGGCGTGCAGTTTCTTGATTTCGGGCTGACGCCGCTGGTGTCCACCCACAATGGCCGTTTCGTGCGTAAAACCGCCAACGGCCCGCTGCTGCGTCTGGATTACGATCTGGTGAACGAGCGCTTTACCCTGCCCGCCAGCAACGGCGGCCCGGCGGAAGTGGTCAAGCCGGAAAACACCATTGGCCTGCTGGCGTCTCTCGCCCTGCTCGATGGCGTCTGGCTGCCAATCCCGTTTCTGCGTTTCAACCCGCCGCGCACTTTTGTGGAAGGCCCGGACAACTGGGCGCGGGTGCAGATCCGCAAGCTCAGCGAGCCGGACAGCAACGGCCACACCCATCGCGTGACGCTCGCGCTCGACAGCCAGATCAACGATCTCTCCCCTGCCGCCCTTGCGCCCATTGAAAACGACATTCTCAACGGTACGCGTTTTTCACTGGCATGGCGTGATGATGAAGTGGCGGATTTCCTCGATCAGACGTGGATCGACGGCTGGCTGCGGGAAGTCTTTTTGCAGGCCATCCAGGATGAAAACCGCAGCGAGCGCGACGTGGCGCAGGCGCTGCGCGGCTTTGAATATCAGGCGCACTGGCTGAACCTGATGACGCTGCTGGGCGAACAGCTCAGCGTGCCGGAAGTGAAGATCGTTACCCATACGCTCAGCACCCCGGCGATCCCGGTGGATTTAATTCTCGACGTGGGCAACACCCACACCTGCGGTGTGATCATCGAAGATCATGGCGATGCCAACGATGGCCTGCGCCAGACAGCTGAACTCCAGGTGCGCTCGCTGAGCGAACCGCAATTTTTAAACGAGCCGCTGTTCACCAGTCGCCTTGAGTTTTCCGAAGCGCGCTTTGGCAAACAGCACTTCTCGGTGGAAAGCGGCCGTGAAGATGCCTTTATCTGGCCGTCCATCGTGCGCGTGGGTGACGAAGCCCGCAAACTGGCGACGGGTCGTCTGGGTACCGAAGGCAACAGCGGCATCTCCAGCCCGCGCCGTTACCTGTGGGATGAAACCCCGGTGTTGCAGGACTGGCGCTTCAGCCAGATGAACAGTAAATCCCAGCGCGAGCCGCTGGCGACCGCCTTCCCGCTGATGAATCTGATGAACGACGACGGTCAGCCGCTCTACACGCTGCCGCTGGACGAACGTCTGCCGGTCTTTTCGCCGCAGTACAGCCGAAGCACGCTGATGACCCATATGCTGTGCGAACTGCTGGCGCAGGCGTTAGGACAGATCAACAGCGTGGCGACGCGTCTGCGTCTGGGCTTCCCCGCATCGCCGCGTCAGCTGCGCACCATTATTCTTACCCTGCCGTCGGCGATGCCGAAACAGGAGCGCGAGATCTTCCGTCGCCGCATGTTCGAAGCCATCGCGCTGGTGTGGAAAGCGATGGGCTGGCACCCGCAGGACGATGATTTCGCCAGCCGCAAGCAGCAGGAAAAAAGCGTCGTGCCGGTACCCCGCATTCAGATGGAGTGGGACGAAGCCAGCTGTGGTCAGCTGGTGTGGCTGTATAACGAAGCCATTTCCCACTTTGCCGGACAAACGGAAACCTTTTTCGCCTCCCTCGCCCGCCCGGATCGCCCCACAGCGCCTGGCGAAGCGCCGGGACGCGCCTTGCGGGTGGCGTCCATTGATATCGGCGGCGGCACCACCGATATGGCGATCACCCACTATCAGCTGGATGACGGCACCGGCAGCAACGTCAAAATCACGCCGCAGTTATTGTTCCGCGAAGGCTTTAAAGTCGCGGGCGATGACATTCTGCTGGATGTGATCCAGCGCTGCGTGCTGCCCGCGCTGCAAACCCAGCTGCAAAAAGCCGGTATTACCGACGCCGCCGCGCTGATGGCGACGTTGTTCGGCGATTCCGGGCGCATTGATACCCAGGCGGTACTGCGCCAGCAAACCACCCTGCAACTCTTTATGCCGGTGGGTCATGCAATCCTGGCGGCCTGGGAATCCAGCGACGTCAACGATCCGCTGGCCGGTCTGCACGCCACCTTTGGCGAGCTGATCAAACAGCCGCCGACGCGCAACGTGCTTAACTATCTGAAACAGGCCATCGATCCGGCGCTGCCGCAGGGCGCGGCGGAATTCGATATTTTCGCCGTGCCGTTACAGGTCAATTTCAGCGAACTGCAAAGCGCGATGCTCGCCGGGCAGTTCACCCTGACCGCCCCGCTGCATGCGGTGTGCGAGGCCATCTCCCACTACTGCTGCGATGTACTGCTGATCACCGGGCGTCCGGGCTGTCTGCCGGGCGTGCAGGCGCTGATCCGTCATCTGCAACCGGTGCCGGTCAACCGTATGGTGTGGCTGGATAAATACCGCGTGCATGAGTGGTATCCGTTCAGCCAGCAGGGGCGCATCGGCAACCCGAAATCAACCGCCGCCGTGGGCGCCATGCTGTGCAGCCTGGCGCTGGATCTGCGTCTGCCGCGCTTTAACTTTAAAGCGGCGGACATCGGCGCGTATTCCACCGTGCGCTATCTCGGCGTGCTGGATAACACCGTTAATACGCTGCGCGACGAGAACGTCTGGTATCACGATATCGATCTGGACAAGCCCGGCGCGAAGCTCGACGCCAGACTGCATTTCCCGCTGCGCGGCAACGTCACGCTCGGCTTCCGTCAGCTGGCCAACGCCCGCTGGCCCGCGACGCCGCTGTATACGCTTAGCATTAATTCGCCGGAGCTGGCGAAAGCCATTGCCGGAGATGGCGTGCTGAATGTACGTCTGCAATTTACCGGCGGCAGCAAAGCCCAGGGGCCGGAAGCCTTCACCCTGAGCGACGCCTGGCTGACGGACGGCACCCCGGTGGATGCCGATGCGTTGACGTTTAAACTGAATACGCTGGCCGATCGCCGTCATAGCGGCAGCCACTACTGGATCGACAGCGGGAGTGTGTACCTGAAATGAAAGCGCCTTTAAAAATTTCCCAGGCCGTGATGTCCTGGGTGCATGACACCCGTGGCCATGCGCCACTGCTCGACGATGACGCCGACGCCCTGCTGGCGCGCCTTACCGCCGCCTCGGCCCAGGAATCCGTGCTGATGCAGGCGGCAGAGACCACCTGCACGGTGGCGCTGTACGGTCATTCCCAGCCATCGAAAGCCCATCTGCTCGCCGCCCTGTGCAACAGCGGCAATGGCCGGGTGAATGTTAAACCCGGCGACAAAACCCTCGACTATTTTACCCATATCAATCCGGGCCATGCGCTGACCGGTATGGCGCTGCGTTTCACACAGACCTGCGCGACCCCTGACGAGCGTTTCCCGCTGCAACTGGGCATTCTGAGCGAAGCAGAACTGGTGCAGGTATTTATCGCCCATGCGCAGCATCTGCCGGATCTGCGCACGGTGGATAGAAGCGTCATTGAAGATCGGCTGATCCGCTGGCGTGCCCTGCGCCAGCCGCAACAGGTGCCGGGGATCACTGCCGACGAGGTGGGCGCAATAGCCCGTTTCTGGCGCGCCACGGTCCCGGCTGCCCGCCAGCAGCTGGACGACAGATTATGGTATGAGTTTATTACGCTATTGCCGTCGCTGGATCTCAGCGCCCGCGCCAGCGCGTGGTCGCTGCTGTGGGGCGAGCATCAGGAGTTAACGCAACAGTGGCTGGCGCTGGCGCACATTCTGCATCAGACCGGGAACGCCCGCGCATTGGCCGCGCCGCTCAGCCTGTTGGTGGATAACTTCGCCCTGCCGACGGAAGGTTTTCTGAACCCGCAGCCGGAAGACGGCGACAGCCCCCACGGCGAAGTGGTGGTGCATCCCTGGTCGGAAGATCGGTTACAGAATGCCGTCAGCATTCCGCTTGCCACACTGGCGCTGCTGACCCGTGAACTGGTGCTGCCGGTGGAAAGTGGTGTGCTGGACGGCGTGGATATTGTCGATATTCCGGTACCTGCCCTGGGCGCGCAGCCGTCGCTGCAAAACAGTAAATGCCGCTGGCTGCCCGACCATTATCGTCAGCAGTTGCAGCCGGACGTGCTGATGATTTGTAACGCCACGCCGCAGCGCAGCGAAACCGCCACTACCGCGCGCACGCTGCTTAACTGGGTGAAGGAAACCCAGTCCGGCCAGGAGACAGCGTTGCCGGGGCTGGTGTGGGCGATCACTCCGCAGGACGCGCGTTTCACTACCGCGCAGAATTTGGATGAAACCGTGCAACAGCTGCTCGGCAAACCAGGGCAATACTGGGGCACGTTGCAGGCGCTGGATGCCAGCAGTCTGCAACGTCTGATCGAGTGGCTGTCGCAGGCCACGGCTACCTCACAGCGCACGGTGCGCCTGAAAGCGCTGCGCGATCGCCATCAGCAATTGCTGCGCGATCTGATGCAACACTGGACCGCGCCGCTGAAAGAGACGCCGGAAAGCCAGCGCGCCCGCGCTGAAGCGGCGATCCGCGAGTTACAGGGCCAGGCGAGCCGTCACGGTGAACTGCTGGAAGCTTTACTGCCGGAGATGAAGCATTTTGACGCGCTGTGGAAAGTGCAGCAGCCGCGTGAAGAAAAAGTCAGCGGGCTGTTTAACGACGCCATCGATCTCTTTGCTGATGTCGCCGCGCAGCCGGAAACCGTCACGGCGGCGAAAGACACCGGCCATCAGGCCCATGCGATGTGGATCAATCATCTGCGCCAGTGGAGCCGTAACGACGCCAGCGCCGAACGCTTAGGGCTAACCCCTGCCGCGCTGCGTCAGGTGGCGGACACACTGATCGTCACCAGCTATCGACTGGAACTGCCGCAAAGCTTACAGCAGATCATGCAGCGCGATACCGCCTGCGCCGCGCAGCTGCATGCCGCGATAGGTAATTTTATTGCCTGGCTTGGTTATGCGTCGCTGCCGGAAGATCAGCGTCCTGCCAGCCGGGTGCAGAAAGGCCAGGGAATTTTCAGCGCCAGCGCCCCCGCAGCCAGCGATGCCCGTCTGACGCGGCTGGGCGAGCAGCCGGTCCATGCCGCCACGCGCTATGTGTATGACTGGCTGGTCGCGCTGTACGCCCGCAGCAATGAAAACATCGGCTATCAGCATCCGCTTGATGTGCCGTTGGCGATGCGTAAGAAACTGATTAAGCTGGTGTGATGGTGATTGCCGGGATTTAACGCCGGGTGGCGCGTTGCTTACCCGGCCTACCGATCTGGCGTAGGCCCGGCAAGCAACGCGCCGCCGGGCACCGCATGCCCATAATTTCGGTGGACATACCCCGTAGGCCCGGCAAGCGTAGCGCCGCCGGGCACTGCCACCCCTCCACACCACATCCACATTTCGCTCCCCGCCGAAGCATCCGTCTTTCATCCCCATTACGCTGGCTGAAATTCAACGACGGAGAAAATCCATGATCGCAGTTCTTTTCGAGGCCGACGCCCTGCCGCACGCACAGGAACGGTATTTGCAGCTGGCGGCAGAGCTGAAACCCTTGCTGTCAGACGTGCCCGGTTTTATTTCTATCGAACGTTTCCAGAGCCTGAGCACGCCGGGAAAAATCCTTTCGCTTTCCTGGTGGGAAGATGAAGAGGCTGTGGCTGGCTGGAAGCACAATCTGCGCCATCTCGCCGCCCAGCAGGAAGGGAAAACCTCGATCTTTTCTTTTTACCGCATTCGCGTCGCCACCGTGTTCCGCGATTACTCTTCTGATAAGGAAGCAGCGACCCATGCATGATATTCACGTGATCCTCAACAATGCGCCCGGTGCGCTGGCATCGCTCGGTCGCGAGCTGGGCAAAAGCGGTGTCGGACTGGAAGGCGGCGGTGTCTTTTCCGTGGCGGACGTCAGCCACGCCCATTTTCTGGTGGAAGACGGTGAAAAAGCGCGCACGGTGCTGCTTGCCGCCGGTTTTGACGTCGTGAAGATCAGTTGGCCGGTGATCAGAAAACTGCCGCAAAAACGCCCCGGCGAGCTGGGAGAAATTGCAGATGCGCTGGCCCGCCACGGCATCAATATTCTGGTACAGTACAGCGACCACAGTAACCAGCTCATCCTCCTGACGGACGATGACGCGCGGGCTGCTGATCTTACCCGCCAATGGATGCCGCTGCATGAGTCTGCTGAACACTGAATACCAGGATGACCCGAATGAGGGACTGGAAAAATCCATGTCGCTGGTTGCCGCCGCCCTTGCCGATCCGTCGCGGGTCAGCATTTTATGCGCGCTGATGGATGGCCGCGCCTGGAATGCCACGGAACTCAGCGCCGTGGCAGGCATTGCCGCCTCCACGACCAGCGGGCATCTGACTCGTCTGCTCAATAACGGGCTGGTGATGTGTCTGACCCAGGGGCGGCACCGTTATTACAGCCTGGCCGGGCATCACATCGCTGGCCTGCTGGAAAATCTGATGGGCGTATCGATGCAGACACATGCTGCGCCGGTGACCCGCACGCCGCAGCATCTGCGTTATGCCCGCACCTGTTACGATCATCTGGCGGGTGAGCTGGCGGTTAAAATCTATGAATTTATGCAGCATGAGAAGTGGATCAGCACTGACGGCACGGCGCTGACCGCCATCGGCAAAGATCAGTTGCAGCGCCTCGGCACGGTGTTAAATCCTCATACGCGCCGCAAGCCCTGCTGCCCTTGTCTGGACTGGAGCGAGAGACGCTGTCATCTGGGCGGCGATGCGGGCGCGGCGCTGATGGCGTTATTATTGCAAAAAGCCTGGATCAGCCGCACGCCGGGATACCGCGAGGTAAGCGTGACGACCAGCGGGAAAGTCGCCATGAGCCGGTTGTTTGGGCTGGCGCTGGGGTGAGCCTTGTTGCCGGGTGGCGCTGCGCTTACCCGGCCTACAAAATATTATCGGTGGACGTATCACGTAGGCCCGGCAAGCGCAGCGCCGCCGGGCAAAAACTCACTGCCACCGGGCCTGCCACTCCCATAATCGGTTCCATGCGGTGTCGTTGAGGTTGCGATCCGCCGCCACGCTGGCACGATATGGCCGCGAGGTGGTCGCCGCCGCTCCCCAGGGTGATAACCGGTCATAGCTGGAATCTATCGTACTCCAGGCAATCAGCACCTGACCGTTCGCGGTATTACCCGGCAGATACCCGGTCTTGCCCGCGCCCTGATCCCATGCCCGTCCCAGCTTCGCTTTAAAGCTTCCCTGATAACCCGCATCACCGGTGAAACGGCTGTTCAGCACCAGAAATCCATATGGCTGATCCGGCAGGGTGTTTGGCGCAAGCACGTAAGCTTCCTGCGAGCGGCGCGTGGATACCGTGTGGAACTCCACGCCGTCAAACACCACGCTGGCGCGGCCAAATACGTAATCCACATCCCCTTCGATATAGCTGTCTTTCACCAGTACGCGGCTGATGCGGTCGGTCACCGCGAGATTTTCACGGTTACTGGTATTGAGATACACCGTGTCCTGGCGGCCAATCAGCCGCACGTTCTCCAGCTGCACGCGGTCGCCGTCGGTGCGCAGCGCCACGCCCTGATGGGTACCGCCATCTACAGTATCGAGCAGCGAATTCACCACGCTGAGCTGCGCCAGCTGAAAATCATTACTTTGCGACCAGACCACAGCCGCGCAGTTGGTGCCAATCAGCGCGCTGGTTTTACCGGCACATTGCGCATAGAGATACCAGGCGGGATCACCCTTGCGGAACTGCTGCGCAGGATTGACTGTCTGGCGATAGCGGGCGGGAGAAAACTGTGAATCGAGCGCCAGTTCAAGGCGCACATCCTGGGGCTGCTCACCTGTGCCGAACAGGGTGATTGGCGGCGCGTCGGCGGGAATATACACCGCGCCCTGATAAACGCCAGGCTGCACGCTGATATAGATGCGCGAGCGATCGGTGGCATTACGAATGGCGGCGTTAATCGCCTGTTGCACCGTCAGCCAGGCTTCATGTGGCCCGACGCGCCACGGGGTGGAAATAGCCGTGAGATGGATGGCTTCCGGTTGCCACGGGCCGTCCGGGGCGGCAAGCAGACCGCCGCGGGCAAAATAATTTTCCGGCGTATAGGGAGCCGCTTCCTGCGCAGTCAATATACCGCGCGTTTGCGTTCCCGGTACTTTTCCGCCGCCGTTGGCACAGCCATGCAACACCAGCGGCATACATAATGCTGCTGACAGACCAAAACCGCGTTTCGCCATCATCTCGCCTCGTCATTTTAAGAAATGGAGGATTGATATTAATGGAACGCTGTTTTGATTAACGACCCAGGGATCACGCTTTTGCGTCAGCCCGTTGAATCAATTAGAAAAGTGAGATCAACAGCGCGACCGGAAAACTCATCGGCCAGGTGGAACCGACCAGAAAAGCGCTGAGGAAGCGAATACGCTTGCGATCTTTCGACAAAAACCAGGTGATCAGTGCGCTGATGGCGGCCATGACAGCGTAGAAAGCCAGCATTTTTTGATATAGCGTCATTGTTGTGATCGATTCCAGAGACAAAACCGCCGCAATATGCATCGTTTATTGATATTAATCAAGTTTTGTTACAACAAAAGGAAGGGGTAAATTGATTAAGACACTAAATGCGCTTTACGACAGTACTTCATCCCGCACCCTGGCGGCCTGGGCGCAGGATCCCGGCACGGGTGCGACACGCAGCAAGCCGCGTTATGCGAAAGATAAATACGCGCTGGCGACGGGCATCACCCCGCCGTTATCGCCTGCCATCGCCACCCTGTTACAGGAGTTGCATAGGCTGGCGGCAGGGGATCCGCTGGCGGATGTCATGCCTGTCGGGGCGCTGCACTTTACCTTTTTAGCCGTTACCGATGCGCTTTATGACAGGCCGCAGCCGCCGCAGGAACTCGCCAGCCTGAAGGCGGCATTTATGGATATAGCGCCGCAGACCGTGACCATCAGCGATCTGCGGCTGGTCGCCCTTCCCGATCAACTCCTGCTTGCCGGCACGCCGGATGCCGTCAGTCTGGCGCGGCGGCAACATTTTGCCGATGCCCTGCTCGCCAGCCCCTGGAAAGCAGCGTTAATGCAGCGTTACGGCAACACGCCGCTGCCGCCCCCTTTCTGGCACAGCACGCTGGTGCGTTATGAGGCGGCCCGTCTGCCGGTGCGCTTTCGTGAGTTTTTTGAGAAGGAGCGCGCCTCACGTTTTGGTGCCGTGAGCGCACCGCTGATGCTGGCGCTGGTCAATTACAACTGGAGTGAAAAGAGGATCCTTGCTACCGGGGATTCAGAATAGCGAGAGCAGTAACGCCATCGGAAAGCTCATCGGCCACGTCAGCCCGACCAGCACGGCGGCGAGCAGGCGAACCCAGACTTTGTCTTTGGTGAGAAACCAGGTGATGACGCCGCTCACTATCGCCATCACCCCATAAAAAATCAGTAGCTTCAGATACAGTGTCATGGTGACAGACGCTCCCTGCGGAAAGGCAGCAGGTATTATCAACCGAACCCGCTGCCTTAAAGGCGACGCCTGTCACAGGGATGTTAATGTTTTATCATCACATGCCGTACGACGGTGTAGTCTTCCAGCCCATAAACCGACATATCTTTGCCGTAGCCGGACATTTTCTGCCCGCCGTGCGGCATTTCGCTGACCAGCATAAAGTGCGTATTCACCCAGGTGCAGCCGTATTGCAGGCGAGCGCTCAGGCGGTGCGCCCGGCCCACGTCTTGAGTCCATACCGATGACGCCAGCCCGTACTGCGAATCGTTGGCCCATGCCAGTACCTGATCTTCATCGTCGAATTCTGTCATGCTGACCACCGGACCGAAGACTTCGCGCTGGACGATGGCGTCCTCCTGCTTCGCCCCGGCCAGCAGCGTCGGCTGGTAATAGTAGCCCGCGCCCTCGCGCTTCGCCCCGCCGGTGATCACTTTGATATGCGGCAGCGCTTTGGCTTCTTCGACCGCCGCCGCCACGCGCGCCAGGTGTGCTTCGGAACTTAATGGCCCCAGTTCGGTGGAGCCGTCCTCCGGCGCGCCCATTTTCAGACTGGCAATGGCCGCACCGAGTTTTTCCACCAGCGCCGGATAAATGCCCTTTTGCGCATAGATACGACAGGCGGCGGTGCAGTCCTGTCCGGCATTGTAATAGCCGAAAGTGCGCACGCCTTCGACCACCGCGTCCAGATCCGCATCGTCAAAGACGATCACCGGCGCTTTGCCCCCCAGTTCCATATGGGTGCGTTTCACCGAGGAGGCGGTATGGGCAATAATATGCTCGCCGGTGGCAATAGAGCCGGTGAGCGACACCATACGCACTTTTTCATGACCGGTCAGCGGATCGCCAACGGTTTTGCCGCGCCCGAACAGCACGTTCAGCACGCCTGCCGGGAAAATGTCTTTTGCCAGTTCCGCCAGCTTCAGCGCGGTCAGCGGCGTGATCTCCGAAGGTTTGATCACCACACAGTTGCCCGCCGCCAGTGCCGGTGCGAGTTTCCAGGCCGCCATCATCAGCGGATAGTTCCAGGGGGCAATGGACGCCACCACGCCCACCGGATCGCGGCGGATCATTGAAGTGTGACCTTCCAGATATTCCCCCGCCGCCAGACCATTAAGCGTGCGCGCCGCCCCGGCAAAGAAGCGGAATACGTCCACCACGGCCGGGATCTCATCGTTTAACGCGCAGTGCAGCGGTTTGCCGCAGTTCAGCGATTCGAGTTTTGCCAGCGCGTCGGCATTATCTTCTATCACCTGCGCCAGTTTCAGCAGCGCTTCGGCACGCACTTTCGGCGTGGTCTGCCCCCATTCGCTAAAGGCGCGATCGGCGGCGCGCACGGCGGCGTCGACCTGGGCTGCGGACGCTTCGGCGATCTCCAGCAACACCTCCCCGGTGGCCGGGTTATACACTGCCTGGGTTTCGCCTTCGCCGTTGATCAGCTCGCCATTAATTAACAGTTGATGTTGCATAATATGGTCCTTTCTCTGTGGTCAATTATTTCCCGGTGTCGTCCTCGCGGGTCAGCCACCAGGCACCGAGGATCGGCAGCATAGTTACCAGCATCACCAGCAGCGCCACCACGTTAGTCACCGGCACGTCGCGCGGTCGGCCTAACTGGTTGAGCAGCCACAGGGGCAGCGTACGTTCATGCCCGGCGGTGAAAGTGGTGACGATAATTTCGTCAAACGACAGCGCGAACGCCAGCATGCCCCCCGCCAGCAGCGCCGAACCTAAGTTCGGCAGCACCACATAGCGGAAGGTCTGCCAGCCGGTCGCGCCCAAATCCATCGACGCTTCCACCAGGCTCCATGAGGTGCGGCGAAAGCGCGCAATCACGTTGTTAAACACCACCACCACGCAAAAGGTCGCATGGCCGATGACGATGGTTAAAAAACCCGGCTCCAGATCGACGGTTTTAAAGGCCGTCAGCAGCGCCAGTCCGGTGATAATCCCCGGCAATGCAATGGGCAGCAGCAACAGTAAAGAGATGGCGTTTTTGCCAAAAAACGTGCTGCGCCATAACGCTGCTGCAGCAAGCGTGCCAAGTACCAGGGCAATCGCCGTCGACAGCGCGGCGATTTTAAGTGACAACGTCACGGATTCGAGAATATCGCCCCGCGTGGCGGCCACGCTGAACCAGCGCAGCGTCAGCCCCTGCGGGGGAAAACTGAAGGCGGCGTCTTCGGTGTTAAACGCATAGATGGCGATGATGGCGAGAGGGAAATGCAGGAAGATCACCCCGCCCCAGGCCGCGACTTTGAGCAAAAAGGGGGCGCGATCAGAGTGCATCGAAAGCTCCCAGGCGTTTCACGAACGCCAGATAAAGGGCAATCAGTACAATGGGCACCAGCGTAAAGGCCGCCGCCATCGGCATATTGCCAATCGCCCCCTGCTGGGAATAGACCATGTTGCCGATGAAATACCCTGGCGGGCCAATCAGTTGCGGTACGATAAAGTCCCCCAGCGTCAGCGAGAAGGTGAAAATGGAACCGGCGGCAATGCCAGGAATGGCCAGCGGCAGCACCACATAACGGAACGTCTGCGCCGGACGCGCGCCCAGATCCGCCGACGCCTGCAACAGCGAGGCGGGTAAGCGCTCCAGCGCCGCCTGCACCGGCAGGATCATGAATGGCAGCCAGATATAGAGAAACACCAGAAAGCGCCCGAGCCCGGAGGTGGAAAGCGTGCTACCCCCCACGGCGGGCAGCGTCAGAATTGCCGCCAGCAGCGGTTGCAGCCCCAGATGGCTTAAAAACCACTGTGCCACCCCGTCTTTCGCCAGCAGCAGCGTCCAGGCGTAGGCTTTGACGATGTAACTCGCCCACATCGGCAACATCACGGCGATATAGAAAAACGCTTTCATTTTGCCGGTGGTATAACGCGCCATAAACCACGCCATCGGGAAGGCAAGAATGGCGCTGGCAACGGTGACCGCCAGCGCCATGGTGAGCGTGCGCAGAATGATGTCGTAGTTGGCGGGATTAAACAGCGCCCGCAGGTTCGCCAGCGTCAGATCCGGCGTCACCGACATGGTGAAATCGTCGAAAGTGTAAAACCCCTGCCAGAGCAGCGTGAGCAGCGATCCGAAATAGACCACGCCGAACCACATCAGCGGCGGCACCAGCAGCAGGAAAAGCCCGAGGCCGGGCCTGCGCCAGAAAAAGCCCGACAGCCGCCCCGTTCGCGGCGGCGCAGAAAGACGGGAGAGGTTTATCGCCATTCAGCCCGCCCCCTGCAGTGGCACCATCGCCGCCCGCGCCCAGCAGGCCTGCACCCTCTGGCCCGGCTGTAACAGTTCGGGCAACTGCGCGTCGGAGAGATTCGCCTGGCTGACCAGTAATTTTTCCCCGCCCGGCAAGCGCAGCTCAAAGCGCGTCGCCGCCCCCTGATACTGCACCGCCTGCACGATGCCCTGCACCTGGATCTCGCCGGACTCGTTCAGCCGGATATGCTCCGGACGCAGGGAGTACATCCCCGTCATACCGCACAGCTGACGGGCGGTGTCGGCGGTAAAAACGTTGGCGGTGCCGACAAAACCGGCGACAAAGGGCGTGCGCGGTCGCAGATAGAGCTCGCGCGGGCTGTCGATTTGCTCGATGCGGCCATTGTTGAACACCGCCACCCGGTCAGACATCGACAGCGCTTCGCCCTGATCGTGAGTCACAAAAATAAAGGTGATGCCCAGATCCTGTTGCAGCTTTTTCAGTTCGAACTGCATCTGCTCACGCAGTTTGAGATCGAGCGCGCCGAGGGGTTCATCCAGCAGCAATACCCGCGGTTCGTTGACCAGCGCGCGGGCGATTGCCACCCGCTGCCGCTGGCCGCCGGAAAGCTGCGACGGTTTACGGGTGTGCACAAATCCCAGCGCCACCTTTTCCAGCGCCTCGCGGGCGCGGGCATGGCGCTGTTTTTTGTCGACGCCTTTCACCATCAGGCCGTAGGCGACGTTGTCGAGGATCGACATATGCGGGAAGAGCGCGTAATCCTGAAACACGGTATTGACGTCGCGCTGCCAGGGCGGCAGCGTGCTGGCATCCTGCCCGAAAATACGTATCGCCCCGCCGGACAGTTGTTCAAACCCGGCGATCAGCCGCAGGCAGGTGGTTTTGCCGGAGCCGGACGGCCCCAGCATGGAGAAAAACTCCCCGTCCTGCACCTCAAGGCTGACACCATCCACCGCCCGCACATCCCCATACAGGCGCGAGACATTCTGAAACTCTACGGCCCAGGCCATGCTTAACGTCCACCCATAATGGCGATGTAATCCTGCGTCCAGCGGCTGTACGGCACATATTTACCGCCGTCCGCCACCGGCGTTTTCCAGAAGGCGATTTTGTCAAAGAAGCTGTAGCCGTTGGTGTCGCAGCCTTTCTCGCCCAGCAGCGTGCTGGCCTTGCAGCCTTCCGGCACCACCGGCAGCGAGCCAAACCAGGCCGCCACATCGCCCTGCACTTTTGGCGTCAGCGACCAGTTCATCCACTTATAGGCGCAGTTCGGGTGTTTGGCGTCGGCGTGCAGCATAGTGGTGTCCGCCCAGCCGGTGACGCCCTCTTTCGGAAAGACGGTGGCGATGGGCTGATTTTCGCCTTTCAGCGCGTTTGCCTGATACGGCCAGGCGCTGGAGGCCACCACGCCTTCGTTTTTGAAGTCGCTCATCTGCACAGTGGTGTCATGCCAGTAGCGATGGATCAACTGATGCTGGTCGCGCAGTACCTTCAGTACGGCGTCGTACTGCTGTTGGGTGAGCTGGTAGGGATCCTCAATGCCGAGTTCCGGCTGGGTGGCTTTCACATAGAGCGCGGCATCGGCGATATAAATCGGCCCGTCATAGGCCTGTACGCGCCCCTGATTGCTTTTACCGTCCGGCAGTTGCTGTTTGATAAACAGCACCGCCCAGCTGTCCGGCGGCGTGGGGAACGTGGTGGTGTTGTACATCAGCAGGTTCGGCCCCCACTGATACGGCGTGCCGTAGACTTTACCATTGACGTTAAACCAGTCGCCCTTCTCCATACGCGGATCGACGTTTTTCCAGTTCTCTATCAGCGCGGTATTGATCGGCTGGACGCGTTTTCCCATGATCAGCCGCAGGGAGGCGTCGCCGGAGGCGGTAACCAGGTCGTAGCCGCCCTTCGCCATCAGGCTGACCATTTCATCGGAGGTGGCGGCGGTTTTGACGTTAACGGCGCAGCCGGTCTCTTTTTCAAAGGCCGTCACCCAGTCGTAGTCCTTATCGGTTTGCCCGCGCTCGATATAACCGGGCCAGGCGATAATATCGAGCCGCCCTTCGCCATCGCCGATTTTTGTGGGCGGTTCGGCGGCGTGGGCGCAGGCAAGGGTCATGCCCAGCGAACACAGACAGCTGCGCGCAAATGTTTTGCTCATACGGATGTACTCCTGTCGCAATAAGAGGTGCGGCAGCCGTGCCGTTAAAAAGTCTCCCTTCATAAAGGTAGACAGCGGCACGATCCGTATAAAAGAAATTTGCTCAGGTTGTGACCGGCGTTAAATTCAGTAAATAAGCCGCCGCAAAGAGTTGTTATTTCAGCAATTCACGAATTAATTGTCCGAGGATCTTCACCGCCTGTTCCTGGCGGTCGCCCCACTCCCAGGAGGTGTTAAAGCGGAAAAACGGCACCCAGGCGTCGGAGGTGGAAAACATCTTGCCCGGCGCGATGCTGATGCGGTGCGCCAGCGCCTGCTCGCTTAATTTTCCCGCATCCAGGGTTGCGGGCAGTTCGATCCATAAAAAGTAACCGCTGTCGTTGTGGTGAATCTTCACCTCCGACGGAAGATGGCGCAGCAGCGCCTGCCAGCTTTGCTGTTTGCGGGCGGCGAGCGTGCGACGCAGGCGGCGCAGATGGGCGTCGTAACGCTGGGTGGAGAGGTAATCGACCAGCGCCAGCTGCACCGGCGAACTGGTGGATAAGGTGCTCATCAGTTGTAGCTGCTGGATACGCCGCGCGTGTTTTCCCGCCGCCACCCAGCCGATACGAAAACCCGCCACCAGACATTTTGAAAATGACGAGCAGTGCAGCGTCATGTCCTGGGTATCCCAGGCTTTCGCGGGCAAGGGTTTTTCACGTCCGTAATACAGCTCGCTGTAAACATCATCCTCTATCAGCGTGACGTTATGCTGGGCCAGCAGCGCGACCAGCCTGGCTTTTTTGTCGGCGCTGAGGGTAAAGCCGAGCGGGTTCTGGCTGTTGGTCATCAACCAGCAGGCTTTTACCGGATAGTCGTTCAGCGCCTGAGCGAGCGCTTCCAGATCGATACCCTCTTTCACGTCCGTCGCCACCGACAGCGCCTTCAGCCGCAGCCGCTCCAGCGCCTGCAATGCGCCGTAAAAACAGGGGTTCTCGACAATCACCCAGTCTCCCGGCTGCGTGACCGCCTGCAAACTCAGGTTGAGCGCTTCCAGCGCCCCGGCGGTGATCACGATTTCATCCGGCGAAATAGTCATGCCCTGCTGGGCGTAACGGCGGGCAATGGCATGACGCAGCGCGGCATTGCCCGGCGGCAGGTTTTCGATCACGCTCATGGCGGTGGCGGTTTTGCCAATCGCTGAAAGCGAGCGGTTAAGCTGCTGCTGCGGGAAAAGATGTGGATCGGGAAACGCCGAACCAAACGGCAGCACCGAGGCGTCACAGCTGGCCTGTAATACGTCAAAAATGTAGGTGTTGATGTCCACCGCCTCATCTCGCATCACCTGCGCGGGCGGCGTCAGTTTCTGGCTCACCGGACGCGGCGCGACGAAATAGCCGGACTGCGGGCGGGCGACGATGCGCCCCTGGCTTTCCAGCATCTGATAGGCATGGCCAACGGTCATAAAGCTCAGGCCGCTGTGCGTCACCTGCTCGCGCAACGAAGGTAAACGGTCCCCTGGCTGCCAGACGCCGAGCTCAATCTGGTCGATAATTTGTTGCGCAAGGCGCTGATATTTTTTCATTTCACTTACACAAAACTAACCTAAACTTACCGTACCACGACAGTTGCCCTTTCGCTATATCAGTTCACTCAAAATGACGGCTTTTCGCAAACTGTTATCTAAAAATATCGGGTATCTGCGTCTGCACGTTTTACTCCCGGATCATTACCATTAACGCTAACAGCAGGTTATCAGAGGTTGTCTATGTTCGGTCTTGATGCGTTTCATCTGGCGAGGATCCAGTTCGCTTTCACGGTTTCATTCCACATTATCTTTCCGGCGATCACCATCGGGCTGGCCAGTTACCTTGCGGTGCTGGAAGGATTGTGGCTGAAAACCAAAAATCCGGTATGGCGTGCGCTGTACCATTTCTGGTCGAAAATCTTCGCCGTAAACTTCGGTATGGGGGTGGTTTCCGGTCTGGTGATGGCCTATCAGTTCGGCACTAACTGGAGCGGCTTTTCGCAGTTTGCCGGCAGTATTACCGGGCCGCTGCTGACCTATGAAGTGCTGACGGCATTCTTCCTTGAGGCGGGTTTTCTCGGCGTGATGCTGTTCGGCTGGAATAAAGTCGGGCCGGGGCTGCACTTTCTGGCGACCTGCATGGTGGCGCTGGGTACGCTGATGTCCACCTTCTGGATCCTGGCGTCCAACAGCTGGATGCACACCCCGCAGGGCTTTGAGATCGTCAACGGTCAGGTGGTGCCGGTGGACTGGTTCGCGGTTATTTTCAACCCTTCCTTCCCGTACCGGCTGCTGCATATGACGGTGGCGGCGTTTCTCAGCAGCGCCCTGTTTGTGGGGGCGTCCGCGGCCTGGCATCTGCTGCGCGGTAATAACACCCCCGCTATTCGCACCATGTTTTCCATGGCGCTGTGGATGACGCTGATTGTCGCGCCCATTCAGGCGATGATCGGCGATATGCACGGGCTGAACACGCTGGAGCATCAACCGGCCAAGATCGCTGCCATTGAAGGCCACTGGGAAAACAGACCGGGCGAAGCGACGCCGCTGTTGCTGTTCGGCCTGCCGGATATGGAAGAAGAGCGCACCCGCTACGGGCTGGAGATCCCGGCGCTTGGCAGCCTGATCCTCACGCACAGTCTGGATAAACAGGTTCCGGCGTTAAAAGAATTTCCGAAAGAGAACCGTCCCAACTCCACCATTGTGTTCTGGTCGTTCCGCATCATGGTGGCGATGGGCCTGCTGATGATGCTGCTTGGCGTCGCGGCGCTGTGGCTGCGCTATAAACACCGCCTTTATGAGTCACGGCCTTTCCTGCATTTTGCGTTATGGATGGGGCCTTCCGGACTTATCGCCATTCTCGCCGGATGGGTGACGACGGAAGTCGGCCGTCAGCCCTGGGTGGTGTATGGCCTGCAACGCACTATCGACGCGGTTTCCGCCCACGGCGATTTGCAGATGAGTATCAGCCTGCTGACCTTCTTCGTGGTCTATACCTCGGTCTTCGGCGTCGGTTACAGCTACATGGTGCGCCTGATCAAACTGGGGCCGCAGCCACCTGACGAACATCCCACAGATGGCCGGCCTGCCCGCCCGCTGTCGGCCACCAGGGAGGAGTTTAAATAATGGGTATCGATCTGTCGGTAATCTGGTTTGTGATCATCGTCTTCTCCACGCTGATGTATATCGTGATGGACGGCTTTGATCTGGGCATCGGCATTCTGTTTCCGCTGGTACAGGATGAAGACGAACGCGATGTGATGGTCAACACGGTCGCCCCGGTATGGGATGGCAACGAAACCTGGCTGGTGCTGGGCGGTGCGGGTCTGTTCGGTGCGTTCCCGCTGGCCTATGCGGTCATTATTGACGCGCTGACCATCCCCCTGACGCTGATGCTGATTGGGCTGATTTTCCGCGGCGTGGCCTTTGAGTTCCGCTTCAAAGCCACCCCGGAACATCGCCCGTTCTGGGATAAATCGTTCCTGTGCGGTTCGATCCTCGCCACCTTCACTCAGGGTATCGTGGTGGGCGCGGTGCTGAACGGTTTCCCGGTGACGGGTCGTACGTTCAGCGGCGGTCCGCTGGACTGGCTGACGCCCTTTAACCTGTTCTGCGGTTTTGGACTGGTGGTGGCTTATGCCCTGCTGGGCGCAAGCTGGCTGGTAATGAAAAGCGGCGGTGAACTGCAGGAGAAAATGCGTCGTTCGTCGAAACAGCTACTGCTGGCGCTGCTGGTGGTAACTGCGGTGATCAGCCTGTGGACGCCGCTGGCGCATCAGGCGATTGCCGATCGCTGGTTCAGTATGCCGAATATTTTCTTCCTGATGCCGGTACCGGTGCTGGTGGTGCTGCTGAGCCTGTGGCAATGGCGCAGCCTGAGCAATGTCGAGCACCATTCGTTGCCCTTTGTGCTGACGCTGGGGCTGATTTTCCTGGGCTTCAGCGGCCTTGGCATCAGTATCTGGCCGCACATTATCCCGCCGTCCATCACGCTGTGGGAGGCGGCCGCCCCGCCGCAAAGCCAGGGCTTTATGCTGGTCGGCGCGCTGCTGATTATTCCGGTGATCCTGGTCTATACCTTCTGGAGCTACTACGTGTTCCGCGGCAAAGTTAAACCCGGCGAGGGCTATCACTGATGCAGAAACCTTTATGGAAACGGCTGATGTGGCTGGTGATCATCTGGGGCGCCAGCGTGCTGGCGCTCGGCGCGGTGAGTATGGGGTTCCGGCTGCTGATGAGCGCGGCGGGGTTTAAGGCACATTGAGTCGTTATTTAGTGCCCGGCGGCGCGTTGCTTGCCGGGCCTACAAAATGACGCAACCACATCATACCCCAGGCCGGGTAAGGCGTTGCCGCCACCCGGCGTTGCCGTCAAACCCCTTTGCGTTTCGGCAAGGTCTTCATCAGATCTTCAGGACTCATTGACGCCACCACGCTGCCCGGATGCGGCATTTTGAGGATATGATTTTTGATCTTGCCCACCACGTGCATCTCGCACGGACGGCAGTCAAATTTCAGGGTTAACACCTCATCGCCATGCACCAGCTGCATTGGCGTCGCTTTCCAGCTCTTGATCGAACCTTTAGCCTGTTTCGGGCAGAGATTAAATGCAAAACGCAGGCAGTGTTTAGTGATCATCACCGGCACGTCGCCCTTCTCTTTGTGCGCCTCGTAAGCGGCATCGATCAGCTGTACGCCGTAGCGATGATAAAACGCCCGCGCTTTGGCGTTATAGACGTTGGCGAGGAACGACAGATGCGTTTCCGGATACACCGGCGCAGGTACCGCCACCGGTTTACGGCTGCCGCGCTCATAGTTAGCCAGACGGGCGTCGTCCAGCAGTTCAATGGTTTCACGGCGCAGCTGGTTGAGCAGGCTGTTCGGCACAAAGAGCGCGCCTGGCAGGTTTACCTGAATATCGCGCGCGTAGTAACGGGTCTGGCCTAATTTTGCCAGGCCATCCTGCAACTGGTTTAACGCTTTTTCGGCGTTATTGGCTTCATCGAACTGACCGTCCAGCGTATGGGTGACGCTGATGCCGTCTTCACAGGTGACGGTGAGGATCAGCTGTTCCTGCCAGCCGCCCAGCTCGATATCCACCGCGATACGGCGTTCGCTGGAGGTTTTGGTCAGCGCCTGCTGCCAGTTATGGTCGAGGTTGCGGTTCAGCGCGGTATGCGGCTTCACTTTATGCAGATCGGCGGGCATCTCGTTCGGGAAGACGCGATAACGGTTTTCGGCGGTTTTCTCCACCGTGTTGGCGCGAAAACCAACGATTTCGCGCTTGATCATCACGTTCAGCCCGTCGCCGTTCGCCAGGGGTTCAGTGACTTCCACATCCAGGTGATCTTTACCCACACGCAGGACTTCTCCTACCGGCAGGCCGATAAATTTCGGCGAATCAAAGGCGCCGATGTCAGCCTTACGGGCATTCACAAAATAATCGGTACTACCACGATGGAAAGTTTTATCCGTGGACGGAACAAAGAAGTGCTCGGTACGCCCCGCTGAAGAGCGCGCCAGGTCGCCGCGATCTTCAATAATGGCATCGAGCATCTGGCGATAATGGGCGGTGATGTTCTTCACATAGCTCATGTCCTTATAGCGCCCTTCGATTTTGAAGGAGCGCACACCGGCGTCAATCAGCTGCCCAAGGTTGGCGGTCTGGTCGTTGTCTTTCATCGACAGCAGGTGTTTTTCATAGGACACCACGCGCCCCTGATCGTCTTTCAGGGTGTACGGCAGACGGCAGGCCTGCGAGCAGTCGCCGCGGTTGGCGCTGCGCCCGGTCTGCGCGTGGGAAATGTAGCACTGACCGGAGTACGCCACGCACAGCGCGCCATGAATGAAAAATTCAATGGTGGCGTCGGTGGCCTGATGGATGGCTTTGATCTGCTGAAGGTCAAGTTCACGCGCCAGTACGATCTGCGAAAAGCCGACATCCGAGAGGAATTTGGCTTTTTCAACGCTGCGAATATCGCACTGGGTGCTGGCGTGCAGTTCAATCGGCGGAATATCCAGTTCCAGCACGCCCATGTCCTGGACGATCAGCGCATCCACGCCGGTCTGGTAGAGATCGGTGATCAGCCGCTGCGCCGGTTCCAGTTCATCATCATGGAGAATGGTGTTCAGCGTCACAAACACCTTCGCGCCATAGCGATGGGCAAAAGGCACCAGTTTCGCAATGTCCTGCAAGCTGTTGCTGGCATTGTGGCGGGCACCAAAGCCGGGGCCGCCGATGTACACCGCATCCGCGCCGTGAAGAATGGCTTCGCGGGCGATGTCGGTATCACGGGCCGGGCTTAATAATTCAAGATGATGGGATTGCAGGCGCATACGGTCGTCGTTATCCAGGATGGTCAAAATGGCCGCTATTGTAGTGAGAATAGCCCACAGACCAAAACACTTTCCACGCCTTAACCGCGGCTTTTTTCTTTGGGGTAATGGATCAGTGAATGAAAGTGCACGGTCTGCGCGGTGCTGTTGCGATAGGCATGCGCTTTATCCGCCGCAAAACGCAGGCCGCTGTTGGCGCTAATGCTCTGCCACTGGCCGTCGAGACACATCTCCAGCACGCCTGAAATCACCACCACATGTTCAATCACACCGCATTCGTGGGGCGTGGATTCGCTCAGCGCGCCGGGGGCCAGCGTGATGGAAAACAGATCAAAGTGCAGTTGCGCATCCCAGGGGAACAAGGGCGTGATAACCATCGCCTGCTGGTCGGGATCGTAGGCCTGCGGCGCCATCGTATCGGGCGCGGCAATAAAGGTCGAAAACGGCACGTTCAGGCCGGTGGCGATTTTCCACAGTGTCGCCACCGTCGGGCTGGACTCGTTGCGCTCAATCTGGCCGAGCATCGCCTTGGATACGCCGGTTTCTTCCGCCAGCCGTGACAAACTCCAGCCCCGCGCCTGACGCAGGCTTTTCAGCGTCCCGGCCAGATACTGTGTCAGATCCATCATTTTCTCCTGGTTGCATTACCCGTCGCTTGTACGTTATAGCGCACAATGATAGTTTGTGCGGACGTTATAACGCACAAGGATCATTATGCGTCCGTTCTCTTTCCCACTCCCCGCGCTGCTCGCGGGTTTTGTTGCTGTGCTGGTCGGTTACGCCAGCTCGGCGGCCATTATCTGGCAGGCCGCTTCTGCCGCCGGTGCCAGCGAGGTGCAGATCGCCGGCTGGATGACCGCCCTCGGCCTCGCGATGGGCGTCAGTACGCTGGCGCTGACGCTATGGTACCGCGTTCCGCTGCTCACCGCATGGTCCACGCCCGGCGCGGCGCTGCTGGCGACCAGCCTGCACGGGGTAAGCATTAACGAAGCGGTAGGCGTTTTTATTTTCGCCAATGCGCTGATCCTGCTGTGCGGCCTCACCGGCTTATTTGCGCGGCTGATGAAAATTATTCCCCATTCGCTGGCCGCCGCCATGCTGGGCGGCATCTTACTGCGTTTTGGCCTGCAAGCCTTCAGGAATATTGAGGGACACTTTTTATTGTGCGGCAGTATGCTACTGGCGTGGATGCTGGGCAAGGCGTTCGCGCCCCGCTACGCCATCGTCGGCACGCTGCTGGCGGGGATTGTCGCCGCATGGGCTTCGGGTGACGTTGTCACATCCGGGCTGCATTTTAACCCGGTCATGCCGGAATTTATCGCCCCGCAGTTCAGCCTGACCACCCTTATCAGCATCGGCATTCCTTTTTTCCTCGTCACCATGGCATCGCAAAACGCGCCTGGCGTGGCGACCTTTCAGGCGGCGGGCTATCAGGTTCCCGTTTCGCCGCTGATGATTTTTACCGGCGGGTTAACGGTACTGCTGTCGGGTTTCGGCGCGTTTTCGGTGTGCATTGGCGCGATCAGCGCGGCGGTGTGTCTCAGCCCGGATGCGCATCCTGACGCCAGTAAACGCTGGCTGGCTGCAATGGCTGCCGGAGGGTTTTATCTGCTGGCAGGGATTTTTGGCGGTTCCATTACCGCGCTGATGACGGCGCTGCCGGTGAGCTGGATCCAGACGCTGGCGGGGCTGGCGCTGCTCGGCACCTTCAGCGGCAGCCTTTATCAGGCGCTGGCGCATCCCCGTGAGCGTGACGCAGCCATTGTCACTTTCCTCATCACCGCCAGCGGCATTACGCTGCTCGGCATCGGCTCCGCCTTCTGGGGATTGATTATTGGCGGCGCATGCTACGCCCTGCTGTCACGCGCGGCGCGCGCGTAGCTGCGACGGCGTTATACCGGTGACGCTTTTAAAGCGGTTGCTGAAATGGCTGGCGGAGTTAAAGCCGCAGGCCAGCGCAATATCGGTCAGGGAGCTGTCGCTGTAGCGCACCATCTGCTCGGCCTGCGCCATGCGGCGCTGCATCACATACTGGTGCGGCGCCAGCCCCATCGACTGGCGGAACATGCGCGCGAAATGGAATTCGCTTAATGCCGCTTCGGCGGCCAGATCCGCCAGCGTCAGCGGTTGCGCGAGGCTGGCGTCAATATAGGCCAGGACGTTGCGCAATACCGACGGCGACAGCCCGCCGGTGACGGTCGGCAGCCGCCAGCGCACGTTGCTGTAGTGCTGCACCAGATGGGTTAACAGTAAGGTTGAGGCAGTGCTTAGCGTCAGCTGGTTCGCCTGCTGCTGCCAGTCGCAGCCGAGCAGAAAATGACGGTACAGCGCGGTGATCTGCGCGTCTTCGCCAAACATCTGTTCGTTCAGGGTTAAGGATGCGGGACGGCGATCCCAGATTTGCTCGCTGACCGTACGCAGATGCGCATCGGTACAGTAGAGATGCACAAAGGAGAGGTCGTCGCGAATATCCCAGCTGGATTCGCTGTCGGTCGGCATCAGGCAGAAACGATCCGGGCCACCGCCATTTTTCCAGCCGCCGGACGTTTTGTGATAGCTCTCGTAACCGTCGGCGATGTACAGGCTCAGCGTGTGGTGATCGCAATACTGGGTGATGTTGTCGCGCGTGTTTGACCAGGCCGCCAGCTGCATACCGGTATTAAGCGCCACCGAATCATGCAGCACCGCATTGTGATTGCGCAGATTTTCAAACGCCCGATAAGTTTCCGCCATAACGCCGCTTAACAAATGATTAACCAGATCCGCAGTTTACCCGCCTTCCCCGCATATTGTCCCGCCGCCCGATAAAAAAGCGCAAGAATTTGCAAGTTGACCGCAACGCGGTGCAAGCCGCGGGCGAAATACCGCGCCAGAATCAGCAGCAGGTCAACCGTGAAGAGATAAAACATGAACGCATTATTGTATTGCCTGGTGGTAGTGATATGGGGCACCACATGGATCGCCATCTTTTTACAACAGGGCAGCGTCCCGGCACCGGTTTCTATATTCTGGCGCTTTGCGCTGGCGACCCTGGTCATCATGACGGCGCTTATTGCGTGGCGGCGACTGCGGCCGCTGGCGCGACGCGATCACCTGTTTTGCCTGTTGCAGGGCGGCTGCGTGTTCGGCTTTAACTTCTGGTGTTTTTATACCGCGGCGGCATGGATCAATACCGGGCTGGAGTCGGTGATCTTCTCCATGGCGGTGCTGTTTAACGCCATCAACAGTTTTCTGTTTTTCGGTAACCGGCCACCTGCCCGCTTTTATCTGGCGGCGGTGCTGGGACTGTGCGGCATCGTCGCCCTGTTCTGGCACGATCTGGTCGCCACCGATATGAGCAGTACGCTGCTGATGGGTATCGGCTTGTCGGCGCTCGGCACCCTGGGTTTCTCGATGGGCAATATGATCAGCCTGCGCCATCAGCGTAACGGGCTGGAAACCATGACCACTAACGCCTGGGCGATGCTCTACGGCACGCTGATTATGGGCGGGATTGCGCTGGTGCGCGGCGACGATTTTACCCCGGACTGGACGCTCTCTTACCTCGGCGCGCTGGTCTACCTGGCGCTGTTTGGCTCGGTGATCGGCTTCGGCGCGTACTTCACGCTGGTCGGACGCATCGGCCCCAGCAAAGCGGCATACAGCACCCTGCTGTTTCCGCTGGTCGCCCTGACCATCTCCACCCTGTATGAGGGTTATGTCTGGCATCTGAATGCAGTGTGCGGACTGGCGCTGATCCTGGTGGGTAATCTGGTGATGTTCGCCCGCCCGGAAAAGTGGTTTACCGGCAGAAGCTGGCGGGTGAAACAGGCATAAAACTGCGCCACCGGTCGGTGGCGCGCGGTTTTACTTTTTGTTGAGATCGAACATGGTGGCGTCGGTCGCCATGTCGTCAACCACCTGTTTTAAGGTTTCGACGGTCATCGGCGTGCTTTCATTGTTGAGATCTTTCCCTTCGCCCTTACGCACCACTTTCAGCACCGGTTTATTGGTGGCGGCGTCAATCAGTTCGCCTTCAAAATAGAGATGCGTGTCCATGGTACGGTGCCCGGTGGCAGCCTGCGTCCCGGCGACCAGCAGCGCGACGGGCACCACTTCATAGAACTGTAGCCCTTCTTTGCTGGAATTCACCCCGGTGATCGCCCCGCGGAAAATCAGGCTGTGCGCGCCGGGCGACGTCACCAGCGGTTTACGCTGTCCGATGGCAGGTTTCAGTTTGCTGTTGGTGTAGTTCAGCAGACCATCCAGCGTTTGCTGCCCGATTTGCGAGGTCGGTTTTGCCACCGGATAGTAAGTCACCGGATGATAAATAATGCTGTCGTACTGGTTGGGATCAAAATTGGGATCCACCCAACGCAAAACAGGTTTACCCGATGCGGAGGTGGTTTGCTGCAAGCCAGAATAATCTTTCAAAAACCCGGAATAGTTATCAGGCTCCGCCACTTTCGACGCACAGCCTGCCAGGGTGAGCAGGCCGGTTAGCACTGCAACTTTAAATAAAGTATGAGTACGCATAATAAGATCTCAGTTAGTGCACATATGCACAGGTGGTTATAGCAAAACCATTGTGTCGCTGTTGTGACTAAAAGAGGCGTGGCGCACATTTCAGGCAAATAAAAAACCCGGCGTCAGGCCGGGTAATTTATGCTCAGGCGGCTTTACGCGCCAGCAGCGTGGCGAAGCGCAGTTTAATGCGGTTGCCATTCGCATCGGTGCGGTGTAATTCCCCCGGATTTTCATTGTATTTCACGATCTCCCAGCCGTCGTAATAGTTGCGCAGTTCACCTTCTTTAAAGGCAAACGGGAAGCCGACATTGCACGGAAAATCTTCGGTATCCATGGCGGCGACAATCAGGTTATAGCCCCCCGGCACGGTGCAGCGCTGCATATTGGCGATCAGTCCCGGAATAGTCTGCGGCTCAAGGAACATCATCACCACGGTGGACAAAATAAAATCATAGTCGCCATCGAAGGTCAGCGCGTTCAGATCCTGAATAGCAATCTCAAGGTTATCCAGCCCTTCCGCCGCTTTGATGCGTTGCAGATTAGCAATGCTGTTGGGGTTTTTATCCCAGGCCGTTACGTTAAAGCCTTTTGCCGCCAGCCAGACGCTGTTGCGCCCGTTGCCACAGCCCAGATCCAGGGTTTTACCCGGTGGGATCATCGCCCCGGCTTCCAGCACTTCGGAATGGGTACGGGTCAGGCCGTATTTCTCAGTAAAATAGTTTTCATCGCGAGTGGTCATTATTCATCCTTAGCGTTAATTAATTGTGCCGGGTCGACGCGGATCAGCAGTTTGCCCTGAAATAACAGCATCAGGGTCTTGATCCCCAGCAGCACTATGATCAGGTTACAGAACACAAACAGCGGCAGCGCCAGCGTGTGAAAGAATCCCGCACCCGCGCTGTGCCCCAGATGTAATCCGGTAGTGGCCAGCGCCGACACGCCGAACGAGAAGCTCCAGAAAGTGGCGTTAAACGGCTGCGACAGATACCAGGGGATCAGCCGCAGCATAAACAGCAGTTGCAGCAGACCATAGCCAAACAGCATTTTGGCGAAGGTGTCCGCCTCGCCGCCGTTGACGCTAAACCAGGCGCTACAGGCGACCAGCGCGGGCGCAAGCTGAATGCCGAGGGACGTGCGCATGGCGACGGGCAGCTCCCCGGCGCTGCGCAGCCGGTGAAGGATCGCCGGTTCAAGGCTGAGCCAGGAGAAAACGCCGGCTCCTAAAAACACCAGCCCGGCGTCATGAAAACCGAGCGCGCCGCAGGCCATGGCGCTGATAAAGTTATTGGCTACCGTCGGCAGATACAGCCCCGGCGTGGTGGCGTCCTGCGGATGACGGCCACGCCAGAGGCCTGCGGATTGCCAGGCGGCATAGGTCAGTTGCACCGTCACCCCGACGATAAACAGTCCCAGCGCCAGCGCGCGCCACCAGGGCACCATGCCGATGGCCACCAGCATGGTGGTCGCCGGAAAGAGGCTCACAAAGCTGCTCTGCACCGGATGACGCATCTCCCGCAAAACGCTGTACGGATAGCGCGCCAGTCGCCACAGAAATGCCAGCGTCAGCAACGCCCAGATACAGGTCGCCAGCGCGACCAGCCCGTCACCAATCGCATGGCTGACCGGCCAGATAGTGCTGGCATAACGCCAGGCGAAGCCCATGCCGATAATCCCCAGCACCATCCCGAAATAACCGGCGGGCAAATGCAGCACTTTTTTGCTAACAATTCGGTTACACATTTTGTTGAATTTTTAAATGATATTTGAAATACATTTTATGGAAATTCGCGCCAGATAGCCAGTGACGTAAATTTTGCTACGCTCAGTGAAGGCTTCTGCGGAATAACCAAGATGAATAAATATCGTCTCAGCGATGAGTGCCGCACGTTCAGCTATCAGGACGGCGTGGAAAAGCGCAGCATCAGTCTGCGCCAGATTATAGCCCTTAACGATTTTAACGATGTCACTGCCGGGACGCCCGGCGGCTGGATCGATGATGAAAGCGTGCTTTCTCAGCACGGCGACTGCTGGATCTACGATGAAAACAGCCTCGCTTTTGACGGCTGCCAGATCCGCGATAACGCCCGTATTACCGGCGCATGCATTCTGCGTCATAACGCAGAGATCAGCGATAACGCCTGGGTGGACGCCGCGGAAATCAGCCATGGCGCGAGGCTGTGCGGCAGCGTGCTGGTCCAGTCATCAACAGTGCGTGGCGACTGCGACATTGCCGACGAAGCGCGGGTGCTTAACGGCAGTGAAATTATCGCCGCCCGCGGTATGACGCCCGACCAGCACCAAAGATTGCGTATTTTCCAGCGCGCCACTGTCAGCCGTTCCCGCGTGGTGCATCAGGCGCAAATCTACGGTGACGCCATCGTCAACGACGCTTTTATTGAGCACCGCGCCGAGGTGTTTGATTTCGCCCTGCTGGAAGGCAATGAAGAAAATAACGTCTGGGTATGCGACTGCGCCAAAGTTTACGGCCATGCGCGGGTGGTGGCAGGCAGTGAGGAAGACGCCATTCCGACGCTGCGCTACAGCGCGCAGGTGGCGGAACATGCGGTAGTGGAAGGTAACTGTGTGCTCAAACATCACGTGCTGGTCGGCGGTCACGCATGGCTGCACGGCGGCCCGATCCTGCTGGATAACAAAGTCATTATTCAGGGCGAGGCGAAAATCAGCGGCAATGTCTTGATCGAGCAGCAGGTGGAGATCAGCGGTACCGTCAATATCTCAGGCCAGGCGGACGGCGGCATTCATCTGAGTGGGCCAAAGGTGCTGAACGGCGCGGAGCATATCACCCGCACGCCGCTTATCGGCTCACTGTGACGCCGAATCGATAATACGCGCGTAAATATACTGATCGTCAAAGCGGCCGTTAAGGAATTCGGCCTCTTTCAGACAGCCTTCGCGCGTAAAGCCATTGCGCAGCGCTACCTGATTGCTGGCGGCGTTGTCCACCCGGCATTTGATCACAAAACGGCGCACTTCCCCGCGCGCGGCGTAAAACGCCATAAACGCCTGTAACGCCTGCGACAGCAACCCTTTCCCCTGATGATCTTCATCCAGCCAGTAGCCGATATAAGCCGTTTTATTGGACGGCTCTACAGAGTTGAACGACAGCACGCCGACGATGCGTCCGTTGTACTTCATCAGGAACATTTTCGCGTAGCCGCGCTGGTGCAGCATGATGTTGCTCTGCGCATTCTTCAGGGAGTCGTCTTCCGATCCGACATACTGCGGCCAGTCTAAAAACTGTTGCAGCCAGGCTTTGTTTTTCAACACCAGTTGGTGCAGTTCGGGGACATCCTGCTCGTTGATGGCGCAGAGCGTGAGAGTGTCGCTGACGGGAATAAGGTCGTCCTGAGTCATGGGAACTCCTTGAGGCGGGAAAAATGCCGGGTGGCGCTGACGCTTACCCGGCCTACGGTTTACAGGCGCTGAGCAGAAACGTAGGCCCGGCAAGCCTGCGCCGCCGGGCACAATACCGGCACCGCCGGGTGGCGCTGATGCTTACCCGGCCTGCAAATTACAAATATCAACGCATTACGCGGTCATCGACGTAATTACGCTTGTCGGGCGCGGGAGGGAAATACTGGTACAGCCAGGTTTCGCTGATGGCATCGCCCTGACAGCGCAGGAACATGCGCATATCCACCGGATCGGTGGAATCGTTGGTCGGATACCAGTCGAACTGGATGCGATAGCCATCGATCGGCTCAACGTAGAGGATCTCCACCTGTTTCGCTTCGCCGTTCGACAGGGTGATCACCGGCTCAATGCCCTTCGGTGCTGACGCTTTAATATCGCCGCCGACAAAATCCACCGCGAAGCGACGCGCCCATACCTGCGGATAATGCTCGCCCGGCGCCCAGCCTTCCGGGAAACCGCCCATGCCGGTACGGGTCGCCAGCACGCGCGCCATCGGCGTATGCACCGGCGGCTGTGCGCTCCAGTAGAGACGGTACTGGAAGGCGAGATCTTCACCTGCTTTGATCGGCCGCTCCGGCTGCCAGAAGCAGACGATATTATCCAGGGTTTCGCCGGTGGTCGGGATCTCCATCAGCGCCACAGACCCTTTGCCCCACTTGTTGCGCGGCTCCACCCACAGGCTCGGGCGTTTGTTATACCAGCCCATGATGTCCTGATAGTGGGAGAAATCGCGGTCCAGTTGCAGCAGCCCGAAGCCCTTCGGGTTGTCGTCCTGAAAGGCGTTGAACTGTAATTTCTGCGGGTTATTCAGCGGGCGGCAGATCCATTCGCCGTTGCCGCGCCACATCGCCAGACGGTCGGAGTCGTGGATCTGCGGGTGAATGGTGTCGCACATGCGGCGTTCGTTGTTGCCGCAGCTGAACATGCTGGTCATCGGCGAGATGCCGAGCTGTTTGATGTCTTTACGCGCGTACAGATGGTTATCCACCTCCATGATCACCTGGCTTTTCTCGCAGTGGATCACGAATTTGTAGGCACCGGTGAGGCTCGGGCTGTCCAGCAGCGCATACACGGTGAAGGTGGTGTCGGTGGGTTTCGCGGTTTCAAACCAGAAGGAGGTGAAATCCGGGAACTCTTCCGGCGTGTCGGTAAAGGTGTCAATCGCCACCCCGCGCGCGGATAAGCCGTACTGGTAGGTGCTGTCCACCGCGCGGAAATAGCTCGCGCCGAGGAAGGAAACAATATCCCGGCGCGCCAGCTCCGGCGCTTTAAAGGCGCGGAAACCGGCAAAGCCCAGATCGCTCTGCCCTTCCAGCTGTCTGGTGTCCACACCCGCGTCGTGGTAGTTGAACAACTCCGGACGGAAGTGGATCTCGCGTGCTTCAGAGGAGGCCGGATCCAGCGAGAACATGCGCACCCGGCGGCGGAAACCCATGCCGACGTGGAAGAACTGAATATCCAGCTGGCGATCCGGGATGTTGTTCCACAATGAGTGCTGCGCATCGTACTGGATGCTGTTGTAAGCCTGCGGCGTCAGTGTGGCCAGCGTATCCGGCAGCGGCTTAGGTTTACCGGCCCAGGCGTTCTGCGCCAGGTCATGGGCCATGGATTGCAGCACGGAAAAATCGAAGCGACGGCTTTGACCATCGGCAATGCCAGGTTCCGCAGCAAATGCCGCACGGGGGAAGAGAGAGGCGAATCCCGTTGTTCCGCACGCAGCGGCCAGGGCCATAGAGCCTTTAATAAATCGTCTGCGGTTCATGCCTGAGAAAACATCCTTCTGGTCGGGTGAATGCGTTCCGCCACTGGCGAAACAGCGGCATCAAAAAGAACGCTCACTCTAGACAAAAAACATAGAGAATCCAATGCCTGGTTGGTGATCGTCTGCGCAAAGTTGCAATATCGCCCTGTCGATGGGAGCGCACTGATTCCTGCGTAAAGAAGTGTATGAAATGTCAACAGAATGTATGACTAACACGCCGATTTTTTAGGGGTAATCATCCGCTGTTTATACTTCAGCGGCGCACAGCCCATTACATCATTGAAACACTTAATAAAATAGGTGACATGGTTAAAACCACTTTGCGTGGCGATGTCTGCCACAGAAAGGGTGGAATGTTCCAGTAATTCACAGGCATGTTTGATGCGGCGAATAATAATATATTCCTGAATGGTGCCGCCGGTTTCCTTACGAAATGTCCTGGACGCATAACTCCCTGAGACATTCAGGCTGGCCGCCATATTTTCGAGGCTAATTTTATGTGCATAATTCACCTCGATATAATTCATGATTTTCGATGAAAGTACCCCGCTGTTCCCTGCCCTGACATAAACGCCACTGGAGAGAAAACCCAGAATATTTAACAGCAGCAGCGCCATGAGTTCGGTTTTACTGCCCGCTTCATGATAACTTTCCCAGAAGGTTTGCAGCATTCCTGCAAATTTATCCGCCGCGCCTGAAAGATCGTAAATCGATACCCGCGCTCCGGCGTCGGCTATCTGTAAAAATAATTGATGCCGCTGGGAAAAAGGGCGCAGATAGCCGCTCATCATCGCCGCATCGACATGAATAATAGTGCGGCGATAACGGTTAGTATCGGAATTCTCCACCATAACCTTGTGGATTTTACCCTGTGGAAAAACAAAAAGCCGCCCTGCTCTGGCGGTGAATTTCTGATTATCCACCACCACAATGCCCACCCCGCTTTCGATGTAAAGCAGCTCCAGGCACTGATGCCAGTGGTAATAGTTCACACTCCTGCCGCTGCTTCTTTTGAATTCCGCTGAGAAGTCATCAAGGCTGATGCGATCTAACAGGGCCTGGTCAGTCATGGGCTAAGGTCAAGATAGTTAAATTTTGCTTCAGCATAGTTAAAAATATTCCCCGAAAATAGCCGTATTATCCTGTCTGCTTCCCTCCATGTTTTCTTTTGTGATCTTGCTAACGCTTCGCGGTGCTGATCCCCCCTATTTTCGTCGTCATCGAATACAGAGTGAAACTTTGTTTCAGTTACTTCATCGAGTAAGGAAATATGATTTACATACACACTAAATTGCCTGAGATACAAACACGATCGGAAACTAAAGCGTGTTTTAAAAACTTATTTAATGCCGTCTGGCAACAGCGCAATGATGACTGTGCGGGTATTTTAACCGGTAATCGCATTCCTCTTTACGGCGAAAAAACCGCGGCGATGGAAACCTTCAGCCGCCTGCTGTGGGGAATATTTCCCCTGTTAGCGCAGGGAGAAGTTAATCACGACATCACCGCGGAAATTATTCGTCGTATGGCCGAGGGTACCGACCCCTCGCACCCGCATTATTGGGGTGACGTGGGGGACTTTGACCAGTTGAGCGTTGAAATGGCGGTGTTTGGCGCAGGCCTGGCGCTGGCAGGTAAACAACTGCGGGATCAGATGCGCGATGAGGAGTGGCAACGGCTGATCGACTGGCTGCGGCAATTACGCCATGCAAAAATTCCGGCGAATAACTGGTCGTTTTTTCCCGTCATGATCGAAATGGGTTTTTGCCTGTGCGGTGAGTCCTGGTCGATGGACATTATTCAGCAGCACTTTTCCCGCCTGGACAGCTTTTACTGTGGCGATGGCTGGTACAGCGACGGCCTTAATCGACCCCGCGATTATTATAATGCGATGGCGCTGCATTTTTACGGCCTGATCTATTCCCGTCTGATGGGCGATTATGATCCGCAGCGCTGCGCCCTGCTGCGTGAACGCGCCGATCGCTTCGCCCGCGATTTTATCTGTTTTTTTAATCACGACGGCGCGGCCATCGCTTTTGGCCGCAGTATGACCTATCGCTTTGCACAGGCCGCTTTCTGGAGCGCCGCCGCGTTTGCCGGGTTAAGCACTTTTCCGCCTGGCGTGCTGAAAGGCCTGGTGTTACGTCATCTCAACGACTGGCTGCAACGGGACATTCTCGACGCGCGCGGCGTGCTCACCGTCGGATATGGCTACGCCAGCGATCTCATTGCCGAAGAATACAACGCGCCCGGCTCGCCGTACTGGGCCTGTAAGCTGTTTCTGGTGCTGGCCCTTAATGACGATCACCCCTTCTGGGCCAGCGATGCGCAGCCGTTGCCTCCGCGCGAACCGCGCCGCGCCTTACCCCATGCCGGACAAATCATTATTGACGACGCCGTTGCCGGACATCATTACCTGCTTAATGGCGGCCAGTGGCCAGGGAAAAATTACGCCAACAGCGAAAGCAAATACAGCAAATTTGCCTGCTCGTCGCTACTGGGATTTAACCTGGAACGCAGCCGCTACGGTATCGAACTCAACGCCTGCGATTCCATGCTGCTGCTCTCGGAGCACGACGGGTATTACCGCGGGCGTCGCACCAGCGAACTGAAAACCTGCACGGAAAACGAACTGCATTTTGTCTGGTCGCCGTGGCCGGATGTCACTATCCATAGCTGGCTGCTGCCGCTCGCGTCAGGCCATCTGCGTCTGCATGTGGTCAATACCGCGCGATCGCTGCACAGCGTGGAAGGCGGCTTTCCGGTGCCGATCACCGGCAATCCGCAGCGTTCCTTTGATGCCTGCTTCGGAACCTGCGTCAGTCCGCAACACGGTTTTTTCTCGCGCATGGTGGATCTGTCACCGGCGCTGGCGCGCCCCTGTAGCCTGATCGTCAGCCCGCCTGCCAGCAATATTCTTTACCCCTGCTGTAGTGCCGTTCCGGTTCTGCAACAGGATCTCGCGCCCGGCGAGCATATCTTGTGTTGTTTTGTGCACGCCGGGACCACCCCGCCTGATGAGGTTGCGCTGCCGGAAATTATCCGTCAGCCGCAGCATATTCAGGTGGTGCTTCACCCCCATGTTTATGACATCCCCTTGCCCTGTACCGTCACTGTGGAGTAGGAAATGAACACCACCCATCGTATTGATTATATAAAGATCAGCGCCTTTATTTTTTTGTATTTTGTTATCTGGACTATGAGCTTCAGCTTATATTCCATCTGGCTTGGTCAGCATGCCGATTTAACCAGCGCGGAAATCGGCGCGGTATTCGCGGTGAACGGTGCATTCGCCGTGGTAATGAAACCGGTTTATGGTTTTATTACCGATAAACTGGGAATGAAAAAATATCTGCTTTATTTTGTGGCGATCATGTCGTCGCTGCTGATGCCGTTTTTCGTCTATGTTTATCACCCGTTACTGAGCAGCCATTTTTCGCTCGGCGTGGTGGCGGGCGCGCTCTATCTTAGCCTTGCGTGGTACGCCGGGATCGCCGCCTCTGAATCCTATTGTGATCGCTTTGGCCGCTTAAAAGGCTTTGAATTTGGCCGCATCAGAATGTGGGGATCCTGTGGCGCAGCGGTTACCGCTTCGTTTGCGGGGATCTTATTTAATATTTCGCCGACCATTAACTTTACCATTAGCAGCATCACCTCGCTTATCATGCTGGCGCTGCTGGTGAGCATTAAAATTCCGGCCTCCGATAATCAGGAAAACGCCGTGGTGCCGGAGAAGAAAATCAGCCTGCCGGACGTGCGACGCCTGCTGAAAGATGGCAAGTTCTGGCGCTTCTGTTTTTATGTTGCCGGTATTGTCTGGATCATGCATATCGCCGAACAACAGTTCCCGCGCTACTTTATTTCCTTCTTTCATGGCGATAATTCCGGCACCTCCTGGTACGGCTACCTCAGTACCGTGCAGGCTATCGTCGAGTTTATTTCAATGCTCACCATGCCCTGGGTGGTGAATAAACTTGGCGCACGCAAAGCGCTAATATTTGCCGGTCTGGTTATCGGCCTGCGGCTGGTCGTTTCCGGTTTCGCCACCGGTCCGTTAATGATCGCCTTTATTAAACCATTATATGGTCTGGAAAATGCCCTGCTGTTAATCGCGGTGTTCAAATATATCGCCAATCACTTCGATAAAAAGGTCAATGCCACCATGTACCTGATTGGCTACCAGTGCACCATGTATGTCGGCACCATATTTGTCTCGGCGCCAGTGGGTTATCTGTATGACCATATTGGTTTCGGCAATACCTATTTCATTATGGGCGGCATCGTGATCCTCTTTGCCCTGCTCTCCATCTTTGTGCTCTCTGATAATGATGAGCGGCTGGCGCTTGCCAGTAATACTAAACCTTCCGTCTCGTAAGGACTTACTGTCACATGACTATGCATCAAAACAGCCTGAAAGATAAATCACTGATTAGCGATCTCAATGCGATACGGGTCAGCATGACCCAAAAGCTGAAGTATCAACTGACAGGTTTTGCAGGACGCTATCCCGCGGCGTGCAGTATTAACAGCGCTTACCCGACAACGCCCAATACCGACTGGACGACGGGTTTCTGGAGCGGTATGACCTGGCTGGCGTGGCAGATGACGGAAGATGATTTTTTCCTCCGCCAGCTGCAACAACAATTACCCGGTTATGCAGAACGCCTGGATAATCAACATGATATTGAAACGCACGATCTGGGGTTCTTATTCAGCCTGTCCTGCGTAAACGCCTGGCGCTGCACCGGGGATGAAAATGCCCGCACCCAGGCGCTGCGGGCGGCGGATTTACTGATTGCCCGCTATCACCCTCATGCGCAGATTATTCAGGCATGGGGCGATTTAGCGGATCCGCACCAGCAGGGCCGCATGATTATCGATTGCCTGATGAATTTACCGCTGCTGTACTGGGCTTCAGAGCAAACCGGCGACCGCCGCTATGCGCAGATCGCCCGTCAGCACGCCTGCCAGGCGCAGAAATATCTGCTGCGGGAAGACAGCTCCACCTATCACACCTTTTATATGGATGTGGAAACAGGCGAACCGCTAAAAGGCACCACGCATCAGGGTTATGCCGATCATTCGTGCTGGGCGCGCGGCCAGGCGTGGGCGATCTATGGTTTTACCCTCAGCTGGCACTACACCGGAGAAAGACAGTTCCTTGAGGCTGCGACCGCAACGGCACGTTATTTTTTGCGGCATCTGCCCGACGATACCATCTGTTACTGGGATTTGAGCCTCAGCGCACCCGGCACTGCGCGGGACAGTTCAGCGGCGGCCATTGCAGTTTGTGGTTTACTGGCGCTGGCGGATTCGCTGTCCGTGCTTGATCCCGAACGCGGGAACTTCATTCACAGTGCGCTGACGATCATGAATGAACTGTGCGTGAATTATTACGATCCGGCATTAACGGACAGCGGTTATTTAAAGCATGCGGTTTACAATATGAATAAATCACGCGGCGTTGATGAATATTGTCTGTGGGGCGATTATTTTTTCTTTGAGGCAATTTCACGCCTGCATTCGCCGTTAGCAAAATACTGGTAATCATATTTATCTAAAAAAATATCAGCTTTGCTGAGAATATCTTATCTCTGTCAAAAGGTTTGTTATGAATAAAAGTATATTGCTTCTGGCTATTGCGCTGCCCGCCTTTAGCCATGCCGGCGGCTATCTTGAAGTGCGCGAAGCCTGGGAAAGCGCGTCGGAAGAGCACCAGTTTAAAATGGGTGCGGGCTATAATTTTGATAACGGCGCGGGGTTACTGTTCCAGACGGTTTATAATACGGGTGAGCTCAATCAGCTTAAGCACAGCTTCGATGAAATAGAGGGCTGGTACCCACTGTGGAAAATTACCGACAAAATCACGCTCAGTCCCGGCGGTATTATCAACTCGACTAATGCGGGCTCTACCACCTCGCCTTATGTGCAACTGGGTTACAGCATTAATCCGGATCTGGCCGCCGCGTTTAAATACCGGTTTAACCATATGAACTACCGGACCCGCAGCCTGGATCGGGAGATGGAATATAATGATAATCACCAGCTGGTAATGGTGGTGAATTATAAAATCAGTGAGGTGCTGAGTTATGAATTTGAACCGGATCTGTATATCAACACGCAGAACTATAACCGTAAAAACGGCAAAGATCATAGCTGGGAGCTGAACCATAAATTCAGCTGGAAAATGACCCGCAACTGGCGTCCTTTTGTGCAGCTGTCCTGGCTGGATCGGGATACCGGTAATCATGCGGAGCGTTACCGCATCCGTCTTGGGATGCGCTATTACTTCTGAGGTGCAGCAATCCCCCGCCGCTGGTTTACGGGCGGGGGATCAGGGCGTTATTTCCCGCTGACGCTGACGTCAATGCCAGGGAAATATTTTGCTGCAAGACGGGTGATGGTGCCGTCGGCGCGCACTTTATCAATGGCCGCGTCCAGCTGTTTTTTCGTCGCCTCATCGCCTTTACGCAGACCAAAACCGATACCGCTGCCCAGAATGGTGTCGTCCGATACCGGCTTGCCGATAAAGCCAAAGCCTTTGCCCTGCGGCTTGCTGAGGAAACCGGCCTGTCCGGCAGCGGACATCACCAGCGAGGCGTCGATGCGGCCATTGAGCAGATCCGCCCACGCCAGATTTTGATCTTTATAAGAAACCACGGTCACGCCCTGTTTTTCCCAGTGCTCTTTGGCGTAGGTTTCCTGAATGGAGCCCTGCAATACACCTACGGATTTACCTTTCAGTCCCTCCGGCGTGGCTTCCATACCGCTGCCCGCTTTGCCCACCAGCTGCGACGGGATACGGTAGATCGGCTGGGTAAAATCAATACTCTGACGACGCTGTTCAGTAATGTTCATCGCCGAGTTAATGGCGTCATATTTTTTCGCCACCAGTCCCGGGATCAGGGCATCGAAAGAGGTTTCCACCCAGCTGCATTTCAGCGCCGCCGCTTTGCAGATGGCGTTGCCGAGATCAATATCAAAACCTTCCAGTTCGCCGCTGGCGTTGCGGCTTTCAAAGGGCGGATATTCCGCTTCCAGCCCGTAACGCAGCTCGGCGGCCGCAAAGGACGACAGCGAGCAGAGCATACCCATTCCCAGACAGAGTGCTTTCAGTTTCATCATTGACGCTCCTTAGCGTGGCTTAACCCGACACAGGGCCTGCGCCCCTGCCCGTAATGTTGCCTCGTCTTTCGCAAAAGAGAGGCGGATCAGTTTGTTATCCGTACCATCGGTATAAAACGCCGACAGCGGAATGGTGGCAACGCCGCATTCGACGATCAGCCGTTTCACCAGCTCGCTGTCGCTTTCGTCGCTGAACGCGCTGTAATCCGCCAGCAGGAAGAAAGAACCCGCCCCCGGCAGCACGCGAAACGGCGAGTCTTCGAGCAGCGATTGCAGCATATCGCGCTTACGCTGATAAAACGCCGCCAGCGACAGCCAGGTTTGCGGATCGTTCATATGTTCGGCAAAAGCGTACTGCATCGGCGTATCGGCAGAGAACATCATAAACTGATGCACTTTGACGATCTCATCCATCAGCGCGGCGGGAGCGATACAGTAACCAACGCGCCAGCCGGTAACGTGATAGGTTTTGCCGAACGAGGAGATAATCACGCTGCGCTCCGCCAGCTGCGGGTGCGTCGCCATGCCGTGATGCTGCTCCCCGTCAAAGACCACGTGTTCGTACACTTCATCCGACAGGATCACAATATCGGTATTGCGCGTCAGGCGCACCAGTTGCTCAATATCGTGACGGGAAAAGACCTGTCCGCTGGGATTATGGGGCGTGTTGACGATGATCATCCGCGTGCGCGGCGTGATAGCGGCGCTGACCTCTTCCCAGTCGACGGCAAACTCCGGCACCGTCAGCTTGATTGCCACTGGCGTTGCGCCCTGTAAACGCACAATGGGCGCGTAGCTGTCGAAGGATGGCTCAAAGTAGATCACTTCATCGCCCGGATGCACCAGCCCGCTGATGGCCGAGTACAGTCCTTCGCTGGCGCTGGCGGTAATCAGCACTTCGTCATCCACGTCATACCGGGTACCGTATAGATCCTGCACCTTTTCAACGATGCGCTCTTTCAGCGGACGCAGGCCGGTCATGGCGGCGTACTGATTATGTCCGGCCTGCATGGCACGGGTGACGCCCGCGATCAGCCCGGCATCACACATAAAATTGGGCGCGCCCTGAGAAAGGTTAATGGCATTATGTTCAGCGGAGAGCTGACCAATGACGGTAAAAATGGTGGTGCCCACATCGGGAAGTTTTGAGCGGGTCTGCACCGGCGTACGCAAAGTCATTTTTGTTCCTTTCTCAGCAAAATTGCATAACCATTCAAACCAAAAGTCGATTGAGGCGACAACCGAATTGTTGTCATAATAGCCATGACAAAAATGCATACCCGGAGACACCATGCTGCGTCGTTCCCTGCCCCTTAACGCTATTGACGCCTTTCTTGTGACCGCCCGGCATCTGAATCTGACCCACGCCGCGAAAGAGCTGTGCCTGACCCAGGGCGCGGTGAGCCGCAAAATCGCCGCGCTGGAGCAGTGGTTTGGCTTTCCGCTGTTCGAACGTCACGCCAGAGGCTTGCGCCTGACGCCCCAGGGCAGCGCCCTGCTGCCGGAGTTACAGGCGGCGTTTGAACATCTGGCGTCGGTGGCCGAGCAGGCGCGCCAGCAGCAGACGGTGGTGCGGCTGAAAGCGCCCACCTGCGCCATGCGCTGGCTGGTGCCACGGTTATTAAGGCTGGAGCGGGAAAACCCGGATTTGCAGGTGTCGCTGACCACCACCAGCGATCACACGGTCAATTTCAAAACTGAACCTTATGACGCGGCCATCGTGTTTGGCACACAGCTGAGCGCGGGCGATCTGTTGTTTGAAGAAGCACTGACGCCGGTGATCGGCGCGCAAGGTGATGAGCACAGCGCGCCGGAGAAGATGACCTTTCTGCACCCGACGCGGGATAAAACCGACTGGACATTGTGGCTGACGGGCCAGACGCAGATCGCCCCGGTCATGAAAAAAAATCAACACTTCGACACCATGGATCTGGCGATCAGCGCGGCGATCCAGGGCTTTGGCATCGCCATCGCCGATGAAACCCTGGTGGCCGAAGATCTGCGTGCCGGGCGACTGCGCCGCCCGTTCAGCCACAGCGTGAAAACCGGCGCCTGTTACCGGCTGGTACTGCGCGCCTCGCCGGATAAAGCCGCCGGGCTGGCCATCTGCCGCGATATTCTGCTGACGGCTACTCCAGACTGACTAAAGCAGTCCTTTCTGTTTAAAGGTCATGCGGGTGGCCTCATTCAGATCCAGCGCTTTCAGCGCGTCCGCTGATGCCCACATCACCTCTTCGAATTCTTCATTAAAGGTAATGTGGCGGTTGGCGCTTATGCAGTCGAAAATCAGGTAGATCATGTAAATCTCTTCAGTGGTGCCATCCGGGTAGGTTTTAGTACGCACATCATCACGAAACGCCCAGGGCTGAATATCCGTAATCGTAAGGCGCTCCCCTAACTCTTCCCTGATTTCGCGTCTGAGCGCGATTTCCATCGTTTCCCCTGGCTCCATGCCGCCGCCCGGTAACGCCCATTGTCCGGGAAAAACACCCCGATCGGCAGCCATCTTACACAGCAGATACTCTCCGTTATTCTGGATCACCGGACACACAATCACTCGCTGGCGCATTTTATCTCCTTAATATCAATGTCTTCTGAACCAATCTATCAGAAAAGCCTTCCCTCTTATGCGACCAGAAGCCGATCTTCTGCTATGCAATTTGGATCGCTAATCCAGGCTAACGTGCTGGTGCATCACCCGTTTAAACAGCTCCATCCGCGCCCGCATAAAGCGGTTGACCAGCTTAAACCCGGCATACTTATTCAGCCCGATGCGTAACAGGCGGTCTTTACCACGCACGCTGGCCTGCCAGCGCACCGGGCCGTGCAGCGCAGTGCAGCTGAGGCTGGCGTGACGGGAGAAATTAACCCAGTAATCCGCCACTTGTCCGGCGAATTTCAGGTCGCTTTCTGTGACATAGTCGCAGGACGGTGAAATCTCGCCGAGGGTGTCGAACACATAGGGCACATCGTTGCCATGCCAGGCCCCGTGGGGATAGGTTTCATGCTCGGCCTCCGCCACATAATCAAACCAGTAGCGCCAGCACGGCTGGCCGATGCGCTGCTGCGCCTGCATCACCACAAATCCCATGGTGGTAAAGGCCATATCGCGGCACACCTGGCGGCCCAGTTCGGTATCACCTTTGACGCCGGGATAGAGCAACTTAATAAGCCCGAGACCGAAGCGGCGCTGACGGCGCAGCTTCTGGATCTCCCCCGCCAGATCGACGCCGAATACCGACATGACGCTCGCCTCGTCGCTGTTGGAGCCGATCATTACTGGCATCGGATGCTGGCGGGCGTTAAAAAAGCATTCAATCATCGGCTGCGGCAGCACGGCATCGCCGACAATCGGCACAGGCGCAACATTGTGCGGCGCGGCCAGCGGCCACAGATTTTCCGCCGGAATGGCGCGCAGCTGTTCGGGCGTGGCGTCCGGCAACCCCAGATGCTCCGCCAGCGCTTTGCCTTTCGCCAGCGCCGTACGCCGCGGCGTATCGGGCAGCGCATAGCCGCTCTGAATAATGGCTTTATGGAACAGATCTTTTGCCAGCGGCGACACCATCAGCGATAACGCGCTGCGCGCCCCGGCCGATTCGCCAAACAGCGTGACGTTTTCCGCATCGCCGCCGAAGGCGTGAATATTCTCTTTCACCCAGCGCAGCGCGGCGATCTGATCGAGCAATGCAAAGTTATACACCCGCTCGCCCGCTTCCTCTTCCAGCGCCGGATGCGCAAAGAAGCCCAGATGCCCGAGGCGGTAATTAAGGGTGACCACCACCACATCGCGTCGTGCCAGCCCGCTGCCGTTATAGGGCGGCAGACCGCCCGCGCCTATGGTGAAGCCTCCGCCGTGCAGCCAGACCATGACCGGCAGCGGTTCACGACGCACCGCTGGGGACCAGATATTGAGATACAGACAGTCTTCCGAGAACTCGCCCGGATCGCCGCCGCCCAGCGCGCGGCAGTATTCACTGCTCTGCCAGCTGGAGGGCGAAAAGGTGTCGGCGACGCGGGGGATTGACCAGGCGGTCAACGGCTGCGGCGCACGCCAGCGGCGGTCACCCACCGGCGGCGCAGCATAAGGGATGCCCCGCCAGACGTGCAGTCCGTTTTCCGCGAGGCCAATAACCGTTCCCTGGCGGGTTTCCGCCAGCGGGGTGGAGGGATTTTCCATAAGCGCATTCCTCTTGCTGTTCAGTCCATCAGCGTAGCGGGTTTACAGCAGACCGCAACGCTGTTTACTGCGATCCTCCGCCGCCTGATAGAGACTGAACTCATCCAGCACCGCGCAGCCGAGCGCCTGCTCGAAGGCTTCGCGGCTGGCGTTACCCTGGCGGCGCTGCCGGGTTTCATTGCCCAGATTAGACTGGAAAATCCCTGCCGCGCTGACCGGCAGAAAGTCTTCATAAATGATGGGCTGCGCGGTGACCCAGCCGCGTTCAATCAGCGGCTGCGGATCGTCGCCGGGGCGGATAGCCTGGCGGTGCGCCTCGCCGGTTGGCGTCAGGCGGTAGCGGAAATAGGCCAGCCCCTGGCGGCGCAGCAGCAGCTCACTGTCCGGGAAAGCTTTAAACACCGCCTGGAGATGCAACTGGTGATTGAGGTTGTCCTTGCCGGTGCCCGCCTCGCTCAGCAGACGATCATAAAGCGCGCGGCCTTTCGGCGTCAGCGCCACGCCACGCTGTTCGATTTCGCCAAAGCGCGCCGTATGCGTCCCCTGCTCCTCCCCGACAAAGCGCACCGGCTCTTCCAGCGCTTTGAAACTGGTCTGACGCAGCAGCAGCGGCACTTCACGACGCGGCGGGCCTTCAATCAGAACTTTGGGTTCGATACCATATTCAGGCATCAGCGACTGCACATGATCGATATCCAGCGTGCGCGGCGTTAAATGGTTGATATGACAGCCCGGAAAGCACACCACATCCGCAATCAGCCGGTGCTCATTGTGCAGCGCATGATAGGTGGCGTGATCAACGGTGGCATGCTGATGCCAGCGAAAGGTTTCCAGCGCCTCGCGCACAAATTCGCGGGCTTCGGCGGCGGTGAACTCTCCCTGCTGTTCATGCCGTTCGATGAGCGCCAGGCAGCGCGGGGTAAAGATATTACGGGCGGCGAGGATCGCTGCCGAACGCTCGCGCAGATCGGGATTTTCGATCAGATCGAGGCGCAGGAGCGAGGTAAAGACGCGAAAGGGATTTTTCAGCAGCGCCGCGTCGTCAATGGGACGAAAAGCCGTGGAATGTACCGGCACGCCAGCCTGCGAGAGATCGTAATAGCTCACCGGATACATACCCATAATGGCAAACATACGCCGCAACGTCGCCAGCTCTGACGCCCTGCCGACGCGGATCGCGCCGTGCCGTTCGACGTTCAGCCGCGCCAGCTCATCGGCGTTCGCCAGCTGTTCATGCAGACGCGGATTTTGTTCCAGTACCGCCAGGTTTACATCGGCCACCAGTTCCAGCAACGTGCCGTACTGCGGAACTTCTTGCTGATACATTGTCGACATGGCCTGCGAAAAGTCTTCCCGAATATCATCTGCCGTGATGTTGCTTGCCATATTGTCATGCCTCTGGTTGATATATCTGGAGTGTAGAGAAGGCGGCAGGGCCGTGCGGGAAGAATTTAGAAAGTGTGATCCTTGCCAGCCCCCGGCCAGTACCCATGCCCTCTTACATAACAAAACATTATGTTCTCACCCTTCTGGCAGTCTCTCCTCCCTTCGGCAGCAACACCCGCATTGCGCAATAAGCAGTTGTAAGACAAATAGATTAAATGTTAATAATATTTTGCTAGCAGGTTATCAATATTCAACAACTACTCTTGTCAGCGGGTACGCTCTGTTTTTAACATTACTTATGGAAAAAAATGGTCTGTTCAGTCAGCGCATCCGTCTGCGCCATCTACATACATTTGTCGCCGTCGCTCAACAGGGTACCCTGGGGCGTGCGGCTGAAACCCTTAACCTGAGCCAGCCGGCGTTATCAAAAACGCTTAATGAACTGGAGCAACTAACCGGCACCCGGCTGTTCGATCGCGGCCGCATGGGCGCGCAGCTGACGTTGGTCGGCGAACAGTTCCTTAGCCACGCCGTGCGTGTGCTTGAGGCGGTGAACTCCGCCGGGCAATCCCTGACCCGTAAAGAAGGCGTCAAAACGGACGTGGTGCGCATCGGCGCGCTGCCCACCGCCGCGCTGGGTATTCTGCCGACGGTGATCGGCGAGTTTCACCCGCATCTGCCGGACATTACTATTCAGGTCGGCACCATGAATAATCCGATGCTGCTGGCGGGCTTAAAAACCGGCGAGCTGGACATCGGCATCGGGCGCATGTCCGATCCGGAACTGATGAGCGGGCTGAACTACGAGCTGCTGTTTCTTGAATCCCTGAAACTGGTGGTGCGTCCGCGCCATCCGCTGTTGCAGGATACCGTGACCTTAAGCCGCGTCCTTTCCTGGCCGGTGGTGGTCGCACCGGAAGGCACCGCGCCGCGCCAGCATACCGAAGCGCTGCTTGCCACCCAGGGCTGTACGCTTCCCACCGGCTGCATCGAAACGCTGTCTGCTTCCCTCTCCCGACAGCTGACCATTGAGTATGACTATGTGTGGTTCGTGCCGTCCGGCGCGGTGAAAGACGATCTGCGCCAGGGCGCGCTGGTTGCCCTGCCGGTACCGACGCAGGGCGCGGGCGAACCTATCGGTATCATTACCCGCATTGACGCCCCGCTTTCTGCCGGTGCGCAAACGCTGCTCAGCGCCATTCGCAAATCGATGCCGGAGTAACGCCGGCGTTCTTCCTGTTGCGCAATTTATGAATTTTTCGTTAATTGTGTGATAATAAAGTTGTTGATTAAGGGTTGCTGTTACACACATTACACTCACTCTTCAGCAACCCGCTGTCAGGAAGAACCGATGAAATTCAAAACCGCCATAAAACCCTACCACGCTGCTGCCGGTGGTCTGGGCTCTCTTGAAGCGACCACCCGCTTCGTGATTGACAGCAAAAACGCCCTCAGCAATATGCGCAACCTGCTGCGTATGAACAAAGCCCGCGGTTTTGACTGTCCCGGCTGTGCCTGGGGCGACGACAATAAAAGCACCTTCAGCTTCTGCGAAAACGGCGCGAAAGCCGTGACCTGGGAAGCGACGCGCCGCGAAGTGGACGCCAGTTTTTTTGCGCAACACAGCGTCACCGCCCTGAACGCGCAGAGCGACTATTTTCTGGAATACCAGGGTCGTCTGACCGAGCCGCTGAGCTATAACCCGCAGAGCGATCGTTATGAGCCGATAAGCTGGGCAGAGGCGTATGCATTAATTGCGCAACATCTGCATTCCATGGATCACCCCAACCAGCTGGAACTTTACACCTCCGGACGCGCCAGCAACGAGGCGTCTTACCTGTATCAGCTGTTTGGCCGTATGCTCGGCACCAATAATTTTCCTGATTGCTCTAATATGTGCCATGAAGCCAGCGGCGCAGGGCTGAAACGCAGCATCGGCGTTGGCAAAGGGACCATCCATCTGGATGACTTCGCCCATGCGAACGCCATTTTCGTCTTCGGGCAAAACCCGGGCACCAATCATCCGCGCATGCTGCACAGCCTGCGCCACGCCGCCGATCACGGCGCGAAAATCGTCACCTTTAATACCCTGCGCGAGCGCGGACTGGAGCGTTTTGCCGATCCGCAAAAACCGCTGGAACTGGTTACGCCAAAAGCGGGTACCATCAGCTCGGCCTATTATCAGCCGAATCTTGGCGGCGATATGGCGGCGGTACGCGGCATGGCGAAAGCGTTACTGGAAACCCAGCGTCAGCGTCTTGCCGACGGCCAGCCGGGCATTTTTGACGAGACCTTTATCAATCAGCATACCCACGGCATTGACGCATGGTTTGCGCAAATCGATGCCACTTCCTGGGACACTATTACGCAACAGTCAGGTCTCACTGAACAACAACTGCGTGACGCCGCCGCCGTGTGGCAGCATGCGGAACGGGTGATCTGCACCTGGGCGATGGGCATCACCCAGCATAAACACTCGCTGGACACGGTGCGGGAGATCGCCAACCTGCAACTGCTCGGCGGTCACCTTGGCAAGCCCGGCGCGGGACTCTGCCCGGTGCGCGGTCACAGTAACGTGCAGGGCAACCGCACCATGGGGATCGACGAGAAGCCGCCCGCCGCGCTGCTCGACAGCCTGGCGCGTCACTTCAATTTCGAGCCGCCGCGCGAGCCGGGTCACCATACCGTGGACGCCATCGAAGCCATGCTGCGCGACGAGGTAAAAGTGCTGATCGCGCTTGGCGGCAATCTGGCCGCTGCGGCACCGGACACGCCCCGCGTTCACGAGGCGCTGCGCCGTTGCGGGCTGACGGTGTATATCAGCACCAAGCTTAACCGCAGTCACCTGATGCCGGGTCAGGCGTCGCTGATCCTGCCGACGCTGGGCCGCACGGAAGAAGATATGCAGGCCAACGGCCGCCAGTTCGTCACCGTGGAAGACTCCTTCAGCATGGTGCACGCCTCTGAAGGTATCGGCAAACCACTGAGCGCGCTGCAACGCTCGGAAACGGCCATTGTGGCGAACATCGCCCATGCCACGCTCGGGGATGAGAAGCTGAACTGGCTGGCGTTAGCGGACGATTATTCGCTGATCCGCGATCACATCGCCGCCACCCTGCCGGGTTTTGAAAACTTTAACGCCCGCTGTGATGAACCCGGCGGTTTCTGGCTGGGCAATGCCGCTGCCGCGCTGAATTTCAGTACGCCGTCAGGCAAAGCGGAATTCAGCGCCGCGCCGCTGCCCGTGTCCATCTGCCCGGATGTGGAATCCCCATTTGTGCTGCAAACGCTGCGTTCGCACGATCAGTACAACACCACCATTTACGGGCTGGACGATCGTTACCGCGGCGTGTACGGCCAACGTGATGTGCTCTTTATGCATCCGGACGATATCGCCGCGCTGGGGCTAAGCGATGGCGATCGGGTGGACATTACCACCGCCTCCCGCGACGGCATCCTGCGTCAGGTGGAGAATTTCCGCCTGGTTTCTTATGACATTCCGCGCGGTAATCTGGCGGCCTATTACCCGGAAACCAATCCGCTGGTGCCGCTGACCAGTTTTGGTGACGGCACCGGCACGCCGACCTCGAAATCGATCCCGGTGTCGGTGACGCCGGCGCAGACGCGACCATCGTTGCGTATTGCCTGATCTTCCTGCCTTGCCCGGCGGCGCGCGCTTGCCGGGCCTGGATTCTCCATTAACTTCACCCTGCCCGGCGGCGCGCGCTTGCCGGGCCTACGTTATTTGTTCTCCCCCCTTCGTTCCCAAATAATGCTGATTTTATTTTTAACAATTGCGTAAAACAATTTAACAGTTTTATCATGTTGCCCGTTCACCAGATGGTTCATTAACTTATTATCTGGTGGGTAAAGACCCCATCTTTACGCTAAATTTAGAGTTTTATTTATCCGTCTGGTTCGTAATGATCAGCGGGTTGGTGTGTTCAGGAGAACTTATGGCAACAAGCAACAGGCCGCGCGGGATGGTTCGTATCCTGCAGTGGTTACTTGCCGGGCTGATGATCCTTATCGGTCTGGCGATAGGTATTCCCGGTATTAAGCTCGTCTCCCTTGGCGGCAGCGCTTACTTCCTGGTGATGGGCGTGGTGATGCTGATCGCCGCCGTGTTGATTATCCGCACGCGCAGCAGCGGGATCCTGCTGTATGCGCTGGCATTTATCGCCTCCATTATCTGGGCGATTAGCGATGCAGGCTGGGAATTCTGGCCGCTGTTTTCACGGCTGTTCACTTTCGGCGTGCTGGCGTTTCTGGCCGCTATTCTCTGGCCTTTCCTGCGCGCGGCGCAGACTGCGCAGCCGATCAATAAAAAACCGGCCTTTGGCGTGGCGGCGGTTCTGGCGCTGGTGCTGCTGGTCAGCGCGGGCTGGATGTTCAAACCGCAGACGCTGGTCAGCGCCAGCGAAGAGGTGCCGGTGCAGCCGGTCGCGCCCGGTCAACAGCAGAAAGACTGGAAGCACTGGGGGAATACCACCCACGGCGACCGCTTTGCCGCGCTGGATCAAATCAACAAGCAGAACGTTAACGATCTGAAAGTGGCCTGGGTTGCCCATACCGGCGATATTCCGCAGAGCAACGGCTCCGGCGCGGAAGATCAAAACACGCCGCTACAGATTGGCGACACGCTGTTCGTCTGTACGCCTTACAGTAAAGTGCTGGCGCTGGACGTGGACACCGGTAAAGAAAAATGGCGTTACGACAGTAAAGCCACCGCGCCTAACTGGCAGCGCTGCCGTGGTTTAGGCTATTACGAAGAGACGCAGGCGCAGAGCGCACCGGCGCAAAGCCCGCAGGTCGCGGCCTGCCCGCGTCGTCTGTTCCTGCCGACCACCGATGCGCGTCTGGTGGCGATCAACGCCGATAACGGCCAACTTTGTGATGATTTTAGCGATCATGGCGTGGTGGATCTGAGCATCGGCATGGGCGAGATCAAACCAGGCTATTACCAGCAAACCTCCACGCCACTGGTGGCAGGGGATGTGGTGGTCGTCGGTGGGCGCGTGGCGGATAACTTCTCCACCGGTGAACCGCCGGGCGTAGTGCGCGCGTATGATGTGCACAGCGGGAAACTGGCCTGGGCCTGGGATCCGGGCAATCCGGCGCTGACCGGCCTGCCGTCGGAAGGCCAGACCTATACGCGCGGTACGCCGAACGTCTGGTCGGCGATGTCCTATGACGCGAAACTGAACCTGATCTATCTGCCGACCGGCAACGCCACCCCGGACTTCTGGGCGGGTCAGCGTACGGAACTGGACGATAAGTACAGCTCGTCAATCGTGGCGGTAGACGCCGCCACCGGTCAGGTGCGCTGGCATTATCAGACCACCCACCACGATCTGTGGGACTTTGATCTGCCGTCGCAGCCGCTGCTGTACGATCTGCCGGACGGTAAAGGCGGCTCCACCCCGGTGCTGGTGCAGACCAGCAAACAGGGCATGATCTTTATGCTCAACCGTGAAACCGGCGAGCCGGTGGCGAAAGTGGAAGAGCGCCCGGTGCCTGCGGGCAATGTGGAAGGTGAACGTTACTCCCCGACGCAGCCCTATTCTGTTGGCATGCCGATGATCGGCAATCAGACGCTGACCGAGTCAGATATGTGGGGCGCCACGCCTGTCGATCTGCTGCTGTGCCGTATCGAATTTAAGGCGATGCGTCATCAGGGCGTCTTTACCCCGCCGGGTCTGGATCGCTCGCTGCAATTCCCCGGCTCGCTGGGCGGCATGAACTGGGGCAGCGTGTCCGTCGATCCCAACAATAGCTTGATGTTTGTCAACGACATGCGTCTGGGACTGGCGAACTACATGGTGCCGCGCGCTAATGTGGCGAAAAACGCCAGCGGGATTGAAATGGGGATTGTGCCGATGGACGGTACGCCGTTCGGCGCGATGCGCGAACGTTTCCTGTCGCCGCTGGGCATTCCGTGTCAGAAACCGCCGTTCGGTACTATGTCAGCGGTGGATCTGAAGTCCGGCAAGCTGGTGTGGCAGGTTCCGGTGGGTACCGTGAAAGATACCGGTCCGCTGGGTATTCGTATGCACCTGCCGATCCCGATTGGTATGCCGACGCTGGGCGCTTCGCTGGCCACGCAATCTGGCCTGCTGTTCTTCGCGGGGACGCAGGATTTTTATCTGCGCGCCTTTGATACGGCGACCGGGAAAGAAATCTGGAAGGATCGTCTGCCGGTTGGCAGCCAGTCCGGCCCGATGACTTATGTGTCACCGAAAACCGGTAAGCAGTACATCGTGATTAATGCGGGCGGCGCTCGTCAGTCGCCGGATCGCGGTGATTATATTATTGCTTACGCGTTGCCAGAAAAACCGTAACACGCTCCTCATCCCGGTCGGTGTCTGACCGGGATGAGGGTTCTGTCAGAAGGTTTCCCAGTTATCGTTATTCGCCATCGCCGGGCGCGTTGTCGCCAGCGGTGCTTTTGGAGCCGCTTTCTCAGTACGAACCGGTGCGGCCTTTTGCAGACGGAATGCGCCTACCGCCTGAGTCAGACGCGCGGCCTGCTCTTCCAGCGAGGCAGCGGCGGCCGAGGCTTCTTCCACCAGCGAGGCGTTCTGCTGGGTGACGTTATCCATTTCAGTAATCGCCTGGCTTACCTGCTCGATACCTTTACTCTGCTCATCCGAAGCGGCAGCAATTTCCAGCATAATATCGGTCACACGTTTAACCGCGTCCACAATATCGCCCATGGTGTCACCGGCAGCGACCACTTCGTTTGAACCCCGTTCAATCAGGGATACGGATTCACTGATCAGCCCCTCGATCTCTTTGGCGGCGTTCGCACTGCGGCTTGCCAGGGTGCGCACTTCGCTTGCCACTACCGCAAAACCACGCCCCTGCTCACCCGCACGGGCAGCTTCAACGGCGGCGTTAAGCGCCAGAATATTGGTCTGGAAGGCGATACTGTTGATCACCGCGGTAATTTCAGAAATTTTCTTCGAGCTGCTGGAGATATTGCCCATGGTTTTCACCACGCCGGAGACAATCTGCCCGCCCTTGCTGGCTTTACCGGAAGCGTCACCGGCCAGTTTACTGGCGTGATGCGCGTTGTCGGCATTCTGTTTCACGGTGGCGGTGAGCTGCTCCATGCTGGCAGCCGTCTGTTCGATAGCGGCAGCCTGCTGCTCAGTACGCGAGGAGAGATCGGTATTTCCCATCGAAATCTCGCTGGTGCCGCGATAAATCTCTTCTGCCCCTTCCCGCACCGTGCCCACGGTCTGCACCAGCGAATGCTGCATTTTTTGCAGATCGCGGGTCAGCAAGCCGATCTCGCTGCGACCGGTAGGTTCGTCGGCCAGCGTCAGATCGCCTGCGGCAATGTGCTCAATGCGATTTGCGGCGCGTTGCAGCGGCTGGATCACCGTACGGCGCAGCACCACAAAGGTAATGAGCGTCAGGATCAGCGCGATGACAAAGGCCGCGCCCATAAACATCAGGCCGAGCTGCGTACGCTGGTGCGCCAGATCGCTCAGCGCCGCGGCGCGTTCGGTACGGATCTTGATCGCCTTCATCAGCACGTCGTTATAATCGCTGTCCAACTGACGGGCGTGTTCGTTTTCGTGGTTAATAATGGCTTCAAACATGCCGTTTTTGGCATATTTCAGCATCGGTTGCAGGCCGTTGATATAGGCGTTGTAGCGGGTGGTGAGTTCGCCGTCCAGCGCTTCGTCGGCGGAGGTTTTTACGCCGCGATTCTGATAGACGGCAAAGCCTTCCTGCGACTGCTTAATGCGCTTTTCCGCTTCCTGGATGTTGGCTTTCATATCATCCATTTCCGCAATGCGGCTGGCCGCGCCGGCATGGATCATATTGATACGCGCTGTGCGTAAATGGTTGGAGCTGTTCGATAATCCCATGCGTATCTGAATTTCTTCAGTGACGTCGCGCTGATCGCCATCAGCCTGAATCAGAAAATATCCCGCCAGCCCTGCACTCAATGCAAACAGCACCAGGATGCCGCTGAGAATTGAAGAAAACAGAGGAACTAACCGTATGTGATGTAAAAAACCTACGGTTTGCGGTTTGTGCATCGCTGCTGTGTTGTCCATGCTATCGACTCTCTTATAGGAAGGTGCGTCATACACGCCTGTAAAATAGTCATCGGCAATCCGGGAATTTCCCTTATGCCTAAAAGCGCTAGCTGGCTCACAGATTCAGACAATACCCCCTAAAGAAATCCTGAAGGGGTAAATTGCCGGCGGCAGACCGCCGGCTGTGGCATTAGTTATCGCCGAAATGGATAACGGTACGGATAGATTTACCTTCGTGCATCAGGTCAAAGGCTTCATTGATCTGATCCAGAGGTAAACGGTGGGTGATGAAAGGATCGAGCTGGATTTTGCCGCTCATCGCGTCTTCCACCATGCCCGGCAACTGGGTACGGCCTTTGACGCCGCCAAAGGCGGAGCCGCGCCATACGCGCCCGGTGACCAGCTGGAACGGACGGGTTTTGATTTCCTGGCCCGCACCGGCCACGCCGATGATCACGCTCTCGCCCCAGCCCTTATGGCAGCACTCCAGCGCAGCACGCATTACGTCGACGTTACCGATACATTCGAAGCTGAAATCGACGCCGCCGTCGGTCATTTCAACAATGACTTCCTGAACCGGCTTGTCGTAATCTTTCGGATTAACGAAATCGGTCGCGCCCATTTCACGCGCCAGCTTGAATTTCTCCGGATTGGTATCCACCGCCAGAATGCGCCCGGCTTTCGCCTGGACCGCGCCCTGGATCACCGCCAGACCAATACCGCCCAGACCGAACACCGCAACGGTATCGCCCTCTTTTACTTTAGCGGTGTTATGTACCGCGCCGATACCGGTGGTCACGCCGCAGCCGAGCAGACAAACTTTATCCAGCGGGGCTTCCGGGTTCACTTTCGCCAGGGAAATTTCCGCCACTACGGTGTATTCGCTGAACGTACTGGTGCCCATGTAGTGATAGATCGGCTCGCCGTTGTAAGAGAAACGGGTGGTGCCGTCCGGCATCAGGCCTTTGCCCTGAGTGGCGCGTACTGCCTGACAGAGGTTGGTTTTGCCGGATTTACAGAACTTACATTCACGACATTCAGCGGTGTAAAGCGGGATCACATGATCGCCCGGCTTCAGGCTGGTGACGCCTTCACCCACTTCCACCACTACGCCGCCGCCTTCATGACCGAGCACCGCCGGGAATACGCCTTCCGGATCGTCCCCCGACAGGGTAAACGCATCCGTGTGACACACGCCGGTATGAGTGATTTTAACCAGCACTTCGCCCTTCTTCGGCGGCGCAACGTCAATTTCTACAATTTTCAGGGGCTGGCCTGGCCCGAATGCTACTGCAGCACGTGATTTCATAGTGTCTCTTCCCTTCTGTTCTTTGAACGGTAATGATTATTTTAGATAAGAGCGCAAAAGATGACCGACTTCGGCCATCCGGGCTGCACGTTGATCCGGTGACGTGTCACCGCTGACCAGCTCATCTTTGAGGTGAATTTCGACCATCTCGCCCATCAGGCCATTAGCCGCACCGCGAACGGCGGCGATTTGCTGCAAAATGGCAATACATGGTTCGCCTGCGTCCAGCGCACGCTCCAGCGCCTCAACTTGCCCGCGGATGCGACGCACGCGGGTTAATACGCGTTTTTTGTCTTCGGGTGAATGCGGCATACATTCTCCTTCTTATACTGTAGGGGGGTATAGTAAACAGTTATGGGTGTTCATGTAAACAAGAAATCTGAATGAAAAAACCCGCCGAAGCGGGTTTTAGTCAGTATCAATTTGCGCTATTGCGGTTTTACCCGATTGCCGGAGGCATCGATCACTGTTTCGCCGTCTTCTTTCGTGAAAGCGCCTTTCTGAGGCGCCGGAAGAATATCCAGCACCACCTCAGAGGGGCGGCACAGCCGGGTACCCAGGGGGGTTACGACGATGGGACGGTTGATTAGCAGAGGATGCTGGAGCATAAATCCGATTAACTCCTCATCGCTAAAACTGGCATCCGCAAGACCAAGCTGCTCATAATGCTCGACGTTCTTGCGTATCAGCTCCCGTACAGAAATTCCCATATCGTTAATGAGTTTTACCAGCTCATCGTGCGACGGAGGGGTATCAAGATAATAAATGATGTCAGGCTCATGGCCGCTGTTACGGATCATCTCCAGCGTATTGCGCGACGTGCCGCAAGCTGGATTGTGATAGAGGGTAATGTTGCTCATAGTGTTATCTCATTACAATGTGAAAGAGAGACGCAACGCCAGCGCGGCCAGAGTGACAAACAGCACTGGCAGGGTCATGATGATACCGGTGCGGAAGTAGTGTCATCACACCGCTCGCCGCGCTGCCATCAATCGACAGCGCGCCGATCAGCACCGTTGGCATATTATTCATGATCGACGACAGAAAAGCAGTCAGGAAACCCGTGCCAAATGTGGCTGCCCATAAGCCCTTTTCTGCCCAACCTCCTGATTGATTTCTCACAATTAAGAGGCTAATCTTCTGTTGTCTAGGCATTGGATTGGCCTCATTCGATTTATAGTCGAGTGGGGCTTTTCTCTTTCTGCCCGGTACACTCAAAGCAGAAAGCCTCAAGCACCCGTCAGCCATACTACGCAGCAGAATTTAGTAAAGCAAATCAGCAACATAACCATTCATTTGATAAATAGATCTGCGCTTAACACTCCCAGCCCAGACTTTTTCGTATTGCCTGCCGATACGGCGTTTCGAATTCAGTGGGAACCCTGCGCAGATAATCCTGCGCATGTTGCCGCTTTTCCCCTTCCAGCGTAGCCAGGTAGTCCAGCACTTCTTTCACGCAGGGTACGCGGCCTTCAAGACCATGAATGCGCGGCGGCAGCGCCGTCCAGATCACCGCGTCCAGCTGTTTTTCCCTTGCCCATTCAGCTAATGGACCTGCAGGCGTACTGTTAAACACCATCACGCCGACGCCATCACTACGGGAGACGGGGATTTGCTCGCGTTTACGTAGCGCTGAAACCGCATCATGCAGCGTTTCGGCATTCAGCATCGCCCAGAAAACATGCGTCAGCGGCGCATTCATGCACACCGCGGTGGCCAGTTCGCCGCCATCACCGACGCGGGAAAATTCGATGGGTAGTGCTGGTCCATCTTTGAACCACTCGCTGGCCAGCGGCAATGCCTCTGGCTTCCAGATTAGCGATCCCCAGCCAAGACATGCAATTTTCACGATCCCATCCCTTCTTATTTTTGTCGCTACGCTCAGGTAGTTAAGCTTAGGAGGTGCATGAGAAAGTGCCACTCGGTTACCGCTTCAGCGGCAGCCCCGCCGTTTCCTTCGCGCGCATCACCGTCAGGAAGGTGATCAGCGCCGCGCCCATTACATAGAACGCCGGGGAGAATGGATTACCGGTAGAGGTAATTAACCACACCGAGAACCACGGGGTGATGCCGCCGAAAAAGGCCACGGCAAAGTTATAAGCGATGGAGAGCCCGCCGTAGCGAATGCGGGTCGGGAAGAGTTCGGCCATGGCCGCGCTGCATGCGCCGTCGAAGGCGGCGATAAACGCGCCCAGCATCAGCATTGCCAGCACCGCTGACAGCATATTGCCGTTCGCCATCACCATCATGGCCGGATAGCTGAACAGGATGAAGCCGCCGCAGCCCGCCAGCATCAGCGGCTTACGACCATATTTATCCGACAGCAGCCCCATAAAAGGCACCAGTATGGCGATGCCAAACAGCCCGATAGTGGTGATGGCGTAAGCGTCGAGTTTTGAAAAATGCATCTGCGTGGACAGATAGCTCGGCATAAAGGTCTGCAACGTCCAGTGCCCTACCGCCTTGATCACCACAAAGCCCACGCAAAACAGCAGCGCGCCCCAGGCGGTTTTTACCGCCGTACGCAGCGGCGCGGCCTCTTTTTTACCGAGCTTTGCCATCGCCAGAAATTCCGGCGAGTCTTCAAGATGCTTACGCAGATAAAGCCCAACCCAGCCCAGCGGCCCGGCGATCAAAAACGGGATCCGCCAGCCCCAGTCGTTCATCGCCCCTTCGCCCAGCAGCGCGGTCAGCAGGAACACCAGCCCGGAACCAGCGACAAAGGCCATAAAGCCGAAGTTATCGATCCAGCAGGTAAAGTAGCCGCGCCGGGCATCGGGCGCATATTCCGCCAGAAAGGTGGTGGCACCAGAGCTTTCGCCCCCGGCGGCGAAGCCCTGCACCAGACGGGTGATCACCAGCAGCACAGTGGCGGTAATACCAATCTGATGATAAGTGGGCAGTAACCCCATCACAAAGGTGGCGCCCGAGGTGAGCAAAATCACCGTGGCGAGGATTTTTTGTCTGCCGACGCGATCGCCCAGCGAACCGAAATAGAGCCCGCCCAGCGGACGCATAATGAATCCCGCGCCGAATACCGCAAAAGAAGAAAGCAGCGCCACGGCGGGATCGCCGGCCTGGAAAAACTGCAAACCGATGATCGCCGCGAGCGTCCCGTACAGCCCAAAATCGAACCACTCGACAAAATGGCCCACGCCGGTGGCAAGTAAGACTTTGCGTAATTTTCGTGCCGCCACGCTGGTTTCCCCGGCTGGTGCACGGTCAAGCGACTGCTGAACAGGCTGAGTCATACTCTCTCCTAATCACAGTGTTTCTATAATAGATATACTATCTATACGCTGTGCCGGAGTTTCGCCCACTACAGCCGTTTTAAAATGTGATGCATAACGAACAAAAACGGTGAAAAACCCGTCAGGATCACATTTATTACCGTACTGAATATATAAAGCCCCGCCAGTGCGGGGCCTGTCGTTGCCGGATCAGCGGCGTTTTTTTGGTAACATACGCAGCAGCGTATTATCTTTCCAGAGGTAGTGATGCATCAGCGCCGCCGCGGCGTGCAGGCCAATGACGTAATAGCCGAGAGTCGCCAGGGTGACGTGATAGTCCTTGAGCATATCCACCAGATCGAAATCCGCTTCGGCGGCGTGTGGCATCACCATGCCGAAAGCGATCCAGTTGTTGCCGCGGAACCACATCATCAACAGGCCGATGACCGGCAGCGCGATAAACAGCAGGTAGATCACCAGATGTCCCAGATGCGCCATGCCGGTCAGCATCGCTCTGGGCTTTGGCACAATAGCCGGTGACGGCGTTTTCAGGCGCAGCAGCAAACGCGTCACCATCAGCACCAGAATCGAGATGCCACAGGAAACATGGACGATATTAAAGTAAGGTCGGTAACTGCGCGGCGCGAAGCCGCGAAATTCCATGGCGCAATACGCAGTGACGACCAATAAAAAAACCAGCCAGTGAATGGCAATCTGCCATCCTGAATAGGTGCTGCGCATAAGACTTTCCTGAAATAAAACAGTAAGAAGGCAAACATACCGGGCTTTTTGCAAAAATTCATTAATTTTTCGGTTCTGAATCTGACGTGTAAACCATAAAGGAGACTGGCTTGAAAACCCTCAGTAATGCGTACCTGTTACAACTTATGGAAGAGGCGTCAAGCCGCGCCACGACCTTTTCCGTCTGGCCGCAGGGTGAAGCCCCCGGCGCACAGCAAAGCCCGGTGGCGTTTCGCACCGAAGAGCAGCATACCGGGCCGTCGGCTTTTGACCGTTCCGTTACCGGCGTGCGTGCGCCGACCATTACCGTCTATGCCCCGGATAACCCTAACGGCATCGGTATTCTGGTGACGCCGGGCGGCTCCTATCGCCGCGTGGTGCTGGATAAGGAAGGCAGCGCGCTGGCCCCGTTCTTTAATGCGCGCGGATACACGCTGTTTGTGATGACCTATCGTCTGCCGGGGGACGGCCACGCAGAAGGCGCGAATGCGCCGCTGGCAGACGTGCAACGGGCGATGCGCCTGCTGCGCGCCCGTGCGGCAGAGTGGCATCTGGATGCGGATAAACTCGGCGTGATGGGCTTTTCAGCGGGCGGACATGCCGCCGCCAGCCTTGGCACCCGCTATGACGAAGCGGTGTACGCGCCGGTGGATGACGTCGATGCGTTAAACGCCCGCCCGGCCTTTATGGCGCTGGTCTATCCGGTGATCACCATGCATGCGGATATCGATCATCCCGGCTCGCGTTTTGAGCTGATCGGCGATGCGCCGACGGAGGCGCAAATTACGCACTACTCCCCGGAAGATCGCGTCGGTGTGAATACGCCGCCGACGTTTTTGCTGCATGCGGTGGACGATCCGGCGGTAAAAGTGGAAAACAGCGTGGTGATGTTCAGCGCCCTGCGGCGGCTGGGGATCCCGGTGGAGATGCATCTGTTTGAACAGGGCCAGCACGGCTTTGGCATACGCGATGCGCAGGGACTGCCGGTTGCCGTGTGGCCGGAATTAATGATGGCGTGGATCGCGTCGAAATTCCCCTCATCTGCCGGATGAGGGGCAGCGATCAGCTCTGCAGATACACCATCTGGGTTTGCAGATATTCATTCAGACCGTGGCGTCCGTCGGCGCCGCCAATGCCCGATTTACGCCAGCCCGCGTGGAAACCCTGCATCGCCTCGAAGTTTTCGCGGTTGATGTAGGTTTCGCCAAACTTCAGGCCGCGCACCGCTTTCATTGCCACGTTCAGGTTGGCGGTATAGATCGAAGACGTCAGCCCGTATTCGCTGTCATTGGCCATCGCCAGCGCCTCGTCGAGGGTATCAAAGGACACCACCGGCAACACCGGGCCGAAGGTCTCTTCGTGCATAATGCTCATTTCCTGACGCACGTCCACCAACAGCGTCGGCGGGTAAAAATAGCCGTTGCCCTCCACCGCTTTGCCGCCGAGCACGACGGTGGCGCCCTGCTCAACCGCGCGCGCGACTTTTTCTTCTACGCGGGTCAGCGCCGCGGCGTTGATTAATGGCCCCATTGCGATATCGTTACGCTGCGCCGGATCGCCAAACTGCACCGCTTTCATCGCCTCGCCCAGTCGGCTGACAAAGCGGTCGTAAATGCCTTTTTGCACATAGACGCGCTCGGCGCAGTTACATACCTGCCCGGCGTTGATGATGCGTGAATCGACAATGGCTTTCACCGCCAGCTCCAGATCCGCATCGTCCATCACTATCGCCGGGGCCTTGCCGCCCAGCTCCAGGCACACTTTGGTGATGTTTTTCGCCGCTGCCGCCATGATCTTCTCGCCCGCGCCGACGCTGCCGGTCATGCTGACCATCGCCACTTTCGGGTTGCCCGCCAGCTCCTGTCCCACAGTTTCTCCGCGCCCGAGCACCAGGTTAAAGACGCCGCGCGGCAGACCGATCTCATCGACGATTTTTGCAAAGGCGATGGCGTTGTTTGGCGTGAATTCGCTGGGTTTAATCACAATGGTGTTGCCGGTGATCAGCGCCGGGGCCAGTTTGCGGGCGATAAGGAAGAACGGGAAGTTCCACGGCAGAATACCGGTGGTGACGCCCAGCGCGCGTTTAAAGACGAAAATGTTCTCGCCCGGACGGTCGCTTTGCAGGATCTCCCCTTCGTAGCGCCGCGCCCACTCCGCCATGTAATCAATGTAATCCGCGGTAAAGGCCACTTCGACGTCCGCCAGCTGCTGAATTTTGCCGCCTTCTGCGACGATAAGCTGACTGATTTCGCTGGCGCGCTCGCGGATCCCGGCGGAAATTTTGCGTAACCAGCCCGCACGTTCAATAGCTGGCAGCGCTTCCCAGGCGGGCTGCGCGCGTTCTGCGGCATCAATCGCCTTGCGGGCGTCCTCCGCCGTACCGTCCGGGATGCGCGATAACAGCGCTTCTGTGGACGGGTTGACCACGTCAATCCACGCGTCCCCCTGCCAGGTGACAAACTGTCCATCGATATACATAGGGTGTTGTACGGGTGCTGTCATGACCTGCTCCTGTAATAACATTGTTTTTAACAAGTAAATTCGTTGTTAAAAATCTACAAGTGCAGCGGGCTATTCCCATCTTAATAGGCTGATTTTGTGAGATAACTCATAAAAGCACGGCGGATATGCAACAAATGTATTACATCAACGAGGAGACGAATGCCCGTTTGCGCTGTGAATATCGCAAACGGGCAGCACGTTATCGTAATGCCCGATCGCGCAGGGCGGCGTTCAGGGTGTCATCCGTCTGTAAGGTACGCCAGGCGGTTTCGACGCTGGCGGGAAAATCGACGTGGGCAATAAAGTTGCGCCCCCGCGGGCCGTACCCCTGCTCGTCATCCCGCAGACGCGGAACCTCGCCGAGGATCAGCGACAGATAACGATCTGCCGCCCACAGGCCGTCTTCGCGCGGCGTAAAGCTCAGCCCGCGCTGTCCGTTACGCAACTGCGGCGTCACGCCCGGCCAGCTCAGGAAACGAATGTCCGGCGACTGCTCTGCGCTGACGCGGGCGAAGGTCGCCATGGTGCGCCGCTGCATGGTCGGATCCTGCACCACCAGCACCCTGCGCGCCGTCGGTAGCTTTGCGCGCAGCAATTCGCAGGACAGTCGCGCGTTTTCACCGCAGTTTGTGGACTTATCTTCCGCAAGAATACGTTCAGCGGGAATGCGCCAGAACTGCCGGGCAATATCGCCAATGATGGCCGCCTCTGAACGTCCGGTGGTGCGGATGACGTTATAACGCGGATGGCGGGCGATAGCGGCGTACAAAAACGGCGTGGAATGACCAATACCGCCGCTGATCAACAAGGGCGCTCTGGCGCGGGCGGCGAGCTGGCAGGCCGCGTCTATGGTCGGGATCACGGCGTTCCCTGCCAGAATAATAGCGTCGGCCTGCACCGGATGCGGCTTGCCGGCAAAATCATTTTGCGCCAGCCACTGCCCGAGCGTATTGACCGCCGCCAGCGTGGTTTCCGGCAAAGTGGGAAAGCGGGTAATGATCATGCAAATCTCCTTTTACGTACCATCCTGTAGAGTACGATCGCTCACAGATTTAAATAGCGGATCTCTCCTAATCCTTAGGTAACTTACCGAATTTTATCGCAATATTTTCATCAGATGTTTATACCTTTAACGGTTTCAAATTCTGTCATGCTGTTGCCAGTTGTATGTGACAACGTCACGTAAAATATTCACTATAAATATTGAATTACCTTAATTAATTGACTTGAATTATCATTCGCGGGCACTATAAAATCCTTAGCCGCCTAATTATTCATTGTCGTTATCTGGAATCCCAATGCGTTTGCCCAAAAGCGATCCGTACCAGCCAAGAGAGTGGGCACCGCATGAAAAGCCCATGCTTTTAGGGTCGCCATCGACCCCCTTTCACAGCACGCCCAGGCGCATCGCCTATGGCATTGTCGGGCTACTGGTGTGCCTGACCGGCGCGCTTGGCAACGCCATGGTTACCGCCAACCTGCAAAATTTGCAGGGCTCGTTTGCCGCCTGGTCTAACGAAATCGCCTGGCTGCCCACAGTTTATGTGATGACCAACGTCTCCATTAACCTGCTGCTGGTTAAATTCCGTCAGCAGTTCGGCCTGCGCGCTTTTACCGAGGGTTGTCTGGTGCTGTACGTGCTGGTGACCTTTTTTCACCTGTTCGTCAACGATCTCAACTCTGCCCTGATGGTGCGCGCCGCGCACGGTATGGTGGCGGCGGCCTTGAGTTCGTTGGGCATTTATTATCAGATTCAGGCCTGGCCCGCGAAACATCGGTTAAAAGCGCTCACTATCGGCATTACCGGTTCGTCGCTGGCGATCCCCATTGCCCGCCTGTTCTCCACTGAACTTTTGCAAATCGACGAATGGCGCGGCCTTTACCTGTTTGAACTGGGGCTGGCGCTGATATCCCTCGCGGCGGTGATCCTCCTTAAGCTGCCGCCCGGCGATCGCAAAAAGGTGTTTGAGAAAAAAGATTTCATCACCTTTATGCTGTTTGCCCCCGGTATGGCGCTGCTGTGCGCGGTGCTGTCGCTGGGGAGAATTGACTGGTGGTTTGAAGCGCCGTGGATCGGCTGGGCGCTGGCCGGCTCGCTGGTGCTGATCGTCAGCGCCATTGTCTTTGAGCACAACCGCAGCAACCCGCTGCTGAATACCCGCTGGTTATCCAGCGGCAGTATTGTGCGCCTCGGGCTGATTATGGTGCTCATTCGTATTGTGCTGGCGGAACAGAACACCGGCGCGATCGGCTGGCTGCAATATGTCGGGTTGCAAAATGAACAAATGACGCACCTGGCGTGGTCTATTCTTGCCGGGATTGTCTGCGGCATCGTCACCAGTTGCCTGACCATCAAACCGCAACGGCTGGCCTGGCCGATTGTCACCTCGCTGGTGTTGATGATCATCGCTGCTCTGCTCGACAGTCAGTCAAACAGCCTGACACGCCCGGACCAGTTACTGGTCAGCCAGTTTCTGCTCGGCTTTGGCAGCGCCTTTTTCCTCGCCCCTGCCATGCTTGCCGCCATCGGCGGCGTGGTGGCGGAACCGCGCAACCTGGTGAGTTTTTCCGTACTCTTCGGGATCAGCCAGAACCTCGGCGGCCTGCTCGGTTCGGCGATCCTCGGCACCTTTCAGGTGTGGCGGGAAAAATATCACTCCAGTGTGCTCGCCGAACAGCTCACCACGCTTAATCCGCTGGTGAACGATCGGATCCAGCTCTACAGTCAGATGTACCGCAGCCAGATTGGCGACAGCACCCTGCTGAACGTGCAGGCGATCAATCAGTTGCAGACCGCCAGCGCGTTACAGGCGAACATCCTGGCCTATAACGATACCTATCTGCTCACGGCGACCATCGCGGTCTGCACCCTGCTGTGGATCCTGTGGCGATTACTGCGACTGCGCATTACGGCTCATCTGGCCCTGAAGCGGGCCATGCAGCAAAAAGTATAAGAATAGCGGAACAACGAAATGAAACAGAAATTACGACAGGAGTGGTTATGAGTCAGCAGGACGCCGCCAAAGAGCAGGCGAATACGCGCAGCAATTTGCGCGTGGTTTCCATTTTTGCCGCTGCGGCGATTGGTATCGTGGGCGCGCTGGTGATCCTCTACGCCTGGCAACTGCCCCCTTTCACCCGTCACACCCAGTTTACGGATAACGCCTACGTGCGCGGCCAGACCACCTTTATCAGCCCTCAGGTCAACGGCTATATCACGGATGTCAAAGTCCAGGATTTCGCCATGGTGAAACGTGGCGATCTGCTGATGCAGATCGATGACCGCATCTATACCCAGCGCGTACACCAGGCGCAGGCGCAACTGGCGATGAAAATCGCCGCGCTGAACAATAATCTGCAACAGCGTAAAAGCGCCGAAGCGGTGATCAAACGTAACGAGGCCGCGCTGCAAAACGCCCGCGCCCAAAGCCTGAAAAGCCAGGCGGATCTGAAGCGCGTGAAAGAACTGGCATCCGACGGTTCGCTGTCGGTGCGTGAGCGTGATGCCGCCCTTGCCAGCGCCGCGCAGGGCAGCGCCGATATCGATCAGGCCCGCGCCACCCTTGAGATGTCGCGTCAGGATCTGCAAACGGTGATCGTCAATCGCGCCTCGCTGGAAGCGGATGTGGAAAACGCCCGCGCCGCGCTTGAGCTGGCACAAATCGACCTGCAAAACACACGCATTGTCGCACCGCGCGACGGACAGCTGGGACAAATCGCAGTGCGTCTGGGGGCCTACGTCACTGCCGGGACGCACCTCACCTCGCTGGTGCCGCCGCAACACTGGATTATCGCCAACGTGAAAGAGACGCAGTTGGCGACGATCCGTCTCGGCCAGCCGGTGCATATCACCGTTGACGCCCTTAACGACGAGGCCTTCAGCGGGCGGGTGCAGAGCATTTCCCCGGCTACCGGCGTTGAATTCAGCGCCGTCACCCCGGATAACGCCACTGGCAACTTTGTGAAGATCGCCCAGCGTATTCCGGTGCGCATCGAGATCGACGGTAAACCTGAACAGTTACAGCGCCTGCGTCCGGGGATGTCGGTGCAGGTGAATATTGATACCCGGGAGGCAGAATAATGACCTTCCGTCCTGTCTGGCTGGCGCTGACCTTAGCGCTGGCGGGCTGTCAGTCTGTTGACGTCGCTCCTGCCCGTCCTTCATTAACCATTCCCGCGGAATGGCGCACCGCCGTGGGACCGCAAAGTCCGGTGGAAGGCGTCTGGTGGCGTAATTTCCATGACAGTCAAATGAACCGTTATGTGGAACAGGCGCTGCGCCAGAACAACGATATTCTGATCGCCCGCGAGCGGATCAATGAATATCAGGCGCGCATTTATGCCGCAGAAGGCGATCTGTTCCCGACGCTGGATGCTAACCTTGGCGGCACGCGGGCGCGCTCCCAGTCTGCCGCCACCGGGCAGCCGGTGCACAGTACGCTGTATAAAGGCGGACTGACGGCGAATTACGACGTGGATCTGTGGGGGGCGAACCGCAGCGCCACGCAAGCGGCGCGGGCGTCGCTGGCGGCGCAGAAAGCCGCGGCGGCGGCGGCCGATCTGACCGTCGCGTCGCAGGTGGCCTCCGGCTATATCACGCTGCTGTCGCTGGATGAACAGCTGCGCGTGACGCAGTCGACGCTGGCGGCGCGGGAAGAAGCTTATAACCTCGCTAAACGGCAGTTTGAAACGGGCTACAGCTCGCGGCTGGAGCTGATGCAGTCGGATTCAGAACGACGCGCCACCCGTGCGCAGATCCCGCAGTTGCAGCACCAGATCAGTGAGCAGGAAAACGCCCTCAGCCTGCTGGCTGGCGGCAATCCCGGCCCGGTGCCGCGCGGAGCCTTTGACCGGTTAACGCCGTTGCCGGTGCCTGCGCAGTTGCCCTCCACGCTGTTAAATCGTCGCCCGGATATTGTGCAGGCGCAGCAGGCGCTGATCGCCGCGGATGCTTCGCTGGCGGCGTCACAGGCCCGGCTGTTGCCGTCGATCAGTCTGACGGCGGGCGGCACCTGGCAGGCGGATACCCTGCCGGGATTGCTGGATAATCCGCTGCGCTTGTGGAGCGTCGGCGGCAGTATTCTTGCGCCGCTGCTTAACCGTCAGGCGCTGAATGCGCAGGTGGATGTGTCGATGTCCCAGCGCAATCAGGCGCTGTACAGCTATGAAAATACGGTGCGCAATGCGTTCAAAGAGGTGAACGACAGCCTGGATGCTATTGCGCGCTTGCAGGAACAGTTAGACGAGTTGCAGGAGCAGGCGACGGTGGCGGAAGAGGCGCTGCGGATCGCCCATAACCGTTACCGTAATGGCTATGCTTCCTATCTGGATGAGCTGGATGCGCAACGCACGCTGTACTCGGCGCAGACCAGCGTGGTGCAGGTGAAGAATAATTTGCTGCTGGCGCAGGTGGATTTGTACCGGGCGCTTGGCGGCGGGTGGACCGGAGTGCAGTGAGGGTTTTGCCCTGGGTAGCGTGAACTGCCCGGTGGCGCTGCGCTTACCGGGCCTACAATGATATGAATGCGGCTTTTGTAGGCCGGGCAAGACGCAGACGCCGCCCGGCGAGGCATTACGGCTGGATCTGCTCCATCGCCTGCAAAATACGCTTATCGGAAATCGGGTACGGCGTGCCGAGCTGCTGGGCGAAATAACTGACGCGCAGTTCTTCGATCATCCAGCGGATCTCTTTCACATCGTCATCCTCACGGCGGGCGGGCGGCAGCTTGTTCAGCCACTGCTGCCAGGCCTGCTGTACGCTCTCCACTTTCAGCATCTGCGCGCGATCCCGGTGCGGATCGACCGCCAGCTTCTCCAGCCGTTTTTCAATGGCATTCAGATAACGCAGCGTGTCCCCCAGACGTTTAAAACCGTTGCTGGTGACAAAACCGCGATACACCAGATTGTTCATCTGCGCTTTGATGTCCGACAGCCCCAGCGCCATGGTCATATCCACCCGCCCTTTCAGGCGCTTGTTGATATTGAACACGGCGGTCAGGATCTGTTCCACCTGCTTCGCAATCTCCACCACGGTGTCGTTAAGTTCAGCGCGCACTTTTTCGTGCAGCTGCGCATAACCCTCTTCCGTCCACACCGGGCCGCCCGCCTCATGGATCAGCTTATCGACGCCGCAGGAAATACAGTCATCAATCAGATCCAGCACTTTGCCGTACGGGTTAAAGTACAGGCCCAGCTTGGCTTTGTTGGGCAGCTTCTCATGCAGATATTTGATCGGCGACGGAATATTGAGCAGTAACAGACGGCGCAGACCGCGCCACATCTGCTGTTGCTGCTCCAGCGGATTATCGAACAGTTTGATCGCCACGCTGTCGCGCTCATCCACCAGCGCAGGCCACGCCTTCACTTTGTAGTTGCCGCGTTTTTGCTCGTAGCTTTCCGGCAGCTGACCAAAACTCCAGATATGCAGCCCGCTCTGCTCGATACCGTCGTCGGCCACCGCCGACAGGGTTTCCTGTACTTTGCCCTTCAGCGCCTCTTTCAGCGCCGTCAGGTTGCGGCCTTCCTGGAGTTTCTTATTTTTATCATCCACCACGCGGAAGCTGATCTTCAGGTGATCCGGCACCTGATCCCACTGCCAGGCGTCGCGATCAACGGTCACGCCGGTCATGCGGCGCAGCTCGCGCTCCAGCGCATCCAGCAGCGGCAGCTCCAGCGGCGTCACACGCCCCAAAAAGGCTTCGGCATAGTTCGGCGCAGGCACAAAGTTGCGGCGTACCGGCTTCGGCAGGGATTTGATCAGCGCGATAATCAGCTCGCGGCGCAGTCCCGGGATCTGCCACTCAAAACCGCTGTCTTCCACCTGGTTTAACAGCGGCAGCGGAATGTGCACCGTCACGCCATCGGCATCAGCGCCTGGCTCAAACTGATAGCTCAGGCGCAGTTTCAGGTTGCCCTGATGCCAGAAGTTTGGATAGTCGAGCTTACTGACTTTTTCCGCGCCCTCTTTGATCAGCATGTTCTTTTCAAAGTTCAGCAGATCCGGCGTTTCGCGGCTGGCTTTCTTCCACCAGCTGTCAAAATGGCGTGCGGAGATCACCTCATGGCTGATGCGCTGATCGTAAAACTCAAACAGGGTTTCATCATCCACCAGAATGTCGCGGCGGCGCGATTTATGCTCCAGCTCTTCGATTTCCGCGCGCAGCTTCAGATTGTCGCGGAAAAACGCGTGGCGCGTCTGCCAGTCGCCTTCCACCAGCGCATGACGGATAAACAGCTCGCGGCTCAACGCCGGGTCAATCTGGCTGTAGTTCACCTTGCGCGCGCTGACGATGGGCAGCCCATAAAGCGTGACTTTTTCCGTCGCCATTACCGCGCCCTGCGCCCGCTCCCAGTGCGGTTCGCTGTAGGAGCGTTTGATCAGATGCTGCGCCACCGGTTCGACCCATTCCGGATCGATACGCGCGGCGATGCGTCCCCACAGGCGGCTGGTTTCCACCAGTTCCGCCACCATCGTCCACTTCGGCGGCTTTTTGAATAAACCGGAACCGGGGAAGATGGCGAAACGGGCGTTACGTGCGCCGGTAAATTCCTGCTTATCGGCGTCTTTCATGCCGATATGCGATAACAACCCGGTCAGCATGGCGATATGAATTTCGCGGTATTCCGCCGGTTCGCTGTTCACCGGAATGCCCAGCTCTTTCACCACCTGGCGCAGCTGGGTGTAAATATCCTGCCATTCCCGTACCCGCAGATAGTTAAGGAACTCGGTGCGGCACAGGCGGCGGAAACTGTTCGAGGACAGCGCTTTTTGCTGCTCGCCGAGGTAGTTCCACAGATTCACAAAGGCGAGGAAATCGGACTCTTTGTCGTGGAAACGGCGGTGTTTTTCATCCGACGCCTGCTGCCTGTCCATCGGACGTTCGCGCGGATCCTGAATCGACAGGGCCGAGGTGATGATCATCGCTTCCCGCACGCAGCCGAGCTTTTGCGCTTCCAGCACCATGCGCGCCAGACGCGGATCCACCGGCAGCTGCGAAAGCTGGCGGCCCTGCGGCGTCAGCTTATACGCCGTTTGCTGCTCATCGGTGGTGATCGCCCCCAGCTCTTCCAGCAGGCGCACACCGTCCTGAATGTTGCGTTTGTCCGGCGCTTCCACAAACGGGAACGCAGCGATGTCCCCCAGCCCCAGCGCGGTCATTTGCAGGATGACTGACGCGAGGTTGGTACGCAAAATTTCGGGATCGGTAAATTCCGGGCGCGACAGGAAATCATCTTCCGAATAAAGACGAATACAAATACCTTCCGAAACGCGTCCGCAGCGGCCTTTACGCTGGTTCGCCGACGCCTGCGAGATCGGTTCAATCGGCAGGCGCTGTACTTTGGTACGGAAGCTGTAGCGGCTGATACGCGCCGTGCCGGGATCGATGACATACTTGATGCCCGGCACGGTAAGCGAGGTTTCTGCCACGTTGGTCGCCAGCACGATGCGTCGCCCGCTGTGAGACTGGAACACGCGGTTTTGTTCGCTGTTCGACAGTCGTGCATACAGCGGCAGCACTTCAGTGTGCGGCAGATTGAGCTTGTTGAGCGCATCGGCGGTGTCGCGGATCTCCCGCTCACCGCTCATAAAAATCAGGATGTCGCCGGCGCTTTCACGGCCCAGCTCGTCCACGGCGTCGAAAATTGCCTGAAGCTGATCGCGCTCGGTATCGTCCGCCTCTTCCACAATCGGGCGATAGCGCACTTCCACCGGAAAGGTGCGGCCCGAGACTTCAATGATCGGCGCATTATCAAAGTGGCGGGAAAAACGTTCTGGATCGATAGTCGCCGAGGTGATGATGACTTTCAGATCCGGGCGTTTTGGCAGCAGCTCTTTGAAATAGCCAAGCAGAAAATCGATGTTCAGGCTGCGCTCGTGCGCTTCATCGATGATGATGGTGTCGTACTGCATCAACAGGCGGTCCTGCTGGATCTCCGCCAGCAGGATACCGTCGGTCATCAGCTTGACCATGGTGTTGTCGCTGACGTGATCGCTGAAACGCACTTTATAACCAATGCAGCCGCCCGGCTCGCTTTTCAGTTCCTCGGCGATACGGCTGGCCACGGTCCGCGCCGCCAGTCGGCGTGGCTGCGTGTGGCCGATAAGTCCGGTCACGCCGCGCCCCAGCTCCATGCAGATTTTCGGCAGCTGGGTGGTTTTACCGGAGCCGGTCTCCCCGGCGACAATCACCACCTGGTGATCGCGGATGGCTTCCAGAATGTCCTGCTTCTTCTGGCTGACCGGCAGATTATCCGGATAGGTGATGTCAGGGCGCGCGGCCATGCGCTGGCGCACTTTGCCGGCAGCCTGTTCAATTTCCTGCGCCATGGTCTGGTAAATGGCCTGTTGCGCCTCTGGATTTTTAACCTTTCTCGCCCCGTGCAGACGGCGCGCGAAGCGTTGTCTGTCGCGCAGCATTAAGGTTTCAAGCTGCTGGTTAAGGGCGGAGAAAGTAAAATTTTGTTGTTCTGTCATAAGGTTATCGGGCAGCACACTGCCGGTAAAATGTCTCTGTTTCGTTTACTGTAGATTATCACATCGCCGCTTTCTTTGGCTTATTCAAAAAATTCGAACATTGGTATCGATATATTGCGCTATTCATGGCGGCGGATAATGAATAGAGTGACGGTAATTATTGAGGCTATACCTCAACATACATGCATAAAAGGAATCACCCATGAGTAAAGTATTAGTGCTTAAATCCAGTATTCTGGCAGGGTACTCTCAGTCTGGTCAGCTTTCCGACTATTTTGTTGAACAGTGGAGCGAAAAGCACCCTGCTGATGAAATTACCGTACGCGATCTGGCGGCTAACCCGGTTCCGGTTCTCGATGGCGAGCTGGTTGGCGCGCTGCGTCCGTCCGATGCCCCGCTGACGCCGCGTCAGCAGGAAGCCCTGAAGCTGTCCGATGAACTTATTGCTGAACTGCAGGCCCATGACGTTATCGTCATCAACGCCCCGATGTACAACTTTAACATCCCGACGCAGCTGAAAAACTACTTTGACCTGATTGCCCGTGCTGGCGTGACCTTCCGTTACACCGAGAAAGGGCCGGAAGGTCTGGTGACCGGTAAACGTGCGGTGGTGGTGTCCAGCCGTGGCGGCATCCATAAAGATACCCCGACTGACCTGATCGCCCCGTATCTGAAAGTGTTCCTGGGCTTTATCGGTATCACCGATGTGAACTTCGTGTTTGCAGAAGGCATTGCTTACGGTCCGGAAGTGGCGACCAAAGCGCAGTCCGACGCGAAAGCGGCCATCGACAGCGTTGTGACAGCGTAACGTTTTTGCTGATTTGTGCCCAGCGGTGCTTCGCTTGCGCGGGCCTACACTTTACGAAGCCAGGTTTTTGTAGGCCCGGTAAGCGCCAGCGCCACCGGGCAAAAACGCCTTACTCGCCGATACTTTCCAGCGTAGCCAGCACCTCTTCTGATAATTCCAGTTCTGCCGCCGCCATATTTTCACGCAGATGCGTGACCGACGACGTTCCGGGAATCAACAGGATATTCGGCGAACGGCGCAGCAGCCAGGCCAGCGCCACCTGCATTGGTGTGGCATTCAGGCTCGCCGCCACCTCTGACAGCGTGGATGACTGCAACGGCGTAAAGCCGCCCAGCGGGAAGAACGGTACGTAGGCGATACCGTCGCGGGCCAGCGCGTCGATCAGCGCGTCATCTTCACGATGGGCAATGTTGTAGAGATTCTGCACACAGACCACGTCCACCATTGCACGCGCTTCGGCGACCTGGGTCGGGGTCACATTGCTCAGACCAATATGTTTCACCAGCCCCTGCTTTTGCAGATCCGCCAGCACCTGCACATGTTCCGCCAGCGAACCTTCCGCCGGGCCGTGTCCGTCGCCGAGCATCGAACGCAGGTTAACCACGTCCAGCGCTTCAACGCCCAGATTACGCAGGTTATCGTGTACCGCCTGTTTCAGCTCATCCGCAGAAAACGCCGGTAGCCAGGCTGCCGTTTCATCGCGGCGTGCGCCGATTTTGGTGACGATCACCAGATCGTCCGGATAAGGATGCAGCGCCTCGCGGATAATACGGTTTGTAATGTGCGGGCCATAAAAATCGCTGGTATCAATATGATTCACGCCAAGCGCAATGGCTTCGCGCAGTACCGCCAGCGCCGCGTCATGATCTTTCGGCGGGCCGTAGACGCCGGGGCCGGCAAGCTGCATCGCGCCGTAGCCCAGACGGTTGACGGTCATTCCGCCGAAGGTAAAGGTGTTTGCTGTGGTGTGCGTCATCATGATCCTTCCTGCATGGGTTATAGTAAATCGCTGCGCGTCTTCAGCAACGTTTCGACGTCTTTATCCGCTTTAATATGAATATCGTGGTCAATCTTGACGTTCATATTGATGGTGATCGGCGTGGACGGGGCCGCCACTTCGATTCGCGGCGTGCATCCGCTAAGCATCAGGGGCGCACACAGGGCGATTAACGGGAGTTTCATTGTCTTACCTCACATTCCTTGCCAGCCGCGCAGCGGTTATCCGGCACTGCCGCATGTTGCTCAAGCCATGACTGCAAATTATCGCCGTAACGTAAACTGCGCCACAGCATGAAGACATTTTCTTCGTGGTGATAGTTCAGGTTCACCGCATTGCTTTTTCCATCCACGTAGCTGATGCCTTTCAGGGCGGCGCGCAGTGTCATCTTGCCATGATTATCCAGATCGATATGCGTCCAGGATTGCGAAATTTCCATATAGCGTAGCCAGCTGATGGCCGCCCCGGCCGCCATATTATCCTTCACCAGCGCGTCGGCGGTGTCTTTATCAAGGCGCAGCGTCAGCGCGCCCGGATTGCTTAACCAGCCATCTTTCACGATCCATTGATCGTTATTCAGCCACAGCGGCAGCGCGCCGTTGAGCGCGCCGGACATGGCGAACTGTTTGGTATTCACAGCGCTGATAATTTCGCTGGCGGAAATATGCTCCAGCCGCAGCAGCGCGGCGTCGTGCTGCGGCATACGCAGCTGGCGGAGGGTGATTTTCCCGCCGAGCATATCCACGCTGACGTCACTCAGACGCAGCGGGTTATCTTCGCTCCACGGGTACGCGCCCTGCAAATCCGCAGTGAATTTTTTCGCCGTCACCTGGTTGATGATTTCGCCAATGCGCAGCCGGACCGGCCCGCGCGTCCCCAGTTGCCAGGTCCCCTCGCTGAAACGGAACGGCAGCACAAAATCGACGCCTTTTAGTTCGTTATCCGGCATCCAGGCGCTGCCGCCTTTCAGCACACCGTGCCCCCCGGCTTCGAACCCCTGATCCGCAGCGGCAGAAAAGGCGATCTGCGCGTACATTTCGCCATCGCGCAGGGCCATTTTCCAGTCCGGCGGTACCAGCGGCTGAAAGACTTTCAACGCTTGGCGCGGCCACCACGCCTGCCCGCGCAGCCGTTCGCCGTCCCAGCGCCCGTTAACCCGTACCGGGCCAATCTCCTGCGCGTGGAGATCGCCTTTAAACTGAAAGACCGTCGGCTCGCGTCCGCTGACGCTGAATTTCAGCGTTGAGGGCGGTAACACGCTGCCGCCGCTGAAGGTGGTCTGCGCGGCGTCGAGGGACAGCGCGCCGCTGAACTGCGGATGCTGTTCATCACGCTGCCAGCGTATGGGCGCGTCCAGTACCAGTCGGGGTTTATCCATATGCATGGTGCCGTACTGCAACTGGTCGAAGCCGGTGGACAGATCGGTCAGCAGGATCAGGCTATCGCGCCACTCCCCTTTCCCGGCGACATCCCAGCGCGCCTGCATCGGCGTGAAGCGGCCATCACCCCAGTAACGCCACTGCCAGAGACCATGATCCGGCAGGAAGTCGTCAGCTTTACCGTCGAGATGCAGGGTAAAATCGCCCATCTGATTTTCATGGGCACGCAGGATGGCCTGTAAGCGTCCATCGATGCCGCGCCCGGTGACTTTTACCCCCGCCAGCGGCCAGCGCACTTCGTCAATATTCAGGGAATCAATAATGGTGCCGCGGGAGCGCAACAGCGCGCCGGGGCTGAACGCCAGCAGCGGATCGGTGAGGCTGCCGCTCAGATGGGCCGGTAACACGGCGTACAAAATCAAATCGTTCTGCTTGGCTTCGCCGGTCAGTTGCAGGGGGAGATCGCTGTTTTCCAGGCTCAGCCGCCCCGGCCCGATATTCAGTACGGCGTTGCCTTTGCCCGCATCGCCCTGGGTCAGCACGTTCATCCGGCCGCTAACTTCTGCGCCTTCCAGCCCCGCCTGCCAGTTTTTGATGCGTATGCCGACGCGCCCGCTTAACGGCATACCCTGATAAGGCCAGTTCCAGCGCCCGTCGCTGATGGTGAGCTGCTGCTGCGTCACTTGCCAGGGAAGATCAAGCAGCGGATCGGCGGCATCCCGCGCCATGACGATCAGCTGACCTTCGTTATCGCGCCACTCGATTTCCGCATCCACAGGATCGGCGCTTTGCGGCAGGTGCAGCGTGGCGGCGGCATGACCGTTAACCGGCAGACCGTCCGGCACCAGCGGCAGGGTGAACTCCCCTGCCAGGCTCAGCGGCGGCTGGTTTTCCGCGAGTTTGACCGCGAATTTTTCCACCGTCAGCGCCTGTCCGGAAAGCTGCGCCTGCACGGTGACGCGCTCGCCCTCATAACTTAGCTGCTGGCGCGCTGGCGTCAGCGCAAGGGCGATTTTCCCTTCCCACTGCTGCCAGGGGGTGACCGTCAGTTTATCGATATTAACCCAGGTATAAGGCAGCATGGACTGCCACTGCGCCAGGGTGCGCGGCGCGGCGGGCGATGCCGTCGTCTGCGGGAGTTTTTTCAGACAGGCGGCGTTGAGCACCAGCGAGTCGACATTCAGTTGCCAGCGGCTCGGGTGCGTCAGTTCGGCATGCGTGAGTTTCGCCAGCGGGCAGTCGTCCACCAGGTAAAGCAAATCAGGGATTTTCAGACCATGACGCGTCAGACGGGGGCTGTCTTCAAAGGCGATGCGTGTCCCCACCGGCAGCCAGATCCCGGCCAGCCCCGGCACCCACTGCGCCAGCGTCATTAGCAGCGTAAGCGGCAAAAGTATGAACAGTAAGAGCAGCGCGAGCGCGACTTTATATTTACCCTTCATGGGCAGTTAATATCCTGATTTGGCATCAATTTTCTGTCTGTCCGTGGCGTTATTGTGGCATGCTTACATATATTGGTGAAGTGAATGCCTCTGATAAGAGTAGATGTTCTAGAATTAATCATTATGCTGGATTGATATTACAATCACTGGAGAAAGTCTTATGAAACTCGCTGTATATAGCACAAAGCAGTACGATAAAAAGTATTTGCAGCATGTTAACGAGAATTATAACTATGAACTTGAATTTTTCGACTTTCTGCTGACTGATAAAACCGCAAAAACGGCCCATGGTTGCGATGGCGTCTGTATTTTTGTTAACGACGATGGCAGCCGTCCGGTACTGGAAGAACTGAAAAAGCAGGGCGTGAAGTTTATTGCGCTGCGCTGTGCGGGCTTTAACAACGTCGACCTTGACGCCGCCAAAGCGTTAGGGCTGAAAGTGGTGCGCGTCCCGGCCTATTCCCCGGAAGCGGTGGCGGAACATGCCGTGGGTATGATGATGGCCCTGAACCGTCGTATTCACCGCGCCTATCAGCGTACCCGTGATGCTAACTTCTCGCTGGAGGGCCTGACCGGCTTCACCATGTACGGTAAAACCGCAGGCGTGATCGGCACCGGTAAGATTGGCGTGGCGGCGCTGCGTATTCTGAAAGGTTTCGGTATGCGCCTGCTGGCGTTTGATCCTTATCCGAGCGCCGCGGCGCTGGAGCTGGGCGTGGAGTATGTGGATCTGCCCACGCTGTTTGCCCAGTCGGACGTGATCTCCCTGCATTGCCCGCTCACCGAGGATAACTACCACCTGCTGAACCGTTCGTCGTTTGAGCAGATGAAAGACGGCGTGATGATCATCAACACCAGCCGTGGCGGCCTGGTGGACTCGCAGGCGGCTATCGAAGCGCTGAAAACGCAGAAAATCGGCGCGCTGGGTATGGACGTGTATGAGAACGAACGCGATCTGTTCTTTGAAGATAAGTCTAACGATGTGATCCAGGATGACGTTTTCCGTCGCCTGTCCGCCTGTCATAACGTGCTGTTCACCGGCCATCAGGCGTTCCTTACCGCCGAAGCCCTGATCAGCATTTCGGAAACCACGCTGGAGAACCTGCGCCAGCTGGAAAAAGGCGAAAACTGCCCGAACGCCCTGGTGTAAACGCCTCTCGCTCCCCTCTCTTTCGGGGAGCGCTTTCAGATTTTCCTGCAAGACACCTCTTATACGCCTGTTAAAATCAGCGCTCAATCACGGAGAATATCCAGGGAGTTTTATGAAATATTTTATTGCGTTAACCGCAGCCACGTTGCTGCTGGCTGGCTGTGCCCGTGATGGCAAAGTCTCTGTCACGCCGGATGAGCTGATGCACCACCGTTTTGTGCTGCAAACGGTTAACGGCACTGCCATCAATCCTGGCAGTAATCCGCCGGAAATCAGTTTTGGCGAGAAAATGCACCTTTCCGGTGTGATGTGTAACCGTTTCACCGGTCAGGGGAAAGTGTCCGACGGCGCGCTGTCGGCGAAAAATCTGGCGATGACGCGCATGATGTGTGCCGATCCGCAGCGTAATCAGCTGGATCAGACTTTCAGTGCCATGATGAATGAAGGGGCACAGGCAGACCTCACCGGTAACCAGCTGACGCTGGCCACCGCAGAGCAGACGTTAATCTTTAAACTGGCCGACCTGGGGCAGTAATCAGTACGCGCCGCACGTGCCTGACGCGAGCGATTGTTCGCTACAACGTTTACCGTTGGGCAGTGCGCACATGCCGGTGGCCGAGCCATCAAGCTGACGTGCGACGGACAGCGATCCGCCAATCATCGCGCAGCTGGCTTCACCGGAACTGGTCATGGCGGCTTTCAGACCTGGCGCGACGTGCGCCGCCGTGGCCTGCTGAACTGGCTCGCTGCTGCAAGCCGATAACAATAATGCCGCGCACCCTACCCACAATCCTGCTCGCATGTTCTCTCCCCCGTCGATTTAGCAAAACCTATGCATAATAGGCAGCCCGGCGGCTGACGTCGAGAGCCAGACTGCGCTTTTTCTGTCCGGCCATGAGAATTTCCCCATTTTGCGGTAGGGCTCCCAATTGGTCAGGACGTAAAAAAACCCGCCGCAGCGGGTTCTTTTCTTAATCAATGATGCAGCATTTCATCGACGACCTGCTCGTTAGTCAGCTGATACGGATAATAGGTCGGCCAGTTATCCATCTCTTTCAGCAGAGCGTCCTGCGAGGTATTGCCGGTGAAAATGTGGTAATGCGCGGATTTGCGCGGGCCGATGGTGTGATCGCTGAACTGCACGAACTTCGGCGCTTTACTGTTGGCATCCTTACATTCGAACAGGTAGCGCACGCCCTTCTTGCCCGAGGTATAGGTGAGGATTTTGTAGCCCGCGTAATCGTACTTACAGGCGTTAACCACGTCGCCGGTGTGGAATTCCATCACGCCGTTTTCAATGCCGATAGTGTCCACTTTAGTGGCGTAGCCTTTGCGGTAATAGGCTTTGTACTCGGCAGCAGTTTTGCTCTTGTCCTGTTCCGCTTTCTTCTTGAATACCGGATCCAGCTCGCCACTTTCCAGCAACGGATAAACGGATTGCCATACGCCGTCCCAGTCGCTCAGGCTACGATCTTTTACGTCGCTGTCCTGGAATACGCCGTTCGCTGCTTTTTCTTCCATTTCGGTCAGCGGTTTTCCGTGAGAATGATGACCATGCACCAGCGCCTGCCCGCTCAGTAAAAGCGCCCCGAGCGCCATTGCCACTGTTCCATATTGCTTTATCAAAACGCTACCCTCATTAAGATTTAGAAACATGGATGTTATGATATAACATTTATATTTTCAAGCCCGACCATTAAACATCAATTCATTGACCGGGGTTATGAGGAGTACACAAAAGCGAAAATGGCTTCAGAGGGGATTTGCTAAAATAGAAGCATAATTACAGGGCACGCCGGTGTTATGCGTGTCCCTTTTATTGCGCAATGTAAGGGTGTCCTATGATCACAACTGACGGTAATGGCGCAGTCGCCTCAGTGGCGTTCCGCACCAGCGAAGTTATCGCCATCTACCCTATTACCCCCAGCTCCACCATGGCCGAGCAGGCTGACGCCTGGGCGGGCAACGGGCTGAAAAACGTCTGGGGCGATGTCCCGCGTGTGGTGGAGATGCAGTCGGAAGCCGGGGCGATTGCCGCCGTGCACGGCGCGCTGCAAACCGGGGCGCTTTCCACCTCTTTCACCTCGTCGCAGGGCCTGCTGCTGATGATCCCCACGCTGTATAAGCTGGCCGGGCAGTTAACGCCGTTTGTGCTGCACGTGGCGGCGCGCACCGTGGCGACCCATGCGCTGTCGATCTTTGGCGATCACTCTGACGTCATGGCTGTGCGCCAGACCGGCTGCGCCATGCTGTGCGCCAGCAGCATGCAGGAAGCGCAGGATTTCGCGCTGATTTCCCATATTGCGACGCTGAAAAGCCGGGTGCCATTTATTCATTTCTTTGATGGTTTCCGCACCTCCCACGAAATCAACAAAATCGCCCCGATCGCCGACGAGACCATCCGCGCCCTGCTGCCGCAGGAGGAGATCGCCGCCCACCGTGCCCGGGCATTAAACCCGGAGCATCCGGTGATCCGTGGCACCTCGGCGAATCCTGATACTTATTTCCAGTCACGCGAAGCGACTAACCCCTGGTATAACGCCGTTTACGATCACGTTGAGCAGGCAATGGATGATTTCGTCGCCGCTACCGGTCGCGCCTATAAGCCGTTTGAATATTACGGCCACCCGCAGGCGGAGCGCGTCATTATTCTGATGGGCTCGGCGATCGGTACCTGTGAAGAGGTGGTGGATGAATTACTCACCCGCGGCGAAAAAGTCGGCGTGCTGAAAGTGCGGCTGTTCCGCCCGTTCTCGGCGCGGCATTTGCTGGCGGCGTTGCCGGAAAGCGCGCGCACTATTGCCGTGCTGGATCGCACCAAAGAGCCGGGTGCCCATGCGGAACCGCTCTATCTCGACGTGATGACCGCGCTGGCGGAAGCCTTCAGTAACGGCGAACGCGACGCCCTGCCGCGTGTGATTGGCGGGCGCTACGGCCTCTCCTCCAAAGAATTTGGCCCGGAGTGCGTACTGGCGGTATTTAATGAATTGCAGTCGGCGAAGCCGAAACCGCGCTTTACCGTCGGCATTTACGATGACGTCACCAACCTGTCGTTACTGCTGCCGGAGAATACCCTGCCGTCAAAAACCAAACTGGAGGCGCTGTTCTACGGCCTCGGCAGCGACGGCAGCGTGTCGGCCACCAAAAACAATATTAAGATCATCGGTAACTCGACGCCGTGGTACGCCCAGGGCTATTTCGTGTACGACTCCAAAAAAGCCGGTGGCCTGACGGTGTCGCACCTGCGCGTCAGCGAGCAGCCCATTAACTCCGCCTACCTGATTTCGCAGGCGGACTTTGTTGGCTGTCACCAGTTGCAGTTTATCGACAAGTACCAGATGGCGGAGCGCCTGAAGCCGGGCGGTATTTTCCTGCTCAACACGCCTTACGCGCCGGATGAGGTGTGGGCGCGACTGCCGCAGGATGTGCAGGCGGTGCTGAACCAGAAAAAAGCGCGGCTGTGGGTGGTCAATGCGGCGAAAATCGCCCGCGAATGCGGCCTCGGCGCGCGTATCAATACCGTGATGCAGATGGCGTTCTTCCATCTGACCAACATTCTGCCGGGCGACAACGCGCTGGCGGCGTTACAGGGTGCCATCGCCAAAAGCTACAGCAGCAAAGGCACGGAGCTGGTGGAGCGTAACTGGCAGGCGCTGGCGCTGGCCCGTGAATCATTGTCGGAGGTGCCGCTGCAGGCGGTGAATGCCGCCAGCCCGCACCGGCCGCCGGTGGTGTCGGATGCCGCGCCGGATTTCGTGAAAACCGTGACCGCCGCCATGCTCGCCGGTCTGGGGGATGCGCTGCCCGTCTCTGCCCTGCCGCCGGACGGCACCTGGCCGGTGGGCACCACGCGCTGGGAAAAACGCAATATCGCCGAAGAAATCCCCATCTGGAAACCGGAGATCTGCACCCAGTGTAACCACTGCGTCGCTGCCTGCCCGCACTCTGCCATTCGCGCCAAAGTCGTGCAGCCGGAGGTGATGGAAAACGCCCCTGCCAGCCTGCAATCGCTGGACGTCAAATCCCGCGATATGCGCGGCCAGAAATATGTGTTGCAGGTCGCGCCGGAAGACTGCACCGGCTGTAATCTGTGCGTTGAAGTGTGCCCGGCTAAAGATCGCCAGAACCCGGAGATCAAGGCCATCAATATGATGTCGCGCCTGGAGCATGTGGAAGAAGAAAAAGTGCATTACGATTTCTTCCTCGATCTGCCGGAAATCGACCGCACGTCCCTTGAGCGTATTGATATTCGTACCTCGCAGCTGATCTCGCCGCTGTTTGAATATTCCGGCGCCTGCTCCGGCTGCGGCGAAACGCCCTATATCAAACTGCTGACGCAGCTGTATGGCGACCGGATGCTGATCGCCAATGCCACCGGCTGTTCGTCCATTTATGGCGGGAACCTGCCGTCCACGCCCTACACCACCGACCGGCATGGCCGTGGTCCGGCATGGGCCAACTCACTGTTTGAAGATAACGCCGAGTTCGGGCTGGGCTTCCGTCTGACGGTGGATCAGCATCGCCAGCGCGTGATGCGTCTGCTGGACACCTTTGCGGATCGTATTCCTGCCGACCTTAACGATGCGCTGCACGCCCCCGCCACGCCGGAAGTTCGCCGTGAACAGGTCGCCGCCCTGCGTCAGCAGTTGGCCGGTACCGACGGCGCGGAGGAGCTGCTGACCGACGCCGACGCGCTGGTGGAGAAATCCATCTGGCTTATCGGCGGTGACGGCTGGGCCTATGACATCGGCTTTGGCGGACTGGATCACGTGCTGAGCCTGACGGAAAACGTCAATATTCTGGTGCTGGATACGCAGTGCTATTCCAATACCGGCGGCCAGGCGTCGAAAGCCACACCGCTGGGCGCGGTCACCAAGTTTGGCGAACACGGTAAACGTAAAGCGCGTAAAGATCTGGGCGTCAGCATGATGATGTACGGGCATGTTTATGTCGCGCAGATCTCGCTGGGGGCGCAGCTTAACCAGACGGTGAAAGCCATTCAGGAGGCGGAGGCCTATCCGGGGCCGTCGCTGATCATCGCCTACAGCCCGTGCGAAGAGCACGGTTACGATCTGGCGTTAAGCCACGATCAGATGCGCCAGCTCACCTCAACCGGCTTCTGGCCGCTGTACCGCTTCGATCCGCGTCGCGCCGACGAAGGTAAAGTGCCGCTGGCGCTGGACTCCCGTCCGCCGTCTGAGGCGCTGGCGGATACGCTGATGAAAGAGCAGCGTTTCCGTCGCCTGAACGCCCAGCAGCCGGAAGTGGCGGAACAGTTATGGCAGGACGCCGCCGCCGATCTGCAAAAGCGCTATGACTTCCTGGCGCAGCTGGCCGGTAAAGCGGAAAAACACCCGGCGGAATAAGCCGCCATCCGGGCCGAATGCTGGCCCGGTACTTTCTAAAGCCCGATGCCCATCGGGCTTTTAAGCCCCCTGAAAGGCCGTTATTTCGTCACCCGATACGCTATAAAAATGATAATCTTGATGAATGCCGAGCTGTTAAGGACACCACCGTGCGCCATCATCCCGTAAAATCATCGCGAATTGCCTCCATCGGGTACGAAGAAAGCACCCGCACGCTGGAAGTGCGGTTTCATAATAAAAACGTTTACCAGTATCGCGGCGTCCCCTCGCGTATTTTCAGCGTTTTTCTGACGGTCGTCTCGAAAGGCCGCTTTTATGATGGCGTGGTGAAAGGAAAATATCCGGAGCACCGCATCGCCTGATCTTTTATCCCACCGGCACCATCAAAAAATCAGAAAACCGCGTGGTGTAGCGCGGCGACAGCATTTCACGTTTCATCTGCCACTCCTGACGGATCCCCTGCCCGGCGAAATAGAGCGTCCCCCGTCCTTTTTTGCGGTTCAGTTCATCAAGCGTCGCCATCAGCGCCTCGCTGCCGGGGCGCGGGGCATGGTCATCAAACAGATTAAGCTGGGCGACGCCCTGACTGAAGAAATCCCCCAGCATGACGCCTGCTTTCTGATAGTGGAATCCCTCTTTCCAGATGAGTTTCAGACAGCGCGTGGCGGCGTCAATAATGTCCCGGCTGTCCTGAGTGGGCGTCAGCAGGCTGATGGAAGCGCTTTTGCCATAGTAAGGCTCGTTTAACGCAAAGGGCGAGGTCTTCACGAAGGCCGAAATAAACCGGCAGTACTGGCGTTCCGCCCGCAGTTTTTCCGCCGCGCGAAAGGCATGGCTGCAAATGGCCTGACGCATGTGCTCATAGTCCGTCACCCGCTCGCCGAAGCTGCGGCTACAGATGATCTCCTGTTTGGTCGGGGTCAACTCCTCGAACGCCAGGCAGGATTCGCCGCGCAGCTCGCGCACGGTTCTTTCCAGCACCACGCTGAAATGTTTACGGATAAAGTTAATGTCGGCATCGGCCAGTTGAATGGCTTTGCTGATCCCCATCGCCTCCAGCCTTCTGGCGATGCGCCGCCCGATGCCCCACACCTCGCCCACATCCAGCCGCGCCATCAGCTTGCGCTGCCGCTCCAGGTTCGACAGATCCACCACGCCGTTAAACTGCGGCCAGCGTTTGGCGGCATAGTTAGCCAGCTTCGCCAGCGTCTTGGTTTGCGCGATGCCAACGCCAACCGTCAGGCGGGTATCCCGCGCAATGGTCTGGCGGATCTCCTGGCCGAACGCCGTCAAATCGCGGCAATTGCGCACGCCGGTTAAATCGCAAAAGGCTTCGTCGATGGAGTACATTTCCACACGCGGACAGAGATATTCCAGCGTGTCCATCACCCTTTTGCTCATGTCGGCGTAAAGCTCATAGTTACTGCTGAAACAGGTGATGTTATGGGCGCGAAACAGATCCCGCTGTTTGAAAAAAGGCGCGCCCATTACCACGCCGTATTTTTTCGCCTCGGCGCTGCGGGCAATCACGCAGCCGTCATTATTGCTGAGCACCACTACCGGCTTACCCCACAAATCAGGCCGGAATATGGTTTCGCAACTGGCATAAAATGAATTGACATCCACCAGAGCAAACATAATCAGCGCGTCGCTTTTACAATAAAAGTGACCACGCCGAATACTTCCAGCGCATCTTCGCTCAGGATGGGAATAGGTCGATAGGCGCGATTGAGCGGATTGAGTTGCAGGACGGGACGTAGCTGGAGTTGTTTGACGGTAAATTCGCCGTCGACGGCGGCAATAATAATATCGCCATGATCGGCTTTTAGCGAGGCATCCACTACCAGCAGATCGCCGTCGCTAATTCCCCCTTCAATCATTGAATCGCCCGCAGCGCGGACAAAATAGGTGGCTGAGGGATGCTGAATTAACCATTCATTCATATCGAGCGTTTTTTCAACATAATCCTGCGCGGGAGAAGGAAAACCGCACTGGACAAGATCGCCGAACAAAGGGAGCGCGTAAACCACGCGCAGTTCAGCAGGGTGATAGCACTTCATGGTGAGTCACCTTATTTGTTTTTACTGTGTATTTATACAGTAGATTTATATATTGCGCTGATCAAGTCCCTGCCCGAGCCGAAAAGTCTCATAGAATTGGCTTTATAAGATAAATTTCATTATTAATTAATCAGTTAGATATATGTGTAAATTTTTCACGATGACGTGTGACTGCGTAGTTCTTGAACGAGACGGCGCATGCCGTTATTAAGTTATGAGGCTATTAGCGCTCTATAAAACCTGAAATGGCCCAAAAAGCCATAAAGAAATGGGTGCGGTGAGGCGTGCCTGGCAACCAGACACGCGGGGATTGCTCCCCGCGTTCAGGCTACTTCTTCGGTTCGTAAGCGAGGACGGCCTTAAACTCCATACCACGCTCTTTAATGCTTAACTCACAGAGTGAATCGCGCACCATCAGCGTGAATCCCAGCGCTGTGAAACACAGCACGATGATTGCCACCAGGGCGTACTTTGTCAGCATGTCTTGCCTCCGTGCGAAGAAGAGACTAACATCTGAATTGTTCAGGTTCATACGTTGGCCTCAGGTTGATTAACATCGCCTGGGGCTTTCGTCTTTCCGGACCTTGCAAATGCTCAAAGCCAGAAAGCCTCAAGCACCCGCCGCGATTTTACACGCGCTAAACAATTTTTACGCCCGGCCTGCGGAAAAGCCTGCTCTTTTAGGAAAACGCCAGGGGCTGAGCCGGGGCGGCGGTAAATTATTCTTTGACAAGCATGGGTTGCCAATTCAACGTAGCTATAAAACGTGCTGGCATTCGCCGTCGCAATCCGTACCATACACGGCACACTTTCGCATTTTGAATGGGCTTTGCCCCACCGGTGCCCCATTTAAGATTTGAGTAAATACTAAATGCAACAAAATCAAGAAATTAACAAAAAAGAACAGTATAACCTGAACAAACTCCAGAAGCGTCTGCGCCGCAATGTGGGTGAAGCCATTGCGGACTTCAACATGATTGAAGAAGGCGATCGCATTATGGTGTGTCTGTCAGGCGGTAAAGACAGCTACACCATGCTGGAGATCCTGCGCAATCTGCAGCAGAGCGCGCCGGTCAATTTCTCGCTGGTGGCGGTTAACCTCGATCAGAAACAGCCTGGTTTCCCGGGTCATATTCTTCCTGAATATCTCGAACAGCTCGGCGTCGAATATAAAATCGTTGAGGAAAATACCTACGGCATCGTAAAAGAGAAGATCCCGGAAGGTAAAACCACCTGTTCACTCTGTTCGCGTCTGCGTCGTGGCATTCTTTACCGTACCGCCACCGAGCTGGGCGCCACGAAAATCGCCCTCGGCCATCATCGCGATGACATTCTGCAAACGCTGTTTTTGAATATGTTCTACGGCGGCAAAATGAAAGGCATGCCGCCGAAGCTGATGAGCGACGACGGCAAGCATATTGTGATCCGTCCGCTGGCCTACTGCCGCGAGAAAGACATCGAGCGTTTTGCCGAAGCGAAAGGCTACCCGATTATTCCGTGCAACCTGTGCGGTTCGCAGCCGAACCTGCAACGTCAGGTGATTGGCGACATGCTGCGCGACTGGGATAAACGCTATCCGGGCCGTCTGGAAACCATGTTCAGCGCCATGCAGAACGTGGTGCCATCGCACCTGAACGACGTTAACCTGTTTGATTTTAAAGGTATTACGCAGGGGGCTGAAGTGGTGGATGGCGGCGATCTGGCCTTCGATCGTGAATCCATTCCGCTGCAACCGGTAGGCTGGCAGCCGGAAGACGAAGACGCTCAACTCGATGAGCTGCGCCTTAACGTTGTTGAAGTGAAATGATGTTGCGCCTCTCTGGTCATATGGCCAGAGAGGCATTAAGGCTTATTTCAGTAAACGTACGCGGCAGGTCTTGCCCTTAATTTTCCCGCTCTGGAACTGCTTCCACGCCTGACGCGCTACACCCTGACGCACCGCCACATAAACATGCGCCGGATGAATGGTAATCTTACCGATATCTGCGCCATCCATGCCCATATCCCCGGTCATTGCCCCCAGCACATCCCCGGCGCGCATTTTGGTTTTTTTACCGCCATCAATGCACAGCGTCGCCATTTCGGCTTCCAGCGGCACAACTTTCACGTTTGCTGGCGGGTTCAGCCAGTTCAGCTTCAGTTGCAGCATTTCAGACAGGATATTGGCGCGCTGGGCTTCTTCCGGCGCGCAGAGGCTGATCGCCAGACCGCTGTTACCGGCTCGCGCCGTACGACCAATACGGTGCACGTGCACTTCCGGATCCCACGCCAGCTCGTAGTTCACCACCAGTTCAAGGGATTTGATGTCCAGCCCGCGCGCCGCCACGTCGGTGGCGACCAGCACGCGCGCGCTGCCGTTGGCAAAGCGCACCAGCGTCTGATCGCGGTCGCGCTGCTCCAGATCGCCATGCAGCGCCAGCGCGTCCTGCCCTGCTTCGTTCAGCGCATCGCACACTTCCTGACAATCTTTTTTGGTGTTGCAGAATACCACGCAGGACGCCGGGCGGTGCTCGCTCAGCAGCTTTTGCAACAGGCTGATTTTGCCGTTGCGGGAAACTTCAAAAAATTGCTGCTCAACGGCAGGCAGATCGTCGACGGTATCAATTTCGATAGTTTCCGGATCGCGCTGCACGCGTCCGCTGATGGCGGCGATAGCCTCCGGCCAGGTGGCGGAAAACAGCAGCGTCTGGCGCGAGGCGGGCGCAAAGCGGATCACCGCGTCAATGGCGTCGCTGAATCCCATATCCAGCATGCGATCCGCTTCATCCATCACCAGCGTTTGCAGGTGATCGAGCGCCACGGTGTTCTTTTGCAGGTGATCCAGTAAACGCCCCGGCGTGGCGACGATAATATGCGGCGCATGTTGCAGCGAATCGCGCTGCGCGCCGAATGGCTGGCCGCCGCACAACGTCAGGATCTTAATGTTCGGCATAAAACGCGCCAGGCGGCGCAGTTCGCTGGCAACCTGATCCGCCAGTTCACGGGTCGGGCATAAAATCAGCGACTGCGTCTGAAACTGGCTGGCGTCAATGTGCTGCAACAGCCCTAAGCCAAAAGCCGCCGTTTTCCCGCTCCCGGTTTTTGCCTGCACGCGGACATCTTTCCCGGCAAGGATCGCGGGCAACGCCGCTGCCTGGACAGGTGTCATGGTCAGATAGCCCAGTTCGTTCAGGTTTTCGATCTGGGCGGCGGGTAGAGCATTCAGGGTAGAAAAAGCGGTCACAGTATATTCTCGCGATAAAAGGCCAGGTTCAGCAGGCGCGTATCCTCTCAGATCTGCCCGCTCAACGCGACAATTTAATCGGCACCTCGTCCGGCGGCGGATCGGGTAAAGGCTGTGGATGGGGAATGGGATCGGGCACCGGAACCGGGTCAACGGGGATCGGGTCGGTGGGCAGCGTATCAACAGGACTAAACAGATTGAGACGGGACATAGTTACCTCCGAGTGAATGAAGCACACCTTAAGGGTAGAAGCTCACGGAAAAGAGGCAAAAAAAAGCCGACTCTTTAAAGCCGGCGTCGTACGAATCAATTGTGCTATGCAGTAATTCAAAAAAAGGAAGTAAGACAATATGGAGCGCAACGCCCATCGCTTGACGTTGCATTCACCTGCGGGAGAGATAGTGCCCTGAATGAACCGGCGTTTTATTGATTTCGCTCAACTAAGGTGGCCTTTTCATGTTTGCATTTTGTTAAAAACGTTAAAATTTACAACCATTTACTGCGATGTAACCACCAGGTAACTCCGCCGATCAATACCACCAACATCAGGCAGAAGATCGCAAAGCCGAGATGCCAGCCGCCGCCGGGAATGCCACCGAGGTTAACGCCAAACAGCCCGGTCAGGAAGGTACTGGGTAAAAATACCATTGCCATCAACGACATGGTGTAGCTGCGTCGTGACAATGACTCCTGCATCACTTGGGTGATCTCATCGGTCATCACGCCGGTACGGGCGATACAGGCGTCGATTTCATCCAGCCCGCGTCCCAGCCGGTCAGAGATATCCTGCATGCGGCGGCGCTGATCGTCATTCATCCACGGAAAACGCTCGCTGGCGAGACGGGCATACACATCCCGCTGCGGGGCCATATAGCGACGCATTACGATCAGCTGTTTGCGCAGCAGGGCCAAAAACCCCCGCGGGGGAATTTGCTGATCGAGCAGGTTATCTTCCAGATCGATGATTTTGTCGTGCAGCACTTCGATAAATTCGCTGGCATGATCGGTCAGGGCATCGCAGACATCCACCAGCCAGCCGCCGACGTCCGTCGGCCCGGTGCCTTCCTGGAGATCGTGCACCACGTCATCCAGCGCCAGCACTTTACGCTGCCGTGTCGAGACAATCAGCCGCTCATCCATATATAAACGCATCGCCACCAGCTGATCCGGGCGCTCATCGGTGCTGCCATTAATACAGCGCAGCGTGATCAGCGTCCCCTCGCCTAAGCGGCTGACGCGCGGCCGCAGGCTGTCGCCCGCCAGCGCATCGCGCACGTTGTTGGGCAACAGCGGCGTAGTCGCAAGCCAGGCCGCGCTCTCCTGATTGGTATAGTTGAGGTGCAGCCAGCAAGGATGCTTGTCGTCAATAACGTCTTCATCGCTCAGCGTCGTCACGCCGCCTTTGCCATCCAGCAGCCACGCATAGACTGCATCCGGGACGTTAACGTCCGATCCCTTAATTGCCTCCACGGCCCCTCCGCATTCAGCACTGTAATGAAAACAGTCTAGCTGTCTGCCGGGCTTAAGCAATCAGAAAAGGTGCCAGTGCGCTGAATTTTATGGAGAAATGCCGCGCCTGCCTGCGCCACTGGCTGCGGCGCGTTTTCCAGCCGGAAACTGCGCGTTCTGCCCTGGAGTTCAAGCACCTGGCTTTTCAGCACATCCGCCGAGCCGGACAGCTCATCCACCATAGTGACATTGCTTTGGGTGAGTTTTTCCAGCTCTGACAGCGCCTGGCTGATTTGTGCGATACCTTTTTCCTGTTGCAGCGTTGAAACCGAAATCTCATCCATAAGCTGGCTCACCTGCCCGGCCCCGGCGACGATCTCCTGCATGTTTTTCCCTGCTTCTTCGACCACCTGCGCGCCCTGGCTGACGTTTTGCGTCGTCACCGCGATCAGCGATTTGATGCTTTTGGCGGCTTCGGCGCTGCGGTGCGCAAGGGTTCTGACCTCACCCGCCACCACCGAAAAACCTTTACCATGATCTCCCGCACGGGCGGCTTCCACCGCGGCGTTCAGCGCCAGAATATTGGTCTGGAATGCGATGCCGTCGATCATGGCGATAATGTCAGTCATCTGCTGCGCACAGTCGGTAATGGACTGCATATTGTTCGAGACTTGATCCATTAGCTCACCGCCCCGGCGCGCGCTGCCGGTGGCTTCGCTGGCGTACTGCGTGGCGCGCTGGGTGTTTTCCGCGTTATTTCTGGTGCTGGCCGCCATTTGCTCCATGCTGGAGGCGGTCTGGATCAGCGCGGCGGACTGCTCTTCGCTTTTTACCGCCAGCTCCGCGCTGCGGGAGTGCAGCTGCCCGGAAAGATCCATGGCCGCCTGCGAGGAGGCGCGGATTTCACGCACCAGCGTGGCGATGTTACTGGAAAGATGATTGATGCCAGGGATCAACCGCCCCGCACAGTTGTTACCGAAAATCGGGATGGTGATAGATAAGTTACCGGCGATGACTTCATCGATGCTTTTTTTAACGGTATTGATCGGCGAGACTAAATAAAACGTCATATATGCCCATAATAAACCGAGCGTTATCAGCGATAAAATAGCCAGCAGAGTAATTAAGGTGACGTCTTTTGAGACGGCCATCACTATTATTTCCATGACAACAAATGTACTCAGCAGGAATAACATGATGAAGGTTCGAACACTAATATGTTTAAGCATAAACAGGCCTGCTAATACGTCAGGGAGGGATTCAGTAGTTTTATAGCATCTGGAATACCCTTTTTCACTCTCATTTTTAAGGCGCATCATGTTCGCCGTTAATAGCGGAAAGTTTTACCCAGGAGATAGTTTTTCACTGCTTAAAATATTTTTATAAGTGGATAACACTACATCTGTAGCATAAACGTTTTTGACGCCGCAGCGCGATTGTCTCAGGGATAAGCATGGCGGTATATTTAGCGTCCTTTCACGCTCTGCCCCTGAAATTTAATGTAGCCGTACTTAAATACGAAGAAATAATGTGCAACGCAAAAGCTAATGCGCCTTTTTAATAATTCGGTGATAAAGGCTAACGTCAGCCAAAAATTCCGGCGCAGATAATCTGTTTTCTGACCGCTTTGTTACAGCGCCTCCTCCCGCCGGGACAGGGTAAAATCGCTTAATAAACAAACAGCTTTTTAGCGCCTGGTTTGCTAACATAGCGCCCCTTTTACCTGCTATCGACGACCAACCGGCATGTCCAAAAAAAGAATCGGGCTTCGTTCGCTATTGATCATCCTCTCTGTGGGCAGCGTCACGCTGACCTCCCTGCTTCTGCTCAGCACGCTGTGGCTCATACAGAAAGAAAATATTGAGGACAGCCTGCTGCGCAGCAATATCGCCTATGCGCGCAAACTGGCGGACACCACCGACGGCTACTTTTCCACAGCGCAGCGCGAACTGGCCTACAGCGCACAGCAAATCAAAACGCTGCGCGATGAGGATAATCTGCATCGCGAAGCGGAACGGTTACGCCTGCAATCCGGATTTTTTAACTCGGTGGTGATCGTCACCTCCCAGGCGGTGGTGGCTGCCGCCTCGCCTGAAAGTCTGGGGCTGGTCGGGCAAAAGCTCACCTCTGACGCCACCAGGCGCGCCATCGCCCTTAAACAACCCTTTATTTCCAGCCCTTTTATGTCAGCTGCCGGAAATTATGTGGTGTTTATCTCCCAGCCGCTTTATGCCGCTGACGGACATTATCTCGGCTTTGTCGGCGGCTCTATCTATCTGAAAAAGCCGAGTATGCTGAGCAATATTATCAGCCAGCATTTTTATGAAGATGATTCTCAGGTGAGTATTGTCAGTAACGATGGCAAAGTTATTTATAACCACGATCCGTCCCTCGTCGGTGGCCATATCGCGGTTAATCCTGATCTTAAAGATAAATTAATCCACGAACAGAGCGGTAAATATTTACTGACTCATCAGGGACAGGAATATCTGCTCGGCTATGCCAGCCTGAAGGCGACCGGCTGGAATGTTTTTATTTACGGTACCTCAGATAATGTGCAGCGTATTCTGGCGCTGACGGCGGAAAACGCCACCTGGATCCTGCTGACGCTGATCAGTCTGATGATCACGCTGGTGGCCTGGCTCTCCTCGCGTATCTCCGCGCCGCTGGAAAAACTGGCGGAACTGACGCGCTCAGAGGACAGCACCCGCACGCTGAAAGCGCTGCCGGGGATCCAGGCCTGGTATGCGGAGGCGGCGAATCTGCGGGAAGCGGTGTATCACCACGTGCTGATGATGGTCAACCGGGTCAGCGCGCTGAACGACGAGGCGATGACCGACCCGCTCACTGGCCTGTATAACCGTCGGGGTTTCAGAGAGATGACCCGCCGCTACCGGCACAGCGATCACCACTGCCTGCTGGCGCTGGATATCGATCACTTTAAGGTGATCAACGACGAGCACGGCCATGACGCCGGGGATGCGGTGCTGATAAGCCTGGCGGTATTGCTGAAAGCCGTCTGCCGCGAGAGCGACATTATTAATCGCTTCGGCGGTGAGGAGTTTGTGATCTTCCTGCCGGACACCTCGTTGAGCGAGGCCATCGCGCTGGCGGAGCGTATCCGTAAAACGGTGGAAAACACCGATTTCCCGTACACGCACAAGATGCGGCTTTGCGGCGGCGTGGTCAGTTTGCAGGATGAAGGTAACGATATGGAAGCGGCGCTGCGGCGGGCGGATGTGGCGCTTTATAATGCCAAAGCCAGCGGCCGCAACCGCGTGATGTTCAGCAAAGGCGATGAGATTTACCCTCACCAGGCGGGATAACGGGCTGGCAAGCCAGCCCGCGTCTGTCAGTGCTGCAAAATATACATCGTGCGGGTGTAAGCCACGTCTTCCGGATTGTTAATCGGATAGCCTTTCAGCCAGGGTTTGATCAGTCGTCCGTTACTGTACTGGTAGATAGGCGCAATCGGCGCTTTTTCGGCAATGATTTTTTCCGCTTCGTTATAATCGGCATTACGCGCTTCCGCAGTGGTTTCCTGCGCGGCCTGATTCAGTACTTTATCGTAAGCCGGATCGTTAAAGCGCGAAATATTGCCGCTATGGCTGGAAGCCAGCAGCGACAGGAAAGTTGACGGCTCGTTGTAATCCCCCACCCATGACGCGCGGATCACATCAAAATTGCCGGTGTTGCGGCTGTCGATGTAGGTTTTCCACTCCTGGTTTTGCAGCTTCACATCCACGCCCAGATTTTTCTTCCACATCGACGCCACCGCAATGGCGATTTTCTGGTGCGTTTCCGAGGTGTTATACAGCAAGGTCAGATCCAGCGGGCGCTGCGGGCCGTAACCTGCCGCCTGCAACAGGGTTTTCGCCTGCGCGTTCCGCTCTTCCTGGCTCATGGAAGCAAAAGGCGATGGCGAAGCTTTAAACCCGGCCGTCACGTCCGGCGTGAAATGCCACGCGGGTTTCTCGCCGGTGCCCAGCACTTTGTCCGCCATCAGCTGGCGGTCGATGGTCAGGCTTAACGCCAGACGCACACGCGGATCGGCGGTCGGGCCTTTCTGGGTGTTAAAGGCGTAATAATAGGTGCCCAGCTGCGGCGGCGTGTAGACCTGGCCCGGAATGTCTTTCATCAGCTTCTGATAGAGGTTTTTCGGGAAGGATTCGGTGATATCAATATCGTCCGCCAGATAGCGTTTGGTGGCGGCGCTCTCCTGGTTGATCGGCACAAAAGTGACCTGCTGGATCACCGTACGGGCATTGTCCCAGTAATTGACGTTCGGCACCGCCACCAGTTTTTCGTTCACCACGCGATCTTTTAATACATAAGCGCCGTTACCGATGAGCTTGCCGGGCTTCGTCCACTCCGCGCCCTGCTCCACATTCGCTTTCTGTACCGGATAAAACGCGAAGCTGGCGGTCAGATTGGCAAACCAGGGCAGCGGTTTATCAAGCTGAACGCGCAGCGTGTGGGGGTCAACGGCAGTGACGCCGAGCTTGTCCGGCGTGGCTTTGCCGTCAATGATGTTTTGCGCATTGCTGACGCCCGCCAGCGCCGCAAACCAGGCGAATGGCGAAGTGGTTTTCGGATCGACCAGCCGCTGCCAGCTGTAGACAAAATCCTGCGCGGTCACCGGCGTGCCGTCCGACCATTTTGCATCGTCGCGCAGAGTAAAGGTCCAGACGCGGTTATCGTTGCTCTGCCATTTGGTGGCGACGCCGGGCACCAGCTCGCCCTTCTCATTCTGATTCACCAGCCCTTCGAACAGATCGCGGATCACCTGGATTTCCGGCAGGCCAACGGCTTTAGCCGGATCCAGTGATGCAGGCTCGTCTTTAATGTGGCGCACCAGCACCTGCTTTTTCGCCAGCACTGCGCCCGCTGGCACCTCGGCGGCAACAGAAAGCGACGAAAAGCTGCACATCAACAGCGCACAACAGGTTAGCGAAACGGAATGTTTCATGAGATCCCCTCAAAAGTAGGTGCCGGCCGGCGAAAGATGAGGTAATTATTTGTTTTAACAACTGGGAAAGCAAACATATCCCTTCAGAAAATAACGATTTGAAAAGGATCGTGTTTTGCTTAACACTTTTAACCATCACCCGACAGAGTAAGGATGTCTATGTCCGTTTCCCTTCCGCGCGCCGAACGAGGGGCTTTTCCCCCGCTGACGGAACATTATGGCATCTCCGGGCTTGGGGCGCCGCTGATCTGGTTTCCCGCGCCGCAGGCCTCGTCGGACAGCGGGCTGATCATTGCCGGTACCCATGGCGATGAAAATGCCGCCGTGGTTACGCTGTCATGCGCGCTGCGGACGTTAAGCCCGCAGTTTCGTCACCATCATGTGGTGCTGGCGGTGAACCCGGACGGCTGCCAGCTCGGTTTACGCGCCAATGCGAACGGCGTCGATCTGAACCGCAACTTTCCGGCGGCCAACTGGCGGGCCGGGGACACGGTGTATCGCTGGAACAGCGCCGCCGAGGCGCGGGATGTGGTATTACAGACCGGCACGACGCCCGGCTCCGAACCGGAAACGCAGGCGCTGTGCCAGTTGATCCACCGTATTCATCCGGCATGGGTGGTGACCTTTCACGATCCGCTGGCCTGTATTGAAGATCCCGCGCAAAGCGAGCTGGGGGCGTGGCTGGCGCAGGCGTTCGCCCTGCCGCACGTCACCAGCGTCGGCTATGAAACGCCCGGCTCTTTTGGCAGCTGGTGCGCCGACATTGGCCTGAACTGCATCACCGCCGAGTTTCCGCCCATCTCAAACGATGAGGCGAGCGAAATCTATTTGCAGGCGATGATGGATCTGCTGCGCTGGACGCCTCAGAGGTGAAGCTGACCGGTGGAGAAGCGCAGCCCCGGCTCCACGTCCACCGCCAGCCAGGTCGGGCCATCCAGATCGGCGAAACGCACTTTTCCCGCCAGCGGCAGCGCCGCGCTGATGGCCCGCGAGGTGCAGAGCATACAGCCGAGCATCAATCCCAGCCCCTGCGCTGAAGCGGCGTCCGCCAGCGCCAGCGCCTCGGTCAGGCCGCCGGTTTTATCCAGCTTGATGTTGATCATCTCATAGCGGCCCTGCAAATTTTGCAGGCTGCTGCGCGTGTGGCAGCTTTCATCGGCGCAGATGGGCAGCGGATGGATAAAATTCGCCAGCATGGCGTCATCGCTGGCGGGCAGCGGCTGCTCCAGCATCGCCACGCCCAGATCCGCCAGCAGCTGGCAGCGTGCCGCCAGCCCTTCGCTGTGCCAGGACTCATTGGCATCGACAATCAGGGTGGCGTCGGGCACCGCCGAACGTACCGCCACCAGCCGTTCGCTGATAAAAGTATCATCGAGCTTCACCTTCAGCAGACGCGCGCCCTTCTCCCACAGCGCCGCCGCGCTGGCCGCCATCTGCTGCGGCGTGCCGATCACCACCGTTTGCGCGGTGGTCACCGTGCCCGTCAGCGGCACGTGCAGGAGATCCATCAGATTCTGTCCTGCGCGACGCGCCTCCAGATCCCACAGGGCGCTGTCCACGGCATTACGCGCCGCGCCAGGCGGCAGGAGCGATTGCAGATCCTGACGCGTCAGCCCGCCTTCCAGCTGCGGCACCACGGTCATGATTTGCGCGATCACCGAGGCATCGCTTTCACCATAGCGCGGATAGGGCGTACATTCGCCCACTGCCCGCACACCATTCTCTTCCAGTTCAACCACCACCACCCGCGCTTCATTGCGGCTGCCACGCGAGATCACAAAGGGCGTATGCAGCGGCCAGTTCTCTTCATAAACCTTGACGGTTCTCATTCCGTTACTCCTCAGGCGCGATGTGGACAGTATAGTGATGAAAATAGGTTTGCCGAGTTCCTGAATAATCCCGTAAACTAGCCGCGACGTTAACTATATGTAAACAGGAAGCTATTTATGTCACAACTCGTTCATTTTCAGGGCAATCCGGTCGCTGTTGCCGGCACCATTCCCCAGGCTGGCAGCAAAGCGCCGGCATTCACGCTGGTGGCAAAAGATTTAACGGATGTCACGCTGGGCCAGTTCGCGGGCAAACGCAAAGTACTGAATGTCTTCCCGAGCATTGATACCGGCGTCTGCGCCGCGTCCGTGCGCAAATTCAACCAGCTCGCCACCGAGATGAAAGACACCGTTGTGCTGTGCATCTCTGCGGATCTGCCGTTCGCCCATTCCCGTTTTTGCGGCGCGGAAGGCCTGAGCAACGTCATCACCCTTTCCACCCTGCGTAATGCAGAGTTCCTGGAAAACTACGGTATCGGCATCACCGAAGGCGCACTGAAAGGCCTGGCGGCCCGTGCAGTTGTGGTGATCGACGAGAACGACACCGTGCTGTTCAGCGAACTGGTGAACGAAATCACCAACGAACCGAATTACGACGCCGCGCTGGCTGCGCTGAAAGCGTAATTTCAGGTTAGTTCGCCCGGCGGCGCAGGCTTGCCGGGCTTATCCATTGCACCCGGCACTCATTTCCCGCTTACTCCTCGCCCTTCTTCTGGCTTAAGCCGTATTCCCGCAGCTTATTGGCAATCGCCGTATGGGATACGCCAAGGCGTTTCGCCAGTTTGCGCGTGCTAGGATAGCTCCGGTAGAGCTGCGTCAGCACCGAACGCTCAAAGCGGCTGGTGATGTCATCCAGCGAGCCTTCCATCGCCTCTTCGCCCACCGCCAGGCTACCGGCGTCATAATCGGGCAGTAAAATATCCTGCGAGCGTAACTCATAACCTTCCAGCTGCGTCAGCGCGCGATAGATGGCGTTCTTAAGCTGACGCACGTTGCCCGGCCAGCCATAGCGCATCAGCACCGTATTCAGCTCGGCGGACAGTTTCGGGCGCGGCACGCCCTGCTCATCGGCAAAACGCGCCACGAAAAGTTCGGTCAGCGGCATGATATCCTGCGGACGATCGCGCAGCGGCGGCAGATTGAGCGTCAGCACGTTCAGACGATAATAGAGATCTTCCCGGAACAACCCTTTCTGCACCAGTTCCACGAGGTTTTTCTGCGTGGCGCAAATTACCCGCACATCCACATGCACCTCATGATCTTCCCCGACGCGGCGGAACGTGCCGTCATTAAGGAAGCGCAGCAGTTTGACCTGCATGCGCGGCGACATTTCGCCGATCTCATCCAGCAGCACCGAGCCGCCGTTTGCCTGCTCGAAAAAGCCTTTTTTGCCTTCCGGCGCGTGACCAAAGAGTTCGCTTTCCACCGCATCCTCCGGAATGGAGGCGCAGTTTAATGCCAGATAAGGCTTAGCAGCGCGAGGGCTGGCAAGATGACAGGCGTGCGCCAGCAAATCTTTGCCGGTACCGGTATCGCCGACGATCAGCAGCGGCGCGGTAAGCATCGCCAGTTTGCGGGCCTGATCCACCACCTGACGCATTTTCGGGCTGACGGCGACGATCTGGCTGAAGGCGCTGACGTCCTGGGTGGTCATATTTTGCAGCTGGCGGCCCATGCGGATGGTCGAACGCAGCATCACCACCGCGCCGGTCAGCACCGGCGTCCCCGCTTCGCCTTCCAGATGCACCGGAGTGATTTCCATCAGGAAATTTTGCCCGTTGATCACCACATGTTCGTTATGGGACGCCTGCGGATTACCCTCCAGCCAGCGCTGGAAATTAAAACCAGGGATAAGCTGCATCGCGGTATGGTTGCGCAGCTTTGCCTGCTCAAGCGCGAACAGCTGGCAACTGGCCGGGTTCGCCAGCTCCACTTTGCATTTCATATCGACCGAGAGCACTGGCTCCGGCAGCGCTTCCAGTAAGGCGCTGAGCGCCAGATGTTCACGCTCCGACGGCATCCACAGTACGGTGCGCACGTCGGTGACGCCCGCGATACGGCGGATCTCCGCCATCAGGCTGCTGAAGGTGGTGAACTCCAGTTCAGCAAAATTAAGGTAGATGCGACCGATAGGGTCGATTTCGATACCGCGCAGATCTATGCCGCGTAATACCAGCAGATCGAGCAGCTCGCGGGCCAGACCAAGGCGGTCTTCACAAAACACTTCCAGACGCATGAGGGCTTCACCCTGAATAGTTAACGTATGATGAAATGATAAGCCACTTATTGGCTGGCAGGAAGCTGTCTGTCAACAAATATTGACAGCCTGACGGAAAAACAGGCACTCAGGCGTAAAGTTATAGGTTCAGGGCATGTTCTGCGTCAGCTCACGGGCCAGCGCGAGGAAGGCCGCCAGCCCCGCCGAGGGATGACGCCGTCCAGGATAATAGAGACACAATCCGGGGAACGGCGGCGTCCACTCCTCCAGCAGGCGCACCAGCCGTCCGGCGCGCAGGTCATCAATAATGTCCTGTTCCAGAAAGAAGCCGATGCCGACATCCTGCAATACCGCCGCCCGCACCAGCGAGGCCTCGTCCAGCGTCAGCGGCCCGCGCACCTCCGGCAGTACGACCTCGCCCTGCTTTTCCAGATGCCAGCGGTACAGAGATCCATCGGGTAGACGTACCCGAATACAGGAGTGCGCCAGTAAATCCATGGGTTTGAGGGGACGGGGATGTCGGGCCAGATAGGCGGGGGACGCCACCACCGCAAAGCGCTGCGGTTGCCCCAGCGAGACGGCAATCATATCAGCGGGGATCAAATCGGCGACGCGCACGCCAATATCAAAGCCTTCCGCCACAATGTCGACGAGTTTGCCTTCGGTGACCAGATCCACATGCATCTCCGGAAAGCGGCGCAAAAACTCCAGCACAATGCTGTTGAGCAGCGTACGGGCGGCAAAGGGCGGCGCGTTAATGCGCAACACGCCCGTTGGGGTTTCCCGCCGGGAGCGCACCGCGTCCAGCGCGTCATGCACGCCCTGCAACGACGGCCCCATGCGCTCAATAAAAAGCCGCCCGGCATCGGTCAGCGCCACGCTGCGGGTAGTGCGATTGAACAGCCGCACACCAAGAGTGGCCTCGAATTTTGCCACCATATGACTCAGTGCCGTGGTGGATACGCCCAGTTCAATAGCCGCCGCCCGGAATGTTCCCCGGCGGGCAATAGCCATCACTGCGTCCAGATCTGACAGTGCAATACGCGACATTATCCCGCTCCTTTCATCACGGCATCCCGGTTTGTCCCGATTGTTTAAATTATAAAGCCTTCTTAAAGTGAACGGACACACTACAGGAGAAAAACGTATGCATGATTTTCTGGCACTGACTGACAAACGCGTCCTGATCACCTCTGGCACTAAAGGCGCAGGCGCGGCCACCGTAGCGCTGTTTCGCGAGCTGGGCGCGCAGGTGATGACCTGCGCCCGCCATCATCCGGACGATCAGGCGAGCAATCTGTTTGTCGCCGCCGATCTCACCACCGAAGCGGGCTGCGCGCAGCTGGCAGAGGCAGTACAGCAACGGCTGGGGGGCGTGGACGTCATCGTGCATATGCTGGGCGGCTCCTCATCGCCAGCCGGAGGGTTTGCAGCGCTTGATGACGCGCAATGGCAGCGGGAGCTGGCGCTCAATCTTTTCCCTGCCGTCCGGCTGGATCGTCTGCTGGTGCCGGGCATGGTGAGTCAGGGCAGCGGTGTGATCGTTCATGTTTCGTCTATTCAGCGCACATTGCCATTGCCGGAGGCCACCACAGCCTACGCCGCTGCGAAAGCCGCACTGTCCGTCTACAGCAAAAGTTTGTCCAAAGAGATATCGCCGAAAGGCGTGCGGGTAGTGAGCGTGTCGCCGGGGTGGATTGAAACCGAAGCTGCCGTGCGTCTGGCAGAACGGCTGGCGGTGCAGGCAGGAACTGATTATGACGGCGGTAAAAAAATCATTATGGATGCGCTGGGGGGTATTCCGCTGGGACGTCCGACGCGGCCGGGGGAAGTCGCGAGCCTGATTGCGTTCCTGGCCTCCGATCGCGCTGCCGCCATTAACGGCACCGAGTACGTTATTGACGGCGGCACCATCCCGACGGCGTAAATCAGGCCGCTGGTTTCCCCTTTTGCAGCGTCTCTTTCATCTGGCTGATGAGCTGGCGGCGGAAATCGCCAAGGCGCGGTTTGTCATCGTCGATCCATGGCAGCGGGCGACACAGTTCCATCGCCTTGATGCCGAGGCGCGCGGTGAGCAAACCCGCGCCTATGCCCTGCGCCGCACGGGCGGAAAGCCGTGCCGCCAGATCCTGCGACACCCAGTCCATGCCCACTTCACGCACCAGTTCACTGGCACCGGCAAAGGCAATGTTTAACAGCACCAGACGGAACAGGCGCAGACGGCTGTAATAGCCCAGCTCAATGCCGTACAGCCGGGCGATGCGGTTGATCAACCGGATATTACGCCAGGCGATAAACGCCATGTCCACTAGTGCCAGCGGGCTGACGGCGATCATCAGGGTGGATTCCGCCGCCGAGCGGCTGATCTCCCGCCGCGCCTGGGCATCAAGCACCGGCTGCACCAGATGGGCATACAGGGTGACGATCTCGCGATCGCTCTGGGTTTCATGAATGGCGGCGTACCAGCGCTGGAGCGCCGGATGGGATTTATCAATGCCCACCTGCTGCGCCAGTTTTTCGCAGAAAGCCCGGCCCCTGCCCGCGCCGTGGCTGTGCAGCAGATCGCGCGCTTCATCCCGCTCCTGCGCCCGCTCGCGCAGCCGCCACAGCCGACGCCATTCAGTGGCCACCGATCCGACGCCAGCGCCGATAATCAGCGCCCCTGCGGCACAGCCGCCGAGCGCCACCCAGTCCTGCGTCTGCCAGGCATGCATTGTCCACTGTACGCCCTGGCCGACCACGCTTGCGCCGAACAGCGCCAGACCGGCCATTACCATTTTACGCCACAGGCTGCGGCGCGGACGCAGCGCCGCGTCGATCACCGCTTCCGGTTTGTCATCCACGAGTAGCGTGTCATCGGTGACGGCTGGGGCGAAATTATCGGCTTCCGGCCCGGCAAACGTCTGCGCGGTTTTGAACGTCTCAGCCTGCTCTGATTCCAGCGGACCGGCAAAGTCGATGCGCGGTTTTAAAGGTTCATTCATCGCAGTTTATCTCCTATTAAAAACTCCAGCGCCGCATCCAGACGGATATGCGGCAGCGGTTTGTCCACATCCATGACCTGCGGGCGAAACGCCTCAAACTGAAAGCCCTGCTTTTCCCAGAACGCCTGTCCCGGCAGCCGCGCCGGGACTTCGCCGGGATAGACCGTCAGCGGCGCGCCATCGCTTAACCGGTTGCCGCGCAGGGCGGGAATTTTCTCGCCCCTGACGTCAATCAGCCCGCTTTGCGTCGCCTGTACGGCGGCAAGCCCCATGCAGTCCATGCTGATGCCTTCAAAGGCGGCGTTTTGCCAGGCGTCCTGGATCAGCTGCTGCAACAGCGACACCATATTGGCGTGCTGGTCGAGGGTCACATGGTCGGCTTTAGTAGCGGCGAACAGGAGTTTGTCGATCACCGGCGAGAACAGACGGCGGAACAGCGTGCGCTGTCCGTAGTGAAAACTCTGCATTAGCTGCGTGAGCGCAAGGCGCATATCGTTAAACGCCTGCGGCCCGCTATTCAGCGGTTGCAGACAGTCGACCAGCACGATTTGCCGGTCAAAGCGCAGAAAGTAGTTTTTATAAAAGCCCTTCACTACTTTTTCGCAGTAGTAGTTGAAGCGCTCGCGCAGCATACCGGCGTTGGTGCTTTTATCCGCCTGCGCCAGTTTCGCTTCGCCGCTGACGTCCACGTCCGGCCACGGAAAGAATTGCAGCGCGGGGGCACCCGCCATATCGCCGGGCAGCACAAAACGTCCCGGCTGAATAAAATGTAGCCCCTGCTGTTTGCACTGGTGCAGATAGTCGGTCCAGGCGGCGGCGATTTCCGCCAGGCGGTTTTCATCGGCGGGCGCCAGCGGATCGAGACCGTCGCACAGTTGCCGCCAGCGGGCAGACCACTCTTTTCTGTGACCCTGTAACAAACCGGTCATTTGTCGCGACCAGGTCAGGTAATCCTGCGCCAGCATCGGCAGATCCAGCAGCCATTCACCCGGATAATCGACGATTTCCAGATACAGCGTGGAAGTGTCTTTAAAATGGCGCAGCAGGGAGTCATTAGAACGATAGCGCAGCGCGAGGCGCATCTCACTGACGCCGCGCGTCGGCGTCGGCCAGTCCGGCGGCGTGCCGTAAAGCTGGGCGATGCCTTCATCATAGGTAAAACGCTGAATGCCAAAATCCCGCTGCGGCACCCGTTTCACGCCAAGCAGCCGTTCTTCACGCACAACGCTGAGCAGCGGCAGACGCGCGCCGTTGTGAACATTTAACAGCTGATTGACCATGGCGGTAATAAAAGCGGTTTTCCCGCTGCGGCTAAGACCGGTAACCGCCAGCCGCAAATGGCGATCCACGCCGCGATTTACCAGAGCACTGAATTCGTTTTTTATTCTGTTCATAAGCATCCAGGTTGCATGAGGGATCCAGAACGTACAGATCAGAAGGTTTCACTACATGAGAGGCAGTATGCCATTAAAAACGGGGATAATGAGAGGTCGGGATGAAAGGCTTCACCCCGACAAAAGCCGTTAACGAACGGGTTTAACAGGTTTGTTGTTAAAACGGGCGGAAACTTTGCGCGCCATGCGTGACAGCAAAGGTTCCAGCACCAGCGCCAACAACATTTTTGCCGGACGACGGGCAACGGATTTCACCGCCCACCCCGCCACACCGGCCGGACCGTAACGCAGCGCTGTCAACAACACCAGTTTTCCGGCGATTTTCAGACCGGGTTTCATTTTTTGTCCTGCCTGTTGCCAATTACGCGCCATCAGAAACCTCATTCGTTAAACAGTTAATTATAGCTGGCGAAAACGGCTGCGCAGGGAGAAGGTGTCAGAGGTGACATAGCGCTCCATGTCGCGCAGACGCTTCTCGCCTGCGGCCAGCTCGGCATCCACCGCATCCAGCAATTCGCCGCTGGTGGGCACCGCCTCGCCGTCGGCCAGATTATCCGGCATCGGGTCAAGCATGAATGTCATGATGATGTAGGCCACCACCACAAAGAAAAACAGCCCGAAAAACATCGCCAGCACGGTGATCAGGCGAACCAGTTTGACCGGCACGTCGAAGTAGTGCGCCACGCCGGCGCAGACCCCTTTCACCATGCCCTGCTGCGGCATACGCCAGAGCTTTTTATTCAGATCTAATCCAGCCATCAGCGATCCCTCCAGTTCGGATGTTCAGCATCCAGGATAGATTCCAGCGCCTGGATACGTTCGCGCATACGTTGTGCGTCGGCATTCAACTGCGCCAGGCGTTGCTGTTCGCTTTGCGACAGCGCGTTGCGGGACGACCGGTTGTTGTAATGCAGCCACAGCCAGATGGGCAGCACGAACAAAATAAACAGCGTCAGGGGAATAGCCAGAAACAGCGCGCTCATGTGTACTCCTTACAGGTGAGGTGAAGGCGCGCTCAGGCGCCTTATCGTTATTATTGAAGATCCTGTTTCATTTTCGCTTTCAGCTGCGCCAGCTGCTCGCTGATGGCGTCGTCGGCTTTCAGTTCCGCAAACTCCTGATCCAGCGATTTCTGCTTACCGAAAGCATGGCTTTCCGCCTCGGCTTCCATATGGTCGATACGACGCTCGAAAGATTCAAAACGCGCCATCGCTTCGTCGATTTTGCCGCTGTCGAGCTGACGGCGCACATCACGGGACGAGCTGGCCGCCTGGTGGCGCAGCGTCAGTGCCTGCTGGCGGGCGCGGGTTTCGCTGAGTTTGTTCTCAAGCTCGCCGATCTCTTTCTTCATGCGCACCAGCGTATCATCCACCAGCGTCACTTCATGTTCGAGGGTGGCGATCACGTCAGTTAATTTCTGTTTTTCGATCAGCGCCGCACGGGCCAGATCGTCTTTTTCTTTACGCAGCGCCAGTTCCGCTTTTTCCTGCCACTCTGCCTGCTGGGCGGTGGCCTGTTCAATACGGCGTGACAGCTGTTTCTTTTCAGCCAGCGCACGGGCTGAGGTGGAGCGAACTTCGACCAGCGTGTCTTCCATTTCCTGGATCATCAGACGCACTAATTTTTGCGGGTCTTCAGCCTTCTCAAGCAGTGAGTTGATGTTGGCGTTCACGATGTCGGCGAAACGAGAAAAAATACCCATAATTCAGTCCTCATATTTTCTGTTATCGGGCCAGGCCCTGCTGATTGAGTAATACAATTCCCGTGCCAGCTTTTTATACCATTGATAATAAAGAAAATGATTAATTTTACCGCAGCGGTGAAATGGGTTAGAGTGGTGAAATACACCAACCAGTGGCGAATTTCATCATGGCGGAATACAAAGATAATCTTCTTGGCGAAGCAAACAGCTTTATCGATGTGCTGGAGCAGGTTTCCCGTCTGGCGCCGCTGAATAAACCGGTGTTGATCATCGGTGAGCGCGGCACCGGCAAGGAGCTGATAGCCAACCGCCTGCACTTTCTCTCTTCCCGCTGGGACGGGCCCTTTATTTCGCTTAACTGCGCCGCGCTGAATGAAAATCTGCTGGATACCGAGCTGTTCGGCCATGAAGCCGGGGCTTTTACCGGCGCGCAGAAACGCCATCCGGGACGCTTTGAACGCGCCGACGGCGGCACGCTGTTTCTCGATGAGCTGGCGACCGCGCCAATGCTGGTGCAGGAAAAACTGCTGCGCGTGATCGAATACGGCGAGCTGGAGCGCGTCGGCGGCAGCCGTCCGTTACAGGTGAACGTGCGGCTGGTGTGTGCCACTAACGCCGATTTACCGCAGATGGTGGAGAATGAAACCTTCCGCGCCGACCTGCTCGACCGGCTGGCCTTTGATGTGGTGCAACTGCCGCCGCTGCGCGAACGGCAAAGCGACATCATGCTGATGGCCGATCACTTTGCCATTCAGATGTGCCGCGAACTAGGGCTGCCGCTGTTTCCGGGCTTTACCGAACGCGCCCGCGATACGCTGCTGGGCTACCGCTGGCCGGGGAACATTCGTGAACTGAAAAACGTTGTCGAGCGCTCGGTGTACCGCCACGGCAGCAGCGATACGCCCCTTGACGAGATAATTATCGATCCCTTTCACCGCGCCCCGCCGCCGGTCAGGTCAACGACGGATAGCGAAGCGCTGCCCGCCCTGCCGCTGGATCTGCGGCAGTTTCAGCAATCCCAGGAAAAAGCGCTGCTGGAAAGCAGCCTGCAGCAGGCAAAGTTTAACCAGAAACGCGCGGCGGAACTGCTGGGACTGACTTACCATCAGCTGCGCGCGCTGCTGAAAAAGCACGCGCTGTAAGGGCTATTTTTTATTCATCATCGCTTTCAGATCGGCGAAAGGATTATATTTCGCCTCGCCGACATCTTTCTGCGCATCTTCCCCGGCGATCACCGTCGAGCCGTACTGATCCGCCTCGGTGTATTTCGAGTGCTCATGATCGTGGCAGTACAGGCACAATAGCTCCCAGTTGCTGCCGTCCGGCGGGTTGTTGGTATGATCGTGATCGATATGGTGCACCGTTAACTCACGCAGGTTTGAGTAGACAAATTCGCGGGAGCACCGGCCGCACACCCACGGATAGATCTTTAACGCACGTTCCCGGTAATCCACTTCCAGGCGGGCATAGTTCTTCGGAATAATAGCCATCGCGGCAATCCTTTTGGTCACAGAGATAGACCACCATAATATCAGGCGGGGGCGTGTTTGCGGCAAATATCCCGCACAAACTCCCGCAACCAGCGATGACCGGCATCGGCTTCCATACGGGGATGCCACATCTGGGAAATGGTGATCGGGCGGGTTTCTACCGGCAGCGCAAAGGTATGCAGCCTTGCCGCCTGCTGGTGGATCAGAAAAGAGGCCGGCACCAGCGCCACCAGATCGGACGCCTGGGCCACCGCCACCGCCGCCGGAAAGCCGGGCACGACGGCTGCGATATGGCGTTCCAGGCCAAGCGCCGCCAGCGCTTCATCCACCGGCCCGCCCGCCTTGCCGCGCCGTGACGCCACCACGTGGCCGTGGGCGATATACTCTTCCACGCTGACTTCCGGCATCGCGGCCAGCGGATGCCCGTGTCTGATCACGCCGACAAAACGATCGCGGAACAGCGCCTGAATGCGGATCTCCGGCCCCATATCACCGAGCACGCCGATTTCCAGATCAATCTGCCCTTCCCGCAGCGGCGCGGCATTTTTCGCAAGCTTAGGCGCAAAACACAATCGCACCTGCGGGGCCTGTTGTGCGGCGGCGACAATCAGTTTTGGCCCGAACGCCTCCACAAAGCCGTCGTTAGCCCGCAGGGTAAAGGTGCGGCGGTAAGTGGTTAAATCGAGCTTCTCCGCCGCCGGACGCAGCACGGCCAGCGCATCAAACACCGTCTGCCGGGTGCGCTCGCGCACCGCACCGGCATAAGGCGTCAGCACCATATGACGCCCTGCGCGTACCAGCAGCGGATCGCCGGTAACCGACCGCAGACGGCTGAGGGTGCGGCTCATCGCCGATTCACTGAGGCCAAGCCGCCGGGCCGCCCCCGCCACGCTGGCTTCCGCCAGCAGCGCATCAAGGGCGATCAGTAAGTTCAGATCCGGTTGGTTCATGTCAGCCTTTCCTTATTTCCCCGCTCATCAATCGCACTATAACAGGCGTCCGGTGCAGGTTATAACTGCAATTGCTGCGTCTTCCGCCGGGTGTGGTACGCCGGTAGGCTGTCAGCAAATGACAATGCGCTTAACAAGGTGAATACGATGGAACTCTTTTCTGACAAAGCGGGCGACGAAGGCTTACCCGGACGCCCGCGTGCGCTGGCCATGGCGGCAGTAATGACCACCACCACCATGGCGGTGTTTGACGGATCAATGGTAAATATCGCCCTGCCGCAGATCGCCGCCGCGCTGCAGGTTTCTGCCCCGGCGGCGGTGTGGGTGGCGAATGGTTATTTGCTGGCGGCGGCAATGACGCTGGCGATTTTCGCCGCGCTGGCGAGCCGCTTTGGTTTTCGTCTGCTGTTTGCCTGTGGGCTTGGCCTGTTTACGGTAGCTTCGCTGGGATGCACCCTGTCCTCCTCCCTGACGGCTCTGACCGGCTGGCGTATTGTGCAGGGGATCGGCGGGGCCGCGACCCTGAGCATTGCGCCTGCAATCCTGCGCTCCATCTTTCCCGACCGGCTGCTCGGCCGCATTCTTGGGCTGCATGCGCTGCTGATCGCCGCCAGCACCGCGCTGGCCCCGCTGCTGGGCGGCACGCTGCTGGCGACGCTGAGCTGGCGCTGGCTGTTTGCCGTCAATCTGCCACTCGGCGTGATGGCCCTGGCGTTAACCCTGCGAACGATCCCTGGCAAAAAAACGCCGCAGCGCGAACCCTTTGACGCCGCCGGCGCACTGCTGTCGGCGATAATGCTCGGCGCGCTGATCATGACCGCCAGCACCTTTGCCCGGCCGGAGAAAGACGACGGTATGCTGATAACCGCCCTGGCATACGGACTGCTCGCCATTGTCGCAGGCGTGCTGTTCGTCTGGCGGCAACAGCGTGCGCCAAAACCGCTGCTGCCGCTGGCGATGTTCTCATCAATGCGTTTTTCTCTGGCGGCGCTCACCTCGCTGGCATCCTTCGTCAGCCAGGGGATGACCTTCGTCGCGCTGCCGTTTTTATTCCAGAGCCTCTACGGTTACAGCGCCTTTGAATCGGCGCTGCTGTTTACTCCCTGGCCGCTGGGCATCATTCTGGCCGCGCCGCACGCCGGACGTTTTGCGGATCGCCATTCCCCCGCGCTTATCTCCACCGTCGGCCTGTGTGTGTTTGCCGCAGGTCTGGTCCTGCTGGCGCTGTTGCCGGATCACGCTCCGATGTGGGACATCGGCGTGCGCAGTTTTGTGTGTGGCCTGGGGTTTGGCTGTTTTCAGAGCCCGAACAACCGGGAAATGCTGGCGAACGTCTCGCGGGAGAACGGCGGCTATGCCTCCGGCGTGCTGGCGATCGTGCGTACCTTCGGACAATGTCTGGGCGCGGCGCTGGTCGGCGTGTTGCTGTCGCTGTCCGGTGATGCGCTGGCGGTACACCTCAGTTTGTGGGTGGCGGCGATGGCGACGGCGGTGGCGCTGCTGTTCAGCGTTAGTCGCCTGAGAAAGTGACGCGTTTGATGACTTTTCCGCCAGTTATCCGCAGACATTTTTACGCGGCGGCGTTAAGTGCGATACACTTTGCAGATCAGTCTTAAAACCAAAGAAATTATGCGCCTAATTTTATCGTCTCTGCTGATGAGTGCCGGTCTGTTAAGCGGACTGGCGCAGGCCGAGCCTGTGCCGCCCGCCGCCCGCGATATTCGTGACAGCGGCTTTGTGTACTGCGTGAACGGTCAGGTGAACACCTTTAACCCGCAAAAAGCCAGCAGCGGCCTGATTGTCGACACCCTCGCCGCCCAGCTTTACGATCGTCTGCTGGATGTCGATCCCTATACCTACCGGCTGGTGCCGGAGCTGGCGGAAAGCTGGGAAGTGCTGGACAACGGCGCGACTTACCGTTTTCGCCTGCGCAACGACGTGTCCTTCCAGACCACCGCGTGGTTTAAACCGACCCGTAAGCTGAATGCGGACGATGTGACCTTTACCTTCCAGCGTATTTTCGACCGCAAACATCCGTGGCATAACATTAACGGCAGCAGCTTCCCCTATTTCGACAGCCTGCAATTCGCCGATACCGTGGAGAGCGTGCGCAAAATCGACAACCGCACCGTTGAGTTTCGTCTGCGCCAGCCGGATGCATCTTTCCTCTGGCATCTGGCGACCCACTACGCGTCGGTGATGTCGGCAGAGTACGCCGCGGATCTGGCGAAGAACGACCATCAGGAGCTACTGGATCGCCAGCCGGTCGGCACCGGCCCGTTCCAGCTCGGCGATTATCGCGCCGGGCAGTATATTCGGTTACAACGTCACGAAAGATTCTGGCGCGGCACGCCGCTGATGCCGCAGGTGGTCGTCGATCTCGGCTCCGGCGGCACCGGGCGGTTATCCAAACTGCTGACCGGCGAATGCGATGTGCTGGCCTGGCCCGCCGCCAGCCAGCTTACCAGCCTGCGCGACGATCCGCGTCTGCGCCTGACGCTGCGACCCGGCATGAACATCGCTTATCTGGCGTTTAATACCGACAAGCCGCCGCTGAATAATCCGCAGGTGCGCCACGCACTGGCGCTGGCGATTAATAATCAGCGGCTGATGCAGTCCATTTACTATGGCACCGCAGAAACCGCCGCGTCGATTTTGCCCCGCGCCTCCTGGGCCTATGATAACGAAGCGAAAATTACCGAATACAATCCCGATGAAGCGCGCGCACGGCTTAAAGCGCTGGGACTGGAAAACATGACCCTTGAGCTGTGGGTGCCGACCAGCTCCCAGGCCTGGAACCCCAGCCCGTTGAAAACGGCAGAGCTGATCCAGGCGGATATGGCGCAGGTGGGCGTGACGGTGAAAATCGTGCCGGTAGAGGGCCGTTTCCAGGAGGCGCGTCTGATGGACATGAATCATGATCTCACCCTTTCCGGCTGGTCAACGGACAGTAACGATCCGGACAGTTTCTTCCGTCCGCTGTTGAGCTGCGCGGCGATCGAATCGCAGACCAACTTCGCCCACTGGTGCAACCGCGATTTCGACAGCGTGCTGCAAAAAGCCCTGCGCTCGCAGCAGCTGGCGTCGCGCATTGAGGCTTACGACGAGGCGCAAACCATTCTCGCCCGTGAACTGCCGGTGCTGCCGCTGGCCTCCTCACTGCGCTTACAGGCGTATCGGTACGATATGAAAGGCCTGGTGTTGAGTCCCTTTGGTAACGCCTCTTTTGCGGGCGTGTCGCGTGAAAAAGAGCACTCCGAGGATAAACAGCCATGATCATTTTTACGCTGCGGCGCATACTTCTGCTGATGGTCACGCTGTTTTTGCTGACCTTTGTCGCCTTCAGCCTGAGCTATTTTACGCCCCATGCGCCGCTGTCAGGGGCGTCGCTCTGGAACGCCTGGGCGTTCTGGTTTAACGGCGTGCTGCACTGGGACTTCGGCGTCTCCAGCATTAACGGCCAGCTGATTTCCGAACAGTTAAAAGATGTGTTTCCGGCCACCATGGAGCTGTGCATTCTGGCGTTCACCTTTGCGCTGGTGCTCGGTATTCCCGTCGGTATGCTGGCGGGAATTTCGCGCAATAAATGGCAGGATAAATTTATCAGCGCGCTGGCGCTGCTCGGCTTTTCCATTCCGGTATTCTGGCTGGCGCTGCTGCTGACGCTGTTTTTCTCGCTCACCCTGGGCTGGCTGCCGGTGTCCGGACGCTTTGATCTGCTCTATGAAGTGAAAACCGTGACCGGCTTTGCCATTATCGACGCCTGGCTGTCGGATTCGCCCTGGCGCGATGAGATGATCATGAGCGCCCTGCGCCATATGGTGCTGCCGGTGCTGACGCTGGCGGTGGCCCCGACCACAGAAGTGATCCGCCTGATGCGCATCAGCACCATTGATGTGTTTGAGCAGAATTATATTAAAGCCGCGGCCACGCGCGGCGTGTCGCGGCTGACAATTTTGCGCCGCCATGTGCTGCACAACGCCCTGCCGCCGGTGATCCCGCGTCTCGGTTTGCAGTTCTCCACCATGCTGACGCTGGCGATGATCACCGAAATGGTGTTCAGCTGGCCGGGGCTGGGACGCTGGATGATCAACGCTATCCGCCAGCAGGATTACGCGGCGATTTCCGCAGGCGTAATGGTGATTGGCGCACTGGTGATCATCGTGAACGTGATTTCTGACATTGTGGGCGCGCTGGCGAACCCCTTGAAACATAAGGAATGGTATGCCCTCCGATAACGTCTACAGCGAAAAGCGCGCCCCCGGCGCGCTGCGCAACGTCTGGCGCAAGTTTTACAGCGATACCGCGGCGATGGTCGGTTTGTACGGCTGCGCGGGGCTGATGCTGCTGTGCCTGTTTGGCGCCTGGTTTGCGCCTTATGGCATCGATCAGCAGTTCCTGGGCTATCAGCTGCTGCCGCCGTCCTGGTCACGCTACGGCGAAGTGTCGTTTTTCCTTGGCACTGACGATCTGGGGCGCGATGTATTGAGCCGTCTGCTCAGCGGCGCGGCCCCGACGGTGGGCGGCGCGTTTCTGGTGACCCTCGCGGCAACCCTGTGCGGGCTGGTGCTGGGCGTGGTCGCCGGGGCGACGCACGGACTGCGCTCGGCGGTACTGAATCATATTCTGGATACGCTGCTGTCGATCCCTTCGCTGCTGCTGGCAATCATTGTGGTGGCCTTTTCCGGCCCGCATCTCAGCCACGCGATGTTCGCCGTCTGGCTGGCGCTGCTGCCGCGCATGGTGCGCTCGGTCTACAGTCTGGTGCATGATGAGCTGGAAAAAGAGTATGTGGTTGCCGCCCGTCTGGATGGCGCGACGACAATGAACATTTTGTGGTTCGCCGTGCTGCCGAATATGACCGCCGGGCTGGTGACGGAAATTACCCGCGCCCTGTCGATGGCCATTCTGGATATCGCCGCGCTGGGCTTTCTCGATCTGGGGGCGCAACTGCCCTCCCCGGAATGGGGCGCGATGCTTGGCGATGCGCTGGAGCTGATTTATGTCGCGCCCTGGACAGTGATGCTGCCGGGCGTGGCGATCATGCTGAGCGTACTGCTGGTTAACCTGCTGGGCGACGGGATCCGTCGTGCGGTCAATGCGGGGGTGGAATAATGCCGTTACTCGATATTCGTAATCTGACCATTGAGGTCAAAATTGGCGAGCAGTGGGTTCGCGCCGTTGACCGGGTGAGCATTACGCTGGCCGAAGGGGAGATCCGCGGGCTGGTGGGCGAATCCGGCTCCGGCAAAAGCCTGGTCGCGAAGGCGATTTGCGGCGTCAACAAAGATAACTGGCGCGTCACCGCCGACCGTATGCGTTTTGACGACATCGATCTGATGCGCCTCTCCGTGCGCGAGCGGCGTAAACTGCTCGGCCATAACGTGTCGATGATCTTCCAGGAGCCGCAGTCCTGTCTCGATCCTTCCGAGCGCGTCGGCAAACAGCTAATGCAGAATATCTCCGGCTGGACCTATAAAGGCCGCTGGTGGCAGCGTTTCGGCTGGCGCAAACGCCGCGCCATCGAGCTGCTGCACCGGGTAGGGATCAAAGATCATAAAGACGCGATGCGCAGCTTCCCCTACGAGCTGACCGAAGGCGAGTGCCAGAAAGTGATGATCGCCATTGCGCTGGCCAACCAGCCGCGTCTGCTGATCGCCGATGAGCCGACCAACGCCATGGAGCCAACCACCCAGGCGCAGATTTTCCGCCTGCTGTCCCGGCTTAATCAGAACAATAACACCACCATTTTGTTGATCAGCCATGACCTGCAAATGCTGAGCCAGTGGGCCGATCGCATTAACGTGATGTACTGCGGCCAGACGGTGGAAACCGCGCCGAGCGAGGATTTGATCAGCACGCCGCATCATCCTTATACCCAGGCGCTGATCCGCGCCATTCCGGATTTTGGCAGCCCGATGCCGCACAAAAGCCGTCTAAACACCCTGCCGGGAGCCATTCCGTTGCTTGAACAGTTACCGATAGGCTGCCGTCTGGGGCCGCGCTGCCCCTATGCGCAGCGCAAATGTATCGACACGCCGCGCCTCGCGGGGCCTAAAAACCATCTTTTCGCCTGTCATTTTCCCCTGAATATGGAGCGCGAATAAGATGCCGGAAACGCTGCTTGAAGTGCATAACCTGAGCAAAACCTTCCGCTACCGCACCGGCTGGTTCCGCCGTCAGACGCTGGAGGCGGTAAAACCGCTCAGCTTTACCCTGCGCGAGAAACAGACGCTGGCGATTATTGGCGAGAACGGCTCCGGCAAATCCACGCTGGCGAAAATGCTGGTGGGCATGACCGAGCCGACCACCGGCGAGCTGCGCATTAACGATCATCCCCTGCACTATGGCGATTACTCGTTCCGCAGCCAGCGCATCCGTATGATTTTTCAGGATCCCTCTACCTCGCTGAACCCGCGTTCGCGCGTTTCGCAGATCCTCGATTTTCCGCTGCGGCTGAACACCGATCTCACGCCGGAAGCGCGCCGCAAGCGCATCGCCGAAACGCTGCGCATGGTCGGGCTGCTGCCGGATCACGTCAGCTACTATCCGCACATGCTGGCCCCCGGCCAGAAACAGCGTCTGGGGCTGGCGCGCGCGCTGATCCTGCGTCCGCAGGTCATTATTGCCGATGAGGCGCTGGCCTCGCTGGACATGTCGATGCGCTCGCAGCTGATTAACCTGATGCTGGAGTTGCAGGAAAAACACGGGATTTCATATATTTACGTGACCCAGCATATCGGCATGATGAAGCATATCAGCGACCAGGTGCTGGTAATGCACCAGGGCGAAGTGGTGGAGCGCGGCAGCACCGCCGACGTGCTGGCATCGCCGCTGCATGAGCTGACCCGGCGCTTGATTGCCGGGCATTTTGGCGAAGCCTTAACCGCTGACGCCTGGCGTAAAGATGTCTGACCTGTGGCGCAGCAGCGTACCGCGGGAAAAATAACGTGACAGATCCCATTGTCAGTGGGATATAATTTACCGTTAGTGTTGAATAATTGTGACTTAATAATCGTAACCTGATGATTATTAAGTCATAAAATGAGCAGAAACTATAAGGATTCAAAACTATGGGTTTTCTTACCGGTAAACGCATTCTGATTACTGGCGTTGCCAGTAAACTCTCCATTGCCTGGGGTATCGCACAGGCAATGCATCGCGAAGGCGCAGAGCTGGCCTTTACCTACCAGAACGACAAGCTGAAAAGCCGTGTCGAAGGGTTCGCCGCTGACCTGGGCTCCAGCCTGGTGCTGCCGTGCGACGTAGCGGAAGATGAGAGCATCGAAGCGCTGTTTACCGAACTGGCTAAAAGCTGGCCGAAATTCGACGGTTTCGTACACTCCATCGGTTTCGCACCGGGCGATCAGCTGGATGGCGACTACGTGAACGCCGTAACCCGTGATGGTTTTAAAATCGCGCACGACATCAGCTCCTACAGCTTTGTGGCCATGGCAAAAGCCTGCCGCGCGATGCTGAACCCGAACTCCGCCCTGCTGACCCTCTCCTACCTGGGCGCAGAGCGCGCTATCCCGAACTACAACGTGATGGGTCTGGCGAAAGCGTCTCTGGAAGCGAACGTGCGTTACATGGCGAACGCTATGGGCCCGGAAGGCGTGCGCGTAAACGCCATCTCTGCCGGTCCGATCCGCACCCTGGCGGCGTCTGGTATTAAAGACTTCCGTAAAATGCTGGCCCATTGCGAAGCGGTCACTCCGATCCGTCGCACTGTAACCATCGAAGATGTGGGCAACAGCGCAGCCTTCCTGTGCTCTGACCTCTCCGGCGGTATTTCCGGTGAAGTGGTTCACGTTGACGGCGGCTTCAGCATCGCCGCGATGAACGAGCTGGAACTGAAATAATCCCCCTGACGCCCCTTCCGCCCGGAGGGGGTGTTTTCCCCGTTATGCCTTTCTGATCTTTGTTATCACCCAACAATATTTCATCCTCCTTCCCGCTTACGCCAGGATAATGCTGCGAAAAAGATCCGGCGCATCCTGATGTCACGTCTCCGGATCGTCACTTTCAGATCAAGGAACGCTCATGGAACAACGCCGTTTTTCCGGCAAAGGTCACTGGTATCATGAAACCCAGTCGAGTACCGGCCAGACTCCCGCGCTACCATTAGTTCCCGAAGCCGCCACCGTTAACGACCGCTTTTTGCTGGATTTACCGCTGACGAACGACATGCTGGCCGCCTGTGACTCCTGGCTACGCCCGGCACGCAATCTGTGCGCCCGTCTGTTTCCGCAGCAGGTAGCCGTGAGCCGCCTGCGCACCTTTACCGCTTACGACCGCCTCAGCACGGCGCTGACCGCAGCCCAGGTGTATGGCGTCCAGCGGCTGTGCAATCACTATGCCGCACGCCTCGCGCCGCTCAATGGCCCGGATCCCTCACGGGAAAGTAACCGCCGTCTGGCGCAAATCACCCAGTACGCCCGGCAGCTCGCCAGCTCGCCGGAGGTGATTGATAACCGCGCCCGGCAGCAGCTTGATGAGGTTGGCCTGACCTGCGACGACATTATTCTGATGGATCAGATCATCGGCTTTATCGGTTTTCAGGCGCGCGTGGTCGCCGCGTTTCAGGCGATGCAGGGCATGCCGGTGCGCTGGCTGCCAGGCATGGAAATGCAGGCCTGGGCTGATGCAGAACGCTTTAGCGCCGGGGCTGACGGCTGGTCCGCGGCCTTCAGCGGCGTAGAACTGCGCCGCGCCAGCGCAAGCCAGCTGGAAGCCCATGCGCAATGGCAGACGCAGCCGGAGCTGCGCGTGCTGGCGGCGTCGCTGGCCCATGAGCATGTTGTGCTTAATGAACTTGGCGCGATCCTGGAAAGCGGTTTACGGGCTGAACTCCCCCCGGCGGTAGTGCAGCTGGTGGCGCAACTCACCGCGCGCATTAACGGCAGCGTGGACTGTTTTGCGGCCAGCGCGCAACGCGATGAGACGCTGCGCACCGCGTTGCAGGACGGTGAGCAGGCGCTGCTGGCATGGAGTCAGGACGACGCACAAACGCGGGCGGTTATTGTCGCCGTACAACTGCTGACCCGGGCGGCGGATCGCTTTAGCGCCGCGCAGTTTATTCCGCTTACCGAGCAGGGTTTTACCACCCATCAGGCGCTCTCGCTGCTGGCGTGGAGCGGGTTATGCGGCTGGTTGAACCGTCTGAAAATCGCGCTGGGTGAGCGCCAGTAACGCGAAAGAGCGCTTGCTGCGCCCCCCGTATTCGCGTAAAACTGTCAGCCGCTCTTTTGGCCACGAAAATACAAAATTATGTTCCAGGACAACCCGCTGCTTGCTCAGCTAAAACAGCAATTACATTCTAAGACGCCTCGCGCGGAAGGCGTCGTCAAAGCCACGGAAAAAGGCTTTGGTTTCCTCGAAGTAGATGCGCAGAAAAGCTATTTCATTCCGCCGCCGCAGATGAAAAAAGTGATGCATGGCGACCGTATTATCGCGGTGATCCATAGCGAAAAAGAACGTGAATCCGCCGAGCCGGAGGAACTGGTTGAACCTTTCCTGTCCCGCTTCGTCGGTAAAGTACAGAAAAAAGACGATCGTCTGTCCATCGTCCCTGATCATCCCCTGCTGAAAGACGCCATCCAGTGCCGACCGGCGCGCGGTGTCGAGCACAATTTTGCCGATGGCGACTGGGCGGTTGCAGAAATGCGCCGTCACCCGCTGAAAGGCGATCGCGGCTTTTACGCGGAGCTGACCCAGTTTATTACCTTCGGCGACGATCATTTCGTGCCGTGGTGGGTGACCCTTGCCCGCCACAATCTGGAAAAAGAAGCGCCGAACGGCGTCGCTACCGAAATGCTGGACGAGGGCCTTGAGCGTGTCGATCTGACCGCCCTGGATTTCGTCACCATTGACAGCGCCAGCACCGAAGATATGGATGATGCTCTGTACGCCGAAGAGCTGGCGGATGGCCGCCTGCAACTGACGGTGGCCATTGCCGATCCGACCGCGTGGATAGCCCAGGACAGCAAGCTGGATAACATTGCTAAAGTTCGTGCTTTCACTAACTATCTGCCGGGCTTTAACATCCCGATGCTGCCGCGCGAGCTTTCTGACGATCTCTGTTCACTGCGCCCGCAGACCCTGCGCCCGGCGCTGGCCTGCCGCATGACCATCAGCGCTGACGGCACTATCGAAGACAATATTGAATTCTTCGCCGCTACCATCGAGTCGAAAGCCAAGCTGGTGTACGACGAGATCTCTGACTGGCTGGAAGGCAAAGATGGCTGGACGCCGCCGACGGATGCCATCGCCGCGCAGATCCGTCTGCTGCATCGTATCTGCCTTGCCCGCGCTGAATGGCGCACCACCCATGCGCTGGTGTTTAAAGACCGTCCGGATTACCGCTTTGTGCTGGGCGAAAAAGGCGAAGTGCTGGACATCGTTGCCGAGCCGCGCCGCATCGCTAACCGCATTGTTGAAGAGTCGATGATTGCCGCCAACATCTGTGCCGCCCGCGTGCTGCGCGATAAGCTCGGTTTCGGCATCTACAACGTGCATTTAGGGTTCGATCCGGCTAATGGCGAAGCGCTGGCGGCCCTGCTCAGCACCCACGGTCTGCATGTGGACGCCGAAGAAGTGCTGACGCTGAACGGCTTCTGCAAGCTGCGTCGTGAACTGGACGCACAGCCGTCTGGTTTCCTCGACAGCCGCATTCGCCGCTTCCAGTCTTACGCGGAAATCAGCACCGAGCCAGGCCCGCACTTTGGTCTCGGTCTTGAGGCCTATGCCACCTGGACGTCACCGATCCGTAAGTACGGCGATATGATCAACCATCGTCTGCTGAAAGCGATCATCAAAAATGAAACCATCGCCCGTCCGCAGGACGATACCACGGTGCAGATGACCGAACGCCGTCGCCTTAACCGTATGGCGGAACGCGATGTCGGCGACTGGCTGTATGCCCGCTTCCTGAAGGACAAAGCCGGAACCGATACGCGCTTTGCCGCAGAGATCATCGACATCAGCCGTGGCGGGATGCGCGTCCGTCTGGTGGATAATGGTGCGGTGGCCTTTATTCCCGCCCCGTTCATCCATGCGGTGCGCGACGAAATGGTATGCAGCCAGGAAAGCGGTACCGTGCAGATAAAAGGCGAGACGGTGTATAAAGTCACTGATGTGATTGATGTGACCATCGCCGAGGTGCGTATGGAAACCCGTAGCGTGATCGCCCGACCTGTGGCATAAAAGCCGAACGGTATATCAACCGGTCTCGCTGTTCTGGCGAGACCGTTACTCTCTCCTGACGTCTGCCGCGCTACGTCAAAATTCCGGATTTTTTCCCCCACATTTGGCTAAAAACAGCCACACTTAGTTATGCACTTTTACGCATGAAAAGTCGTTCAGAACAAGAGTTTAGCAATAGATATGCAATTTGTTAGCCACGCTTTATTATAAGAATGCGAATGGAAAACAGTAAGTTCAACCTGCTCCTGTGAAGAGACAGTGTGAAAACTTCACCGTTATAAGGTTCTGTTGCGCTTTGGGTGGAATGGGAGACTGCATGAAAGACGATGTGGAGCAAAATTTGCTGTTTCGTTACCTTGGGACAACCAGCCCTTTCTGGCGTCTCACCGCTGACAGCAACGCACTTCATCTTGCCGCGAGTGAAACCGCAGACATCAGCCAGGTGTTTGCGCTGAGCGATCATCAGGCGGATACGATCCGTGAAATGACGGTGATTACCACCAGTTTGACCATGACCATTTCCATGTTTGGCGATGACGTGCCGCTGCATCTGGTGGGCCGCAAGATATCGAAAAAAGAGTGGGCGGGTACGGCGTCTTCCTGGAATGATACTTCCTCCGTAGCCCGTGATTTGGTGCAGGGGTTGTCCTTTGCGGAACAGGTGGTGTCCGAAGCCAATTCGGTCATTGTGATCCTCGATCGACACGGCAACATCCAGCGCTTTAACCGGCTGTCTGAAGAATATACGGGGATGCGCGAGCAGGAAGTTATCGGGCAGAACGTTTTTAAATTATTTATGAGCCGCAGCGAGGCGCTCGCCTCAAAGCGTAATATCAGCGAGTTTTTCCGTAACGGCAGTTCCTATGAAGTGGAGCGCTGGATCAAGACGCGCAAAGGCCAGCGACTGTTTTTGTTCCGCAATAAATTTGTGCACAGCGGCAGCGGCAAAAACGAAATTTTCCTGATTTGTTCCGGCACCGACATTACCGAAGAGCGCCGGGCTCAGGAGCGGCTGCGCGTACTGGCCAACACCGACACCATTACCGGACTGCCGAACCGCAATGCCATCCATGAACTGATCAGCGATGCCATTGCCTGCCGCGACGATACGCAGGTGGGCATTGTTTATCTCGATCTGGATAATTTTAAAAAGGTGAACGATGCCTACGGGCATATGTTTGGCGATCAGCTGTTACAGGCGGTGTCGCTGGCGATTTTAAGCTGCCTGGAAGAAGGCCAGGTGCTGGCGCGTCTGGGCGGCGATGAGTTTATCGTGCTGGCGACGAATTCGTCGCAGAGTACGCTGGAAGCCATGGCCTCGCGTATTCTGACGCGACTGCGCCAGCCGTTCCGCATCGGGCTTATCGAAGTCTATACCGGTTGTTCGCTGGGGATTTCCCTTGCGCCGCAGCACGGCAACGATCGCGAGAGCGTGATCCGCAACGCGGATACCGCGATGTATACTGCCAAAGAGAGCGGCCGCGGTAAGTTCTGCGTCTTCTCACCAGAAATGAATCAGCGGGTATTTGAATACCTGTGGCTGGATACCAATCTGCGTAAGGCGCTGGAGAACGATCAGCTGCTGATCCACTATCAGCCGAAAATGACCTGGCGCGGCGAGATCCGCAGCCTGGAGGCGCTGGTGCGCTGGCAGTCGCCGGAGCGCGGCTTAATTGGCCCCATGGAGTTTATCTCTTATGCCGAGGAGTCCGGGCTGATTGTGCCGCTGGGACGTTGGGTTATGCTCAACGTGGTGCAGCAGGTGGCAAAGTGGCGCGACAAGGGCATTCATTTGCGCGTGGCGGTGAACGTTTCGGCCCGTCAGCTGGCGGATCAGACCATTTTCAGCGATCTGAAACAGGCGCTGAGCGATCTCAATTTTGAATATTGTCCGATCGACGTGGAGTTAACGGAAAGCTGCCTGATTGAAAACGAGGAGCTGGCGCTGTCAGTGATCCAGCAGTTCAGCGCGCTGGGGGCGCAGGTGCATCTGGATGATTTCGGTACCGGCTATTCGTCGCTGTCGCAGTTGGCGCGCTTCCCGCTGGATGCCATTAAGCTCGATCAGTCTTTTGTGCGCGATGTGCATAAGCAGCCGATTTCCCAGTCGCTGGTGCGGGCCATTGTCGCTGTGGCTCAGGCGCTTAATTTGCAGGTGATTGCGGAAGGGGTGGAAAGCGCCAAAGAAGACGCCTTTCTCACGAAGAATGGCGTCAATGAACGGCAGGGTTTTCTCTTTGCTAAGCCCATGCCCGCAGCCGTATTCGAGCGATGGTATAAACGTTATCTGACGCGCAAAGCGCGTTAGCTGGCTTTACTCAGACCGGCGACATGCCGGTTTTGTAACTGCACCAGGCGTTCCATGTAGGCGATGTCTTTGGGTTGCAGGCAGAACGCCGCGTCCACCCAGTCTTCGGTGATGTCCATCAGTTCACTGCGAGGCAACTGTATGACCCGCTGACGCGCGCGCAGCATGGCACGGACGCCATTGAGACGCGGTTGCAGCGTATCGATGAAGGTGCGCACGGCAACCGCCCCCTGCCCCGGTTCGAACAGTTCATCCACCAGGCCTTTAGGTTCGTACCATTCCGCCGTATGGGATTCGCCTTTATAGATCAGCTCCTCGGCCAGCTTCATGCCCGAACGCCGGGCGACCAGCGAATATCCCCCCATGCCGGGAAAAAGGTTAAAGGCGATTTCCGGGAAGCCCAGGCGCGCGTCCCGCTGCGCGAGCACAAAATGGTGCGCCAGCGCGGCTTCAAAGCCGCCGCCCAGCGCACTGCCTTCCACCATCGCCAGACTGATCGCCCCGGTATCGAAACCGCGTGAAGCGGCGTGCACACAGTCGACACAGGCCCGCGCGTAGGCCCTTAGCGCTTCACGACGGCCAGTTTGCAGGCAGTCAACAAAGAAACCCAGATCGCCTCCGGCGTTATAAATACCGGGGACCAGTGAGCCTGTTACCCAAAAATCCACCGCGAACCCCGCCTGCCTGACCAGCCAGGAAATATTCATGATCTCCTCAATCAGTCCGTGATTGAAGCATGGGCGGGGTTGCGCCCGTAACATCATCCAGACCGTGCGACGTTCCTCTTCGTAGTAGCCTGCCAGTTGGGTAAAGCGCTCTGTATCAGTGAACAATTTGCATGATGCATGGTTGGTAACTGTCATGGTCTTTTCCTCATTAATTAAAGCGCATTGCGCGCAGATTTAGACTAATGCAGGAGCAAACCAGGCAGTATGTGCGTAAGCTAATTTATAATTGGTACTTATGCTTTTTTAAGATTTCCTTTTTTCCCTTCTCTTTTTACACTAATTTCTGCATCATTGAATTTATTAACTTTTCGATACAGGGTGACGACATGGCCGACATCGACGCAAAGCAACTGGCAGGACGTATTGATACGGTGCTGGACATTCTGGTGGCGGGTGATTACCACTCCGCCATCCATAATCTGGAAATCCTGAAAGACGAATTACTCGCCCTTGACGCCGCCGGGCAAATATCCCCGCAGGGTGCGCCAAAAACACCCTGGGAAATCTGAATAAGACGCTATGAATTCCCGACAACAAATTATTCTGCAAATGGTCATTGACCAGGGCCGCGTCAGCGTGGCTGAGCTGGCGAAAATAACCGGCGTTTCTGAAGTCACCATCCGTCAGGATCTCAACACCCTGGAGAAGCAAAGTTATCTGCGTCGTACCCATGGCTACGCCGTGCCGCTGGAAAGCGACGACGTGGAAACCCGCATGATGAGTAACTTCACCCTCAAGCGGGAACTGGCCGCCTTTGCCGCGTCGCTGGTGTCTCCCGGCGAAACGGTATTTATCGAAAACGGCAGCAGCAATGCCCTGCTGGCCCGCGCGCTGGCCGATGAGAAAGACATCACTATTATTACCGTCAGCGCCTACATCGCCCATCTGTTAAAAGAGACAGCCTGCGAAGTGATCCTGCTGGGGGGCATTTATCAGAAGAAAAGTGAAAGCATGGTCGGCCCGCTGACGCGCCAGTATGTGCAGCAGGTGCATTTCAGCAAGGCGTTTATTGGCATTGACGGCTGGCAGCCGGAAACAGGCTTTACCGGACGGGATATGATGCGGGCCGATGTAGTCAATGCGGTGCTGGAAAAAAGCTGCGAAGCCCTTGTGCTGACGGACAGCTCAAAATTCGGCGCGGTACATCCCTATACTTTAGGGCCAATGGGACGATTTAACCGGGTAATTACCGATGAAAAACTGGATGCAGCGCAGCAGGCGCAATTAACGCAATCCGGACTGATTGTCGATATTGTAAAAAAAGCTTCCGCACAATAACTCGCCAGCGCCCGCCATGCGCGGGCTAACCTTTCATCTCTGAGACTTTTCTGACCTGCCAATTAAGACTATTTACCTGTCTCGTTTAGCGGCAGGAAGTAAAATTATGTTGAACGATATAACAGGACGTAACTATCACTCACGTGATCTAAAGTAACACCTGCGCAACATAATTTACGGAAATGAACTTAAGTTTGCTGAACAGGCACTATACTCATAGAGAAATTCTTTCCGTGGATACCTATTTCAGGAGATTAGTATGATGATGTTATCTGGTAAAAAAATGGCTACAGCGGTACTGGCGGTAACGCTGGCAATGTCTCTGAGTGCTTGTTCTAACTGGTCTAAACGCGACCGTAATACCGCGATTGGCGCAGGCGCAGGCGCACTGGGTGGCGCAGTATTAACTGACGGTAGCACGCTCGGCACATTAGGTGGCGCGGCAGTCGGTGGTATTGTGGGTCACCAGGTCGGTAAATAATCGTACAGGTGTCGCCTGGTACAGAATATATACTGGCGTTATTGCGAAAATACGCAGTGAATTAAAAGGCCACGGTATTTGCCGTGGCCTTATCTTATTTATCCGCTTAACCGCCAGCCAGTTTTACCTTCATACCTTTGGCTTCCAGTAATGATTTAATCAGGTCGCGTTTATCGCCCTGAATTTCAATTACGCCATCCTTCACTGAACCACCACAACCGCATTTCTTTTTCAGCTCCGCGGCCAGGCGGGCAATTTCCTCGTCACTGGCATCAATACCAGTAATCAGACAGACGCCCTTCCCTTTACGGCCGCTGGTCTGACGCTGGATACGGACAATACCGTCACCTTTCGGGCGCTCGACCACCGGTTTGGGTTCATCGATACGTCCGCTGTCGGTGGAATAGACCAGCCGACTGTTTGCATCCTTCATTTAAGCCTCCACACGTAATGAAGCATTAATCGCCTTCAGCGTCTGCGCCGGATCGGCAGATTGTGTCACCGGACGGCCAATGACCATGTAATCCACACCAGCAGCCTGCGCCTGTTCCGGCGTCATAATGCGGCGCTGGTCGCCAGCTTCACTGCCCTGTGGACGAATACCCGGCGTGACCAGTTTGAAGGCCTGCCCCAGTTCGCTTTTAAAGCGTACGGCTTCCTGTGCAGAACAGACGACGCCGTCAAGACCACAGTTTTGCGTCAGACGCGCCAGGCGTTCGGCATGTTCCGCCGGAGTGCTGGTGATCCCCAAATCATGCAGATCGCTCGCTTCCATGCTGGTCAGGACCGTCACAGCAATCAGCAGCGGCGCATCTTTACCGAAAGGCATCAACGCTTCACGGGCCGCGCTCATCATTCGCGCCCCGCCGGAGGCATGAACGTTCACCATCCACACGCCCAGCTCTGCGGCGGCGGCTACCGCATGTGCCGTGGTATTGGGAATATCATGGAATTTGAGATCCAGGAAGACGTCAAAACCGCGCTGTTGCAGGTCGCGTACAAATTGCGGGCCAAACAGCGTGAACATTTCTTTCCCGACTTTCAGGCGGCAATCTGACGGAGAAATACGGTCGACAAAAGCCAGCGCCTGATGGCGATCGGCGTAATCAAGGGCAACAACCACAGGGGAATGCGTTACAGCAGCAAAAGAGGATGTAGCAGTAGACGTCATGATCAGACCTTCCTGATGATGGGCACCCGCGCAGGCGCAATGAGAATAAACGGCGTGCATTCTACCTGCGCGCCGTTGAAAAGGACAGAATGCATTTTTTTGCTACCAGGCGATAAGGGCACGATGCCGCCGTAACTGTGTGTGCAAATAATAAGTATGTTGTAACTAAAGTGCGGGCTTTTTTTATATTACTGACCATCAAGGCCACGAATGGGCTTGACGGTGGACCATGCGCGGCAGGACGGACAATGCCAGTACATGGTGAAAGCGGTAAAGCCGCATTTGTGGCAGCGATAGCGTGGCTTACTGCGGATCTGCTCGCCCACCATGTCACGCAACGCCATCAGGCTCTCTTTCGCGCGCCCTTCTTCGGCTTCCTGCAAATGGTAATCCATCAGTTTGTGGAAGACGCGCATGGTGGGCTGACGCTGGAGTTGACGCGTCACCAGCATTTGCGCCGTATCCTGCCCTTCGCGTTGCTCGACAATATCCGCCAGCATCAGATCGGCTACCGCGCCGGTGTTCTCTTCCACACAGCGCTGAAGAAATTCCGCCCACTCCTCGGTTTTACCGGTATGCAGATAGCAGGTTTGCAGCATCTCCAGCGTTTCGCTGACCAGTTCTTTATCCTGATCCACCACACGCAGCAGACTTTCGATAGCTTTTTCGTACTCCCCTTTCGCCATCAGCACGCGGCCCATCATGATGGAAACGCGCGGGCTGTTGCGATCGGCAGCGGCTCCCTTTTTAAGCAGCGCCATGGCACGATCCAGATCGTCGTTGCCCATCTGTTGTAACGCCAGCTCACAGTAGAAGTGGGCGATTTCGACACGCTGTTTATCTTTACCCAGCTTGACCAGACGTTCGGCCACATCAATGGCTTTCTGCCAGTCGCTGGTCGCCTGGTAAATTTGCAGCAGTTGTTGCAGCGCGCCGATACGGAAGTCGGTTTCGTCAACCAGCTGATTGAACATGTCTTCAGCGCGATCGTATAGACCCGCCGCCATGTAATCGCGGCCCAGCTGTTGTACGGCCAGCAGACGCTGATCGTAAGACAGCGAGGCGCTTTCCATCAGCGTCTGGTGAATGCGGATTGCGCGGTCAACCTCGCCACGCGAGCGGAAGAGGTTTCCGAGGGTGAGATGGGCCTCAACGGTGCCGGTATCCTCTTTTAACATATCGAGGAACAGGTCAACCGCTTTGTCCTGTTGATTACTAAGCAGAAAGTTAACACCCGCCACGTAATCACGCGAGAGTCGGTTTGCCTCATCCTGCTTTGTTTGTTGCGCGCTTCTGCGCCCCATATACCAGCCATACGCGGCCGCTACGGGCAACAGCAGAAACAACAACTCAAGCATATAATGTTATTCCTTGACGGACGGCGTGCCGGTCGTTACGGGAACGTCGTTTGCGGGGGCAAGCTGATGTTCAAGTCGTTTAATTTTACGTTCCGCGCGTACCAGCGAAACACGCACACGCAGCCAGAACAGTCCGCATACCAGCCAGCCAATCACAAAGCCTGCGGCAAACAGACACGCCAGCAGCGTTGAAATACGGAATTCACCCTGCGCCAGCAAATAATTGAATGTGACGAGCTGATCGTTCTGTGCACCCAGCGTGACCGAAATGACAAAAATCGCTAACACCAGTAAGAAAATGAGTAAATATTTCACATTACGTCCCGTTATGTGGATTGGAGCGAATAAATTCTGTTCAACTGACTGCATCCAGCCTTATAACCTACCATTTTCGCGACCTGGACGAAATGGAAAAGCGAGTGACCTGATGGATTTGCGGGCGAAATTCGCTATTTCAACCCCGGATGCGCGTTAACCCATCAGGCCCGTCGATAATATTATTCGTCGTCGCGGTCGGCGATCTCTTTCTTCTCTTCGACCGGCGGCGTTAATGGCCCGCAGATACGCTGCGCCAGCATGGTGGCGAAGGTGACAAGCAGTCCGGAAATCAGCGTGGCGACCACCAGATCGCGTGGCCAGTGCATTCCCAACAGCATGCGGCTGCCCATCACCGCCGTCGCCCACACCAGCAGCACGGCAATAGTGATAGTGCGTCGCCGTGGCCACAGCAAACCTACGCCCAGCAACGCCCAGCTGGCGGCAAACATGGTATGCCCTGACGGGAAAGCGAAACCGGTCTCTTTTTGCCAGTGTTTGCGCAAGAACGCCGGAATGTTCTCTTCACCGCTCAGCTGCTCTTTTACCAGATGCCCGCGATCCTTACGTTTTAAAGTGTAGAACTCATCAACCGGAATATGGTGTGTTTTTTCAAGCCAGATGACAAAAGGCCGCGGCTCCTGCACCCGATCCTTCACCCAGGACTTCACGCCCTGCCCGATTAGGATAGCGGCGGCGAGGATCACAAAAAGCATCAGCGCGGCTTTCAGACGAAATCGCAGACACCATAAAAACCAGCCGCAGAGCAGCACATGGGTAATGATCCCCCAGGGCTGCGTCACCGTTTCGGTTACCCAGTACAGCGCCTTCAGCCACGCGCTGTTGTTACCTGGCGTCCACTGCCAGCCGGATCTCCATACTATCAGCGGCATAATCAGTAATATCCCCACCCCCGCCATGGTGCGCTTTACAATAGACAGCATGTTCTCTCCTTTATGTGCCAGGCCGCTTAATAGTAACTGAAAAACAACATCACCGGCAGGAGTGACGGATTTGTGCGCTTAATCTTTACAGCCCGTTGACGCAATTAGAGAAGTTGGCCGCCTTGTGGCAAAATAACCCCAGAATGAAAGCCTGAGGGCGACAAGGCACGTCAGGTGCCAGAATAAATCCGGAGAATCACATGCAGCTTAAACGTGTGGCAGAAGCCAAACTGCCAACCCCATGGGGCGATTTCCTGATGGTGGGTTTTGAAGAACTGGCCACCGGGCAGGACCATGTTGCGCTGGTCTATGGCGACATTTCAGGCCAGACGCCGGTGCTTGCCCGCGTCCATTCAGAGTGTCTGACCGGCGATGCCCTGTTCAGTCTGCGCTGCGACTGCGGTTTCCAGCTGGAAGCGGCGCTGTCCCACATTGCCGAAGAAGGCCGCGGCATCCTGCTCTATCATCGTCAGGAAGGCCGTAATATTGGGCTGCTGAATAAAATCCGCGCGTATGCGTTACAGGATCAGGGTTACGACACTGTAGAAGCAAACCACCAGCTCGGCTTTGCCGCCGATGAGCGTGATTTCACTTTATGCGCGGACATGTTCAAACTACTGGGCGTGGACGAAGTGCGTTTGCTGACTAACAACCCGCGCAAGGTGGAGATCCTCACCGAAGCAGGCATTAATATTGTTGAACGCGTACCGCTGATCGTCGGACGCAACCCGAAAAACGCGCATTACCTTGATACCAAGGCCGCGAAAATGGGGCATTTGCTGGATTAATAAAAAAAGCCCGGCGGTATGTCCCGCCGGGCTAGCGTGAAGGGTTATCAGTGCAGCATGTTGCGGATCACGTAATGCAGGATCCCGCCGTGCTGGTAGTAAGTCAGCTCGGTTGCCGTATCAATACGGCAGCGACAGGAAATCACTTCCTGCGAGCCGTCGGCGCGGGTCAGGCGTACCGGTACCGTCGCACCAGGTTTAAGTCCGGTCAGATCTTCCACATCCAGCCGCTCTTCCCCGCTCAGCCCCAGCGTTTTACGGGTCACGCCCTGCGGGAACTCCAGCGGCAAAATGCCCATGCCGATCAGGTTAGAACGGTGGATACGCTCGAAAGATTCAGCGATCACCACGCGGATCCCTAACAGACGCGGGCCTTTCGCCGCCCAGTCACGGCTGGAGCCGGAACCGTATTCTTTACCGGCAATCACCGCCAGCGGCGTGCCCTCCTGCTGATAACGCATCGCGGCATCATAAATGGAGATCACTTCACTGCCCGGCAGATGGCGCGTCATGCCCCCTTCCACACCGGGCACCATTTCGTTGCGGATGCGGATGTTGGCGAAGGTGCCGCGCATCATCACCTCGTGGTTACCGCGTCGTGAACCGTAGGAGTTAAAATCGCGGCGCTCCACGCCATGGTTTTGCAGATAGCGTCCCGCCGGGCTGTCGGCTTTAATGCTGCCCGCCGGTGAGATATGGTCAGTGGTCACAGAATCGCCGAGCATCGCCAGAATGCGCGCGCCCTGAATATCCTCTACCGGCTTCGGCTGGGCTTCCATCTCCTCAAAGAATGGCGAGGAGCGGATGTAGGTGGAGTCAAACTGCCAGCCGTAGGTATCGGAGGCTTCCACTTTGATGGACTTCCACTCGTCAGTCCCTTCAAACACTTCCGCATACTCCTTGCGGAACATGTCAGTGGACACCTGCTCTACCGCACGGGCGATCTCCTGTCCGCTCGGCCAGATATCTTTCAGATACACCGGATCGCCTTTGCGATCGTGGCCCAGCGGATCGGTTGCCAGGTTGATGTTCATATTGCCGGCCAGCGCATAGGCCACCACCAGCGGCGGCGAGGCCAGCCAGTTGGTTTTCACCAGCGGATGAATACGACCTTCAAAGTTACGGTTGCCGGAAAGCACGGCCCCGACGGTCAGATCGCCTTTTTTAATCGCCTGCTCGATGGGATCCGGCAACGGGCCGGAGTTACCGATACAGGTGGTGCAACCATAGCCCACCAGGTTAAAGCCCAGCTCATCGAGATACGGCGTCAGACGCGCCTGCGCCAGATAATCCGATACCACTTTCGAACCAGGCGCCAGCGAGGCTTTTACCCACGGCTGACGCTTCAGCCCGAGGGTGACGGCTTTTTTCGCCAGCAGACCGGCCGCCATCAGCACGCTCGGGTTCGAGGTGTTGGTACATGAGGTAATGGCTGCGATGACCACCGCGCCATCTGGCAGCTGATACTGATGACCGTTCAGAACATAATCCACCGGCTGACGATCTTTCTGGGCGGTATTGAGCTCCAGCTCGGTGCTGGCCGCAAAGGCTTTTGGCACATCGCCCAGCGCCACGCGATCCTGCGGACGTTTTGGTCCGGCAAGGCTGGCTTCGACGCTACTCATGTCCAGTTCCAGGGTACTGGTAAAGACAGGTTCATCACCCGGCTGACGCCACATGCCCTGCGCTTTGGCATAGGCTTCCACCAGCGCTACCTGATCGTCGCTACGGCCGCTAAGACGCATGTACTCCAGCGTCACGTCATCAATCGGGAAGAAGCCGCATGTCGCGCCATATTCCGGCGCCATATTGGCGATAGTGGCCCGGTCCGCCAGCGGCAGGGAGTCGAGACCGTCGCCATAAAATTCCACAAACTTACCCACTACGCCGTGTTTACGTAGCATTTGCGTCACGGTAAGCACGAGGTCAGTGGCGGTGATGCCTTCGCTCAGTTTACCGGTGAGCTTAAAGCCCACCACATCCGGGATCAGCATGGATACCGGCTGTCCAAGCATGGCGGCTTCCGCTTCGATACCGCCCACGCCCCAGCCAAGCACGCCCAGCCCGTTGATCATGGTGGTGTGGGAGTCGGTGCCGACCAGGGTATCCGGATAAGCGACCCACTCTTTATCCTGCAGCTCGCTCCAGACGGCTTTACCCAGGTATTCCAGGTTGACCTGATGGCAGATGCCGGTGCCAGGCGGCACAACGCTGAACCGGCTGAAGGCCTGCTGGCCCCAGCGCAGAAACACATAGCGTTCGTGGTTACGCTCCATTTCCAGACGGACGTTTTCTTCAAAGGCGTCGTCATCGCCGAAATGGTCAACGGTGACAGAGTGGTCGATAACCAGATCAACAGGGGAAAGCGGGTTAACTTTAGTGGTATCGCCACCAAGGCGCTTCACGGCTTCACGCATGGCGGCGAGATCAACAACAGCGGGAACGCCGGTAAAATCCTGCATCAGCACGCGGGCGGGACGATAAGCGATTTCACGATCGGCGTGGGCGGATTTCAGCCAGCCTGCGAGGGCATGAATATCCTCCTCAGTGACGGACTCACCATCCTGCCAGCGCAGCAGGTTTTCCAGTAACACTTTTAACGACTTGGGCAAACGGGAAATATCCCCAAGTTCCTTTGCGGCCAGGGGCAGGCTGTAGTAGTGGTAGGTTTTGTTTTCAGCCTGCAATGTGTCCTTACTGGCTTCGCGTAGGGTCGACGACATAAGCTCCTCCTTAATACAGGGATTGCAATTCCCTGATTATCATCAGGGTCTGTATTAAAGATAACACAAACATGCTGTAACGTTTTGATAACAACTCAAATTGATAAAAGAGGTAAAACCATTGAAGGGATAAAAACAAAAAACCCCGCTTAAGCGAGGTTTTTATGCGGTTAGTGAGCCATCATCCAGACCAGTTGTCCCCAAAACATAACCGAGACGGTGAATGCGCCCATCCATGACCAGTATTTGAGATTATTTATCATTTATACACCCTACGAATTAATCAAGCGCCACACCGGGTTGTTACCCGTTTCTATATTGCTGAGGTGTATTTATTAAGAAGTACAAAAGACCACTGGGCGTCAGGCTAATTTCGCGCCCACGCTGTTGGTTAAATTATTGTTTTTTTGGTTCGTCTTCTGCGAACGTTTCAATAAAGGCGCGCTGCTGCGGGGTGAGTTCCCATTCGTCAGGAATACGCACCTCGGCGTCCTTTTTGGCGCTCAGAGGCTTGTCATGTAACTGACATACTGGCTTCACTGTGCCGAACTGCCCCGTAAACACCATTCTCAACCCCAAAATTTCCACACCAGCAAGGCTACAACCACCCAGAACAGGGCTGAGCCAAGAAACACCGCCAGCCAGGCTTTGCGTTTCAGCGCGTGATCCCTTTGCGATTCGTCGCTTCCTGATGGCATTGCTAACCTCACACAATCGACATCACTTATCATTTTGACACCTAACAATAGGTATAAGTAATCACTAGATGAGACAAATCCTAAAATAAGTTTAGGAAAAAAGCCAGCGAATTTACCAATGATTTCCAGTTAAATATTCAATCTTTTGACCGGAAATAAATAATTGAAGAATAAAATTTGCGGACCCGTAAATTACTTTCTACTTTTGTCGCGAAAACACGACACAATTGCGGTTAAGTTGTGACAGGAATCACTCGGGGAAATGTGCGTTAAGGCAGATGATGATAATTCTGATTTAGGTTTAGGGCGATAAAAAGGTATCTTCCCGGGCGGGAAGATACCGCAGGAAATTATTTTTCTGGCAGCTTAATGTCCTGGAACATGGCTTCAATATCATCATTTGAACGTAATGCCACGGCGGTATCCACCACGTCACGGGTTAAATGTGGCGCGAAGCGCTGAATAAAATCATACATATAACTGCGCAGGAAGGTGCTGCGACGAAAACCGATTTTCGTGGTGCTGTGGCTGAACACATCCTGTGCGTCCAGTTTTACCAGATCCGGATCCGATACCGGATCAACCGCCATGCTGGCGATCACCCCTACCCCAAGACCCAGGCGCACATAAGTTTTGATCACGTCAGCGTCCGTGGCGGTAAAGACGATACGCGGCGTCAGCCCGGCGCGGTTAAAGGCGGTGTCCAGCTCTGAACGGCCGGTAAAGCCAAAGGTATAAGTAACCAGCGGGTACTGCGCCAGCTCCTCAATGCTCACCGACTGTTTGCCCGCCAGCGGATGATCGGGCGTGACGACAATCGAACGATTCCAGTGGTAGCACGGCAGCATGACCAGATCGTCATACAGGTGCAGCGCTTCGGTGGCGATGGCGAAATCAGCATTGCCTTTGGAGACGGCTTCCGCAATCTGCGTCGGCGAGCCCTGGTGCATATGCAGCGAAACACGTGGGTAGCGCTCAATAAAGCCCTTGATTACGCCGGGCAGCGCATAACGCGCCTGGGTATGGGTGGTCGCGACGTAGAGCGAGCCTTTATCCGGCCAGGTATGCTCTCCCGCCACCGATTTAATGGCGTCAACCTTGGAGAGCACTTCACGGGCGATGCGTATGATCTCCTCGCCGGCGGGCGTGACCTGGGTAAGATGCTTGCCGCTGCGGGCGAAAATCTGGATCCCCAGCTCATCTTCCAGCATACGAACCTGTTTGCTGATGCCGGGTTGTGAGGTGTATAGCCCCTCGGCGGTAGAGGAGACATTAAGGTTGTGATTCACCACCTCAACGATATAACGAAGCTGCTGTAGTTTCATGACGGACCATCCGGTTGAGCGCTGACGAGCAATCGTTTAAGACGATTTAATAATAAGAAATGACTTAACTATAACCACTATATCATTAATGCCCGGTCTGTATAGACAGGAACGCAAAATTATAAGCAACAAAAAAGGGCCGGATATCCGGCCCTTGCAGGGAGCAGACAGGCTTAATTACTTCTTACCTTCCACCCATTTCCCGTCGATGAAGAAAGCAGACCAGCCGGTCGCTTTACCCTCTTTCTCGGCGGAAACATACTGCTGCTTAGTCTTACGGCTAAAGCGAACGACCGTCTTGTTGCCTTCGGGATCCGCGACAGGCGCGTCGGCCAGATAACGCAGTTTTTCCGGCAGACGATCGCGGAAGCGATGCAGCTCTTCCACCAGCGGTGCGCGGGTTTCACGGGATTTCGGGAAGGTGTTCGCCGCCAGGAATACCCCTGCCGCACCATCGCGCAGTACAAAATAGGCGTCTGATTTTTCACATGGCAGCTCAGGCAGCGGCACCGGATCTTCTTTCGGTGGCGCGACTTCGCCGTTACGCAGGATCTTACGCGTGTTTTTGCATTCGTCGTTGGTGCAGGCCATGTACTTGCCGAAACGCCCCATTTTCAGGTGCATTTCAGAACCACACTTCTCACACTCCACGATCGGGCCGTCATAGCCTTTGATGCGGAATTCGCCCTCTTCGATTTCATAGCCGTCGCAGGTCGGGTTGTTACCACAGACGTGCAGCTTACGCTTGGGATCGATCAGATAGCTGTCCATAGCGGTGCCGCATTTCACGCAGCGGCGCTTAGCACGCAGGGCGTTAGTTTCGGCGTCATCGCCTTCCAGCACGTTAAGAACTTCGTTTTCCGGCACCAGGTTAATGGTGGTTTTGCAGCGTTCTTTCGGCGGCAGCGCATAGCCGGAACAGCCGAGGAACACGCCGGTGCTGGCGGTGCGGATACCCATTTTGCGACCGCAGGTCGGACAGTCGATACTGGTCAGCACCATCTGATTCGGACGCATGCCGCCTTCTTCCGGATCCTTTTCCGCTTTTTCAAGCTGGCCGGTGAAGTCGGTAAAGAAGTTGTCCAGCACGCCTTTCCATTCCGCTTCATGGTTGGCAACCTGGTCAAGGCTGTTTTCCATTTGCGCGGTGAAATCGTAGTTCATCAGCTCGCGGAAATTCTCTTCCAGACGGTCAGTGACGATTTCGCCCATTTTCTCGGCATAGAAGCGGCGGTTTTCTACACGCACGTAGCCGCGATCCTGAATGGTCGAGATGATAGAAGCATAGGTCGACGGACGGCCGATACCGCGTTTTTCCAGCTCTTTCACCAGGGATGCTTCGCTGAAACGCGCAGGCGGCTTGGTAAAGTGCTGCGCCGGGAGCAGTTCCACAAGGGATACCACGTCGCCTTTGTTCACCGCTGGCAGCGTGCGATCTTCATCGCCCTTACGCAGCTGCGGCATCACCTTCGTCCAGCCATCGAAACGCAGCGTACGGCCACGCGCCTTCAGGCGGAACTCGCCCGCTTCCACGATCAGTGTGGTGGAATCGTACTGCGCTGGCGTCATCTGACAGGCGACAAACTGACGCCAGATCAGCTGATACAGCTTCTGCGCGTCCGCTTCCATATCCTTCAGGGACTCTGCCAGCACCGCCACGTCGGAAGGACGGATGGCTTCGTGCGCTTCCTGGGAGTTTTCTTTGCTGGCGTACTGATTAGCGCTTTCCGGCAGGTATTTTTTGCCGAAATTATCGCTGATGTAGCCACGCACCATGCTGACGGCGTCCTGACTCAGGTTGGTGGAGTCGGTACGCATATAGGTAATGTGGCCCGCTTCGTACAGACGCTGCGCCATCATCATGGTTTTCTTCACGCCAAAGCCAAGGCGCGTACTGGCCGCCTGCTGAAGCGTGGAGGTAATAAAGGGCGCGCCAGGCTTGCTGCTGGTGGGCTTATCTTCCCGATCCGTAACGGTGTAGCGCGCTTTTTCCAGCAGGCTTACCGCCGCCATAGTCTGCTCGCGATTAACCGGACGGAAAGGCTTGTCCTGCTGATGCGTCACCTGCAACGGCAGCGCATCGCCGGAAGGCGTGGTAACGCTGGCGTCGATTTCCCAGAACTCTTCCGGGACAAAGGCTTTGATTTCGCGCTCACGCTCGACCACCAGACGCACCGCCACGGACTGAACGCGTCCGGCAGACAGGCCGCGGGCGATCTTTTTCCATAGCAGCGGCGACACCATGTAACCCACCACGCGATCCACAAAGCGGCGCGCTTGTTGAGCGTTTACACGGTCGATATTCAGTTCACCCGGCTTTTCAAACGCCTGCTGGATAGCGTTTTTGGTGATTTCGTTAAACACCACGCGGCTGTAGCGCGAGTCATCGCCCCCGATCACTTCCCGCAGGTGCCAGGCAATGGCTTCCCCTTCGCGGTCAAGGTCGGTTGCGAGATAGATATGGTCCGCTTTTTCAGCGATGGCTTTCAGTTCGGCAACGACTTTTTCTTTGCCCGGAAGCACTTCATAGCGTGCATCCCATTCGTTCCATGGGTCAACGCCCATGCGGTTGACCAGCGCGCCACGTTCATCCTTTTTAGGCTTTTTGGCCGTTTTGGTGGTGGCGGAGTCGGCGCTCTTTTTGGGTGCTGAGCCACTGGTCGGCAGATCGCGGATATGACCGACGCTGGATTTCACCACGTAGTCATTACCCAGATACTTATTGATCGTTTTGGCTTTTGCCGGGGACTCAACGATGACGAGTGCTTTACCCATATTCACCTTTACCTAATTTGATTCTTCCAGGAATACGTCGCACGTTGATTCACTCTCCACCGCGACATCCGATGATGTGGCGGCGATATCCGTGGTTATCAACCCCTCTTTAAAACCGGGCGCGTGAAGTGTGGTGCCCAGGTGACTGAGTTCACAGGTGTTTTCGCGCATCAGTGCTGTAGCACGACGGACTTAAGGTCGAATGTCAAGCAATTCTGTTGCCAGATTGACGAAAGCGCACACTCTACCTGATAAAATTCGTTACGCAACTTTATTAGCATGCAAAAGCAAATCACGCCAGCCAGTCCCCGGTGTGAAAACCATTTTAAAAACAGGGAAAATTTGCGCCTGGCCCACCGGCAGACGTAGAATAAATGCCTTGTCAGAGGAGCAGACTATGCACGAGAACATTCAACCTATCGATCGCCAGTCACTATTAGCTGAAGCTAACCGAATCATCCGCGAGCATGACGATTTTATTCAGGGCATCGAAGCGACGGATGTCACTGAACGCAACGGCGTGCTGGTGTTCAGCGGCGACTATTTCCTGGATGAGCAAGGCCTGCCGACGTCGAAAAGTACGGCGGTGTTTAATATGTTCAAACATCTGGCCCATGTGTTGTCCGAAAAGTATACCCTTGCGGACTGACGGCAATAAAAAAGCGAGGTGATTCACCTCGCTTTTTGTTTTACAGCAACGGTTTTTCACCGCGCTGCCACCAGCGCAGCAGCAGCCGGTCAGCGGCTTCCGCCGCACTGCCGGTAAAGCGGTCCATCAGCTTTTTACGCTGGGCGTAACGGACGCCGATCACCTCGCGCTCTTTAATCAGCCCCAGCAGCAGATCGTCGCTGGTGCCTACTTCATCCACCAGCCCTTTTTCCAGCGCCTGTACGCCATACCAGTGCTCGCCAGTGGCGACCTGGTCAATGTCCAGCGACGGACGCATCTGCTTCACATATTCTTTAAACAGATCGTGCGTCTCGTTCAGGCTCTCACGGAACTTCTGCCGCCCTTCTTCGGTGTTTTCACCCAGCAGCGTCAACGTACGCTTGTACTGACCGGCGGTGTGTAGCTCGATGTCGATGTCTTTGCTTTTCAGGAAGCGGTTAAAGTTCGGGATTTGCGCCACCACGCCGATAGAGCCGACGATGGCGAAAGGCGCGGCCACGATCTTATCTGCCACGCAGGCCATCATATAGCCGCCGCTGGCCGCCACTTTATCCACCGCCACCGTTAAGGGGATGTTTTTGTCGCGCAGGCGCTGGAGCTGGGAAGACGCCAGCCCGTAGCCATGCACCACGCCGCCGGGACTTTCCAGACGCAGCAACACCTGGTCTTCCGGCCCTGCGATGGTGATCACCGCGGTGATCTCTTCGCGCAGGGAGTTCACTTCGTGGGCATCCATACTGCCTTTGAAATCCAGGACAAAAACCCGGGGCTTCGTGGCCGTGACCGCGGTGCCCTGCTTCGCGCTGGCTTTCGCCGCTTTCGCGTCCTGCTTCGCTTTTTTCTTCTGCGCTTTATGCCACAGCTTTTGCTGGTGATCGTCCAGCAGCGCGACGGAGACCTCCTCCTGCATTTCTTTATATTGCTCGCTCAGCCTGGTGACACGTAATTCACCCCGCTGACGCTTGCGCTGGGCAAGATTTACAATCAGTACCGCCACGACAACAATTGCCAGCACAACAGTGGCAATCTTTGCCAAAAACAACCCATATTCAGACAGTAATTCCACGCGTACCACCTTGGTTAAACCGCATTACGTTCGCATTCAGTGTACATGACAGGTTCCGGCTCGTCTTCTGCCACCGCACAATGTTACGAGGCATCTTCCTGATTTTTTTAGACTCCATGAAAAGGTTGCAAAGTGTTAACCAGCAGGATTGTCTGCCTTTGGCTGATTGAAATACGGGCCGGTTTGAGGCATAAAACCAGCAAGTCAAGACGAAGTCAGCCTGGCGCGCCACGATCGCGACGCCTGAGGAGAGAATGTGTATTACCAGCCACAACGAGATCTACTGCAAAACCGCATCATTCTGGTCACCGGTGCCAGCGCAGGTATTGGCGAAGAAGCCGCGCGTACCTATGCCCGCCACGGTGCCCAGGTGATCCTGCTGGGGCGTAACGACGAAAAGTTGCACCGGGTTGCGCAGGCCGTTGCGGATGAATGCGTGCAGATACCGCGCTGGTTTACGCTGGATATGGAAACCTGCACCCCTGCCGACTGTGAACAGCTCGCGCAGACGCTTGCCGCGCATTATCCGCGGCTGGATGGTGTATTACATAACGCCGGTCTGCTTGGCGATATATGTCCGATGGATCAGCAAAATCCGCAGGTCTGGCAGAAGGTGATGCAGGTCAACGTCAATGCCACCTTTTTCCTCACCCAGGCACTGCTTCCTTTATTACTGAAATCAGAAGCCGGTTCGCTGGTATTTACCTCCTCAAGCGTTGGACGTCAGGGTCGCGCCAACTGGGGCGCCTATGCCGCCTCCAAGTTTGCCACCGAAGGCATGATGCAGGTGCTGGCCGAGGAGTATCAAAGCCGCCATCTGCGGGTGAACTGCATTAATCCGGGCGGTACCCGCACTGTTATGCGCGCCAGCGCCTTCCCGACGGAAGATCCGCAAAAACTGAAAACGCCGGCGGATATTATGCCGCTCTATTTATGGTTAATGGGCGATGACAGCCGTCGCAAAACCGGCCTGAGCTTTGATGCTCAGCCAGGACGTAAACCGGGAATATCGCAATGAGTGAAGATCGTTATCAGCAGCGTCAGCAGCGCGTGAAAGAGAAAGTCGATGCGCGGGTGGCCGCCGCCCAGGACGAGCGCGGCATCCTCATCGTCTTTACCGGCAATGGCAAAGGCAAAACCACTGCCGCCTTCGGCACCGCCACGCGCGCGGTCGGACACGGCAAAAAAGTGGGGGTGATCCAGTTTATCAAAGGTACCTGGCCTAACGGCGAGCGTAATCTGCTTGAGCCGCACGGTGTGGAATTTCAGGTGATGGCCACCGGCTTTACCTGGGACACGCAAAATCGTGAGTCGGACACCGCCGCCTGTACCGCCGTCTGGGAGCATGGCCGCCGGATGCTGGCGGATGTTTCTCTGGATCTGGTGATCCTCGATGAGCTGACCTACATGGTGGCCTATGACTATTTGCCGCTGGAAGAGGTTATCAGCGCCCTGCAAAATCGTCCCCCGCAGCAGACGGTGATTATTACCGGGCGCGGTTGTCATCGTGACATTCTGGAACTGGCGGATACCGTCAGCGAGCTGCGTCCGGTTAAACATGCTTTTGATGCGGGCGTAAAAGCGCAGATGGGAATAGATTATTGAGTGATTTTGCCAGGTGGCGCTACGCTACCTGGCCTGCCAGTCACAGTCCTGACGGCCCGCGCAAGCGAAGCGCCGCCGGGCTTGTGTACAGATTAACCGTTGGTTTTGTTACGAGTGCTTGAGCGGCGACCGGTTGATGCCGGACGCGGATTTGAGGTCTGGCTGTGACGTTTTACCGCACGGCGGATCTGATTCGCTTTCACCCGGCGGCGATCTTTCTCGACGGCCACTTTTGATTCGGTTTCCGGTTTCAGCTCCACCAGCTCACGCAGGTAGTTGGTCTGCGCCAGATCCAGTTCGGTATAACCCCCACGCGGCAGGCCTTTCGGCAGCGGAATATCGCCGTAGCGAACGCGGATCAGGCGGCTGACCTGCACGCCAACGGCTTCCCACAAACGACGCACTTCACGATTGCGCCCTTCGGTTAAGGTAACGTTGTACCACTGGTTGATGCCTTCGCCGCCGCTGAACTTGATGGTTTTGAAGGCGGCCGGGCCGTCTTCCAGCTGGACGCCACGGGCCAGTTCACGCAGCTTGTTATCGTCGACCTGACCGAATACGCGTACGGCGTATTCACGCTCAACTTCGCGGCTCGGGTGCATCAGGCGGTTGGCCAGTTCGCCGTCTGTGGTGAACAGCAGCAGGCCGCAGGTATTGACGTCAAGACGCCCTACGGCGATCCAGCGCGCGCCGCGCAGTTTCGGCAGACGGTCAAATACGGTCGGACGCCCTTCCGGATCGTTGCGCGTACACAGCTCGCCTTCGGGTTTGTAATAGGCCAGCACGCGGCAGATTTGCTCAACGGATTCTTTTACGGAAATCAGATGTCCGTCGATACGGATTTTCAGGCCCGGCTGAACCTCAACGCGATCGCCCAGCTTAGCAATTTTGCCGTCTACGCTGACGCGACCCGCTTCGATAATGGTTTCAATTTCACGGCGTGAGCCGTGGCCGGCACGCGCCAGCACTTTCTGTAGTTTTTCGCTCATGGAGCATCCTTCAGGTGTCGCCTTCACAGGCGTCTGGTATACTTTCAAAAACAACGAGTTATCAATTTCACCCTCGCTGCTATGTAAAATCGCTGGCGTCAAAGAACGCGCCCAATTTCATGTGGCCGCACATATTACACGAATTTATAGATGAATGCTGCAACGCTGCTCGCGAACCGCATTTCCGGAGTCTATAAGGGAGACACGATGAAAAGTTTTACCTCTTCAGTCGCAGGATGTCAGATCCGCTATCACGATTTGCCGGGGCCTGGCGAACCGCTGGTCTTTATTCACGGACTGGGATGTGCCTCGTCCTTTGAATACCCGCGTGTCGTCATGGACCCGGCTTTTTCACCGCGGCGGGTTATTTTGATAGATTTGCCGGGCAGTGGCTACAGTGATAAACCAGCGCATTACAGTTACTCCACCACCGATCAGGCTCAGGCGGTAACTGAATTGCTGACGGACATTGGCCTGATGCAGTTCTGGTTATACGGACACAGCATGGGCGGCAGCATTGCCATTGAAGTGGCCACCGCAATGCAGGCATCACTTCTGGGACTAATTGTATCGGAGCCAAACTTTTATAAAGGTGGCGGCCAATTCAGCCGCGGGATTGCGGCAATCTCACAAGATGAATTTATAGCCGGAGGTTACCAGGGCTTAATTGATAACGAAGAGAGTCCATGGAAAGGTTCTTTGCAGAGCACTCTGCCGCTCGCCGTCTGGCGCGGAGCAACATCACTGGTTGAAGGTATCGAACCTGAATGGTTTTCCCTCTTTACCGCCCTGCCGGTTCGTAAACAGTTACTGTTCGGGGAATGGTCTTTGCCGGATCAGGATTTTGAAGCGGTTAAGTCACAAGGAATAGCGTGCCGGATCATTAATGCCGCAGGCCACTCTATGTCATGGGAAAACCCGACAGGACTGGCGCAGGCATTAAGCGAGTTCTGTACGCTATAAGCCGGGCCACCCGTTGTGGCCCGGCGCATCACTTATAAGAAAGGTTTAACGTCACCGACGCCTTCGCGCAGGATCACCGGCGAATCGTCGGTTAAATCGATAACCGTTGTTGGCTGCTGGCCGAGATAACCGCCATGGATCACTAAGTCGACATGTTTTTCCAGGCGATCTTTGATCTCTTCCGGATCGGATTCGGTAAAATCGCTGCCCGGCAGCATCAGCGAGGTGGAAAGCATTGGCTCATTGAGCGTTTCCAGCAGCGCCAGGGCGATGGGGTTGGATGGCACGCGCAGGCCGATGGTTTTACGTTTTTCCTGCAACAGGCGGCGCGGCACTTCTTTCGTGCCCTTCAGAATGAAAGTGTAGTTGCCGGGCGTGTTGTTTTTGATCAGCCGGAACGCCACGTTATCCACATAAGCGTAGGTCGACAGCTCCGACAGATCGCGGCACATCAGGGTAAAGTTGTGGCCGTCCGGCAGCTGTCGGATGCGGCAAATGCGCTCCATGGCGCCTTTGTCTTCCAGTTTACACCCCAGCGCATAGCCGGAATCGGTTGGATAAACAATCACCCCGCCTTTGCGCACAATTTCCACGGCCTGATTAATCAGCCGCGCCTGCGGGTTGTCCGGGTGAATATAGAAAAACTGACTCATACTGCCCTCTCATTGGTGTTCTGTGGCTGCTCCCACGACGTCCACACCCCTTCCACGCCTGCGGGTAACCAAAGCCTACGCCCCAGTTCGATCCACGGGCAGGGCTGATGGAAATCCGAGCCCTGCGAAGCCAGTAAACCAAACTGTTGCGCATAAGCTGCAAGCTGGGTGCGCTCGTTAGGCGCCTGCTGACATTGCGATACTTCCATGGCGTCGCCGCCCTGTTCGGCGAAGTGCGCCAGCAGTCTTTTCAGCCATTTAGCGCTCAAATCATACCGCCCCGGATGGGCGATAACCGCTTTGCCGCCAGAATGATGAATGACATCAATAGCTTGTTTTATTGTACACCACTGTGGCGGAACGTAGCCGGTTTTCCCCCGCGCGAGGTATTTTTTAAATACATCCGCCACGTTATTGGCTTTGCCGCTGGCGACCAGAAAACGCGCGAAGTGCCCACGGGTCACGGCACCGCCCTGCGCCAGGGCCTGCGCTCCTTCCAGTGCGCCGGGAATATGCGCTTTTTCAAGCCGTTCGGCGATAAGCTGCGCCCGCTGCTGGCGTCGCGCCTTTTGTTCATCCAGCAGTTCACACATTGCCGGATGAGTGCTATCAATATTGAGGCCGACGATATGGATCTCATGGTTTTCCCAGAGGGTGGAGATTTCCACGCCGGGGATGAGCGTTAAAGCCAGGCCCGCGCGTTCAATTTCGGCCTGCGCGGGGGCTATGGCGTCGGTGGTGTCATGATCGGTGATCGCCAGCGTACCGACGCGCATCTCAACCGCGCGGTGCACCAGTTTTTCGGGTGAAAGCAAACCGTCTGAAGCGAGAGTGTGGGAATGAAGATCGTATATCACTGCGTAATTCGTGTCGCTCAAAGCGGCTCCCATGGGGATATAAAAAAGGTGACCGCGCCATCATAACGGTTACCGATGATTTTTGCGAAATCAGGGGTTGACTTTATTTCGCCGAACCAGTTAACTAGTACGCAAGTTCACACGACGAGGTATCTGAAAATGACCGCATTAACAACACGTAACCGCTGGTGGCGCACTCCTGATTACGGGCAGTGAGGTCACGTCTGCGTCACGCAAACAGATACCCCGGCCCGCCTCGTGAGCGGGCTTTTTTATGAACAAAATAACGAGAACGATTATGCAAACGCAAAAACCAGCACTCGAACTTCTTACTGATGATGCAGTGTACCGTGAAAATCCGACGGCGCTGTTTCACCAGATCTGCGGCGCGCGTCCGGCAACGCTACTGCTCGAATCTGCCGACATCGACAGCAAAAATGATTTAAAAAGCCTGCTGCTGGTGGATGCCGCGCTGCGCATTACCGCCCTGGGTGACACTGTCACTATCAATGCTTTCACCGCCAATGGCGCGTCCCTGCTGCCGCTGCTGGACGCGGCGCTGCCCTCCGGCGTGGAAAATATAAAAACGGATAACAGTCGTGTATTGCGCTTCCCGCCGGTTAGCGCGTTGCTGGATGAAGACGCCCGCCTGTGTTCATTGTCGGTATTTGACGCCTTCCGCCTGCTGCAAATGCTGGTCACACTGCCTGCCGATGAGCGTGAAGCGATGTTCTTTGGCGGTCTGTTCGCCTATGACCTGGTGGCAGGTTTTGAAGAATTACCGGCCCTGGCGCAGGATAATAACTGCCCGGATTACTGTTTTTACCTGGCGGAAACGCTGCTGGTGATCGATCACCAGAAGCAGCATACCCGTATCCAGGCAAGCCTCTTTACGCCGCAGCCCGCCGAGCGCGATCGCCTGACGCAACGAATGGCAACGCTGCGCCAGCAGTTGCACGACCTGCCCGTTGCGCTGCCGGTGGAATCCATCGCCTCCATGCGCTGCGACTGTAATCAGAGCGACGAGGAGTACGGCGCGGTAGTGCGCGAAATGCAGAAAGCGATCCGCGCCGGGGAAATTTTCCAGGTGGTGCCGTCCCGCCGCTTCTCCCTGCCCTGCCCGTCACCGCTGGCAGCCTATGATGTGCTGAAGAAAAGCAATCCCAGCCCGTACATGTTCTTTATGCAGGATGCCGATTTCACCCTGTTCGGCGCGTCGCCCGAGAGCTCGCTGAAATATGACGCAAACACCCGCCAGATTGAGATCTACCCCATTGCGGGCACCCGTCCGCGCGGGCGTCGCGCTGATGGCTCGCTGGATCGCGATCTGGACAGCCGTATTGAGCTGGAAATGCGTACCGACCATAAAGAGCTGTCGGAACACCTGATGCTGGTGGATTTAGCGCGTAACGATCTGGCCCGCATCTGTACGCCGGGCAGCCGTTACGTGGCGGATCTGACCAAAGTCGACCGCTACTCCTTTGTGATGCATCTGGTTTCCCGCGTGGTGGGTGAACTGCGCCACGATCTGGATGCGCTGCACGCTTATCGCGCCTGTATGAATATGGGCACCCTGAGCGGCGCGCCAAAAGTTCGCGCCATGCAGCTGATCGCCGGTGCCGAAGGTACCCGTCGCGGCAGCTACGGCGGCGCGGTGGGTTATTTTACCGCCCACGGCGATCTCGACACCTGCATCGTCATTCGTTCCGCCTACGTGGAAAACGGCATCGCCACCGTTCAGGCGGGTGCCGGCGTGGTGCTGGATTCTGTGCCGCAGTCCGAAGCCGATGAAACCCGTAATAAAGCCCGCGCCGTCCTGCGCGCCATTGCCACTGCACACCACGCACAGGAGACGTTCTGATGGCTGATATTCTGCTGCTCGATAATATCGATTCGTTTACTTACAACCTCGCCGATCAGCTGCGCGCCAGCGGGCACAATGTGGTGATTTACCGTAATCATGTCCCGGCGCAGACGCTGATTGACCGTCTGACCACCATGGACAACCCGGTGCTAATGCTATCGCCAGGGCCGGGCGCGCCGTCGGAAGCAGGCTGCATGCCAGAGTTGCTCACCCGTCTGCGCGGCAAACTACCGATCATCGGCATCTGTCTGGGTCATCAGGCGATTGTCGAAGCCTACGGCGGTTACGTCGGCCAGGCAGGTGAGATCCTGCACGGCAAAGCGTCGAGTATTGAACATGACGGCCAGGCGATGTTCGCCGGGCTGAGCAATCCGCTGCCGGTCGCCCGTTACCATTCGCTGGTGGGCAGTAATATTCCGGCGGGTCTGACCATCAACGCCCATTTCAACGGCATGGTGATGGCAGTGCGCCACGATGCGGATCGCGTCTGCGGCTTCCAGTTCCATCCGGAATCGATCCTCACCACCCAGGGCGCGCGTCTGCTGGAGCAGACCCTGGCATGGGCGATGCAAAAACTGGAGCAGACCAACACTCTGCAACCGATCCTCGAAAAACTTTACCAGGCACAGACCCTGAGCCAGCAGGAGAGCCACCAGCTGTTTACTGCGGTAGTGCGCGGCGAGCTGAAGCCAGAGCAACTGGCGGCGGCGCTGGTCAGCATGAAGATCCGCGGCGAACACCCGAATGAGATCGCCGGGGCCGCCACCGCCCTGCTGGAAAATGCCGCGCCCTTCCCGCGCCCGGATTATGCCTTTGCGGATATTGTCGGCACCGGCGGCGACGGCAGCAACAGCATCAATATTTCCACCGCCAGCGCTTTTGTGGCGGCGGCCTGCGGGCTGAAAGTCGCCAAACACGGCAACCGCAGCGTTTCCAGTAAATCGGGCTCTTCCGATCTGCTGGCGGCCTTCGGCATTAATCTGGATATGCAGGCGGAAAAATCCCGCACCGCGCTGGACGAGCTGGGCGTCTGTTTCCTGTTCGCGCCCAAATATCACACCGGTTTTCGTCACGCCATGCCGGTGCGTCAGCAGCTGAAAACCCGCACGCTGTTTAACGTGCTGGGGCCGCTGATCAACCCGGCGCATCCGCCGCTGGCGCTGATTGGCGTCTACAGCCCGGAGCTGGTGTTGCCGATTGCCGAAACGCTGCGCGTGCTGGGCTATCAGCGTGCGGCCGTGGTACACAGCGGCGGCATGGATGAAGTGTCGCTGCATGCGCCGACGGTAGTGGCCGAACTGCATGAAGGGGAAATCAAAAGCTATCAGCTGACCGCCGCCGATTTTGGCCTGACCCCTTACCATCAGGAGCAGCTGGCAGGCGGCACGCCGGAAGAAAACCGTGACATTCTGACGCGCTTATTACAAGGTAAAGGCGAGGCTGCGCATGAAGCTGCCGTGGCCGCTAACGTCGCCATGCTGATGCGTCTGCACGGCGAAGAAGATTTACAGACCAATGCGCAAAAAGTTCTGGATGTGCTGCACAGCGGCGCGGCGTATGACAAAGTCACCGCACTTGCGGCAAGAGGGTAAATGATGGAAACCGTTTTAGCGAAAATCGTCGCAGATAAGGCGATTTGGGTTGAGGCCCGCAAAGCGCAACAGCCGCTTACCAGTTTTCAGAATCAGGTGGTGCCGAGCACACGCCGTTTCTATTCTGCCCTGCAGGGCGCGCGCACGGCGTTTATTCTGGAGTGCAAGAAAGCATCGCCGTCTAAAGGCGTGATCCGCGAAGACTTTGATCCGGCGCAGATCGCCGAGATCTACAAACACCATGCGTCGGCTATTTCGGTGCTGACGGATGAAAAATATTTCCACGGCAACTTCGATTTTCTGCCGGTGGTCAGCGCCATCGCGCCACAGCCGATCCTGTGCAAGGATTTCATTATCGATCCTTACCAGATTTACCTGGCGCGTTTCTACCAGGCGGATGCCTGCCTGCTGATGCTGTCCGTGCTGGATGACGAGCAGTACCGCCAGCTTGCCGCCGTCGCACATAGCCTGGAGATGGGCGTGCTGACGGAAGTCAGTAATGAAGAAGAGCTGGAGCGCGCCATTGCCCTTGAGGCGAAAGTGGTTGGCATTAATAACCGTGACCTGCGCGATCTTTCTATCGATCTGAACCGTACCCGCCAACTGGCGCCGCGCCTGGGCGCAGGCGTCACGGTGATCAGCGAGTCAGGCATTAATACCTATGCGCAGGTGCGTGAGCTGAGTCATTTCGCCAACGGATTCCTGATTGGCTCGGCGCTGATGGAATATCCCGATCTGAATGCCGCCGTGCTGCGCGTGCTGCTCGGCGAAAACAAAGTCTGTGGTTTGACCCGCGCGGAAGACGCGCAGGCCGCTTATCAGGCCGGGGCGGTGTACGGTGGGCTGATTTTTGTCGACACCTCGCCGCGCGCAGTCAGCGATGAACAGGCGCAGGCGGTGATAAGTGCCGCGCCTGGCCTGCGCTACGTCGGCGTGTTCCGCAACGCGCCGGTGGACGATGTGGTTGCACGCGCGCAACGGCTGGGGCTTGCCGCCGTGCAATTACATGGCACGGAAGACCAGCAGTACGTGAATGCATTACGCGCCGCGCTGCCGGCTGATGTGCAGATATGGAAAGCGCTCAGCGTCGCCACCATGCTGCCCGCGCGGGATTATCAGCACGTGGATAAATATCTGTTCGATAACGGTCAGGGCGGTAGCGGGGAGCGATTTGACTGGTCGCTGCTGGCGGGACAACGCCTCGACAACGTGCTGCTCGCAGGCGGACTTGGTGCCGATAACTGCGTGGAAGCCGCCAGGGCCGGTTGTGCCGGTCTCGATTTTAATTCAGGCGTAGAGCGTGAACCGGGTATTAAAGATGCCGACAAACTGGCCTCGGTTTTCCGCACGCTCAGAGCATATTAAGGAAGCAAGCATGACAACATTACTGAATCCCTATTTCGGCGAGTTTGGCGGTATGTACGTGCCGCAGATCCTGATGCCCGCCCTGCGTCAGCTTGAAGAAGCTTTTGTAAACGCGCAAAAAGATCCTGAATTCCAGGCGCAGTTCACTGACCTGCTGAAAAACTATGCCGGTCGTCCGACGGCGCTGACGAAATGCCAGAACCTGACGGCGGGCACCAAAACCACGCTGTACCTCAAGCGCGAGGATTTGCTGCACGGCGGCGCGCACAAAACTAACCAGGTGCTGGGTCAGGCGCTGCTGGCGAAGAAAATGGGTAAAACGGAAATCATCGCCGAAACCGGTGCGGGTCAGCATGGTGTGGCGTCAGCGCTGGCCTCGGCGCTGCTCGGCCTGAAATGCCGCATTTATATGGGCGCAAAAGACGTGGAGCGCCAGTCGCCGAACGTCTTCCGTATGCGTCTGATGGGCGCAGAAGTAATCCCGGTGTACAGCGGCTCGGCCACGCTGAAAGATGCCTGTAACGAGGCGCTGCGTGACTGGTCCGGCAGCTACGATACTGCGCACTATATGCTGGGTACTGCCGCGGGTCCGCACCCCTTCCCGACCATCGTGCGTGAATTCCAGCGCATGATCGGCGAAGAGACCAAAGCACAGATCCTCGAAAAAGAGGGGCGTCTGCCGGATGCGGTGATCGCCTGCGTCGGCGGCGGTTCTAACGCTATCGGCATGTTTGCTGACTTTATCGAAGAGACCGGCGTCGGGCTGATTGGCGTTGAGCCTGCCGGACACGGTATTGAATCCGGCGAGCACGGCGCGCCGCTTAAGCATGGCCGCGTGGGGATTTACTTCGGTATGAAGTCGCCAATGATGCAGACGGAAGATGGTCAGATTGAAGAGTCCTACTCCATTTCTGCCGGTCTGGATTTCCCGTCCGTCGGCCCGCAGCACGCGCATCTTAACAGCATCGGGCGTGCGGATTATGTGTCCATCACCGATGACGAAGCGCTGGACGCGTTCAAGCTGCTGTGCCGCAGTGAAGGCATTATTCCGGCGCTGGAATCCTCCCACGCGCTGGCCCATGCGCTGAAAATGATGCGCGAAAACCCGGAAAAAGAGCAGCTGCTGGTGGTTAACCTGTCCGGCCGCGGCGATAAAGACATCTTTACGGTTCACGATATTCTGAAAGCGCGAGGGGAAATGTAATGGAACGCTATGAAAACCTGTTTAAACGCCTGAAGGATCGCAAGGAAGGCGCGTTTGTCCCCTTCGTGACGCTGGGGGATCCCACCCCTGAGCAGTCGCTGAAAATCATCGACACGCTGATTGAAGCGGGTGCCGATGCGCTGGAGCTGGGTATTCCCTTTTCCGATCCGCTGGCGGATGGCCCGACCATTCAGAACGCGACCCTGCGCGCCTTTGCCGCAGGTGTCACCCCGGCGCAGTGCTTTGAAATTCTCACTACCGTGCGCCAGAAATATCCGGATATGCCCATTGGCCTGCTGATGTACGCCAACCTGGTATTCAGCCGCGGCATTGATGAGTTTTATGCCCAGTGTGAAAAGGCCGGTGTCGATTCCGTGCTGGTGGCGGATGTGCCGGTGGAGGAGTCAGCCCCGTTCCGTCAGGCGGCGCTGCGTCACAATGTCGCACCGATTTTTATCTGCCCGCCGAACGCTGATGACGATCTTTTGCGCCAGATCGCCTCTTATGGCCGCGGCTATACCTATTTACTGTCACGCGCCGGGGTGACCGGATCCGAGAACGGCACCGCGCTGCCGCTGAATCATCTGGTGGATAAACTGCGTGAATATAATGCCGCACCGGCATTGCAGGGATTTGGTATTTCGGCCCCGGCTCAGGTGACTGCCGCGCTGGGCGCGGGTGCTGCCGGGGCGATCTCCGGCTCCGCCATCGTCAAAATTATCGAGAAGAATCTTGATAACTCCACCGCAATGCTGGCGGAGCTGAAAGCTTTTGTTCAGGGCCTGAAAGCCGCGACCCTGCCGCAATAACCTCGTCTGCCGCCTGAATGATAATCGGGCGGCATATTCCTGTCAGAATCGATAACCCGCGCCAAACATAAATACCCAGGGATCAAGACGGGTATGCACGCTCTGCTGCTCGCCACCGGCTTTAAAACGCACATCGGTATCAATATCCATATACCAGACGGACATATTCAACAGCCAGTCACGGTTGATGAGATAATCCAGCCCCACCTGCCCCGCCAGCCCCCAGGAATCTTTCAGGCTCAGGTCAGACAGCCCCGCTTCTTTACCGGTATCGTTAAATTTTTCATCAAAGAACGTGGTGTAGTTGACGCCCGCGCCGATATAGGGACGCGCTTTGCTGCCCGCATCGCCAAAATACCACTGCGCCATCAGGGTCGGCGGTAAATGATGAACGGTTGCCAGGTCGCCGGTCGGACCGGTACCGACTTTGTGACGAAACGGCGTGGCAGCCAGCAATTCAACGCCAACATTGTCCGTTGCCATATAAGTGAAGGTCAGGCCCAGCTGGGTGTTGTTATCGACGTTAAACCCGCCAAGGCTGCCCAGCACGTTATCCGAGCCTTCAGTCGGGCGCACGGTAGCGGAACCGGCACGGACAAAGAATTCGCCTGCTTCATGGGCATACACGTTTTGGGAAAGACCTGCCAGTACCAGCGCTGCCACAGCTAACTTTTTCATCTCCACTCCTTTGATGTGGTTTTATTTGCGCGGTGAATATACCTACATCGAAGTAGAAAGTGATCTGCCACAGATCACATTTAAACCAATAATTTAACCTTTGTTGATCTGGATTAATTTTACCGCCCATTCCGATAAAACCGCGTTTACCGGTCTGCATCAATTTTTAATTTTTGTGCGTAACGGGCAGCCATTACCCTCGCTTTACAAAGATATGCTTTTCCATACCACCCTTGATGCTGCCACTTGCGGGTCAACCAGGGTACAATCGGCAGCTGAATAAACACCTGCTTAACTCAAGGAGAGGGCATGTCTATCACGGCGAAGTCCGTTTACCGTGACACGGGAAATTTTTTTCGTAATCAGTTCGTTACTATTCTGCTGATCGCGTTGTTATGTGCATTTATCACGGTGATGCTTGGTCATGTTTTTTCGCCCAGTGAGGAACAACTGTCGATTTTAAGCGAAGGCGATAATCTGTCCGGTAGCGTTGGTCTGATGGAGCTGGTGCAGAATATGACGCCGGAGCAACAGCAGGTTTTGCTGCGCGCGTCGGCGGCGTCCACCTTCTCCGGGCTGATTGGTAACGCCATTCTGGCCGGTGGCGTACTGCTGATGATCCAGCTTATCTCCGCCGGGCAACGCGTTAGCGCCCTGCGGGCGATTGGCGCCAGCGCGCCTGTGCTGCCGAAGCTGTTTGCGCTGATTTTCATCACCACCCTGCTGGTGCAGGTGGGCATTATGATGATCGTCGTGCCCGGCGTGCTGCTGGCCATCGTGCTGGCCTTTGCACCCGTCATGCTGGTACAGGAAAAAATGGGTATCTTTACCGCGCTGCGCGCCAGTATGCGCATGGCCTGGGCGAATATGCGACTGGTGGCACCCGCCATTATCGGCTGGCTGCTGGCAAAAACAGTGCTGCTGATGTTTGCCTCCAGCTTTGCCGCCCTGACGCCGAACGTGGGCGCGGTGGTAGCTAATACGGTGAGCAATTTAATCTCTGCCGTACTGCTGATTTATCTTTTCCGCCTTTATATGCTGATCCGTCCTTAACATTCACCCGTCGGCTTCCACGTCGACGGGTATTACTATCGGAATTAAAGAATGAAGCAGTTTCTTGATTTTCTGCCGCTGATTGTCTTTTTCGCCTTCTATAAGCTGTATGACATTTATGCCGGGACGGCTGCGCTGATCGTCGCCACCGCCGTGGTGCTGATTTACAGCTGGGTGCGTTATCGCAAAGTGGAAAAAATGGCGCTGATCACCTTTGTGCTGGTGGCGGTATTTGGCGGCTTAACGCTGTTCTTCCATAACGATGAATTTATCAAATGGAAGGTAACGGTGATTTACGCCCTGTTCGCCGGTGCGCTGTTATTCAGCCAGTGGGTGATGAAAAAGCCGCTGATCCAGCGCATGCTGGGCAAAGAGCTCACCCTGCCGCAGCACGTCTGGTCGAAACTGAATATCGCCTGGGCGGTGTTCTTTATTCTCTGCGGGCTGGCGAACATCTATATCGCCTTCTGGCTGCCGCAAAATATCTGGGTTAATTTTAAAGTGTTTGGCCTGTCGGCCTTAACGCTGATTTTTACGCTGCTGAGCGGGATTTATATTTACCGCCATATGCCTGCTGAAGATAAATCCTGAAGCGTACAGACTGAGATAATAATGACGACAACAAATGAGGCTCCGCAGGGAGAACTGGTATTACGCACGCTGGCGATGCCCGCGGATACCAATGCCAATGGCGATATTTTTGGCGGCTGGCTGATGTCGCAGATGGACATGGGCGGCGCAATTATGGCGAAAGAGATCGCCCATGGCCGCGTGGTGACGGTGCGCGTCGACGGCATGACCTTTCTGCGCCCGGTGGCCGTGGGTGATGTGGTGTGCTGCTATGCCCGCTGCATTAAGCGCGGCAATACCTCTGTGACCATCAATGTGGAAGTATGGGTGAAGAAAGTCTCATCCGAACCCATTGGCCAGCGCTATAAGGCCACCGAAGCGCTCTTTATCTATGTGGCCGTGGACAGCGAAGGTAAACCCCGCGCCCTGCCGCCACAGTCCTGAATCGCAGACAATAAAAAAGCCTCTGTACAGAGGCTTTTTTTTGGCCCGGCGGCCCGTCAGTCCATCGAGGCCCCGCCGTTCAGGCGGAAGACGATGTTAACGGTTATGCCATTACCCGGTTTGCCCGGCTCATAACGCCATTTACGCATCGCGGTTTTCACTTCCCGCTCGAACATATTACGCGGCGTGGCGTCCAGGATCTGGACATTCTCCACGCGTCCGTCGGAAGTCACATCAAACTTAACCCGCACACGGCCTTCGATGCGCAGCGCCTGCGCGCGCGCCGGATACTGCGGCTCACCACGGCTCAATGCGCGCGGACCGGCCGGTGTGTTATTCACCGGTCGGCTTTGCGCCGGTGCCGGGTTGGTCACGGTACGCGGCGCTAAGCTCTGTGCTGGCGCGCTCGGACGCGGTTCCACCGGGCGCATATCACGCTTCGGCTGCTCAACGCGTTTTTCCGGTTTTGGCTTCGGCTTCGGTTTGGGTTTCGGCTTTGGCTTCGGTTTTTCGATCACCACCGGCGCTTCTTTTGGCGGCTCCGGAACGGGTTCCGGCTCAGGCTCTGGTTCCGGTTCAACCACCGGTTCCGGCGGCGGTGACACCTGTGGCGGCTCCAGCTCAGCGGGGGTGACCATGGTGACGGAGATAGGCTGCGAGGGCGCAGGCAGTTCAATAACCTGTTTTACGGAACTATAAAGCACCACGGCCACCACGGCGGCGTGTACACCAACAGACAGTAGCGTCGGCCAGGCAATGCGGCGAGGCGTATCAAAGGTCATTGAAGTCATAATCGTATCAGTTAAAAAACCAGGTCTCGATTTTAAATGCAAATAGCAATCATATTCAATAAGCCATCTCATCTATCGCGCATTTAGTCCGTCCATTCGCTGTAAATAGCGCATGTAAATCAAGGTTATTAACACCCCGGCTAACTTTGCGTTGCAGTCCTGAATACTTTGACTTAACGTAACCCGCGACTTTACCCATTAAGGAGTTTGCCCGTGCTTTATGTGATTTACGCTGAAGATAATGCTGATTCGCTCGAAAAACGCATGTCAGTGCGTCCGGCACACCTTGCCCGTTTGCAGTTGCTGCGTGATGAGGGTCGTCTGCTGACCGCGGGGCCGATGCCTGCGGTGGACAGTAACGATCCGGGCCCGGCGGGCTTTACCGGCTCAACCGTCATTGCGGAATTCCCATCGCTGGAAGAGGCGACAGCCTGGGCTGATGCCGATCCGTATGTGGCGGCAGGCGTCTATCAGAAGGTGTCAGTGAAACCGTTCCGCAAAGTATTTTAAGGCGCGAAACAGTGGGCACCGGCTGGCGGTGCCCTGGGGATCAGAATTCCTGAAACGCAAACAGCAGCGAATTACGGTGATGGTTGAGTAAACATTTTCTGATCGAGTGGATGCGCATATTTCGACGTGACTGCCCTTCCAGCCAGCGCGCCTTACGGCGGCTCGCCTGGCGAACCATACGCCAGCGCCCTACTTCCGGTCTACTACGCTTCATGATGACAACTCTTTAATAACGAAGCCCGCATTATAGACCCTTGCACGGGCCATACCAGCGCTTTTGTCGGTGGTTTTTATTTGCCAGTTGAATGCTTACGCGTAAACTCAGGGGATTACGCATTCAAAAGGATTTTTTATGACAACCTTCTACACGCTGGTGAGTTGGCTGGTCATTTTGGGATACTGGCTCCTGATTGCAGGTGTAACGTTACGCATCCTGATGAAACGCCGCGTCGTCACCTCCGCCATGGCCTGGCTTCTGGTCATCTATATTCTGCCGCTGGTGGGCATTATTGCGTATCTCTCCTTTGGCGAGCTGCATCTGGGCAAACGACGCGCCGAACGCGCCCGGGCAATGTGGCCCTCCACCGCCAAATGGTTAAACGATCTCAAAGCCTGCAAGCATATCTTCGCCGAAGAAAACAGCGACGTTGCCGCGTCGCTGTTTAAGCTGTGCGAACGGCGTCAGGGCATCGCCGGGGTGAAAGGCAACCAGCTACAGCTGCTCACCTCTTCTGATGATGTGATGCAGGCGCTGATCCGGGATATTCAGCTGGCGCGCCATAATATCGAGATGGTGTTCTATATCTGGCAGCCCGGCGGCATGGCGGATCAGGTTGCTGAATCGCTGATGGCCGCCGCCCGTCGCGGTGTGCATTGCCGCCTGATGCTGGATTCAGCGGGCAGCGTGAATTATTTCCGCAGCCCGTGGGTTAATATGATGCGCAACGCGGGCATCGAGGTCGTTGAGTCGCTAAAAGTGAATCTGATGCGTGTCTTTTTGCGCCGCATGGATTTACGTCAGCACCGTAAAATGGTGATGATCGACAACTATATCGCCTACACCGGCAGCATGAACATGGTTGACCCGCGCTTCTTTAAACAGGATGCGGGCGTCGGCCAGTGGGTGGATTTAATGGCGCGCATGGAAGGCCCGGTGTCCACCGCAATGGGCATTGTCTATTCCTGCGACTGGGAAATCGAAACCGGTAAACGCATCCTCCCGCCCCCGCCGGACGCCAATATTATGCCGTTTGAGCAGGCCAGCGGGCATACCATTCACACCATCGCTTCCGGGCCCGGTTTTCCGGAGGATTTGATCCATCAGGCGCTGCTGACCGCAGTCTATTCAGCGCGTGAATATTTGATTATGACCACGCCCTATTTCGTGCCGAGCGACGATCTGCTGCATGCCATCTGTACGGCGGCGCATCGTGGCGTTGACGTGAGCATTATCCTGCCGCGTAAAAACGACTCGGTACTGGTGGGCTGGGCGAGTCGCGCGTTCTTTTCGGAACTGCTCGCCGCCGGGGTGAAAATCTATCAGTTTGAAGGCGGCCTGCTGCATACCAAGAGCGTGCTGGTGGATGGCGAACTGAGCCTGGTGGGTACGGTCAATCTGGATATGCGCAGCTTGTGGCTCAACTTTGAGATCACGCTGGTGATCGACGACGCCGGATTCGGCGCCGATCTGGCGGCGGTACAGGACGATTATATTTCGCGTTCACGGATGCTGGATGCCAGACTGTGGGTTAAACGCCCGCTGTGGCAACGGATCACTGAGCGACTGTTTTACTTCTTCAGCCCGTTGCTGTAAAACGTGCCCAACAGTGGTTAACCAGGTAGTCATCATGGAAATGGATCTGAACAATCGTCTGACTGAAGACGAAACGCTTGAGCAGGCTTACGACATTTTTCTCGAACTGGCGGTCGATAACCTCGATCCGGCAGATGTGATCCTTTTTAATTTACAATTTGAAGAGCGCGGCGGTGCCGAACTGTTCGATCCGGCAGAAGACTGGCAGGAACATGTCGATTATGATCTGAACCCGGACTTCTTCTCGGAAGTGGTGATTGGTCTGGCGGATACCGACGGCGGCGAGCTGAACGATATTTTCGCCCGCGTGCTGCTGTGCCGGGAAAAAAATCACAAGCTTTGCCATATTCTGTGGCGTGAATAATCCATGCATCAATGTAAAAAGGGCTGACGAATGTCAGCCCTTTTTTATTGCGTCTGTGCCGGGTGGCGGCGCTTACCCGGCCTGCACTGAACCTGTAGGCCCGGCAAGCCTGCGCCGCCGGGCAAGGTTTCAGGTTACAGCGGATCAACCTTCAGGCAGGACACCGCGTGCTGGAAACTGCCTTCCAGCACCGGACGGGTTTTCGCGCATTCCGGGCCGGCAATCGGACAGCGGGTGCGGAAAACGCAGCCCGACGGCGGATTGATCGGCGACGGCAGCTCCCCTTCCAGCAACTGGATCTGCTTGTTTCGCTCCAGATCCGGATCCGGTACCGGCACCGCTGACATCAGCGCTTTGGTATAGGGGTGCAGCGGATTGTGGTACACCTGATCGTAAGTGCCCAGCTCCACCGCGTGTCCGAGATACATCACCAGCACACGATCGGAGATGTGCTTCACCACCGCCAGGTCATGGGCGATGAAGATCAGCGACAGCCCCATTTCACGCTGTAATTTTTGCAGCAGGTTCACTACCTGCGCCTGGATTGACACGTCCAGCGCCGACACCGGCTCATCGCAAATAATCAGCTTCGGCTCAAGGATCAGCGCGCGGGCGATGCCGATACGCTGACACTGACCGCCGGAAAATTCGTGCGGGTAGCGGTTGATAAGGTTCGGCAACAGGCCGACCTTCAGCATCATCGCTTTCACGCGCTCGCGCACTTCCTGGCGGGAAATTTTCGGCTGATAGGTGCGCAGCGGCTCGGCGATGATTTCGCCGATGGTCATACGCGGGTTCAGCGAGGCCAGCGGATCCTGGAAAATCATCTGGATATCGCTGCGCACATCGCGCCACTCTTCCGGCTTCATCCCCAGCAGATCTTTCCCCAGCCACGCGACTTTACCGTCGGTGGCTTTCACCAGGCCAATAATGGCGCGGGCAAAAGTCGATTTACCGCAGCCGGATTCACCCACCACGCCGAGGGTTTCGCCTTCATACAGACGCAGCGTGACGCCATCAACAGCTTTCAGGGTTTTGGACGGCTGCCAGAACCACTGTTTACCGTCTTTGATGTCGAAGTGCACTTTCAGATCGGCAATTTCCAGCAGGACTTTTCTTTCTTCGGTCAGCGCATTCATACCAGTTCCTCCACCGGCTTAAAGCAGGCACGCAGGCGGCCCGGGGCGAATTCTTCCAGCGGCGGCGCGGTGTGACAAATTTCCATCGCATGCGGGCATCGCGGCTGGAACGGGCAGCCCTTCGGCAGACGCAGCAGGTTCGGCGGGTTGCCCGGAATGGTCAGCAGCGCTTCGCCTTCAGCATTCAGGCGCGGCACGGCGTTGAGCAGGCCAATGGAATACGGGTGCGCCGGCTGATAGAACACATTACGCGCCGAGCCGTACTCCATGGTACGTCCGGCATACATCACCAGCACTTTATCGCAGATACCGGCGACCACGCCGAGGTCGTGGGTGATCATGATAATCGCGGTATTAAATTCGCGTTTCAGCTCGTTGAGCAGGGTCATGATTTGCGCCTGAACGGTCACGTCAAGCGCGGTGGTCGGTTCGTCGGCAATCAGCAGCTTAGGACGGCACAGCAGCGCCATGGCGATCATCACACGCTGGCGCATACCGCCGGAAAACTCATGGGGATACATGCGCATACGCTTACGCGCTTCCGGCATTTTTACCGCATCCAGCATACGCACTGACTCTTCAAAAGCCGCGGCTTTGCCGAGGTTCTTGTGCAACATCAGCACTTCCATTAACTGCTCGCCGACCCGCATATACGGGTTCAGCGACGTCATCGGATCCTGGAAAATCATCGAAATTTGTTCGGCACGCAGCTTATTAAGCGCCTGCTCAGGCAGATTGAGGATCTCGCGGCCATTAAATTTCGCCGATCCGCCGATCACGCCGTTGGAGGCCAGCAGGCCCATCAGCGCAAAGGCGGTCTGGGATTTACCCGAACCCGATTCGCCCACGATACCCAGGGTTTCACCGGCTTTCAGGCTGAAGTTCAGGTCATTTACCGCCGTCACGTCGCCGTCCGGAGTTTTAAACGTCACCCGCAGATCTTTCACATCCAGCAGGATGTCGGAAGTTTGCTGCGCCTGAGACGTCGATACGATTTCAGTCATGCTCATTACAGCGCTCCTTAACGATCTTTCGGGTCGAGGGCATCACGCAGGCCATCGCCGATAAAGTTGAAACAAAACAGGGTTACGACCAGGAATACTGCCGGGAACAGCAGCAGCCAGGGTGAAACTTCCATCGAGTTCGCGCCATCGCTCAGCAGCGCGCCCCAGCTGCTCAGCGGCTCTTGCGTGCCGAGGCCAAGGAAGCTCAGGAAGGATTCAAACAGTATCATGCTGGGTACCAGCAGCGAGGCGTAAACCACCACCACGCCGAGCACGTTTGGCACGATATGACGTACGACGATATTAAAGGTGGAGACTCCGCCAACCTGCGCGGCTTCGATGAACTCTTTACGTTTCAGGCTCAGCGTCTGGCCGCGCACGATACGCGCCATATCCAGCCAGGACACCATGCCGATAGCAACAAAGATCAGCAGAATGTTTTGCCCGAAGAAGGTCACCAGCAGAATAACGAAGAACATGAACGGGAAGGAGTTGAGGATCTCCAGCAGGCGCATCATCACGGAATCCACTTTGCCGCCGAGATAGCCGGAAAGCGAGCCGTATAATGTGCCAAGCACCACCGCCACCAGCGCGGCGGCAATCCCTACCATCAGCGAGATACGCCCGCCGATAGCCACACGCACCAGCAGATCGCGGCCAGAGGAGTCAGTACCAAAGTAGTGACCCGATTCCATATCCGGCGCGCTGGACATCATGCCCCAGTCGGTATCGAAATAACTGAACTGCGACAGCGCCGGGGCCAGCGCCACAAACAGCGCAATCAGCACCAGCACAATCAAACTGGTGACGGCGGCGCGGTTATGCATAAAGCGACGGCGCGCGTCCTGCCACAGGCTGCGCCCTTCGACTTCAAGCTTCTCACTGAAGTTTTCCAGCGCCTCGCTGTTTTTCTTACTTAACATCATGGCGTACTCCAGCGTTAGTAACGGATTTTCGGATCGATAACGGCGTAGAGCACGTCAACAATCGCGTTAAACAGAATGGTTAGGGTTCCGACAAGGATCGTCAGGCTCAGCACCAGCGAATAGTCGCGGTTGAGCGCGCCGTTAACAAACAGCTGGCCGATACCCGGCAGACCGTAAATGGTTTCGATGACCATTGAGCCGGTGATGATGCCGACGAACGCTGGCCCCATGTAAGAGAGCACAGGCAGTAACGCTGGTTTCAGGGCGTGGCGCAGGATAATACGGCGCATCGGCAAGCCTTTCGCCCGCGCGGTACGGATGAAGTTGGAGTGCAGCACTTCAATCATCGATCCGCGGGTGATACGCGCAATACTGGCGATGTAGGCCAGCGATAACGCCACCATCGGCAGGATCATGAATTTCGGCGCGCCGCCGTTCCAGCCACCGGCTGGTAACCATTTCAGCGTGATCGCGAATATTAATACCAGCAACGGGGCTACCACGAAGCTCGGAATAACCACCCCGGTCATGGCAAAGCCCATTACCGTATAATCCCATTTGGTATTTTGTTTGAGTGCCGCGATTACCCCAGCCGCGACGCCAAAAATGACGGCGAGGAGGAAGGCTGCTGCGCCTAATTTCGCAGAGACCGGGAAGCTCGACGCCACCAGATCGTTAACGGAGTAGTCTTTATATTTGAAAGACGGTCCGAAATCCCCCTGCGCCAGCTGTTTCAGATAGCTGAAATACTGCGTCATGATGGGATCGTTTAAATGGTATTTCGCTTCGATATTCGCCATGACTTCCGGCGGCAGCGCGCGCTCGCTGGTAAAGGGACTACCCGGCGCAAGACGCATCATAAAGAAGGAAATAGTGATAAGAATTAAGAGTGTCGGAATTGCTTCCAGACAACGACGTAAAATAAATTTCAACATTGCCCGTACCTTCTGGCCTGTGCCTTTGCGTGCGATGAATTAAGACACGATGGGGCAAAACGTAACCGTCAAAAAATACGGTGACGCCCTGCCCCACGAATTGCCATTAATGTTTGATAACGTAGAGATCTTTAGCGTAAACGTTATCCATAGGGTCTTTACCGGAATATCCGCCAACCCATGGTTTCACCAGTCGGGCGTTTACGTAGTAATACACCGGAACGATGGCAGAGTCTTTGCCAAGCTGCTGCTCTGCTTTGTCATACAGCGCGCTGCGCTGCGCTTCATCGGCCGCTTTCACGGATTCAGCCATGATGCTGTCGAATGCCGGGCTCTTATAGTGCGCGGTATTCATTGAGCTGCCGGACAGCATGGTGTTCAGGAAGGAAGTCGGTTCGTTGTAATCCGCACACCAGCCCGCACGCGCCACGTCGTAGTTACCCTGATGACGGGTATCCAGGAAAGTTTTCCACTCCTGGTTTACCAGCTTGACGTTAACGCCCAGGTTTTTCTGCCAGATGGACGAGGCGGCGATAGCCAGCTTCTTGTGCAGATCGGAGGTGTTATACAGCAGGTTGAAGGACAGCGGCTTATCTTTGGTATAGCCCGCTTCCGCCAGCAGTTTTTTCGCTTCTTCGTTACGTTTTTCCTGGGTCCAGGTGAACCACTCCGGCTTGGTCAGTTTCGCACCATCCGCATACGGCGGCGTATAACCGAAGGCTGGCAGATCGCCCTGCGCTTTCACTTTATTGGTGATGATATCGCGATCCAGGCCCAGTTTCAGCGCGGTACGTACGCGAGCATCGTTGAACGGCGCTTTCTGGTTGTTGATTTCGTAATAGTAGGTGCACAGATACGGATCAACGTGAACTTCCTGCGGGATCTCTTTTTTCAGTTTCTGGAAGAGTTCAATCGGCAGGTTGTTGTAAGTCATGTCAATCTCGCCGCTGCGGTAGCGGTTCACGTCGGTGACTTCAGACGAGATTGGCAGGAAAGTGATCTGGTCGAGAACGGTTTTCGCGTTATTCCAGTAGTTGGTGTTACGCACCATCACGATACGTTCGTTAACCACCCAGTCCTGCAATTTAAATGCGCCGTTGGAGACGATATTTGCAGGCTGCGTCCATTTTTCACCGAATTTCTCGATCGCGGTTTTGTTCACCGGCGACATAGCCGGGTTAACCAGCAGTTTATAGAAATAAGGCACTGGCTCGCTCAGCGTGACTTCCAGCGTTTTGTCATCAATGGCTTTGACGCCCAGCTCGCTCGGCTTCATTTTGCCGTCGATGATCGCATCAACGTTAAGAATATGACCGTACTGCGGGTAGCTTGCGTATGGCGAGGCGGTGTTTGGATCCACCAGACGCTGCCAGCTGTAAACGAAATCCTGTGCCGTGACAGGCTCGCCGTTGGACCATTTCGCGTCTTTACGCAGATGGAAGGTCCACACTTTAAAATCTTTGTTTTCCCACTTTTCAGCCACGCCCGGGATTGGGTGGCCGTCAACCGGAGAGGTGATCAGCAGACCTTCAAACAGGTCGCGGCTGACGTTTGACTCAGGAACGCCTTCGATTTTATTCGGATCAAGGGATTGTGGTTCCGCGCCATTATTGCGCACTAAAACTTGTTTCTCTGCCAGCTGAACGCCCGCTGGCACATCCGCCGCCATAGCAACATTGCCGGCGATGAGTGCAGTCAGGATCCCTGCCGCGATTAGGCTTTTCTTTGTGATGATGGACATTGTGTTGTGACTCCGATCATTATAATTACTGGTGCGAACACCAGCCTGTTTCATACCCGTTAAGGGTTCCTGTGCAGTGCAGGAGTTTTTGCTACCGCCAGGCGTTTTTTGCTTTTTGCTATCACCGACTTTCATTATTACCGGCAGCTCGTATGGCAGCCTTCTGTCGATTTTCGCGCATTTCCCCTGTTCTGAAATGCGTCTGTTCTGTCCGGACGAGGGTTATATGAAAATGATTCTCATCTTTATTATTCGTCCACAAAATATAAGGCCGGAAAGTACCAAAAGCGCTGATCCCTCGCCAATACATTTTGCAAATTTGTTAAGCAATTCTCTTTTATGGCAGATGGCGGGCGGTCAAAGACGGGAGTTGATGTTGCGTGTACATCAATAAACTTTTTAAGTTCAGTCGCTTACCGCATTGCTACTTCGTCTTTGCTGCTTTGTCGTGACATTGATTGTTTTTTACACAAAAAAGTAACAATTGGCGACTAATTAGCACATTCATCTGCCTGGATGATGAAATTACTAATATCATTTCAATTATCTGACAGCAAGCCCAAGAGTATCATGTGAGGAAAATAACACGGCGACTGCGTTTATAATGACCACCCCCGAACGGAGGTGGCGGGTAACTAAATGAAATTCATGGATTAATAGTAAACAGTACTATTTATTATATTTGATGTAATTTTCAACTTTAGTTATAAGTTTTACTGATAATGAATAACCTCAGGCGAGCAGCCCCGGAAACAGCGCTTTAATACCGGTAACAATAAATTCAATCCCCAGCGCCATCAGCAGCAGTCCCATAATACGCGTAATGACGTTAATGCCGGTTTGCCCCAGCAGGCGCACCAGCCAGGGCGCTATACGAAAGACGCCCCAACAGCACAGCGCAAAAAGCGCAATGGCGACAGAAAAGCACAGCAGATGCATCCAGTTGTGATAACGCGTGCCCCAGACAATAGTGGAGCTGATTGCCCCTGGACCTGCCATCAACGGCAATGCCAGCGGCACGACGCCAATGCTTTCACGGATCGCCGTCTCCGACTTCTCCTGCTTATTCTGTTTATCTTCCCCAAGCTTACCGCTGATCATCGACATCGCAATGGTTACCACCAGAATACCGCCAGCAATGCGAAACGAATCGATGGAAATACCAAACAGTTGCAGAATGCCGTTACCGAGAAACAGTGAGGTCAGCAGGATAATGGCAACAGACAAGTTGGCCGTCAGATTGGTTTTGTTCCTTGCCGCCGCCGTCTGGTAACTGGTCATACTGATGAAGACGGGAATAATCCCCACGGGGTTAACCAGTGCAAATAAGCCAATAAAAAATTTTGAGTAGGTTGGAAAATCAAACAACGTCTGAATCACGGTCGGCTCCGCATAGTGGCAAGGCTGATGGCAAAAGTCCCTGTAAAAACCGTGCTGAAGATACGCTTTTTGTCAGCATAGTTCACCAGGAAAATCATTAAAAACATTACTATCCCGGGATGTTAGAAAATTGTACTAATTATTATAATCTCCAGGGAGTCTTCCCCTGATTCCATAACAATTATTGTACATCACGAAAAAGAGCCTGCTGAAAGGTGTCAGCTTGGGTAAAACTTGATTTAGATCACGATTTCACTACTCAGAAGTGAGTAACCTTGATTACGCCGCCAGGGAGAACAGCGTCAAGCGGGTTCGATGCTTAGGTAAGGCTCTTTTAGTAAATCAGGGGCGCAGTTTTGAATTTAAGTTGTTGTAAGCAAACACTTTCTCAGGCTGTTGTTGGTCTTGACTATACTGACGTGTTAGCAGCTGATTTACTAAAAGAGTTTAACATTATCAGGAGAGCATTATGGCCGTTACTAATGTCGCTGAACTTAACGCACTCGTCGAACGCGTGAAAAAAGCCCAGCGTGAATATGCCAACTTTACTCAAGAACAAGTCGACAAGATCTTCCGCGCCGCCGCTCTGGCCGCTGCTGATGCTCGAATCCCGCTGGCTAAACTGGCGGTCGCCGAATCCGGCATGGGCATTGTTGAAGATAAAGTGATCAAAAACCACTTCGCTTCTGAATATATCTACAACGCCTATAAAGATGAAAAGACCTGCGGCGTGCTGTCTGAAGACGACACGTTCGGGACCATCACCATCGCCGAACCTATCGGCCTTATCTGCGGTATTGTTCCGACCACTAACCCGACTTCTACTGCAATCTTCAAATCGCTGATCAGCCTGAAGACCCGTAACGGTATTATCTTCTCGCCACACCCGCGCGCCAAAGACGCCACCAACAAAGCCGCCGACATCGTTCTGCAGGCTGCCATTGCTGCCGGCGCACCTAAAGACCTGATTGGCTGGATTGACCAACCGTCCGTTGAACTGTCCAACGCGCTGATGCATCACCCGGACATTAATATGATCCTGGCGACAGGCGGCCCGGGCATGGTTAAAGCCGCTTACAGCTCCGGTAAACCAGCAATTGGTGTGGGCGCAGGTAACACGCCTGTGGTGGTTGATGAAACCGCTGACATCAAACGTGCTGTTGCTTCTATTCTGATGTCCAAAACCTTCGATAACGGCGTAATCTGCGCGTCCGAACAGTCCGTTATCGTTGTGGATTCCGCCTATGACGCCGTCCGTGCACGCTTTGCGAGCCACGGTGGTTACATGTTGCAGGGTCAGGAACTGAAAGCCGTACAGGATATTATCCTGAAAAACGGCGCGCTGAATGCCGCTATCGTTGGTCAGCCTGCAACCAAAATCGCAGAGCTGGCGGGCTTCACCGTTCCGGCTGATACCAAAATTCTTATCGGCGAAGTGTCTATCGTCGACGACAGCGAGCCGTTCGCTCACGAAAAACTGTCTCCGACGCTGGCCATGTACCGCGCGAAAGATTTTGAAGACGCCGTGGTTAAAGCCGAAAAACTGGTTGAGATGGGCGGTATCGGCCACACCTCCTGCCTGTATACCGATCAGGATAACCAGCCGGAACGCGTCAAGTTCTTTGGCGATAAAATGAAAACCGCTCGTATTCTGATCAACACCCCTGCTTCTCAGGGTGGTATCGGCGACCTGTACAACTTTAAACTCGCGCCTTCCCTGACTCTGGGTTGTGGTTCCTGGGGTGGTAACTCCATCTCTGAAAACGTTGGTCCAAAACATCTGATCAACAAGAAAACCGTTGCTAAGCGAGCTGAAAACATGTTGTGGCATAAACTTCCGAAATCTATCTACTTCCGCCGTGGCTCACTGCCAATCGCGCTGGACGAAGTGATTACTGATGGTCACAAACGTGCCATGATCGTGACTGACCGCTTCCTGTTTAACAACGGTTACGCTGACCAGATCACCTCCGTGCTGAAGGCCGCAGGTGTTGAAACTGAAGTGTTCTTTGAGGTTGAAGCTGACCCGACTCTGTCTGTGGTACGTAAAGGCGCTGAACTGGCGAACTCCTTTAAACCAGACGTGATCATCGCGTTGGGCGGTGGTTCCCCGATGGACGCTGCGAAAATCATGTGGGTCATGTACGAACATCCGGAAACCCACTTCGAAGAACTGGCGCTGCGCTTTATGGACATCCGTAAACGTATCTACAAGTTCCCGAAAATGGGCGTGAAAGCAAAAATGATTGCGGTCACCACCACCTCCGGTACCGGTTCTGAAGTCACGCCGTTTGCGGTTGTTACTGATGATGCCACCGGCCAGAAATATCCGCTGGCAGACTACGCCCTGACCCCGGATATGGCGATTGTTGACGCCAACCTGGTGATGGATATGCCGAAGTCGCTGTGTGCTTTCGGTGGTCTGGATGCCGTAACCCACGCGCTGGAAGCCTACGTTTCCGTGCTGGCGAGCGAATTCTCTGACGGTCAGGCTCTGCAGGCGCTGAAACTGCTGAAAGAAAACCTGCCGGCGTCTTATAACGAAGGTTCCAAAAACCCGGTTGCCCGCGAGCGTGTACACAATGCGGCTACCATCGCAGGTATCGCGTTTGCGAACGCCTTCCTGGGCGTGTGTCACTCCATGGCGCACAAACTGGGCTCGCAGTTCCACATTCCTCACGGTCTGGCGAACGCCCTGCTGATCTCTAACGTTATTCGCTACAACGCGAACGACAACCCGACCAAGCAGACGGCGTTCAGCCAGTATGACCGTCCTCAGGCACGTCGTCGTTACGCTGAGATTGCAGATCACCTGGGCCTGAGCGCACCGGGCGACCGCACCGCTGCGAAGATTGAAAAACTGCTGGCATGGCTGGACAGCATCAAAGCTGAACTGGGCATTCCGAAGTCAATCCGCGAAGCCGGTGTACAGGAAGCAGACTTCCTGGCGCACGTAGACAAGCTGTCTGAAGATGCATTCGATGACCAGTGTACTGGCGCTAACCCGCGTTATCCGCTGATCTCCGAGCTGAAACAGATCCTGCTGGATACCTACTATGGACGTGAGTACAAAGAAGGTGACACCGCAGCTACAGCAACAGAGGCTGTAGCGGTGAAAGCAGACAAAAAAGCGAAGAAAACCGCATAACTCCTCGCTTAAATGAAAAACCCGCCTGATGGCGGGTTTTTTTATGGCCTCAGAGGCGCTCTGAGACGTTTTAACGGCTAAATAGGCCTTACCCCCGCACCCGCTTCTGGATCACCGTCAGCGAGCCCTCAGCAAGCGCATCCTTATAGTGCTTACGGCACACGGAAACATAGCGTTCGTTGCCGCCTATCACCACCTGCTCGCCTTCATTATACGGACGCCCCGCCTCATCCAGGCGCAATACCATACTGGCTTTACGGCCACAGAAGCAGATGGTTTTTAATTCCACCAGTTTGTCAGACCAGGCCAGTAAATACTGGCTCCCGACAAATAACTCCCCGCGGAAATCGGTACGCAGTCCGTAACAGAGTACGGGAATATCAAGCTGATCGACCACTTCCGATAAATCATGCACCTGCTGGCGGGTTAAGAACTGGCTTTCATCCACCAGCACGCAATGTACGGGCTTACGCGCGTGCTCAGCGCTTATTTCATCAAAGAGTGAAGACTGCTGATTAAACAATTTAGCAGGGGAAGAGAGGCCGATACGCGAGCTGACTTTGCCGGAGCCGAAACGGTTATCGATTTCCGCCGTGTAGACCACCGCGCGCATTCCCCTTTCCTGGTAATTGTAGGAAGACTGTAACAATGCGGTGGATTTACCCGCATTCATTGCTGAATAGTAGAAATAAAGCTGTGCCATTGGCCGCCACACCCCGATCTAAGTAAAAATATTTCAGGGCGGGATAGTACCATATTTTATCTGGTCATCACTGCGTCGACGCACAAACAGCGTGTCGCCGCGCCTGCGCTTTATCCGGGATATACAACCTGAGCATTTTGGCTGCTGTTACTGCCAAAGAAACGTCAGCGCTATTCACAATAAGTCACATTTTATGCTTTTTTTAAACCCCTTCGCTTTTAGTTATGGTTCAGAAATTATTAATGATTTGCGCTTACGTGGTGGCGAAGCGACTAATAGAAAAGGTTGATATTTATCCACAGCGGCTTTAACACCTTGCGGATTAATCGTAAATTCACCCTGCCCGCACGCGGCGAGGCGGCATGATACTTCGTGTGGGTAAGCTATTTTTGCGAGGCGTCTCGTAAAAAATTTAAGATAGCGCAATTAATAAAGAGGATAAATAACGGCTGATTTTGAATTCCTTACATTGTCAGCTATTGCACAACGCAAATTAACGCTCTATTATTAGCTCAACAAACCACCCCATTATAAGTTTGAGATTACTACAATGAGCGAAGCACTTAAAATTCTGAACAACATCCGTACTCTTCGTGCACAGGCAAGAGAATGCACTCTTGAGACACTGGAAGAAATGCTGGAAAAATTAGAAGTTGTTGTTAATGAGCGTCGTGAAGAAGAAAACGCTCAGGCTGCAGAAATCGAAGAACGTACGCGTAAGCTGCAACAATACCGTGAAATGCTGATTGCTGACGGTATTGATCCGAACGAACTGCTGAACAGCATGGCTGCCGCTAAAGTAGGTACTAAAGCTAAGCGTGCTGCACGTCCGGCTAAATATAGCTACATCGATGAGAACGGCGAAGAAAAAACCTGGACCGGCCAGGGTCGTACTCCGGCTGTTATTAAGAAAGCTATGGATGAGCAAGGCAAAAAACTGGAAGATTTCCTTATCAAAGGTTAATCACCTGCCCCTTGCTGAAATCCCGCCGCTGGCGGGATTTTTTTGCCTGCAAATTACCCCTGCCCGTTACCTGTTATCACATTACCCCGTTCTGTTTACTGGTGAAAAACCAGGCATCATACCCCTGTTTTCTTAATGGCCGCTGCTAAATAACGGCGCTGGCGGGTTGCGCAAACAATGAATATAGGGGCGGAAACAATCAGCAATAAAAAAGCCGGAGACACTCCGCAGGTAGCGGCGTTATCTCCGGCTCAGTTAAAGCCCGGGTATTAGCGCTTTACTTCTTAAAACCCATGGACTCTTCCAGCCAGGTTTTAAATTCTTCGCCATGTGCTTTGTGACGAATACCGTATTCCACGAAAGCCTGCATATATCCCAGCTTATTACCGCAGTCATGGCTTTTGCCTTTCATGTGGTAGGCTTCAACGGTTTCCTTCTCGATCAGCATATCAATGCCGTCGGTCAGCTGAATTTCATCACCGGCTCCCGGAGGCGTTTTCGCCAGCAGTGGCCAGATTTCTGCGCTCAGAACATAACGTCCTACAACAGCCAGATTGGAAGGCGCTACGTCCGCTTTAGGCTTCTCTACCACGCCTACCATCGGCACGCTCTCGCCCGGTTTCAGCTCCGCGCCTTTGCAGTCAACCACACCGTAAGCGGTCACGTCTTCTACCGGCTCAACCATGATCTGGCTGCAGCCTGTTTCATCGAAACGCTGGATCATCTCCGCCAGGTTATCCTGCGAGAGATCGGATTCAAATTCATCCAGAATCACGTCGGGCAGGATCACTGCAACCGGCTCATTGCCGACAACCGGATGCGCGCAAAGTACGGCGTGTCCAAGACCTTTCGCCAGACCCTGACGGACCTGCATAATAGTCACGTGCGGCGGGCAAATAGACTGGACTTCATCCAGCAGCTGGCGCTTAACGCGTTTTTCCAGCATGGCTTCAAGTTCGAAACTGGTATCGAAGTGGTTTTCGATAGAGTTTTTAGAGGAATGGGTTACCAGTACAATTTCGGTAATACCCGCAGCGATACATTCATTGACGACATACTGAATTAATGGCTTGTCAACCAGCGGCAACATCTCTTTCGGGATCGCCTTGGTGGCTGGCAACATCCTGGTTCCTAATCCCGCAACCGGGATAACTGCTTTCGTTACTTTTGAATTAAGGGCAGCCATTGAAAATCTCCTGGAATGTTCACATTGGGAACATGTACATAATGAATCACGCGTTAGAGTATATCAGCCCGGAGCTGTGAGCCGGGTCCGAAATGAACGCATTGAGGCTTAATTAAGACAATTACTTATAATACTGCGCAGATAGTAACACCCGGAGAGAACGGCAGGTAAAGCTAAATCACCCTGCCGTTGCGTTTGCTCATTCGGCAGTCAACATTAAACGTAACCGACCGCCTGCGCCCCAAACCTGACACTGCCATGCTTCGCTGCGATGGCTGACCTGGTTTAAATAGGTATTTCCCAGCGTACCCAACGGAACGCCGTTGCTAATCTGAATTTGATGCTCACCGGTATTAAGCGTGGCATTAAGACCGGCCGACACCAGAATGAGATTTTTAAGCTCATGGTGGTAATAGCCAACCAGTAGCGGAAACTGCCCTGGTAAATTTGCCTGGCGCAGTAATTGATTAACCTGCTTTAACAAACTTCCCAGTTCAGGCAAACGCTGACGCTGATGAGAGAGCTGTTCCTGTAATAAGCCGTTAAACAATGCCCGCAGCAATAATGCGGCTAACACACCGTTATCGCCGGCGCGGGTGACATCCAGGCAATAAAATGCGAGGTCTTTGTCGGAGAGTGCTGCAATATCGAGCACCAGACCCGGCTGATCGGCAGATACCAGCTGGCGATAATTAATACGGCAATTTGAGATATGTTGCTGAACCGGAGGCTGTAACTCCTGCAACAATTTGGCGGCGGCCTGCGGATCGCTTACCAGCGCATCCCAGTCCTGAAAAAGGCGTTCTTCTTCCTCTACCCGTGAATTAAACATATTGGGATAGAGGCAGGCATAAACCGTTTCACGTAAACGGTTCAGATCTTTTACCGGTTTCAGTAATACATCCTGTACGCCCAGACGTAAGGCACGGGCAATGTCGGACATATTTTCTGTCGCTGATATAACCAGGATGGGCATCTGGTCGCGCTCATTGCGCAAATGTTCCACGAGTTTCAGACCGTTCATTCGTGGCATGGCAAGATCGCAAATCATTAAATCTGGTCTCACCGTCTTCATGGTCTCAAGCGCATCGAGGCCATCCATCGCCAGTGAAGTAGTTGCGCCTAAAGAAGTGAGCCATGAATCCAACAGTGAACGGAAAACGGGTTCGTCCTCAACAATCAAAATATGTTTTCCAGTCAAAGGCTGCGTCATGTTCTCTCCCCTGCTTTGCAGTAGTTCAATAGTGGCATGCTATTGCAACTCGCGCCTGTCAGAATTTCCTGAAGTCATCGAATATATTTTTCGCTAAACCGCGCCGGAAAGATGTAGCTTACCGTGCGGTTCCCGTTTAGCTCCGGATGCGTTACACAAAAGCTCTCCTTGTCCGCGTGAGACAACTGGCGGAGACAAGTGAACCTCATAGGGTTAGCAAAACGTCGGATACGTTGTCGGGAATGCCGTTGTGTGTAAACCGATGCAGGAAGACCTGAAGAGGATTGCACAGCTTTGCGACGCCGTCAGGGCCAACAAACTACACCTTAATGCCTCGCGACTAAACCTTTTACGCCCTAAATCGTTGATTAAACCACTGGCGAACCCGTCGCCAGTCCAGCCTCACCTTTGCTCGTGACGTTTTTTACATCCCCGGCTTCCAGCCATAGCATCGAGGCTATCGCTCGGTTAACATAGATGCATCCATGCGCCGTTGCGCCATTATTATTCCAGGATTACGATTTTGTCTCAACCTTGTCCCTGCGGTAGCGCTCAGGAGTATAGCGCATGTTGCGCACGTTATGTGTCTGGTGAACAGCTTGCGCCGGATCCGTCACATCTTATGCGCTCCCGCTATAGCGCATTTGTATTAAAAGATGCGGATTATCTGATCAAAACCTGGCATCCGTCGTGTCATGCTGCCGCCTTTCGTCAGGACATCGAAAAGGGCTTTGCGCAAACGGAATGGCATGGCCTGACGGTTTACGCGCACGAAGCTGGTGCAACCCAAGATGAAGGCTATGTCAGCTTTGTGGCGCGTTTTAGCGAGCAGGGTAAACCCGGCGCTATCATTGAACGCTCACGTTTCCTGAAGGAAAATGGTCAGTGGTATTATATCGACGGCACGCGCCCACTGTTTGGCCGTAACGATCCCTGCCCTTGCGGGTCAGGAAAAAAATTCAAAAAGTGTTGCGGGCAATAAACCCAGCTTCACCCTCATGCAAACTCAACAGGATTTTCGCGGCAATGCATTCATTACAACGTAAAGTACTGCGCACTATTTGTCCCGACCAGAAAGGTCTTATCGCGCGCATCACCAACATTTGTTACAAGCACGAACTGAACATCGTGCAGAATAACGAGTTCGTTGACCATCGCACCGGACGCTTTTTTATGCGTACCGAACTGGAAGGCATTTTTAATGATGCCACGCTGCTGGCCGATCTCGACAGCGCGCTGCCGGAAGGATCGATCCGTGAACTGACGCCGGCAGGCCGCCGCCGCGTGGTGATCCTGGTGACTAAAGAAGCGCATTGCCTGGGCGATCTGTTAATGAAAGCGAATTATGGCGGACTGGACGTGGAAATTGCCGCGGTGATCGGTAACCACGATACCTTACGCTCGCTGGTGGAACGCTTTGATATTCCTTTCGAACTGGTCAGCCATGAAGGTCATACCCGTGAAGCGCACGATGAATTAATGGCGGCCGCCATTGAAGCCCATCAGCCGGATTACGTGGTGTTGGCGAAATATATGCGCGTACTGACGCCGACTTTTGTCTCCCGCTTCCCGAATAAGATCATTAATATTCATCACTCGTTCCTGCCCGCCTTTATCGGCGCGCGTCCTTATCATCAGGCCTACGAGCGCGGCGTGAAGATTATCGGCGCAACGGCCCACTACGTAAATGATAATCTCGACGAAGGCCCGATCATCATGCAGGACGTGATCCACGTCGATCACAACTATACCGCAGAGGATATGATGCGCGCTGGTCGTGACGTAGAGAAGAATGTGCTGAGCCGTGCCCTGTATCAGGTGCTGGCGCAGCGCGTGTTTGTTTACGGCAACCGGACCATCATTCTGTAAGCGGTAATGAAATGAATTGCTTAGCATTGCTGCATGACGCATAAAAAGCAGGCAAACGATTCATTTTCACGAAAGGAATGCTTTACAGCGGCGCGTCATTTGATATGATGCGCCCCGCTTCCCCAGCGGAGGCAGGCCAGTACCAGTATTACCCCGTGGTGGGGTTCCCGAGCGGCCAAAGGGAGCAGACTGTAAATCTGCCGTCATCGACTTCGAAGGTTCGAATCCTTCCCCCACCACCATCTCTTCTCAAAATTTGAATTACCCCTGGTGGGGTTCCCGAGCGATCATAAGGGAGCAGACTGCAAATCTGCCGTCATCGACTTCAAGGTTCGACTCGAGCGCCAGCGAGAGAACGTTGCCTTTGGCAACGGCCCAAAGGGCGAGGAGCTTTAGCTCCGAGTAATCCTTCTCTTGCACCACAATACAGAGCATTACCCCGTGGTGGGGTTCCCGAGCGGCCAAAGGGAGCAGACTGTAAATCTGCCGTCACAGACTTCGAAGGTTCG